>NZ_RWIM01000136.1 GCF_009764645.1 Pseudomonas sp. PB106
TTCGGCAGCTCCTACATTGGAATGTATTTCCCTGTAGGAGCTGCCGAAGGCTGCGATCTTTTGCTTTCAGGGCCTGTAAAGGTGTGCATGCCCCGCACGATACAACGATGACTCGCTGAACACCTCACTGCCCAACACCCGCCCGACCAGAATCAGCGCGGTCCGCCGAAAGCCTTTGGCCTCTACCTTCGCGGCAATATTCGCGAGCGTCCCCACCACCCAATCCTGATCCGGCCATGTCGCCCGATGAATCACCGCAATCGGGCAATCCTCGCCGTAATGCGGCACTAGTTCAGCGAGGATTTTCTGCAGATGATTGACCCCCAGATGGATCGCCATGGTCGCGCCATGCTGCGCCAGACTGCCGAGTTCTTCACCCGCTGGCATCGCGGTCTTATCGGCGTAGCGGGTCAGAATCACGCTTTGCGATACGTCCGGCAAGGTTAACTCTGCTCCCAGCAACGCTGCACACGCCGCCGTAGCCGTCACGCCAGGAATGATTTCGAACGGGATTCCCAGTTCCCGCAAATAGCGGATTTGCTCACCAATCGCGCCATACAAACTCGGATCTCCGGAATGCACCCGTGCCACATCCTGACCCTTGGCATGAGCGGTTTTGATCAGGTCGATGATCTGTTCCAAGTGCAATTCGGCACTGTTGACCACGGTGTCGGCGTGATGGCCTTCGAGCACCGCCGCAGGCACCAGCGAGCCTGCATAGATAATCACCGGGCAACTGCGGATCAGCCGCTGGCCTTTGACAGTGATCAATTCCGGGTCGCCGGGGCCGGCGCCGATGAAGTAGACGGTCATCATTGAATCCTTTGAAAAAGCGGCACGGCAATCCTTTCAGATGAAGATTGCTCATGATCAACGGCGAGGATTATCGGGATTTTATGCTGCGCCGGCCAATGCCAACGTTGCCTGAGCGTACTTCTGCCGGGAAATCAGCAGTTTTGCCGGGGCTTGGATCAACTGTTCAGCCAGCGCCAGCGCGGCACTTTCGGCAACGCCATAGCAGCCGGTTCGCTCGAAGGCGATCTGTGAATGATGGCTGAGCCTTTGCTGATAATTGGCCAGTTCTTCGCTGCTGAAGTACAGCAAGGGCAGGGCCAATTGCGCCGCAAGTTCCTGCAGTCCAGGCTCGTCGCGTTTCAGGTCGATGCTGGCCAATGCCTTGACGGTCTGGAGTTCGATACGGTGGGCCTGTAACGCTTGATCGAGCAGCGCACGCAACGTACTGGCCGGGCAGCCGCGCTGGCAGCCCAGGCCGACGACGAAAGCCGGCGCTGCGCTGTCATGAATCATGCGTGGTATTGATCATCGCTTTTGCGGCGGAACAACCAGGCGCTGATCAGGCCCAAGGCCAGCCAGAACGCCACGTTGGTCAACTGCGAAGCGATTTTGAATTGAGCTTCCAAAGCTTCCGGCGCGAGCATCGAATGTACATCCGGTTGCGGCGCGCCAATCACGTGCGGCACGGCAAGGATGGCAACACCGAGGACTTTCATCAGCCAGTGACGGCTGAACGCGATCAACGACAGGCCGACAGCGGTCGAAGCCGCGGTGCCGATCCACCACATCTGGCGCGATGCCAGGTCGGCGGCAGCAGTGCCCGGCAGTTCCGGCGGCAGGCCCATGGTCGGTGCCAGAACGAACGTCGCGTAACCGGCCAAGCCCCAGAGCAGGCCTTGCGAGGTTTTGGTCGGTGCGCGCAGGGTGTAGAGGCCGGCGAGCATCAGGGCGAAGCCCACGGCCACAACAAGATTGCCGCCGGTGGTCGAAACCACACGCTGCCAACCGTCTTCCGGCTCCCAGGCTTCGGCATCGTGAGTGTGGCCAGCCATGGCGCCTTCGGCGTGTTCATGAACGGCGACGGGTTCGGCTTTCTCGAAAGTTTCCGCTTGAAGAATCAGCGGCGAGACCCAGAAACTCTGCAGCAGAGTGAGGAGCAGGGCGGCCAGCAGACCGGTGAACCCTGCGGTTTGCGCAATACGCTTGATCATGTCGACAGGTCTCAGTGGCACGGGAACGCGGCGCTGTGGCGGGTATCGTGGGCGGCGTTGTGCACCGCTTCGATGTGCGAGAAACCGGCGAAGTAGACCAGGCTGGCGCCCAGAATCGACGCGAAGATCGCGGCGGTCAGGCGTTGGCTCAGCGTGGCGGTGCTGGCGATTTTGTCCGTGTTGCTGCCGGTGCTGCTGATGGTCGACATGGCGCTTCCCTCTGGAATGTCAGCGGGTGATATAGAGCGCATAAAACCCCTGCGGGTCGAGCACGCAGGGGTTCAAACAGCGCCCGCCCACCGCGGGTTTGTTATGTTCAACGACGCACAATGCGCGCTGTGTGTTGCGGGCCAGTCTCCGGGCTCACGAGGGGTTGGCGTCAGGCCGACCTGCAAGCGTCACCTTCCCATGCCGTACTGGCACAGTGGTTTTGACGCTTCGCTCGCTTACCGTTGCGGGGGCAGCACCGGACTGACATGGGCTTGAGTAAAGCACATGATTCACCGGTTTCCCGTTTCACCCTGTGAAGGGCACCCGTAACAAGTTGTGTAGGAGAGCATGAGGGGGGGATTTGAGTCAATTGGATGGGGGGCATATCCGTTGCTGCGGTAACGGCGGCTTAGGGTTTCGCCCTTACGGCGAGTCACCTTTTCCAAACGCCGGAGTGCCGGCCCAGCGAAAAGGTAACCGAAAAGGCTTTGCCCTGACGTTCGGCCCTCGCTAAGGCTCGGGTTCCTTCGCTGCAGGATCGATCCGGGCGCAGCGCCTACGGTTTGCTTCGCTGCACCTCCTCTCGCTGTGTTTGGCTGCGCCAAACGGTCGCTGCGCTCCCACGCCCGGATCAATCCCTCCACTCAGCCTTCCGACGGGCTCCTAGATCAAGATCAAGAGCAGGCGAGCTGGTACTCGGCCTATTGAGTGGTGAGGAGCCCAGGGTGCTCGGCTTTTGATCTTCGTAGGAGCAGAGCTTGCTCGGAAGGCGTCCTGACAGCGCACTTATTTTCCGATGCGTTCACATGTAGGAGCTGCCGAAGGCTGCGATCTTTTGATCTGCTTTGGCTTTTGATGTGGCTTTTGATGTGGCTTTTGATTTTTTGCCCCTTCGGCAGGCCGAGCGGAGGTGTCCATCCGGGGGTAGGCGCGCAGCGCCGTGCGGCGAAGCCGCACACATCGAGAGGAGGTGCAGCGAAGCAAACCGTAGGCGATGCCCCCGGATGGACACCGTAGTGAGGGAACACTGAGCCTCAGCGAAGTGCCGTACGCCGGGGCCAAGCCTTTTGGGTTACCTTTTCGGCGTCTGGAAAAGGTGACTCGCTGTAAGAGCGAAACCGCCAGCGGCAGCACCCGCAGCAACGGATATGCCCCCAATCCAAACATTGACCCATAAGCAAGCCATGCGTAGCCTTGCGCCTTCGAGGTTCTTCGGCCCACACCGAAGCTAAGAAGGGAACGCGGTCAATGCCGCGGCTGCCCCCGCAACTGTGAACGGTGCTGTTCGCTGCCACGCCACTGCCAGCTCAATCGATGAGCCAGCGGGAAGGCGCAGCAAACGCCAGGCGCATGCCTGAACACCGTCAGCCAGGAGACCTGCCTCGTCACAGATTCTCACTACAACCGGGCGGGGTGATCCGGTGGCGAACGCTTCCGGCGCGCACGCGCGTTGCCGGTTCTCGTCCCGTATGCCCGCCGCTTGCCAAAGGGCATACCGATGAAAACACTGGCCAAACTCCCCGTCACCATCGTCACCGGCTTCCTCGGCTCGGGCAAAACCACGCTGCTGCGCCACATGCTCGACAACGCCCAAGGCCGTCGCATCGCGGTGATCGTCAATGAGTTTGGCGAGTTGGGCATCGACGGTGAAATCCTCAAGCAATGCACCATCGGTTGCACCGAAGAAGAAGCCACCGGCCGCGTTTACGAACTGGCCAACGGCTGCCTGTGCTGCACCGTTCAGGAAGAATTCTTCCCGGTGATGCGCGAACTGGTTGCTCGTCGCGGTGACCTCGATCACATCCTCATCGAAACCTCGGGCCTGGCCCTGCCGAAACCGCTGGTGCAAGCCTTCCAGTGGCCGGAAATCCGTAGCGCCTGCACGGTTGATGCGGTAATCACCGTGGTCGACAGCCCGGCCGTCGCTGCCGGCACCTTCGCAGCGTTCCCGGATCAGGTTGACGCCCAGCGCAAACTCGACCCGAACCTTGACCACGAATCGCCGCTGCACGAACTGTTCGCCGATCAACTGGCCAGCGCCGATCTGGTGATTCTCAACAAGGCCGACCAGACCAGCCCGGAAGATCTCGCTCGCGTTCGCGCTGAAGTCGCCGAAGAGCTGCCGCCAGCGGTGAAAATCATCGAAGCCAGCAACGGTCGTTTGCCGCTGGACGTGCTGATCGGCCTCGGTGCCGGTTCCGAAGAACACATCGACAGCCGCCACAGCCATCATGATCATCATCACGGTGAAGGCGATGACGACCACGATGACCACGATCATGACGCCTTCGATTCGATCTCCATCGAACTGCCGCAAGCCGACGAAAGCCTGCTGCTCGACGCGCTGACGCAATTGGTAGTCAAGCACGGCATCCTCCGTGTCAAAGGTTTCGCTGCCATTCCAAACAAACCAATGCGCCTGCTGATCCAGGGTGTGGGCACGCGTTTCGACAAGCATTTCGACCGCCAGTGGGGCACCGATGAACCGCGCGTGACGCGTCTGGTGTTGATCGGTCAGGAGCTCGACGCCGCACAACTCGAAGCGCAACTGCGCGCCGCACTCAGCGTTTAAGCCATGCACCTGCTCAGGACTCAGCCCGGCGGTTTCGTCTCGGATGACAACATCGCCGACCTTGGCCAAACGCCCGCCGAGCTGGTGATCCTGTGCAGCGGCGACTCCAGCCTCGCGCTGCTCGCCGAAGCGGCGCAGCAGTTGCCGGAGGATTACCCGAGCCTGCGCTTGGCCAATCCGATGCAGGTGCAGAATCACGCGTCGGTGGATTTGTACGTCGATGAAGTGCTGCGCCACGCCAAGGTGATTCTGATCTCGTTGCACGGCGGCATCGCCTATTGGCGGTATGGCGTCGAGCGTCTGGTCGAGTTGGCCGAGCGCGGCGTTCAGGTGATTCTGGTGCCGGGCGATGATCGTCCCGATCCGGAGCTCAGCGATTTGAGCACCGTCAACGCCGAAGATCGCGACCGGCTCTGGCAGTTCCTGCGTCAGGGCGGCATGGGCAATGCGCTGGATTTCTTCCGTTGCATGGCCAGCCGTTGGCTCGACCGCGATTATCCGTGGGGCGAACCGCAACCCCTGCCGCGTACGGCGATTTACCACCCGCACAAACCCACCGCCGCACTGGGCGACTGGCAAGCCGAATGGCTGCCGGAAAACCCGGTCACGGCGGTGTTGTTTTACCGCTCGCATCTGCAAGCGGCGAACACCGCGTTTATCGACGTTTTCTGTCAGCGTCTGCAGGCGGCGGGGCTCAACCCCTTGCCCATCGCCATGGCCAGTTTGAAAGAACCGGGCTGCCTGGCGGTGGTCGAGGATTGGCTGGATGAAGTCGAGGCGGGGGTCATCCTCAATACCACCGGTTTCGCCCAGTCCAGCCCTGAAGCGCCGCATCTGCGGCCGTTTCGCCGCAATATTCCGGTGATTCAGGCGATCTGCGCTCAAGACAACGAGCCCGGCTGGCGTGACAGTGAGCAAGGCCTTGGCCCGCGTGATCTGGCGATGCACATTGCCTTGCCGGAACTCGACGGGCGCATTATCAGCCGGCCGATCAGTTTCAAGGATCTGGCCTGGCGCAGTGAGCGCAGTCAGTCCGATGTGGTCTGCTACCGCGCGCAACCCGAGCGTATGGATTTTGTTGCCGAACTGGCGCGGCGCTGGATCGATCTGGCGCGGGTGCCGAACGGCGAAAAACGCATTGCGCTGATCCTCGCCAACTACCCGACCCGAGACGGTCGCATCGGCAACGGTGTCGGCCTCGACACGCCGGCAGCAGCGCTGAATATCCTTCGTGCGCTACAGGCTGAAGGCTATCCGGTCACGGCAGAATTGCCGGGCAGCGGCACCGAGTTGATCCAGCAATTGCTCGGTGGCGTCAGCAATGATCTCGACACGATAGACCTGCGCCCATGCCAGCAAAGCCTGGCGATGGACGCTTATCTGGCGATGTTCAACGCGCTGCCGGAAGCCAATCGCGCCGCTGTTGTCGAGCGCTGGGGCGCGCCGCAAAACGATCCGATGTGTCGCGACGGTCGGATGATGATCGCCGGCATTCGCTTCGGCCTGACCTTCGTCGGCATTCAACCGGCACGCGGTTATCAGGTTGATCCAAGCGCGGTGTATCACGACCCGGATCTGGTGCCGCCGCACGCTTATCTGGCGTTCTATTTCTGGTTGCGCAACACCTACGGCGCGCACGGTGTGATCCACGTCGGCAAGCACGGCAACCTCGAATGGCTGCCGGGCAAGGGCGTCGGCCTTTCGGAACATTGCTGGCCGGATGCGCTGCTTGGGCCGTTGCCGAATATCTACCCGTTTATCGTCAACGATCCGGGCGAGGGCGCTCAGGCCAAACGACGCACGCAAGCCGTGATCATCGATCACTTGATGCCGCCGCTGACCCGCGCCGAAACCTATGGCCCGCTGCGCAATCTGGAGCTGTTGGCCGACGAATATTACGAGGCGCAACTGCTCGACCCGCGTCGCGCCCGTGAACTGCAGCGCGACATTCTGCAACTGGTACGTGACACGCAGATCGACCGTGAGCTGCAACTCGACGCAGCACTGGACAGCGACGCCGATGCAGCAATCTGGCTGCCGCGTCTGGACACCTATTTGTGCGATCTGAAGGAATCGCAGATTCGCGATGGCCTGCACATTTTTGGCGAGTCGCCGACTGGGCGACTGCGCATTGATACCTTGCTGGCGCTGCTGCGGATTCCGCGTGGCGATGGCAAAGGTGCGCAATCGAGTTTATTGCGTGCACTCGCCAAAGCGTTCGAACTCGGCTTCGATCCACTCGATTGTGCGTTGGCTGAGCCATGGACAGGCCCACGCCCCGAAGCGCTGCAATCACAAAGCGACGAATCCTGGCGCACCGCCGGCGACACCCGTGAGCGCCTGGAACTGTTTGCCAGCGAGTTAATCTCCCAGTCACTGCAGCCCCCTTGTAGGAGTGAGCCTGCTCGCGATGGCAGTGTGTCAGTTAAATTAATGTTGGCTGACACACCGCTATCGCGAGCAGGCTCACT
>NZ_RWIM01000137.1 GCF_009764645.1 Pseudomonas sp. PB106
CGCCGGTGATCGCATTGGTAATCGGGGCATGACCGGTCAGCGCATCGTTCGGCGCAATAGTGGTCACGGTGCCGGTGGTTTTGCCGACTTCGATGGTGATGCTTTGGCCGTTGGCCAAGGTCACCACGACCGGCGAACCGGTCACTGGCGCACCAACGGAGGCGGTGTAGGTGACGGTTCCACCTTCCGCTGCCGACTCGGTTGCAGTCAGTTTTACGGTGGTGGTGTCGATGGTGTCGGTGACGCTGGTCACGGCGGGTGCGGTGCTGGTCACCAGATTCTCGAAGCTGCCGCCGGTGGCGGTTTTGATCGTCGCCTGGACGTTGCCGGCGTCTTTGTAGACGTCGTCCGCTGGTGCGGCGACGGTCACAGAGCCGGAAGTTTCGCCAGCCTTGATGGTGATTACCGAGCCGTTGCTCAGGGTCACGGTCACTGGCGAGCCAGCGGCGTTGGTCAGAGTGGCGGTGTAGACAATCGAGCCACCTTCAGCCACAGAGCCGGTCGCGCTCAGCGACAGGTTAGTGGTGTCGACAGTGTCAGTGACATTGGTCGAAACCGGGGTTTTGTCGGCAACGAGATTTTCATAGTTACCACCCGTGACACCTGTGATTGCATTGGTAATCGGGGCATGACCGGTCAGCGCATCGTTCGGCGCAATAGTGGTCGCGGTGCCGGTCGTTTTGCCGACTTCGATGGTGATGCTTTGGCCGTTGGCCAAGGTCACCACAACCGGCGAACCGGTCACTGGCGCACCAACGGAGGCGGTGTAGGTGACGGTGCCACCTTCCGCTGCCGATTCGGTAGCGGTCAGTTTGACGGTGGTGGTATCGATGGTGTCGGTGACGCTGGTCACGGCTGGCGTGGTGCTGGTGACGAGGTTTTCGAAGCTGCCGCCGGTGGCGGTTTTGATCGTTGCCTGGACGTTGCCGGCATCTTTGTAGACGTCGTCAGCGGGTGCAGCGACGGTCACAGTGCCGGAAGTTTCGCCAGCCTTGATGGTGATTACCGAGCCGTTGCTCAGGGTCACGGTGACTGGCGAGCCAGCAGCGTTGGTCAGTGTCGCGGTGTAAATGATCGAACCACCCTCGGCCACAGAACCGGTCGCGGACAGCGACAGGTTGGTGGTGTCGACGGTATCGGTGACTGTGGTCGAAACCGGAGTTTTGTCGGCGACCAGATTTTCGTAGTTGCCACCAGAAACGCCGGTGATCGCATTGGTAATCGGGGCATGACCGGTCAGCGCATCGTTCGGCGCAATAGTGGTCACGGTGCCGGTGGTTTTGCCGA
>NZ_RWIM01000016.1 GCF_009764645.1 Pseudomonas sp. PB106
CTGCGGCAGCTCCTACAGAAATCGGTGTAGGAGCTGCCGAAGGCTGCGATCTTTTGATCTTTACTCGGAGGCTGCAGAAACACTCTCCAACCGATACCCATACCCATAAATCGTCAGCAACTGCCAACCCCGATCCGCCGTCAGCCCCAGCTTGTTGCGCAGACGATAGATATGCGTATCCAGCGGTCGTGACGACGCGATTTCCTCGTGTGGCCAAAACCGCTCATACAGATAATCCCGCGACAACGGTCGGCCGAGATTGCTGAACAGACACCGCGCCAGTCGATACTCGCGTTCAGTCATGACAATCGGCTTGCCTTCGCGAGTGACGGTCAGTTCGGCGTCGTCGAAGGTCAAGTCGTTGAAGCTCAGCACTTCCGTCGCCGCCGCACGTTGCTGGCTGTGCCGACGCAGCACGGCGGTGACTCGCGCTTTCAGTTCGTTTGGCCGAAACGGTTTGCTCACATAATCATCAGCCCCCGCATTCAACGCCTGCACGATGTCACTCTCCCCATCGCGACTGGTCAGCATGATCGCCGCGGGTGGCGCTTCCATATGCTCGCGAGTCCAGCGCAGCAGGGCCAGGCCGGTGAGGTCGGGCAGTTGCCAGTCGAGGATCAGCAGGTCGAAGGTTTCCCGACGCAATTGCCGCAGCAGGTCCTCACCGCGTTCGAAGCTGTGCAGTGACCACGGCTGCTCGCCGGCATCGGCCATTTGCTGCAGGGTTTGCTCGACCCGGCGCAGTTCGGCGGGTTCGTCGTCCAGTATCGCAACGCGCATTCGCGATGATTCCTTGTTGCTTGGGCAGTTGGGCGTCAACCATAGTCGCTTGATCATCGCCTTGAAAGTAAGCAGCCCGCCATTGGTCGACGTCCGCTATGATTCTTCGGTCTACGTCTCAGACCTGTGGCCTATGAAACCATTCACACTGCCCTGCCCTTTTTCCTCATGAACCATGATCGTCGGCGGGAAAGCCGAGAACCGAGTCAGGTGCAGCGCCTGTTTCGTCAGTTGGTGCGCGAGTGGTTGTGGATAAGTCTAGTGCTGTTGCCGCTGACTGCACTGCTGTCTTATCGCGCGCAAATCAACTTGCACGATGCAACTCCGCCATCAGGCGCATTGTTATCGGTTGTCATGGTGGCTGGCATTCTCGGGCTGCTGCTCTGGCGTCCGCGATGGGCGCTGTGGATTACGTTGATCGGCATGGCCTGCGCGCTGCTCGCCAGTGCCGGCTTAGCTGAGATGCGCCGTTGGTGGTCGCCAACACCGGCGGTGTTGGGCATGTTGTTCGGTTATCTGATCTGGAACTGGCGGCGCCTGAGCGTGGTGCTGACCTATTTCGGTTGGGAACTGGCGCGGCTCGACAGCGAACCGAAGGTGTTCCCCGAACGCCGTCGCTCGCAATTCACCGGCGCTGATCGTTTGCAGGGCCAGATCATGGCGCTTGAGCAGGCCATGAGCCGAACCCGCGATACCCGGCGTTTCATCGCCGATGGTCTGGAGTACCTGCCTGTCGCTACGCTGATCAGTGATCCCAAGGGCCAGATCCTGCTGGGTAACCGCAAGGCTCGCGCGCTGTTCGATGACCCTCTGGTGGGCGACGATGTGCTGGGTCAGCTCGCCCGTATCGGCTATCCGGAATTATCCACAGACCAGCGCCCGCCATTGTCCGCCCTGCCTCTATTGGAGTTTCGCGATGATAAGGAGCGCAGTTTGCGTCTGGAACGTGCTGCGCTGCTGCCGGTTGACGGCGACACGCCGATTGGCTGGCTGTTGAGCCTGACCGACCTCAGCGCTGAACGTGCGGCCGAGGAGCAACGTAGCGTGTTACTGCGCTTTCTTTCCCACGACTTGCGCGCTCCGCATTCAGCGATCCTCGCCCTGCTCGACGTCCATCGTCACCAAGAGGGGGCTGATGGACCATTGTTCGATCAGATTGAACGGCAGGTGCGCCGCGCGCTGGATCTGACCGATGGGTTTGTTCTGCTGGCGCGGGCCGAATCCGAGGCTTACCACTTTCAGCCGACGCTGTTCGCGATGTTGGTGCTGGACGTGATGGATCAGGCGTTGCCCATTGCCCAGCAAAAACGCATCGAACTGCTGCATGACATGGACGAGCCATCCCAGGAGTGCCTGATCAGTGCTGACCAAGGCCTACTGACCCGCGCTCTATTCAATCTGCTGGAAAACGCGATCAAGTACAGCCCGGCTGACACCACGATAGAGCTGCGTGTCAGCTGCGGCGAAGAATGGCTGTGCTGTGAGCTGACCGATCAGGGTAAAGGCATCGCTGCCGAAGAACTGCCTGATCTGTTCACCCAGTACCGGCGCTTTTCCTCTGCCCAAGGCATCGATGGCGTGGGGCTGGGCCTGTCGATGGTCAAAGCGGTGGTGGATCACCATGGCGGCATTATCGAATGCCGCAGCGTGGTCGATCACGGCACCACGTTCCTGCTTGAAATACCGCTGATCCCCGAGTGAACAGGCACAAAAAAACCGGCTATATCAGCCGGTTTTTTTACATCCGAAAAAAACTTATGCACGTTTTACAAGGTTTTATGAGCTTGAGAAATATATAAGCAGATCAATCACTTAAGATAAAAATTCAGGCATTTTCAACAAAACCGTACACAGGTTATCCACAAAATGTCAGGCCGGCACTTGTTCATCTGCAACGGGTGCCTGCGGGGACGGTGGCAGCGAGCCCATTTCACGCTGAGTCTTCTCGTTCCAGGCTTGCACGCGGTCGTTCAACTCGGCGATGGCGCGCGGGCCAGTGCCTTCGGCATACATCGGTTCACCGATCACCACGGTGATCACTCCAGACTTCTTGCCCCAGCCGACTTTCGGCCAGAACTTGCCAGCATTGTGTGCAATCGGCAGTACCGGAAGCGCCGCATTTACCGCCAAAGCGCTGCCACTGCGGGAGAACTTGCCGACAGTGCCGAAAGGAACGCGTGTGCCTTCCGGAAAGATCAGCACCCAGACATTGTCCTTGAGCAGCTCATCACCTTTGGCCGCGACTTGTTTCAACGCAGCCTTCGGGTTGTCGCGGTCAATCGCGATCGGTCGCAGCATGGCCATGGCCCAGCCGAAGAACGGCACGTACAGCAGTTCGCGTTTGAGCACTTGGCTCAACGGCGAGAAATAAGCGGAGAGAAAGAATGTCTCCCAGGTGCTCTGGTGGTTCGACTGAATCACGCAGGGCCGGTCAGGTACGTTTTGCGCACCTTTGATTTCGTAACGGATACCGAGAAACACCTTGGTCAACCACAAGGCGCAACGGCACCAGTACACGTTGATAAACCGATATCGCGCCTTGAACGGCAGAAACGGCGCGATAAAAAAACTCAAGCTGCACCACAGCAGGGAGGTGGTGCCCAGCAGCAGGTAAAAGAGAAAAATTCTGATGGCCCGCAGTATCGACATAGTGACGTTTACCGTTACGGGGCAATGCCCGAGTGTTCAAGCGCACTCCCGATCAATCCCTGGTCAGGAATTTCAGAAGTACTCTAGTTGTGGATAAGTTCTGCGGCAATCGCCGCCAGATCGTCAAAAATCAGAGTGCCAACCGGCAGGGTTTTGCCCTGAGTCTTTTCGCCTTTTCCGGTCTTTACCAAAACTGGCTGTGAGTCGACGGCTTTGGCGGCCTCCAGGTCACCAAGGCTGTCGCCGACGAACCAGACATTGGCAAGCGTGACGTGGTAATGCGCCGCGATGGTTTTCAACATCCCCGGTTTCGGCTTGCGGCAATCGCAGCCTTCGTCCGGCCCATGCGGGCAATACACGATCAGCCCGACCTCACCGCCCTGTTCCGCCACCAGCTCGCGCAAGCGCGTGTGCATGGCATCGAGGGTGGCGAGGTCGTAATAGCCGCGAGCAATGCCCGACTGGTTGGTGGCGACCGCCACCGTCCAGCCGGCCTTGCTCAACTGCGCAATCGCTTCGATCGAGCCGGGCAACGGAATCCACTCCGCCACTGACTTGATGTAAGCGTCGGAGTCGTAATTGATCACTCCGTCCCGATCGAGAATCAGCAGTTTCAACAGCAATCCCTCAACCCAGCAGCGAGATGTCGGCAACACCGAGGAACAGGCCACGCAGACGCGCCAGCAGCGCGTAACGGTTGGCCCGCACATTGGCGTCGTCGGCATTGACCATCACCGCGTCGAAGAACGCATCCACCGGCTCACGCAATGCCGCCAGGCGGGCCAGCGATTCGTTGTACTGACGCGCTGCCGCCATCGGCTGTACAGCCTGATCCGCTTGCTGGATCGCCGAGTACAGCGAGAACTCGTTGGCGTTGTCGAAGTACTTGGCTTGCACCTCGGTCGGCACCGAACCTTCGACTTTGCTCAACAGGTTCGATACACGCTTGTTTACCGCTGCCAACGCTGCCGCTTCCGGCAATTTGCGGAAGGCTTGCACCGCTTGTACACGTTGATCGAAGTCCAGCGCAGAACCCGGCTTCAGGGCACGAACCGACAGGTAGGTGGCCACGTCAACGCCTTCGTCTTCGTAACGCGCACGCAGGCGGTCGAAGATGAATTCCAGCACGGACTCGTTGAGGCCGGCAGCCTTGACCTTGGCACCGAACGCATTCACGGCGAAAGCCACGGCGTCGTTCAGGTCCAGATCGAGCTTCTTCTCGATCAGGATACGCAGCACGCCAAGTGCCGCACGGCGCAGGGCATACGGGTCTTTGCTGCCGGTTGGCAGCATGCCGATACCGAAGATACCGACCAGGGTGTCGAGCTTGTCAGCGATGGCAACGGCTGCACCGGTCAGGGTCGCTGGCAGTTCTGCACCGGCACCGCGTGGCATGTACTGCTCGTTCAGCGCCAGCGCGACATCTTCCGGCTCGCCATCATTGAGGGCGTAGTAATAACCGGCGACACCTTGCATCTCCGGGAACTCGCCGACCATTTCGGTGGCCAGGTCGCACTTCGACAGCAGGCCTGCACGGGCAGCCCACGAGGCGTTGCCGCCAATGCGTGCGGCGATGTACGCAGCCAGTTTCGATACGCGTTCGGCCTTGTCGTAGACGCTGCCGAGTTTTTCCTGGAACACCACGTTTTTCAGGCGATCGTTGAAAGCTTCGAGCTTCTGCTTCTTGTCTTGCTTGAAGAAAAACTCGGCGTCGGTCAGGCGTGGGCGAACCACTTTTTCGTTACCGGCGATGATCTGCTGCGGGTCTTTGCTTTCGATGTTGGCCACAGTGATGAAACGTGGCAGCAACTTGCCGTCGGCATCCAGCAGGCAGAAGTACTTCTGGTTGTCCTGCATGGTGGTGATCAGCGCTTCTTGCGGCACGTCGAGGAAACGTTCCTCGAACGAGCACACCAGCGGCACCGGCCATTCAACCAGCGCGGTCACTTCGTCGAGCAGTGCCGGCGGAACGATTGCCGTGCCTTCCTGACGGGTGGCCAGCTCTTCGGTACGCTTGCTGATGATTTCGCGACGCTCATTGGCATCGGCGAGTACGTAAGCGGCACGCAGGTCGGCGAGGTAGCTCGATGGCGAACCGATGCGCACGCTTTCCGGGTGATGGAAACGGTGACCACGGGAGTCACGGCCAGCCTTCTGCGCGAGGATGGTGCAATCGATGACCTGGTCACCGAGCAGCATTACCAGCCATTGGGTCGGACGCACGAACTCTTCCTTGCGCGCCCCCCAACGCATGCGTTTCGGGATCGGCAGGTCGTTCAGCGAATCTTCGACGATGGTTGGCAGCAGGCTCGCGGTCGGCTTGCCGGCGATGCTCTGGCTGTAACGCAGTTTCGGGCCGCTCTGGTCGATTTCGCTCAGATCGACGCCGCACTTCTTGGCGAAACCCAGTGCTGCTTGCGTTGGATTACCTTCAGCGTCGAACGCGGCCTGACGTGGCGGGCCGTCGAGGTTGATGCTGCGATCCGGTTGCTGGGTGGCCAGCGCGGTGATCAGCACAGCCAGACGACGCGGCGCGGCGTAGACGGTTTTAGTCTCGTAGCTCAGGCCAGCGGCTTGCAGGCCCTTGTCGATACCGGCGAGGAACGCCTCAGCCAAGGTGTTCAGGGCTTTCGGTGGCAGTTCTTCGGTGCCCAGTTCAACCAGAAAATCTTGCGCACTCATTGTGCAGCCTCCAGCTTGGCCAGTACTTCGTCACGCAGGTCCGGGGTCGCCATCGGGAAGCCCAGCTTGGCGCGCGCCAGCAGGTAGGCTTGCGCAACGGAACGCGCCAGGGTGCGTACGCGCAGAATGTATTGCTGACGCGCGGTCACCGAGATCGCCCGGCGCGCATCCAGCAGGTTGAAGGTGTGCGAGGCCTTCAACACCATTTCGTAGCTCGGCAACGGCAGCGGCTGGTCGAGTTCGATCAGGCGCTTGGCTTCGCCTTCATAGAAGTCGAACAGTTCGAACAGTTTGTCGACGTTGGCGTGTTCGAAGTTGTAAGTGGACTGCTCCACTTCGTTCTGGTGGAACACGTCGCCGTAGGTGACTTTGCCCATCGGGCCGTCAGCCCAGACCAGGTCGTAGACCGAATCCACGCCTTGCAGGTACATGGCCAGACGCTCGAGACCGTATGTGATCTCGCCGGTCACCGGGTAGCACTCGATGCCGCCCGCCTGCTGGAAGTAAGTGAACTGAGTCACTTCCATACCGTTCAGCCAGACTTCCCAGCCCAGACCCCAGGCGCCGAGGGTCGGCGATTCCCAGTTGTCTTCGACGAAGCGGATGTCGTGAACCAGTGGGTCCAGACCGACATGCTTGAGGGAGCCCAGGTACAGTTCCTGGAAGTTGTCCGGGTTCGGCTTGAGCACGACCTGGAACTGATAGTAGTGCTGCAGACGGTTCGGGTTTTCGCCGTAACGGCCGTCAGTCGGACGGCGGCTTGGCTGCACGTAAGCGGCGTTCCAGGTTTCCGGGCCGATGGCACGGAGGAAGGTCGCGGTGTGGAAAGTGCCGGCGCCTACTTCCATATCGTAGGGCTGAAGTACCACACAACCTTGCTCGGCCCAGTATTGCTGGAGCGCGAGGATCAAGTCTTGGAAGGTACGCACGGCTGGCGTAGGCTGGCTCACGAAATTCACCTGTTTCTTGGGCTGCGATTTAAAGAGCGGGAGTATACCCGATTCATTGCTGCGCACGCCCCCTGGAGCCTTATGCCACGCTGCTTTTGGTGTACCGAAGATCCGCTGTACATGGCTTATCACGACCAGGAGTGGGGCACGCCGCTACGCGATGCGCAGGGTTTGTTCGAGTTGCTTTTGCTCGAAGGGTTCCAGGCCGGGTTGTCGTGGATCACCGTGTTGCGCAAACGCGAGCGTTATCGCGAGGTGCTGTTCGGCTTCGACGTACAGCGCGTCGCGCAGATGAGCGATGCCGAAATCGACGAATTGATGCTCGATCCGGGAATCATCCGCAACCGCCTCAAACTCAACGCCGCCCGGCGCAATGCCCAGGCCTGGCTGGCGCTGGAGGATCCGGTGGCCTTTCTCTGGTCGTTCGTCAACGACCAACCGATCATCAATCATTTCAAGGATCGCAGCGAAGTCCCGGCGATCACCCCCGAAGCGCTGGCGATGAGCAAAGCCCTGAAAAAGGCCGGGTTCACGTTCGTCGGACCGACCATTTGCTACGCGCTGATGCAGGCCTCGGGCATGGTCATGGATCACACCCAGGACTGCGACCGCTACGCGCAGCTCGCCATCGGCGGTTAGAATGGCCGCCTCGCGCACCGCACAAGATCAGGAGTGACCTGTGGAAAAGTTTAAAGGCGCCTTGCTGGTAGGCGCTCTGCGGCTGTTTGCCCTCCTGCCATGGCGGGCCGTGCAGGCCGTCGGTTCGGCGATCGGCTGGATCATGTGGAAAACCCCCAACCGCTCCCGCGACGTGGTGCGGATCAACCTCGCCAAATGTTTTCCACAGATGGATCCGGCCGAACGTGAGCGTCTGGTCGGGCAGAGCCTGAAAGACATCGGCAAGTCGCTGACCGAAAGCGCCTGCGCGTGGATCTGGCCGGCGCAGCGTTCCATCGATCTGGTACGCGAAGTCGAAGGCCTCGACGTACTGAAAGACGCCTTGGCCTCGGGCAAAGGCGTGGTCGGCATCACCAGCCACCTCGGCAACTGGGAAGTGCTCAACCACTTCTATTGCAGCCAGTGCAAACCGATCATTTTCTATCGTCCGCCGAAGCTCAAGGCTGTGGATGAATTGCTGCGCAAACAGCGCGTGCAACTGGGCAACAAGGTCGCTGCTTCCACCAAGGAAGGCATTCTCAGCGTCATCAAGGAAGTGCGCAAAGGTGGTGCAGTGGGCATCCCCGCTGACCCGGAACCGGCCGAATCCGCCGGGATCTTCGTGCCGTTCTTCGCCACTCAGGCACTGACGAGCAAATTCGTACCGAACATGCTCGCCGGTGGCAAAGCGGTTGGCGTGTTCCTGCATGCGCTGCGCCTGCCCGACGGTTCTGGCTACAAAGTGATCCTCGAAGCGGCGCCCGAAGCCATGTACAGCACCGATACTGCCGAATCCTGCGCGGCGATGAGCAAAGTCGTCGAGCGTTATGTCGCGGCGTATCCGAGCCAGTATATGTGGAGCATGAAGCGCTTCAAAAAACGTCCACCGGGCGAAGAGCGCTGGTATTGAACTGATTGGCATGATCTGTGGATAACCTCACTGGTAAGGTTATCCACAACCGTTCATCAAAGGGCGCAACAAGATGTCCGAACAACGCAAATCCTTCCGCATCAAGATCACCCACGACAGCTTCGGCGAATGCCTCGGGCAGACGCGCAACCTGTCGCCTACCGGGGTGTTTGTGCAGCATCCGATCTTGGCATCGTTACCCAAAGGTGCGGTGGTCTATGGCCAGGTGCAGGGTTTACCCACAGGCGCACCAAGCGTACGAATGGAAGTGGTGACGGTGGATGCCGACGGGATCGGTCTTCGTTACCTCTGAATCACTGCGCCTGACGATCGAGCTTCTTCAGAAACACGGTCATTTCCTTCTCGGCCTGCTTGTCGCCATGGGCACGGGCCGCTTCCAGACCTTGTTCCCATGCCTGGCGTGCCGCGGCGACGTCGCCCAGCGCCAGCTGCGCCTTGCCCAACAATTTCCACGCCGCTGAATACTTCGGGTCGAAACCGACACAGCGCTGGAAATGCTCGGCGGCCTTGGCGTTTTCGCCCAGATCCAGATAGCCCTTACCCAGACCGAAGCGCAAAAGGGAGTTATCCACACCCTTGGCGAGCATTTTTTCCAGGGATTCGAGCACTTTTACACCCTCGTTTCAGTGATCGTTCCCACGCTCTGCGTGGGAATGCCTCTATGGACGCTCTGCGTCCGCTCTTGGGACGCAGAGCGTCCCGGGCTGCATTCCCACGCGGAGCGTGGGAATGATCAACCTCAGAAAAAGCTCAACCCCACATGGAACAGCTTCTCCACATCGCGAATATGCTTTTTATCCACAAGGAACAGAATCACATGGTCGCCCGCTTCGATCACTGTGTCGTCGTGGGCGATGATCACTTGTGCATTGCGGATCACCGCGCCAATCGTGGTGCCCGGTGGCAGGCCGATCTTTTCGATAGGCTTGCCGATGACCTTGCTCGACTTCGCATCCCCGTGGGCAATCGCCTCGATGGCTTCCGCTGCACCGCGCCGCAATGAGTGCACGCTGACGATATCGCCACGGCGCACGTGGGCCAGCAACGTGCCGATGGTCGCCAGTTGCGGGCTGATAGCGATGTCGATGTCACCACCCTGAATCAGGTCGACGTAGGCCGGGTTGTTGATGATCGTCATGACCTTCTTCGCCCCCAGCCGTTTCGCCAGCAGCGATGACATGATGTTGGCTTCGTCGTCGTTGGTAAGCGCGAGGAAGATGTCGGCGTCGGCGATGTTCTCTTCCAGCAGCAGGTCGCGGTCGGACGCGCTGCCCTGTAACACCACGGTGCTGTCGAGGGTGTCGGAGAGATAGCGGCAGCGCGCCGGGCTCATCTCGATGATCTTCACCTGATAGCGACTTTCGATAGCCTCGGCCAGACGCTCGCCGATCTGCCCGCCGCCCGCAATGACGATGCGCTTGTAGGTTTCGTCGAGACGGCGCATTTCGCTCATCACCGCGCGAATATTCTCACGGGCAGCGATGAAGAAGACTTCGTCATCGGCCTCGATCACCGTGTCGCCCTGCGGCAGGATCGGCCGGTCACGGCGGAAAATCGCTGCCACGCGGGTTTCGACATTCGGCATGTGTTCGCGCAACTGGCGCAGTTGCTGACCCACCAGCGGCCCGCCGTAATAGGCACGCACCGCCACCAGTTGCGCCGCACCTTCAGCGAAGTCGATCACCTGCAACGCACCGGGATGCTGGATCAGACGCTTGATGTAGTTGGTCACCACTTGCTCGGGGCTGATCAGCACGTCGACCGGAATCGCTTCGTTCTGGAAGAGCTGTTCCTCGCGATTGAGGTAGGACGCTTCGCGCACCCGGGCGATCTTGGTCGGGGTGTGGAACAGCGTGTGGGCGACCTGGCAGGCGACCATGTTGGTCTCGTCGCTGTTGGTTACCGCCACCAGCATGTCGGCGTCGTCGGCACCGGCCTGACGCAGCACCGACGGCAGCGAGCCACGGCCCTGTACGGTACGAATATCGAGGCGGTCGCCGAGGTCGCGCAGGCGTTCGCCGTCGGTGTCGACCACCGTGATGTCGTTGGCTTCACTGGCCAAATGCTCGGCCAGCGAACCGCCGACCTGTCCCGCACCGAGGATGATGATTTTCATCCAGTCACTCCGTTGAATCCGTTTAGCCGCGCGCGGCAGCGATCTTGATCAGCTTGGCGTAGTAGAACCCATCATGCCCACCCTGCTGGGCCAGCAATTGGCGACCATGGGGCTGTTTGATCCCGGCGCTAGTGGCCAGATCCAGTTCACGGGCGCCGGGGGTGCGCTCAAGGAACGCGGCGATGACTTCGGTGTTCTCGGTTGGCAACGTCGAGCAGGTGGCGTACAGCAGGATGCCGCCGACTTCGAGGGTTTTCCACATGGCGTCGAGCAACTCGCCTTGCAGTTGCGCGAGGGCGACGATGTCGTCCGGCTGACGGGTCAGCTTGATGTCCGGGTGACGACGAATCACGCCAGTGGCCGAGCACGGCGCGTCGAGCAGGATGCGCTGGAACGGTTTGCCGTCCCACCACTTCTCGGTATCGCGACCGTCGGCGGCGATCAATTCGGCGTTCAGACCGAGGCGCTCAAGGTTCTCTTTGACCCGCACCAGACGCTTGGCCTCCAGATCCACCGCGACTACGCCGGCCAGCGCCGGTTCGGCTTCGAGGATGTGGCAGGTCTTGCCGCCGGGGGCGCAGCAGGCGTCGAGCACGCGTTGGCCCGGCGCCAGATCGAGCAGGTCGGCGGCCAGTTGCGCGGCTTCATCCTGCACGCTGATCCAGCCCTCGGCGAAACCCGGCAGACTGCGCACGTCGGCAGCAGCTTCGAGGATGATGCCGTCGCGGCTGTACACGCACGGTGTTGCAGCGATTCCCGCTTCAGTCAGCAGACCGAGGTAAGCGTCGCGGCTGTGGTGTCGGCGATTGACCCGCAGGATCATCGGCGGATGCGCGTTGTTCGCTTCGCAGATGGCTTCCCACTGTTCTGGCCAGAAGGCTTTCAGGGATTTTTGCAGCCAGCGCGGGTGGGCGGTGCGCACCACCGGATCACGTTCCAGCTCGGCGAAAATCGTTTCGCTTTCGCGCTGGGCGTTACGCAGCACGGCGTTGAGCAAACCTTTGGCCCAAGGCTTTTTCAGCTTGTCGGCGCAACCGACGGTCTCGCCGATGGCGGCGTGGGCCGGCACGCGGGTGTAGAGCAATTGGTAGAGACCGACCAGCAGCAGCGCTTCGACATCGGCGTCGGCAGCCTTGAACGGTTTCTGCAGGAGTTTCTCGGCCAGCGCCGACAGGCGTGGCTGCCAGCGCGCGGTGCCGAAGGCCAGATCCTGCGTGAAACCGCGATCGCGATCCTCGACCTTGTCCAGTTGCGTCGGCAGGGAGCTGTTCAGCGAGGCTTTGCCGCTGAGCACGGCGGCGAGTGCCTTGGCGGCGGCCAGACGCGGATTCATTGCGCGTCCACCGCTGCGCCGAGGATGGTGCCGACGGCGAATTTCTCGCGACGGCTGTTGAACAGATCGCTGAAGTTCAGCGCCTTGCCGCCCGGCAATTGCAGGCGGGTCAGGCACAGCGCTTGTTCGCCGCACGCGACGACCAGGCCGTCCTTGCTGGCGCTGAGAATTTCACCCGGCGCGCCTTTACCGTCAGCGATGGTTGCCGCCAGTACTTTCAGCGCTTCACCGTTGAGGGTGCTATGGGTGATCGGCCATGGATTGAAGGCGCGCACCAGTCGTTCCAGCTCAATCGCCGGGCGACTCCAGTCGATGCGTGCTTCGTCTTTGTTCAGCTTGTGCGCGTAGGTGGCGAGTTCATCGTTCTGCACTTCGCCTTCCAGCGTGCCGGCGGCCAGACCGGCAATTGCTTGCACCACGGCCGGTGGGCCCATCTCGGCGAGACGGTCGTGCAGGCTGCCGCCAGTGTCTTCGCCAGTGATCGGGGTGACGACCTTAAGCAGCATCGGCCCGGTGTCGAGGCCGGCTTCCATACGCATCACGGTCACGCCGCTCTCGGCATCACCGTGTTCCACGGCGCGTTGAATTGGCGCCGCACCGCGCCAGCGTGGCAGCAACGACGCGTGACTGTTGATGCAACCCAGACGTGGAATATCCAGCACCACGTGCGGCAGGATCAGGCCGTAGGCGACCACCACCAGCAAGTCCGGTTGCAGCGCGGCTAGTTCAGCCTGAGCCTCAGGGTTGCGCAAAGTCGGCGGCTGCAACACCTGGATATTATTTTCCAACGCTAACTGTTTAACCGGGCTCGGCATCAGTTTTTGCCCGCGACCGGCCGGACGATCCGGTTGGGTGTAGACCGCAACGATCTCGTGAGGGCTGCTCAGCAGGGCCTTGAGGTGCTCGGCGGCGAATTCCGGGGTGCCGGCAAAAACGATGCGCAGTGGCTCAGTCATGAAGGGAGTCTCATAAAAAGAAAAAGGCTTGCCGCAGCAAGCCTTTGAAGAGGGGCATCAAGCGTTCTGGCGGTGCTGCTTTTCCAGTTTCTTCTTGATCCGGTCGCGTTTGAGCGTGGACAGGTAATCGACGAACAATTTGCCATTAAGGTGGTCGCATTCGTGCTGGATGCACACCGCGAGCAGGCCTTCGGCGATCAGTTCATAGGGCTTGCCGTCGCGGTCCAGCGCCTTGATCTTGACCTTTTGCGGACGATCGACGTTTTCGTAGAAACCCGGCACCGACAGGCAGCCTTCCTGGTATTGCTCCATTTCTTCGGTCAGCGATTCGAACTCGGGGTTGATGAACACCCGTGGCTCGGTGCGGTCTTCGGAAAGGTCCATCACGACGATACGTTTGTGCACGTTGACCTGGGTCGCGGCAAGGCCGATGCCCGGCGCTTCATACATTGTTTCAAACATGTCATCGACCAACTGACGCACTTCGTCGTCCACTACAGCCACAGGCTTGGCGATAGTGCGCAGACGCGGGTCCGGGAATTCGAGGATGTTTAAAATGGCCATAGGCTTTGATTGCTGCACACGTTGAGTAAAGTCGGGCGATGGCCTGGCAGGTCCGAAGATGCAGGCTACCGTTGTGAAGCGTAGCTTGTGCATTTTGCACAAGCGAGCCACGGGGGCTCTGACGGTTCACGCGAATGCACATGATAAAGGGATTCACTGCATGAGGAAAACACTACTCGCCCTGCTGCTGTTGGCTTCGGCTGGCGTGGCGCAAGGGCAAGTGCAACTCAGGGAAGGTTTTCCACAGCAATACACGGTGGTTTCGGGGGACACACTCTGGGACATATCCGGCAAATACCTGCGCGAGCCCTGGCAGTGGCCACAGCTGTGGCGGGCCAATCCGCAAATCGAAAACCCCAACCTGATCTATCCCGGCGACACGCTGACCCTCAGCTACGTCAACGGCCAGCCACAGCTGATGCTCAATCGCGGCGCGTCGCGGGGCACCATCAAGCTCTCGCCACGGATCCGCACCAGCCCGGTGGCCGAGGCGATTCCGAGCATTCCGCTGAAATCGATCAACAGTTTCTTGCTGAGCAACCGCATCGTCGACAAGGCCGAGGACTTCGACAAGGCACCGTACATCGTCGCCGGCGATGCCGAACGCGTACTCAGCGGCACTGGCGACCGCATTTTCGCCCGCGGCCATTTCGATCCGAATCAACCGGTCTATGGCATCTTCCGTCAGGGCAAGGTCTACACCGATCCCGAGACCAAGGAGTTTCTCGGGATCAACGCCGATGACATCGGTGGCGGGGAAATCGTCGCCACCGAAGGCGATGTCGCCACCCTCGCCCTGCAACGCACCACCCAGGAAGTGCGCCTCGGTGACCGCTTGTTCAGCGGCGAAGAGCGTTCGATCAACTCGACCTTCATGCCCAGCGCACCGACCAGCAAGATCAACGGCGTGATCATCGACGTGCCGCGTGGTGTCACCCAGATCGGCGTGATGGACGTGGTCACCTTGAACAAGGGCAAGCGCGATGGTCTGGCCGAAGGCAACGTGCTGGTGGTGATGAAAACCGGCGAAACCGTGCGCGATCGCATTACTGGTCAACCGTTGAAGATTCCCGATGAACGCGCCGGTTTGCTGATGGTGTTCCGCACCTACGACAAACTCAGCTACGGCCTCGTGCTCAACGCATCGCGCTCGCTGGCGGTGCTCGACAAGGTGCGAAATCCGTAAGCAAGCTTCACAAGTTACCAACAGAGTTATCCACAGCTTGTTCCGAATGGTTCGGGGCTTATAACGGTCAAGGATGATCCATGATGATGTCTGCCTGTACACCGCTTTCCCCGGCGGAACTGGAAGCGCGCCTGCGCCTGCACCGCTTGCCGGAAATCGGCCCCAAGCGTTTTAGCAAATTGCTCGAAGCCTTTGGCTCGGCCTCGAAAGCCATCAGCGCCCCGGCCAGCGCCTGGCGCTCCCTGGGCATGCCGGCGGCGAGTGCCGACGCACGGCGTTGCCCTGAAGTACGCGATGGCGCCAGCCACGCAATGCGCTGGCTAGAGCGCCCGGAGCATCATTTGTTGATGTGGGATCAGCCGGATTACCCGGCGCTGCTGGCGCAGATTCCCGATCCGCCACCCCTGTTGTTCGTGGCCGGCGATCCACTGATTCTGGAAAATCCGCAACTGGCGATGGTCGGTAGTCGCCGTGCTTCGCGTCCGGGGATGGACACGGCGGCAGCGTTTTCCCGCAGCCTCGCTGGGGCCGGTTTTGTCATTAACAGTGGTTTGGCGCTGGGCATTGATGCCGCTGCGCATCAGGCCGCGCTCGATGTGGGTGGGTTAACGGTTGGCGTGCTCGGCACTGGGCTGGAAAATTTTTATCCACAGCGCAATCGACGGCTAGCTGACGCGATGATTGCCTCTGGCAGCGCGGTGGTTTCGGAATTTCCCCTGGACGCCGGGCCGACGGCGAGCAACTTCCCACGGCGTAACCGGATCATCAGCGGTTTGTCCCTCGGCGTGCTGGTGGTCGAGGCCAGCGTCGCCAGTGGTTCTCTGATCACGGCAAGGCTGGCGGCAGAACAGGGGCGCGAGGTGTATGCAATTCCCGGCTCCATCCATCACCCCGGCGCACGCGGTTGTCACCAGTTGATTCGTGACGGCGCGGTGCTGGTGGAAACCATCGAACACATCCTCGAAGCGTTGCGTGGCTGGCAGCATTTACCCTTGTCCACAGACACACCCAAAGCCGATCACCCCTTGCTCGCCCTGCTCCACGCCGCGCCGCACACCAGCGAAGCGTTGGCCGACAGCAGCGGCTGGGCGCTGCCCAAAGTGCTGGCGGCGCTCACCGAGCTGGAAATGGATGGCCGCGCCGCGTGTGAAAACGGTCGCTGGTTGGCCAGGACGAGCTAGGTTTTACAAGGAAGATCGGTAAACTGCGCGAAACCTGTTTGCGGAGAGTTTTTTCATGGTCAACAGTTGGCGTGTGCAACAAGCCGCACGAGAGATTCGCGCCGGGGCGGTGATTGCCTATCCAACCGAAGCCGTCTGGGGGCTGGGTTGCGACCCGTGGAACGAAGAAGCGGTCGATCGCTTGTTGGCGATCAAGAATCGCTCGGTGGTCAAAGGGCTGATTCTGGTTGCCGACAATATTCGCCAGTTCGACTTCCTGTTCGAAGACTTCCCGCAAGAGTGGATCGACCGCATGGCCAGCACCTGGCCGGGGCCGAACACTTGGCTGGTGCCGCATCAGGGCCTGTTGCCGGAATGGGTGACGGGCATGCACGACACCGTGGCGCTGCGCGTCAGCGATCATCCGCAGGTGCGGGACTTGTGTTCGATGGTCGGGCCGTTGATTTCGACCTCGGCCAACCCACAGGGACGCCCGGCGGCGCGCACGCGGTTGCGCGTCGAGCAGTATTTCCGTGGGCAGATTGATCTGGTGCTGGGCGGGGAATTGGGTGGGCGCAAGAATCCGAGCCTGATTCGTGATCTGGCCACGGGCAACATCGTGCGCCCGGCTTAAGACCGCGTCGCTTCCATCGCGAGCAGGCTCACTCCTACATTTGGAATGCGTTCCCTTGTAGGAGTGAGCCTGCTCGCGATGGGGCCAATCAAGGCATCAGAATGGTCGAACCTGTGGTGCGACGAGCCGACAACTCGGTCTGGGCTTTGGCCGCCTCAGCCAGTGAATAGCGCTGACTGATATCAACCTTCAACTTGCCACTGATGATCATCTCGAACAGCTCATCGGCCATTCGCTGCAAATTCTCAGCGTTATTGGCATAAGTCGCCAAGGTCGGTCGGGTCACGTACAGCGAGCCCTTCGCCGAGAGAATCCCCAGATTCACCCCGTCCACCGCGCCCGAAGCATTACCGAAACTGACCACCAGACCGCGCGGCGCAACGCTGTCCAGCGACGTCAGCCAGGTGTCTTTGCCCACACCGTCGTAAACCACCGGGACTTTCTTGCCGTCAGTCAGCGCCAGTACACGCTCGGCAACGTTTTCGTGGCTGTAATCGATGGTCGCCCAAGCGCCGTTGGCCTTGGCCAGCTCAGCTTTTTCTTTGGAGCTGACGGTGCCGATCAACTTCACGCCCAAGGCCTTGGCCCATTGGCAGGCCAGCGAACCGACACCCCCGGCAGCGGCGTGGAACAAAATGGTTTCGCCACCTTTCAGTTCATAGGTCTGGCGCAGCAGATATTGCACGGTGAGGCCTTTGAGCATCACCCCGGCAGCGGTTTCGAAACTGATTTCATCCGGCAGGTGCACCAGATTCGCTTCGGGCAGTACGTGCTGTTCGCTGTAAGCACCCAACGGGCCGCTGCCGTAGGCAACGCGATCACCGACCTTGAAGCGGGTCACGCCGCTGCCGACTGCGTCCACTACGCCCGCACCTTCGGCACCGAGGCCAGACGGCAACGCGGGCGGCGCATACAGACCGCTGCGGAAATAGGTGTCGATGAAGTTCAGGCCAATCGCCTTGTTGGCCACGCGCACTTGATTGGGGCCGGGCGCGGCGGGTTCGTAGTCAACATATTCGAGCACTTCGGGGCCGCCGTGGGCGCGGAACTGGATACGCTTTGCCATCTGCCTGCTCTCCTTGGGTCTTTCGTGAGCCCCCTATCCAACTCCCATGCTTGATCTTCGTCAACTGCGGCGCGCCAGTCTGCGGTGGTATGCTACGCGCCCATTTGCGTCGCCCGCCTGCGGGGCGCCGCCCGATTCAAGGTGAAGCCATGACGACCCGCACCGACGCCGTAAAGGCCTATCTGCTCGACCTGCAAGACCGCATCTGCGCCGTACTCGAACTCGAAGACGGCGGCACGCGCTTCGTCGAAGACGCCTGGACCCGGCCTGCTGGCGGCGGCGGTCGCACCCGCGTGATCGAGAACGGCACGCTGATCGAAAAGGGTGGCGTCAATTTTTCCCACGTCTTCGGCAGCGGCCTGCCACCGTCGGCCAGCGCTCACCGCCCGGAACTGGCCGGTCGCGGTTTCGAAGCCCTCGGCGTGTCGCTGGTGATTCACCCCCACAATCCGCATGTGCCAACGTCCCACGCCAATGTGCGCTTTTTCATCGCCGAAAAGGAAGGTGAAGAAGCGGTCTGGTGGTTCGGCGGCGGCTTCGACCTGACACCGTATTACGGCAAGGAAGAAGACTGCGTCCACTGGCACCGCGTTGCTCAACAGGCTTGCGCGCCATTTGGGCCGGACGTCTACTCGCGCTACAAAGCCTGGTGCGACACCTACTTCCACATCAAGCATCGTCACGAGCCGCGCGGCATCGGCGGTCTGTTCTTCGACGACCTGAACGAGTGGGACTTCGACACCAGTTTCGCTTTCATGCGCGCTATCGGCGACGCCTACATCGACGCGTATCTGCCGATTGTGCAACGGCGCAAACACGATGCTTTCACCGCGCAGCAGCGTGAGTTCCAGGAATTCCGCCGTGGCCGCTATGTCGAGTTCAACCTGGTGTATGACCGTGGCACGCTGTTCGGCCTGCAATCGGGCGGGCGTACCGAATCGATTCTGATGTCGCTGCCGCCGCAAGTGCGTTGGAGTTACGACTGGAAGGCCGAGCCCGGCAGCGAGGAAGCGCGCTTGACCGAGTACTTCCTGCAAGACCGCGATTGGTTGGCCGAGGCCTGAGGATTTCTGATGGATCGTTACGTCGTTTTCGGTAACCCGATCGGCCACAGCAAATCGCCGATGATTCACAAACTGTTCGCTGAGCAGACCGGCCAGAGCCTCGACTACAGCACTTTGCTGGCGCCGCTCGACGATTTTTCCGGCTGCGCCACGGCGTTTTTCCAGGAAGGTCGCGGCGCCAACGTCACCGTGCCGTTCAAGGAAGACGCCTATCGTTTGGCCAACAGCCTGACTGCCCGCGCACAACGCGCCGGCGCGGTGAACACCTTGAGCAAATTGGCTGACGGCTCCTTGCTCGGCGACAACACCGACGGCGCCGGGCTGGTGCGGGATCTGACGGTGAACGCCGGTTTCAGCCTGAGCGGCAAACGCATCCTGTTGCTGGGTGCTGGCGGTGCAGTGCGTGGGGCGCTGGAGCCGTTGCTGGCGGAACAACCGGCGTCGGTGATCATCGCCAATCGCACGGTGGACAAGGCTGAGCTGCTGGCGGAATTGTTCTGCGATCTGGGGCCGGTATCGGCCAGTGGTTTCGACTGGTTGCGCGAGCCGGTGGACGTGATCATCAACGCTACGTCGGCGAGCCTCACCGGTGATGTGCCGCCGATTGCGCCGAGCCTGATCGAGCCGGGTAAAACCCTGTGCTACGACATGATGTACGGCAAGGAACCGACGGCGTTTTGCCGCTGGGCCAGCGAGCATGGCGCTGCGGTGTCGATGGATGGTTTGGGGATGCTCGCCGAGCAGGCGGCTGAGGCGTTCTTTTTGTGGCGTGGTGTGCGCCCCAACACGGCGCCAGTACTGGCCGAACTGCGCCGCCAACTGGCGCAATAATCCTTGTAGGAGTGAGCCTGCTCGCGATAGCGGAGTGTCAGTTGATAAGGTTTTATCTGACACTCCGCTA
>NZ_RWIM01000138.1 GCF_009764645.1 Pseudomonas sp. PB106
AGCTCCTACATTGGAATACGTTCCCCTGTAGGCGCTGCCGAAGGCTCGGGCCGCGATCGGACGATCTTTTGCTTTTAAGGTCGGGCCTTCAGCTGCGCTTCGGCTGCCTTGGCCAGATCCGGCGGGAGGAAATCCTTGTCCGGGTTGTAGTCGGCTTTCAGATAACGCCGCAGATCTTCCAGATCCCCCGGGTTCAACGTCCCCGCCGCCTGCTTCAAGCGCAGGTTGTCGAGGATGTAGTCATACCGCGTGTTGTTGTAGTTGCGCACCGAGGTGTACAGCTGACGCTGCGCATCGAGCACGTCAACGATGTTGCGCGTACCGACCTGATAACCGATTTCCGTCGCTTCCACTGCACTCTGGTTGGAGATGATCGATTGTTTGCGCGCCTGGACCTGCTCGACGTCGGTGTTCACCGCGCGGTGCAGGTTGCGGGTGTTCTCGACGATCTGCCGACGCAGGGATTCGCGCTGCTGCTCGCTCTGATCGAGCTGCGCATAGGACTGACGCACTTGCGAACTGGTCAGCCCGCCGCTGTAGATCGGCACGCTCAGTTGCAGGCCCACTGTCGTCTGTTCAACGTTGCCACCGTAAGGCGCGCCGAACGAATTCGGGTTGCCGAAGCCGAGGGCGTCGTTGTCGCCTTTTTCATATTTGGCCACGGCATCAAGGGTCGGCAAGTGGCCGGCCTTGCGCTGTTTCAAGGTCTCTTCCGCCGAGCTGACGGCGTAGTTACTGGCCAGCAGATTCAAGTTCTGACGCGCCGCCGTATCAACCCAGGATTTAGCATCGTTCGGCGCCGGCGGCAGGATCGGCAGCGAGTGGACGATGCCCTGAATCGAGTTGTACTGACGGTTGGTCAGGGTGATCAGCGCTTCGAAGGCATCATCGACCTGACGTTGCGCAACAATGCGGTTGGCCCGTGCAGTGTCGTAACTGGCTTGTGATTGCAGCACGTCGGTCTTGTCCGACAGACCCACGTCGAAGCGTTCGTTGGACTGATCGAGCTGGCGCTTGAACGCGGCTTCTTCAGCCTTGGTCGAGGCCAGGTTGTCCTGGCTGCGCAGCACGTTGAAATAGCTTTCGGCCGATTGCAGGATCAGGTTCTGTTCGGTTGCCGAGAGTTGCAGCGCTGCCTGTTCGTTGACGTCCTTGGCAGCCTGATACTGGAACCAGCGATCGGCACGGAACAACGGTTGGGCGAGGGTCGCCTGATACGAGTGGGCGCTGCGATTGGCAATGGCGGAAGGCTGATCGATCGAAGTCCGCACATTGGCGGTTTCGGCGCCGCCCGACAGATTCGGCAGCAAGCCGGCGCGGGCCTGTGGCACCACTTCTTTTTGCGCGCCGTACTGGGCGCGGGCGGCGGCCAGATCGGCATTGTTGTCGACCGCTTCCTGATAGACGCTGACCAGATCGGTTTTGGTCGACAAGGGCGCTTCGGCTGCCCAGGCCATTGCGTTGGACGCACAAGACACGGCTAGAGCCAGTGAGAGTTTGCGCAGCATGAGGCGATCCCTAGCATTAATATTATGGAAGTAATCCGGGCGCCAAAGGTACGGCGCAGGCCCCGCAGCGTCAAGGCGCGGCAGGGCAAAGCGAGTGTAGTTGCGCAATCGATTCACAACAATCGGCCAAGCCCCTGTATTTGCGCCATTCATCATGGTGATTGCTGCGGTGTTGGCGTTCTTTACCAGTTGTGTCTAGACTGGCCGGGTTCTTGTCGGGGTGCCTTGCTATGAGGCTGAGATCGAATAATTTCGGATCCCGTTGAACCTGATCAGGTTAGCGCCTGCGTAGGGAACAAGATTTCTCGTCACCCGGCGAGTCCTCTTGTGCTTCGTCCGGGAAATTGTTCGACAATCGAACGCTCGACGACGATGCACAGCACCAGCCATGGTGCGTCCGTGCCTTTCAGGTTCTGCTCCGACAATCCACTGCCTGGATGCTGTCTGGAGAGCCCGTGATGACGACTACAAAATCAAAAAACGCGATCAACCTGAGTGACTCGGCCAAGGTCGACGAGCAATCGGTCAAGCCGTTCACCCGTTCGCAAAAAGTCTACGTTCAGGGCTCCCGCCCCGACATCCGCGTGCCGATGCGCGAAATCACCCTCGACGTGACGCCGACCGACTTCGGCGGCGAAATCAACGCGCCGGTCACCGTCTACGACACCTCGGGCCCGTACACCGATCCGAACGTGATCATCGATGTGCGCAAAGGTCTGGCCGATGTGCGTTCGGCGTGGATCGACGACCGTGGCGACACCGAGCGTCTGACGGGGCTGAGTTCCAACTTCGGCCGTGAGCGCCTCGCCGACCCGGAACTGACCAAACTGCGCTTTGCCCACGTCAACAACCCGCGCCGCGCCAAGGCTGGTGGCAACGTCACGCAAATGCATTACGCGCGTCAGGGCATCATCACGCCCGAGATGGAATTCGTCGCCATCCGCGAAAACATGAAACTTGAAGTGGCCCGCGCCGCCGGCTTGCTGGATCAGCAACACCCGGGTCACAGCTTCGGCGCCAGCGTGACGAAAATCATCACCCCTGAATTCGTGCGTGAAGAAATCGCCCGTGGCCGCGCAATCATTCCGGCCAACATCAACCACACCGAACTGGAACCGATGATCATCGGCCGTAACTTCCTCGTGAAGATCAACGGCAACATCGGCAACAGCGCGCTGGGTTCGTCCATCGAAGAAGAAGTGGCGAAGCTGACCTGGGGCATCCGTTGGGGCGCGGACAACATCATGGACTTGTCCACCGGCAAACACATTCACGAAACCCGCGAGTGGATCATCCGTAACTCGCCAGTGCCGATCGGCACGGTGCCGATCTATCAGGCGCTGGAAAAAGTCGGCGGCGCGGCCGAAGACCTGACCTGGGAGCTGTTCCGCGACACGCTGATCGAGCAGGCCGAGCAGGGCGTCGACTACTTCACCATTCACGCCGGTGTGTTGCTGCGCTATGTGCCGCTGACCGCCAAACGCGTGACCGGTATCGTTTCCCGTGGCGGTTCGATCATGGCCAAGTGGTGCCTGGCGCATCACAAGGAAAACTTCGCCTACACGCATTTCGAAGAAATCTGCGAAATCATGAAAGCCTATGACGTCAGCTTCTCGCTGGGTGATGGCTTGCGTCCGGGTTCGATTGCCGACGCCAACGATGCCGCACAGTTTGGTGAGCTGGAAACCCTCGGCGAATTGACCAAAATCGCCTGGAAGCACGACGTGCAAACCATGATCGAAGGCCCGGGCCACGTGCCGATGCAGTTGATCAAAGAGAACATGGACAAGCAGCTGGAGTGCTGCGACGAGGCGCCGTTCTACACCCTCGGCCCGCTGACCACCGACATCGCGCCGGGCTATGACCACATCACCTCGGGTATCGGTGCGGCGATGATCGGCTGGTTCGGTTGCGCGATGCTTTGCTACGTGACTCCGAAGGAACACTTGGGTCTGCCGAACAAGGATGACGTGAAGACCGGGATCATCACTTACAAGATCGCGGCGCATGCGGCGGACTTGGCCAAGGGGCATCCGGGCGCACAGATTCGCGACAACGCCTTGAGCAAGGCGCGTTTCGAATTCCGTTGGGAAGACCAGTTCAACCTCGGTCTCGACCCGGACACCGCCCGTTCGTATCACGATGAAACCCTGCCGAAGGACTCGGCCAAGGTCGCGCACTTCTGTTCGATGTGCGGGCCGAAATTCTGCTCGATGAAGATCACTCAGGAAGTCCGCGAATACGCGGCCAACCAGCGGATCGAAGCAGTCGACGTGGACGTCGCCAAAGGCCTGGCAGAACAGGCCGAGCGGTTCAAGAAGGAAGGCAGTCAGCTGTACAAGAAGGTTTGACCCCGTACTGATCGTTCCCACGCTCCGCGTGGGAATGCAGCCCGTGACGCTCCGCGTCACTGGACGCAGAGCGTCCCTAGAGGCATTCCCACGCAGAGCGTGGGAACGATCACAATGACAAAAAATACTCCTCCGAGATAACACCCTTGAGCATTCAACCCAGCACTTATTCTCCCGACCTCGCCGTGCCCGCCGACAAGCGTGTATTCGGCGGTCGCGATCTGTTTTCCCTGTGGTTTTCCCTCGGCATCGGCCTGATGGTTTTACAGACCGGCGCATTGCTCGCGCCGGGCCTGGGTCTGTCCGGTTCGCTGCTGGCGATTTTCCTTGGCACGCTGGTCGGCGTACTGTTGCTGGCCGCCGTCGGCGTGATCGGCAGCGACACCGGCCTGTCATCGATGGCCGCGCTGAAACTGAGCCTTGGCCGCAAAGGCGCGAGCCTGCCAGCGCTGCTCAATCTGCTGCAACTGATCGGTTGGGGCTCGTTCGAAATCATCGTCATGCGCGACGCCGCGAGCCTGCTCGGTACCCGCGCGTTCAGCGAAGGTTCGCTGTGGTCGAACCCGCTGTTGTGGACGCTGTTTTTCGGCGCGCTGGCGACCTTGCTTGCCGTGAGCGGCCCGCTGACCTTCGTGCGGCAGATTCTGCGCAAGTGGGGCATCTGGCTGCTGTTGGCGGCGTGCCTGTGGCTGACCTGGAACCTGTTTGCCAAAGCCGATCTGGCCGATCTCTGGTCGCGCGCCGGTGACGGTTCGATGCCGTTTGCCGTGGGCTTCGACATCGCTATTGCGATGCCACTTTCGTGGCTGCCGCTGATCGCCGACTACTCGCGTTTCGGCAAGCGGGCGAAGAATGTTTTCGGCGGTACTGCGGTCGGTTTCTTCATCGGCAACTTCTGGCTGATGAGCCTTGGCGTCGCTTACACCCTGGCCTTTGCGCCGAGCGGCGAAGTCAATGCATTGCTGCTGGCACTGGCCGGTGCCGGTCTGGGCATTCCGCTGTTGCTGATTCTGCTGGATGAATCGGAAAACGCCTTCGCGGACATTCATTCGGCAGCGGTTTCGAGCGGGATTCTGTTGCGCCTGAAAGTCGAGCATCTGGCCTTGGCCATCGGCGTGATCTGCACGCTGATCGCACTGCTGGCGCCGTTGGCGCAGTACCAGAATTTCCTGCTGCTGATCGGTTCGGTGTTTGCGCCGCTGTTCGGCGTGGTGCTGGTGGATCACTTCATTCTGCGCAAGCGCAGCGCTCAGGTCGCGTCAGCCGCATTGCGCTGGCCGGCGTTGTTGGCGTGGCTGGGTGGCGTGAGCACCTACCACTTGCTGGCGAATCTGTATCCGGATGTCGGCGCAACCCTGCCGGCGCTGGTGCTGGCAGGGCTGTTGCAGCTAGTGCTGGGTCGGGCTTTCAGTTACGGCCGGGAAACAGCTCAGGCTTGAGAATGCCGTTCAGACGCGGGTAAGGAATCTTCAGTTCGACGTGGCCCAGCGCGTAAGGCGCAATGGTGGTCACGTCGTACTTGAGGATCACGCCGCCATAGGTCAGCGCCACGTTCGGGGTTTTCACGAAGGGCCAGTTCGCCACGAACTCAGGCTCCTGATCGAGCTTGGTGCTGATCAACCAGCTGTTGTGCGCGACCTGCGCTGCCTTCCAGAAAGCGTCTTCCTGACCCGGCAGCAACATGTCGGACAGGTTCAGCACCTTGTGCTGCTGGCGCGAATAGTTGATGAAACCGCGACCCGGTGTGCCATGGGCGCCGCCGGTGTCGAGGTAGCTCGACACCTCGATGATCACCAAGCCGTCATGCTGCTCGCGTACTTTCGCTTGCAGATAGCTGCTGTTGCGCGGGCCGGCGTTGGCCAGGAATTGATCGCGATAGGCCGCCAGAGTCGGCGCCACCGGGGCGTTTTTCTCGGTGCGGGTCATTTGCAGCAAACGTTTTTCGATGATGCCGTCCAGTGCCGGTTCAGCCGGGAAGCGCAGGGTGTCGATGTTCACCAGCGGGCAATCCGGGTTGGAGCAGCCGGGTTTGAGTTGTTCCGACGCATCGCGGGTGGTTTCCAGCGGTGTGCGGTAGTTGGGCTGGAACAGGCTGGCGCACGCGCCCAGGGTCAGGGCGATGGCGGCCACGGAGGCAATTTTGAAAAGCGACATGGGCGTCCTTTCGAAAGCAAGGGAAGGCAAAAAGTTACCGCTTCGACTCTCAACGAAGCAGTCAGTTCGCCACTAAGCTAATTAGAGTGGGTTTCGCCGTCACCGTCCATCCCGCTGACGGTAAAGGGGCTGCATCAAACCATTCCGGCGCGTTAGGATGGCGCGAAGTCGAGGTTGCCAATCACGCAAAGCAACTTCGTAATGGACGTGCTGTAAAGAGGAAGCTTATGACTGATTTTGCCAACGCCATTCCGACCGCCGTCGATATCGTGCGGCGCGAAAAATGCTATGAGGGCTTTTACAAGCTCGACCGTGTGCACCTGCGCCATGAATTGTTCGCCGGTGGCATGAGCCGCGAAATCAACCGTGAAATCTTCGTGCGCCACGATGCCGTGTGTGTGCTGCCGTACGATCCGCAGCGCGACGAAGTGGTGTTGATCGAGCAGTTTCGCATCGGTGCCATGGGCAAGACCGACAATCCGTGGCTGGTCGAACTGGTCGCTGGTCTGATCGACAAGGATGAACAACCGGAAGAAGTTGCTCACCGCGAGGCGCAAGAGGAAGCTGGGCTGGACATCAAGGCCCTGTGGCCGATGACCAAATATTTCCCGTCGCCGGGCGGCAGCAACGAATTCGTGCATTTGTATCTGGGGCGTTGCAGCACCGACGGCGTTGGCGGCCTGCATGGCCTGGAAGAAGAGGCAGAAGATATCCGCGTCACGGTCTGGGCCTTTGAAGATGCCTTGCAGGCCGTCCGTGATGGACGCATTGCCAATGCGGCGAGCATCATCGCTCTGCAGTGGCTGGCGCTGAACCGCGCCGAAGTGAGGGGGTTATGGTCGTAAACAAGTTGCGCGATCGCTATCGAGTCGACCTCGTAGGGCTGCAAGCCGCCTGCGAGGCCAACTACGCGCGCCTGATGCGACTGGTGCCGGACATGCGCAACGAGCCCGAGGCGCGGCGCATCGCCGTGACTCAGGGCGAGCAGATGCTCGGCGTGCTCGCCCTCGAAGTGCTGCAAACCTGTCCGTACACCACCACGTTGCAGGTGCGTCAGGAGCACAGCCTGCCGTGGCTGCCGGTGCCGCAACTGGAAGTGCAGGTCTATCACGACGCACGCATGGCCGAAGTGGTCAGCGCCGAACATGCACGACGCTTTCGCGGCATCTATCCTTACCCGAACGCCGCCATGCACCAGCCGGATGAAAAGGCTCAGCTCAATCTGTTCCTGGGGGAATGGCTGAGCCATTGCCTGGCGTTGGGGCACGAGTACGAAGTCGTACGCTAGTTGTGAACTGCGTCCGGTTCGGCGGTTTCCTCTTTCACTGATCCCCCAGCATAATTGCGGCACTTGATCGATTCCGTGCTTTTGCCTTGGGAGAACGCCTTGCCGAGCGTATCCACGTTGACCTCCGCCGATCCGGCGTTGCTGGTGCAGTTGTCCGACAGCCATCTGTTCGCCGAAGCGGACGGCACGCTGCTGGGCATGAACACCCGCGAGAGCCTGCAAAAGGTCATCGAATTGGTGCTGGGCCAGCAGCCGCAGATCGACCTGATTCTGGCCACCGGCGATATCTCGCAGGACGGCACGCTGCAGTCGTATCAGCAGTTTCGCCAGATGAGCGCGCAGATCGATGCCCCAGCGCGGTGGATTCCCGGTAATCACGACGAACCGTTGATCATGGCCCAGGCCGCCGTGCAGAGCACGCTGCTGGAACCGGTGGTCGATGTCGGTAACTGGCGGGTGACGATGCTGGATTCGGCCGTGCCGGGTTCGGTGCCGGGGTATTTGCAGGACGACCAACTGCAACTGCTGGCGCGCTCGCTGAGTGAAGCGCCGGAACGCCATCATCTGGTGTGCTTCCATCATCATCCGGTGTCGATTGGCTGCGCGTGGATGGAGCCGATTGGCTTGCGCAATCCAGAAGCGTTTTTTGAGGTGCTGGATCGTTTTCCACAGGCCCGCGCGGTGTTGTGGGGGCATGTGCATCAGGAAATCGACCGCGAGCGCAATGGCGTGCGCTTGATGGCCTCGCCGTCGACGTGCATTCAGTTCGAGCCGGGCAGTGAGGACTTCAAGGTCGGTGAGCAGGCGCCGGGGTATCGGTGGTTGCGGTTGTTGCCGGATGGGCGGCTGGAAACCGGCGTCGAGCGTGTCACCGGTTTCGCCTTCACCGTCGATTACGGCTCCAACGGTTATTGATAATCCCTGTAGGAGCTGCCGGAGGCTGCGATCTTTTGATCCTGTTTTTTAAAATCAAAAGATCGCAGCCTTCGGCAGCTCCTACAGGATGCAGGCAGGCATCATTTGTATGGCCCACCCTGCCCTGACTCCCTGTAAACTCCGCTATCTTTCGCCGACACTCAGGGAGCTCAAATGTCCGGTTCGATCCTCTATATCCACGGTTTCAACAGCGCCCCGGCCTCAAAAAAGGCCTGTCAGCTGGTCGCGGTGATGGAGCGGCTGGGTTTGAGCGAGCAACTGCGGGTGCCGGCCCTGCATCACCATCCGCGCGAAGCCATCGGTCAGTTGGGGCAAGCGATTGCCGAACTGGGCCGGCCGCTGCTGGTGGGAAGCTCCCTCGGCGGCTACTATGCGACTCACCTGGCCGAGCGCCATGGCCTGAAAGCCCTGCTGGTCAACCCGGCGGTCAGCCCGCACCGGATGTTCGACGGCTATCTGGGCACGCAGAAAAACCTGTATACCGATGAAACCTGGGAGTTGACCCACGACCACGTCACGGCCCTGGCCGAACTGGAAGTGCCGGCGCCGCAGGATGCTCAGCGCTATCAGGTATGGTTGCAGACCGGTGATGAAACGCTGGACTATCGCCTCGCCCAGCAGTATTACCGCGCTTGTGCCTTGCGCATTCAGGCCGGCGGCGACCACAGTTTTCAGGGTTTTGCCGGGCAATTGCCGGCGTTGCTGAGTTTTGCCGGCATTGGCGCCGATGTGTATCAGGCAATCGATTTCACCGCACTGTGAAGTCTTGCCCCTATTTCATGAATGACTGACGACGAGACCCTATGGCCACTCCCAGCGCTAGCTCTTATAACGCCGACGCCATCGAAGTCCTCTCGGGCCTCGACCCGGTGCGCAAACGCCCCGGCATGTACACCGACACCAGTCGGCCGAACCACCTCGCCCAGGAAGTCATCGACAACAGCGTCGACGAAGCCTTGGCCGGCCACGCCAAATCGGTTCAGGTCATCCTGCACGCCGACCACTCGCTGGAAGTCAGCGACGACGGCCGCGGCATGCCGGTCGACATCCACCCGGAAGAGGGCGTGTCGGGCGTCGAACTGATCCTCACCAAGCTCCATGCGGGCGGCAAGTTTTCCAACAAGAACTACCAGTTCTCCGGCGGTCTGCACGGTGTGGGTATTTCCGTGGTCAACGCCTTGTCGACCGAAGTGCGCGTGCGCGTAAAGCGTGACGGCAACGAATACCAGATGACCTTCAACGATGGCTTCAAAGCCTCGGAGCTGGAAATCGTCGGCACGGTCGGCAAGCGCAACACCGGCACCAGCGTGTACTTCGCGCCGGACCCGAAATACTTCGATTCACCAAAATTCTCCATCAGCCGCCTCAAGCATGTGCTCAAGGCCAAGGCTGTGCTGTGCCCGGGCCTGTTGGTCAGCTTCGAAGACAAAGGCACCGGCGAGAAAGTCGAGTGGCATTACGAAGACGGCCTGCGCTCTTATCTGGTCGACGCCGTCAGCGAATTCGAACGCCTGCCGAACGAGCCTTTCTGCGGCGCTTTCGCCGGTAATAAAGAGGCGGTCGACTGGGCGCTGCTGTGGTTGCCGGAAGGTGGCGACGCGGTGCAGGAAAGCTACGTCAACCTGATCCCGACGGCGCAGGGCGGTACTCACGTCAACGGTTTGCGTCAGGGTTTGCTCGATGCGATGCGCGAATTCTGTGAATTCCGCAGCCTGCTGCCGCGCGGCGTGAAGCTGGCGCCAGAAGACGTCTGGGAGCGCATCGCGTTCGTCCTGTCGATGAAAATGCAGGAACCGCAATTCTCCGGCCAGACCAAAGAGCGGCTGTCGTCCCGTGAAGCGGCGGCGTTCGTTTCCGGTGTGGTCAAGGACGCCTTCAGCCTGTGGCTCAACGCTAACCCGGAGACCGGTCTGGCCCTGGCCGAACTGGCGATCAACAACGCCGGTCGTCGTCTGAAGGCGAGCAAGAAAGTCGAACGTAAGCGCGTCACCCAGGGCCCGGCGTTGCCGGGCAAACTGGCGGATTGCGCCGGCCAGGACCCGATGCGTTCCGAGCTGTTCCTGGTCGAAGGTGATTCCGCCGGTGGTTCCGCCAAACAAGCGCGGGACAAGGAATTCCAGGCGATCCTGCCGTTGCGCGGCAAGATCCTCAACACCTGGGAAGTCGACGGCAGTGAAGTCCTGGCCAGTCAGGAAGTGCACAACATTGCCGTGGCCATCGGTGTCGATCCGGGTGCGGCGGACATGAGCCAGCTGCGCTACGGCAAGATCTGCATCCTCGCCGACGCCGACTCCGACGGTCTGCACATTGCGACATTGCTCTGCGCCTTGTTCGTCCAGCATTTCCGCCCGTTGGTGGATGCCGGTCACGTCTACGTCGCCATGCCGCCGCTGTACCGCATCGACTTGGGCAAAGAAATTTACTACGCCCTCGACGAAGCCGAGCGCGACGGCATTCTCGACCGTCTGGTCGCCGAGAAGAAACGCGGCAAACCGCAGGTCACCCGATTCAAAGGTCTGGGTGAAATGAACCCGCCGCAGCTGCGCGAAACCACCATGGACCCGAACACCCGGCGTCTGGTGCAACTGACGCTGGGCGAAGACTTCGCGCAAACCTCGGAAATGATGGACATGCTGCTGGCGAAGAAACGCGCCCCTGACCGCAAGAGCTGGCTCGAATCCAAAGGCAACCTCGCCGAGGTGCTGGCCTGATGCGGTTTGGCTGGGCCTTGGCGGGTGCTTTGCTGCTGAGTTCGATGGGTGTCTCGGCCGAGCCGTTGCAGGAATTGCGCGTGCTGTCCGAGCATCCAGTTGACGGCATGCGCGGAGGCAACCTGTCGGGGTTGGCCATGTGCGGCGGCGAGTTGTGGACAGTGTCGGACCGCGATGACGACCAGATCTATCGGCTCAATACCGCCGAACAGGTCTGGCAGGCTGAAGCCTTGCACATCGACGTACCTTTGGTACCGCAGACCGGTTTGCCGTGGGGCTTGCGTTCGCGCAACTGGGCTGCGTCGTTTGTACGCGGTGGGGACCTGGATTTCGAAGGTATCAGCTGTGACAGCGCGGGCAATCGTTACATCGTCAGCGAGGGTCATGCGGCGGTCTTGCAGGTGCCCGTCAGCGGCCCGGTCAACTGGCTGAAGATCTCGCCGATGATGGTGCGTGAAGCGCGGGCCAGCGGCCTGCTCCTGCATTTCAATGCGATCTTCGAAGGCCTGGCGATCAACCCGGCGGGCGATCAAATGTGGTTGGCCGCTGAACGGCAAAGCCGCGGTTTGTTGCTGATCAAGCGCCAGCAGACGGTGTGGGATTGCGACGGTCGCTGTGTGCTGCTCAGTGAGGGCGGCAAAGAGATGCAGCCGCCGCAGTTCCCTAACGCCAAAGCGGTTGATCGGGACTTTTCCGATATTTCGTTGTTCAACGGCAAACTGTTTACCCTTGAACGCAACGCTTTCCAGATTTGCCGCCGCGATGCGCAGACCGCCAAGGTCGAGCAGTGCTGGTCGTATGCTGGCGAATTGTTGCAGGCCAACCGCCGCTACTCGCAGAACTACGGGTTGGAAGAGGCATTGATCGTTGACGCTGACGGAGCGTGGATCGGCGTCGACAATAATTTTGGCCCGCGCGCCGACGGTGAGGTTCGCCCGATCGTCTGGCGCTTCGCCGCGCCTGACGGTGGCTGGAGCGCCAAGCCGTGAGCCAGCAGCCACCGGGCAAACGCGCCGGTCGCGTGCTGATGATTCTGGCCTGGTGCGCGGCGCTGTTTCTGGCCACGCGGTTTTTCGGCCAGTGGGAGCAACGCCAGCAGAATCCGAACGTGGTGGTCAGTTCGGAGCAGGGCGAAGGTTTTATTGAAGTGAAACTGGCCGGCAACGCCCAAGGGCATTTTGTCGCCAGCGGCCAGATCAACGGCGAGCCGGTGGAGTTCATGCTCGACACCGGCGCCACTGACGTGGCGATCCCGGCGGATCTGGCCAAACGGTTGAAGCTGGAAGAAGGTTTCGGTGTGACCCTGAGCACGGCCAATGGCCTGAGCCAAGGCTATCGAACCAAAATTGCCCGCCTGCAACTGGGCGACATCGTGCTGCGGGATGTCCGCGCGCTGGTGGCGCCGGGGCTGCATGGCGATCAGGTGCTGCTCGGCATGAGCGCCCTGAACAAACTTGAATTTACTCAGCGCGGTGGCACCATGCTGCTGCGCCAGACAACGAACCGATGAGGCCCGCATGAGCGACATCCTTGCAGACAGCTTAGACGGCGTAGAACGCCGGTCGCTGGCTGACTTCACCGAAAATGCCTACCTCAATTACTCCATGTACGTGATCATGGACCGTGCCTTGCCGCATATCGGCGACGGCCTGAAACCGGTACAGCGTCGCATCATATATGCGATGAGCGAGTTGGGTCTGGACGCCGATTCCAAGCACAAGAAGTCGGCGCGTACCGTCGGTGACGTGCTCGGTAAATTCCACCCGCACGGCGATTCGGCGTGCTACGAAGCGATGGTGCTGATGGCCCAGCCATTCAGCTATCGCTACACGCTGGTCGACGGCCAGGGTAACTGGGGTGCGCCGGACGATCCGAAGTCCTTCGCCGCCATGCGTTACACCGAAGCGCGCCTGTCGCGTTATTCCGAAGTGCTGCTCAGCGAGCTGGGCCAAGGCACAGCCGACTGGGGCCCGAACTTCGACGGCACCCTGCAGGAACCGCTGGTACTGCCGGCGCGCCTGCCGAACATCCTGCTCAACGGCACCACTGGCATCGCCGTGGGCATGGCCACCGACGTGCCGCCGCATAACCTGCGTGAAGTGGCGACCGCTTGCGTGCGTTTGCTCGATGAGCCGAAAGCCACGGTCGAGCAGCTCTGCGAACACATTCAGGGCCCGGACTATCCGACCGAAGCGGAAATCATCACGCCGCGCGCCGACCTGCTGAAAATGTACCAAACCGGCAAGGGCTCGGTGCGCATGCGCGCCGTGTACCACGTCGAGGACGGCGACATCATCGTCACCGCGCTGCCGCACCAGGTGTCCGGCGCCAAAGTGCTGGAGCAGATCGCTGGGCTGATGCAGGCGAAACCGTCGAAAGCCCCGCAGATCGCTGACCTGCGCGACGAATCCGACCACGAAAACCCGTGCCGCATCGTGATCATCCCGGTCAACAGCCGCGTCGATCACGACGCGCTGATGCAGCACTTGTTCGCCAGCACTGAGCTGGAGTCGACCTACCGGGTCAACGTCAACATCATCGGTCTGGACGGCAAGCCACAGCTGAAAAACCTCCGCGCGCTGCTGGTCGAGTGGCTGGAATTCCGCGTGCTGACCGTGCGGCGCCGTCTGCAATTCCGCCTCGACAAGGTCGAGCGTCGTCTGCACCTGTTGGACGGTTTGTTGATTGCCTACCTCAATCTGGATGAAGTGATCCACATCATCCGTACCGAGGAACACCCGAAAGCCAAGCTGATCGAGCGTTTTGCCCTTAGCGAGATTCAGGCCGATTACATCCTCGACACCCGCCTGCGTCAGTTGGCGCGACTGGAAGAGATGAAGCTGCGCGACGAGCAGGACGAACTGCTCAAGGAACAAGCCAAGCTGCAAGCGCTGCTGGGCAGCGAAGCCAAGCTGAAGAAGCTGGTGCGTACCGAACTGATCAAAGATGCCGAAACCTATGGCGATGATCGTCGTTCGCCAATCGTCGAGCGCACCGAAGCCAAAGCGTTGACCGAGCACGATCTGCTGCCGAACGAGAAAGTTACCGTCGTGCTGTCGGAAAAAGGCTGGATCCGTTCGGCCAAAGGTCATGACATCGATGCTACCGGCCTGTCGTACAAGGCGGGCGACGGCTTCAAGACCTCGGCGGCAGGGCGTTCCAACCAGTCTGCGGTGGTGATTGACTCCACTGGCCGCAGCTATTCGGTCGCCGCGCACACCTTGCCGTCGGCCCGGGGTCAGGGCGAACCGTTGACCGGTCGTCTGACACCACCGCCGGGTGCCTCGTTCGAATGCGTGCTGATGCCGGAGGACGATGCGTTGTACGTGATCGCTTCCGATGCCGGTTACGGTTTCGTCGTCAAAGGTGAAGACCTGCAAGCCAAGAACAAGGCCGGCAAGGCTTTGTTGAGTCTGCCGAACAACGCCAAGGTGATCGCCCCGCGTCCGGTGGCCGATCGTGAGCACAACTGGCTGGCGTCGGTGACGACCGAAGGTCGCCTGCTGATCTTCAAAATCAGCGATCTGCCACAATTAGGTAAGGGCAAAGGCAACAAGATCATCGGAATTTCCGGTGAGCGTGTGGCCAGTCGCGAAGAATATGTCACGGACATCGCCGTCATTCCTGAAGGCGCCACGCTGGTGCTACAGGCAGGAAAACGGACCCTGTCGTTGAAGGCCGAAGACCTCGAACACTACAAAGGTGAGCGCGGTCGACGTGGTAACAAGCTTCCACGTGGCTTTCAGCGGGTCGATGCGCTGCTCGTCGAAAACCTCAATTAAGCGTCCTAGAGCGCTCGATCTACGATTTAACGCGTAGATCGACGCTTTGGCGCTGGAGTCGGAACGCATATTCACGGATGATATGGCCTTTCCAAGCGCCGGCGTGGCCGAGCGTTCTTCATAATTATTGAGTATTTTCACTGTGGTCAGCCTTGTGGCGGCCACCTGGACGGGATGATGACTGCGCTGCGCCTTCCACTTATTTTGTTACTCGCTGGCGTTCTTGGCCTGGCGGGTTGCAGTGTTCACCAGCCGGTGTCGCTGTATCAACTGGACAGCGGAAGTCCGGTTCAGCCTGCGCAAAGCGCGGGCATGGCGGTTTTGTTGGGCCCGGTGGTCGTAGCCGACTACCTGCAACGTGAAACCCTGCTGCAACGTCAACCGGACGGTAGTCTGCAAGCGGCGACCGATGGTCGTTGGGCTGGCAGCCTTTCGTCGGATATTGATCAGTTGCTGATGCGTCAGGTGGCTGGCCACCTGGATAGCCAACGTGTGGTGCTGGCACCGGCCACGACCGGGTTTACTCCGGATGTGCAGGTGCTGCTGACCATTACCCGTCTGGATTCCGGTGCGAAACAGCCAGCGATTCTCGACGCGCAGTGGCGTTTGATCGACCGTCGTGGTCAGGTGCGCGATAACCGTATCGTCCATCTGCAAGAGCTGCATGCCGGTAGTACGGCTTCGCAGGTACAGGCGCAGGGGATTCTGTTGCAGCGTCTGGCCGAGCAATTGTCCGTGGCACTCAAGCCGCTGGCCAATCAGCCGCCAGTAGCCGAAGCACCGCGCAAACAGGCCGCGAAACCGGCAGCGCCAGCGGCAGAAGCCGAAAAGCAGCCGAAGATTCCGATGGCCTCACCGATTCGTACGGATATGGAAGTGTTCCGCTTCTAAGCCTGGATCGAATCAAGACAAAGCCCGCCTTGTGCGGGCTTTGTTGTGTCTGGGCTTCCAGATCTTCTTCGTCAGTGCTGACCTATTCGCGGGCAAGCCCGCTCCCACAGTAGTCGTGGGTGTCCTCAAAAGCGTGGGCAGCCGCCAGCGAAGAGGTCCGCGCAGACGGCAAAGGATCGCAGCCTGCGGCAGCTCCTACAGGTCGGGGGTGTGCACGAATAAATCCCTGTAGGAGCTGCCGCAGGCT
>NZ_RWIM01000139.1 GCF_009764645.1 Pseudomonas sp. PB106
GATCGGACGATCTTTTGATCTTGTTTTTAAAAATCAAAGTCAAAAGATCGTCCGATCGCGGCCCGAGCCTTCGGCAGCTCCTACACGAAGAACACCACATTCGTGCGTGCGGAAATTTGACCTGCAGGTTTACAATCCCCGCTCCTGATCAGGAGTAATCCCGTGCTGACTCATCTCGATTTCCAAGGTCGCGCCAACATGGTCGACGTCACCGAAAAAGCCGTGACGTTCCGTGAAGCGACGGCCCAAGCGCTGGTGCGCATGCTCCCCGAAACCCTGCAGATGATCGTCAGCGGCGGCCATCCCAAGGGTGACGTGTTCGCCGTAGCGCGCATCGCCGGCATTCAAGCGGCGAAGAAAACCAGCGATCTGATTCCCCTGTGCCATCCGCTGATGCTTACTGGCGTCAAAGTCGAACTCAGCGCCGACGGCGAAGACACCGTGCGCATCGTCGCCCGCTGCAAGCTGTCCGGGCAGACCGGCGTCGAAATGGAAGCCCTGACCGCCGCCAGCGTCGCCGCCCTGACCATCTACGACATGTGCAAAGCCGTCGATCGCGGCATGACCATCGAAAGCGTGCGTCTGCTGGAGAAAGTCGGCGGCAAGAGCGGGCACTTTCAAGCGGAGCAGCCATGAACCTGACCGTGAAGTTTTTCGCCCGTTACCGTGAAGCGCTGGGCGTGGATTCGGTGAAGGTTGAAGGTGATTTCGCCACCGTCGATGACGTGCGTGCATTGCTCGTGCAACGGGGTGGCGCTGAAGTACTGAGCGAGCAGAACCTGATGTGCGCGCGTAACGAAGATCTCTGCCAGCTCGACGAGCCGGTGGTCGATGGCGACGAAGTGGCGTTCTTTCCCACCGTGACCGGAGGCTGAGCCATGGCGATTCGTGTGCAGGCCACGCCGTTCGATCCGGGCGCTGAAGTCAACGCGATGCACGCGGCCAATGTCGGCGTTGGTGCGGTGGTGAGTTTTGTCGGCTACGTACGCGACTTCAATGATGGGCTGGATGTGGCGGGGATGTTCCTTGAGCACTATCCCGGCATGACCGAAAAAGCCCTCGGCAAAATTGCCGTCGAAGCTGAGCAGCGCTGGCCGCTGTTGAAGCTGGAAGTGCTGCACCGAATCGGCGCGCTGGAGCCGGGCGAACCGATTGTGTTTGTCGGCGCCGCCAGCGCCCATCGCCAGGCCGCATTCGATGCCTGCGCCTTCGTCATGGACTACCTGAAAACCCGTGCACCGTTCTGGAAGAAAGAAAACACCAGCGACGGCCCGCGTTGGGTTGAAGGGCGCGACAGTGATCATGCAGCGGCGGATCGCTGGAAGAAGTAAGTCCTCTAGCGCCTTCAAATCCGCTATCGCTGGCAAGCCAGCTCCCACAGGATATTTGGTGTACACAAAATCTGTGTACGACTCGATCACTGTGGGAGTTGGCTTGCCAGCGATGGGGCCCTCTGCAACACCCAAAATCTCTCTTTTCTTTAATTGACGATATGTACCTGCGAGTCCAATATGGATTTATAAGTACAAAAAAGCATCGCCTCCCGTTTCAGCTCTTTCTTGCCAAACCAACAACAACCCCGCGAGAGAACGAACATGAAGAAACTCCCCCTCATCACCGGACTGGCCCTCAGCCTGTTGTCCTGCGCCAGCGTGTTCGCCGCCGAGCAAACCCTGCGCATCGGCATCGAAGCCGCTTATCCGCCATTCGCCTCGAAAACCGACAAAGGCGAAATAGTCGGTTTCGACTACGACATCGGCAACGCCCTGTGTGCGCAGATGAAGGTCAAGTGCGTGTGGGTCGAAGGCGAGTTCGACGGTCTGATTCCTTCGCTGAAAGTGAAGAAGATCGACATGGCGCTGTCCTCGATGACCATCAACGAAGACCGCAAGAAGTCGGTGGATTTCACCCACAAGTACTACTTCACTTCGTCGCGTCTGGTGATGAAGGACGGCGCCACGGTTGATGATCAGTACGCCAGCCTCAAGGGCAAGAATGTCGGCGTGCAGCGCGCAACCACGACTGATCGTTACGCCACCGAGGTGTTCGAACCCAAGGGCATCAACGTCAAGCGCTACAGCAACAACGAAGAGATCTACATGGACCTGGCGGCGGGGCGCCTCGATGCGATCTTTGCCGACACCATTCCGTTGAATGACTTTCTGTCGATGCCGCGTGGCAAGGGCTATGCGTTTGTCGGGCCTGAGTTGAAGGATCCGAAATACGTCGGCGAGGGCGCGGGGATTGCAGTGCGCAAGGGCAATGCCGAACTGGTCAGCCAGTTGAATGGCGCCATCGATGGCATTCGCGCGAGTGGCGAGTACCAGAAGATTTCCGAGAAGTATTTCAAGTCCGACATCTACGGCGACTGATAGTCCTCCATCGCTGGCAAGCCAGCTCCCACAGGGATTAGCGGCGTACACAAAACCTGTGGGAGCTGGCTTGCCAGCGATGGGGCCAGATCGGTCACCGCAAATTTCTAGCCCTTCATTTCCTTCAGGTGTTTGTACACCGTCGCTCGCCCCATGTTCAGCACATTGGCCACATAGTTCGAGGCGCTCTTGCCCTTGAACGCGCCCTCGGCGTGCAGCGCCAGCACCAGTTCGCGTTTGTGATCGCGGGTCAGCACATTCAGGCTCAACTGCCGCTCGCGCAGCCAGGCATGCAGGAAAGTGTTGATGCGCTCCTGCCAGTCATCGCGAAACAGTGAGTCCGGTTGCGGGATCAGTTTGCTCGGCGACAGGAACAGGTCCAGCGCCGCCTTGGCATTTTCGAACAGCGAAATATTCAGATTGATGCACAGCACCGCCAGCGGCAGACCGTCGCTGTCGCGCAGGACGCTGCTCAGACTGCGAATTTTCTGACCGTCCCAATTGAGCTTTTCGTACGGGCCGATATTCCGGTCGCTGACATCCTTGCTGAGCATGTCTTCCAGCGACGAGTCGTCACCGATTTCGCGTTTGGACAGGTTGTTGGCGATGTAATCGACCTTCTGCGTGCGCAGATCGTGCAGCACCACTTCGGCGTGCGGAAAGAACAGCGTGGCGATGGCATCGGCGATGGCGCGGAAGTTATCCAGAGCCGGGTCGAATTCAGGGGCGGTCATGACAGTGGAACTCCAGGCAGCGTCAACGCCTCCGTGATCAGGAGGCGCTGCGAGTGTGCCGCAATCCGTTGGGCGCGTCATCCGGATGGACGATCAGGCGAGGCGTGCAGGGGCGAGCATGGCGCTGCTCAGGCCGAAGTCACGCAAGTGCTCGGGCAAAGGGTTGCCACGCACCAATGCCGCACTGGCCTGGCCCATCGCCGGCGATGTCTGAATGCCGTAGCCACCCTGCGCGGCAACCCAGAACAATCCCGGCACCTGCGGATCGAAACCGCTGAGCAGATCACCGTCGCCGACGAAACTGCGCAGCCCGGCCCACGTGCGGGTCGGGCGGCGGATGGTCAGCGTGGTGGCCTCCTCGATCTGGTAGATGCCCATGGCGATGTCGAGTTCTTCCGGCTGCACGTCGTGCGGTTCGACCGGGTCGGCGTTGGCCGGTGAGCCGAGGAACATGCCGGCGTCGGGCTTCATATAGAAGGATTCATCGAGACTGACCAGCATCGGCCAGTGATGAATGTCGACGCCTTCGGGGCCGGCGAAGATGAACGCGGCCCGGCGTTTCGGTTGCAGGCCCAACGGCTTGGCGCCGGCCAGTGCGCCGATCTTGTCGGCCCAAGCGCCGGCGGCGTTGATGAGCACTGGCGCGCTGAAGGTCTGGCCGTTGGTTTGTACTTGCCAGAGACCGTCGGTATCGCGACTCAGACCGAGTACTTCGCAATCAGTATGGACTTCGCCGTTGTTGCGACGGATGCCGCGCAGGTAGCCCTGGTGCAAGGCATCGGTGTCGATGTCGCTGGCGCTCGGGTCGTAGATCGCGCCGTGGACTTTTTCCCGACGCAGGATCGGCAGCCGTGCGCAGGCTTCGTCGGCGGTGAGCCGTTGCATCTCTGGCACGGTGGCTTTGGCGCTGAGGTATTGGTTGTTGAGTTCGGCGGGGTCACCGGTGAAGTCCACGGTCATTTCGCCGCGCGGGGTCAGCAATGGATGTTCACAGAAACCACTTGGCGGGTTGTCGAAAAACGCTCGGCTGGCCTGGGTCAGTGCGCGCACTTGCGGCGTGCCGTAGGCGGCGGTGAACAGCGCAGCGGAGCGTCCGGTGGAGTGATAGGCCGGATGGGATTCACGTTCGAGCACGATCACTTTGCCGTGGGGCGACAGCCAGAAACCGGTGGAAGCGCCGGCAATTCCGCCGCCGATGATGATGAAATCTGCCTGGCTCATGAGGTTCTCCAGTGAGTACGTAATATCAAAAATACGCAGATCTCCTGTAGGAGTGAGCCTGCTCGCGATAGCGGTGTACCAGTCAACAATAATGCTGAATGTAAGATCGCTATCGCGAGCAGGCTCACTCCTACAGGGGATTTATGGTGTTAGTGGGTTAGGTGGTAAACCGCATTGGCCAGGGCAATGTCTTCCAGGCCCAAGCCGATTGAACGGAAAAACACGTGACGGTCGTAACCCGGACGCTGGACTTTCTCACTGAGCAGATCCGCGAGGTCGCCAACAATTGAATCCTGGCTCCAGCCATGCTGTTCACTGGCAATCAACATCTCACCCGCCGACCCCGGCGTGGTCAGACGATAGTCGCAGAACACTTGCATCTCGTTGAGGCTCTGCGGCGGCACTTCGTGGGCGTGCGGGGCGTTGGTGCTGATCGAGGTGATCAGCGCCGGTTTGCTCAACTCAGCCGGATCAATCACCGGCCCCGCTGACGAGGTGCAAAGCATGATCACGTCAGCGTCGGCGAGGGCGGCTTCACGGCTGTCAGTGATCTTCAGGTTAGGGGTGATAGCCTTCAACAAGGCCTGGGTTTGCGCGTCGGCGGACAGGCTTGGCGAGTACAGACTGATGCTCTGCCAGTCACGCAGCGACTTCACGTAATGCAGGTGCGCCTGGGCAACCTTGCCGCTCCCAATGATCGCCAAATGTTTAGCGTGCAAAGGCGCGAGCGCATCCACCGCCACCGCTGTGGTCGCAGCCGTACGTGCAGTGGTCAGTTCACCCGCATCACACAGCAACAACGGCTGACCGGTTTTCATCGACATCAACAGCGTCCATGCCGTCACCAGTGGGCCTTGCTCGCGAACGATGTAGGGCGAAGTCTTTACGCCGTACACGCCATCCTCGGCCAGCACACCCAGATAGTTGATGAAGTCGCCGGCGCCCTGTGGGAACTCCACCAGTTGCTGCGCCGGCTGCACGGCGTCACCCGCGGCAAGATCGCGAAACAGCTTGCGCAGGATCTGCGGCACATCGATGCGCGCCAGCAGCTCGCGGGCCTGATGTTGGTCGATCACGTAGGGCGTACTGGACATGTCAGGCTCCGGAATTTCGATATAAACTAATTTGTCCATTATGGACTTTTAGTCGTCTCTCGCAAGCGCCGATCAAATGGCAGGCAAAAAAAAGCGCAGTCCGTTGCCGGCTGCGCTTTTCTTTTAAACGTCGCTTACTGCGGACGTTTGCGCTCTACCGCACGCAACAGATGCGTCGGTGGCGTTTCACAGCTGATCTTGCGACCGAGCTTTTCTTCGATGGACGGCAACTGATAGGAGTCGTCCTCACCGGCGAAGCTGATCGATACGCCGTCAGCGCCCGCACGACCGGTACGGCCGATGCGGTGCACGTAGTCGTCCGGGACTTCCGGCAGGGTGAAGTTGATCACGTGGCTGATGCCGTCGATGTGGATGCCGCGACCAGCGACATCGGTGGCGACCAGCACGCGAATCTTGCCTTCGCGGAAACCTTCGAGGGTCTTGATGCGCTTGTGCTGCGGTACATCGCCGGACAGTTGCGCAGCATTCACACCGTCGCGCACCAGACGCTCTTCGATGCGGCGAACTTCGTCCTTGCGGTTGGCGAAGACCATCACCCGCTCCCAACCATTATCGTTGACCAGGTTGTAGAGCAGTTTGTACTTGTCGGCCCCGGCCACGGCGTAGATGTGTTGCTCGACGTTTTCGCTGGCGACGTTAGTGACTTCGATTTCGACGATCGACGGATCGGTCGTCCATTGCTTGGCGAGGTTCATCACGTCTTCAGTGAAGGTCGCAGAGAACAGCAAGGTCTGGCGCTCGGACTTCGGTGGCGTCTGACGAATGATCTGCCGCACTTGCGGGATGAAACCCATGTCGAGCATGCGGTCGGCTTCGTCCAGCACCATCACTTCAACCATGTCCAGGTGCACATCGCCGCGCTGGTTGAAGTCGAGCAGACGGCCCGGAGTGGCGACGAGAATGTCGCAATGGCGCGCTTCGAGGTGCTTGAGCTGTTTGTCGAAGTCCATGCCACCGACAAACGTCATGACGTTGAGGCCGGTGTACTTGGTCAGGTCGGCAGCATCCTTGGCGATCTGCACCACCAGCTCGCGGGTCGGCGCGATGATCAGCGCACGGGGTTCACCCATGTAGCGTTCTTTCGGCGGCGGCGTTTGCAGCAGTTGGGTGATGATCGAGATCAGGAACGCGGCGGTTTTGCCGGTACCGGTCTGTGCGCGACCGATGGCGTCTTTGCCGGCGAGGGTGAAACCCAGCACCTGTGCCTGAATCGGCGTGCAATAAGGAAAGCCCAGATCCTGGATGGCGTGCATCAGCTCTGGCGACAGCTTGAAATCGTGAAAGCGGGTTTTGCCTTCCTGCGGCTCGACGACGAAGTCTTCGAGTTTCCACGGAATGACCGGAGCCTTGGGCTTCGGTTCGCGGCGTGGCCGGGCCGGTTTCGGCGCTTCGCTGCGCGCAGGTTCGGCGGCAATGGCGGCTTCCGGGGCAGGTGTTGGTTGTTGCTTCGGTGCCGCTACGGGAGCGGGGCGGTCGGCCTGCGGTGCATCGTTGCGATGACCGGGGGCGTGCGACGGCGCACTGGGAACTGGCGCGAGCTGCTCAGCCTCGCTTTTACCGAACATTTTCTTGAGTGCTTTGAGCACGGTCATCTCATCAATTGATTAAGGAATGTACGCCGGCCAGTGTAATGCAAGAAACGGGCGCGGCGTAGGGGGAGGGATCAAAGGGTGATTTTAAACACGACGCTTAGCGCAAGCGTTCGCTCAACCAGACACCGATGTCGCGAATTTCCTCGGGTAACACTTCGTGCTCCATTGGGTATTCCTGCCATGTCACGGTGACACCATGCTTCACCAAATGCTCATAGGCGCTGCGGCCCATGGAGTTCTGCACCACGCCATCGAACTGGCCGTGCAGACACAGCGCGGGAATGCGCTGCTGACTGGCTGACAACTCCAGCTCATCGCTGAAGGTCGGCGCATACGTCGACAGGGCCAGTACGCCCCCCAACGGTCCCTGCCATTTCACAAACGCGGTGTGTAAAACCACCGCGCCACCCTGGGAAAACCCCGCGAGGAAAATCCGCGAGGCGTCTATTCCGCTGGCGCGCTCGTTTTCGATCAGTTCGATGATGCGATCGGCAGACGCTTCCAGCTCATCGCGATCGATCGCTCGTGCCGGGCTCATGGCTTTAATGTCGTACCAGCTCGGCATGGCATATCCGCCATTTATCGTCACTGGACGGGTCGGTGCCTGCGGCAAGACAAAACGCGTGCTCAGCAGACTTTCCTGCAGCGCTTCGGCCACCGGCAGGAAGTCATAGCGGTCGGCGCCGAGGCCGTGCAGCCAGATCACGCAGGCGTCTGCGGGCTTAACAGGCTGAAGAATCAAGGGCTCGGTCATGGCTGCTCCAAATATGTGCGGGCGCTCTCATTGAGTGCGTGATTTGCGTGCGCGCCCGGTTGATCCGTTAAGAAGATGTCGCAAGGTTACAAGTTTTGCTATTGACCTGTCGCTCAAACGCTTCAGCGGTCGGTGTGGTACGGGCTTTGCTATGGCTTCAAGCGTGCAACCGATCCCGCGCCTGGCGGTAACACTATCAGTGTACCCCTTGGGACGGGATGCAAAGAATCCGGTGATGGATGTTCGCCAATGGCCGCTACGGGCTTAGCGAACGTGAAAGGGCTACAGCCCGTTCGGCCGATTGGTGAGAAGTGAGTTGTCCATGATGTGGATTTTCTCCTGAAAGACTCATAGCGAAGGTCCTGACGTCGGTTGACCCCAAAAAAAGCCAACACGGGTCAACAATGCCTCAAAAGGGTGCGACTGGACTCTAGCTCCGACACAACAAGAGCAAAACTGGAGGTTTGAATGAAGATGTTGAAATCCACCCTGGCGATCGTGACTGCAGCAACAGTACTCGGCGTCAGCGGGTTCGCTCAGGCGGGTGCAACCCTGGATGCAGTGCAGAAGAAAGGTTTCGTGCAATGTGGCGTGAGCGACGGTCTGCCGGGCTTCTCGGTACCGGATGCCACCGGCAAGATCCTAGGCATCGACGCTGACGTCTGCCGTGCTGTGGCCGCTGCCGTATTCGGCGACGCCAACAAGGTCAAATTCAGCCAGTTGAACGCCAAGGAGCGCTTCACCGCGCTGCAATCGGGCGAGATCGACATTCTGTCGCGCAACACCACCATGACCAGTTCGCGTGACGCGGGCATGGGCCTGAAATTCCCGGGCTTCATTACCTACTACGACGGCATCGGCTTCCTGGTTAACAACAAGCTGGGCGTGAAAAGTGCCAAAGAGCTGGACGGTGCAACCATCTGCATCCAGGCCGGTACTACCACCGAGCTGAACGTTTCCGACTACTTCCGCGGCAACGGTCTGAAATACACCCCGATCACTTTCGACACCTCCGATGAAAGCGCCAAGTCGCTGGAATCCGGTCGTTGCGACGTGCTGACCTCCGACAAGTCCCAGCTGTTCGCCCAGCGCAGCAAGCTGGCCTCGCCGAAGGACTACGTGGTTCTGCCAGAAACCATTTCCAAAGAACCACTGGGCCCGGTCGTACGTAACGGCGACGACGAGTGGCTGGCCATCGTGCGTTGGGTTGGCTACGCGCTGCTCAACACCGAAGAAGCCGGCATCACTTCGAAGAACGTCGAAGCTGAAGCCAAGTCGACCAAGAACCCGGACGTTGCTCGTATGCTCGGCGCTGACGGCGAATACGGCAAAGACCTGAAACTGCCGAAAGACTGGGTTGTGCAGATCGTCAAGCAAGTCGGCAACTACGGCGAAATCTTCGAGAAAAACCTCGGCAAGAGCACTCCGCTGGAGATCGACCGTGGTCTGAACGCCCTGTGGAACAACGGCGGCATTCAGTACGCACCACCAGTGCGCTAATGGTTCTATCGCCCGGCGGGCCAACCGCCGGGTGATGTTCTTGTTCCATTTTTTCCGGGGCACTTCATGCAAAATTCAATCGGCGCACCAAAGCAGAGGTTCAGCCTCAGCGATCCACGAGTGCGTGCGTGGCTATTCCAGATCATCACCATCGTGGCGGTGGTCTCGCTGGGCTGGTACTTGTTCGACAACACGCAAACCAACCTTCAGCACCGGGGCATTACCTCCGGTTTCGACTTTCTGGAGCGCAGTGCCGGGTTCGGCATCGCTCAACACCTGATCGATTACACCGAAGCGGACAGCTACGCCCGCGTCTTTGTCATCGGTTTGCTCAACACCCTGTTGGTGACGGTGATCGGCGTGGTTCTGGCGACGATCCTCGGTTTCATCATCGGTGTGGCGCGGCTGTCGCAGAACTGGATCATCAGCAAACTGGCAACCGTGTATGTGGAAGTCTTCCGCAACATTCCGCCACTGCTGCAGATTCTGTTCTGGTACTTCGCGGTCTTCCTGACCATGCCGGGGCCGCGCAACAGCCATAACTTCGGCGACACCTTCTTCGTCAGCAGCCGTGGCCTGAACATGCCGGCCGCACTGGCCGCCGACGGTTTCTGGGCGTTCATGATCAGCATCGTGGTGGCGATCGTCGGCATCGTGCTGATGTGCCGCTGGGCCAACAAACGCTTTGAAGCGACCGGCGTGCCGTTCCACAAGTTCTGGGTAGGGCTGGCGATTCTGCTGGTGATCCCGGCGTTGTGCGCATTGATCTTCGGCGCTCCGCTGCACTGGGAAATGCCCGAGCTCAAAGGTTTCAACTTCGTCGGTGGCTGGGTGCTGATCCCGGAACTGCTCGCGTTGACCCTCGCCCTGACGGTGTACACCGCAGCGTTCATCGCTGAGATCGTGCGCTCCGGGATCAAGTCGGTCAGCCACGGCCAGACCGAAGCGGCGCGTTCGCTCGGCCTGCGCAACGGCCCGACGCTGCGCAAGGTGATCATCCCGCAAGCCCTGCGCGTGATCATTCCGCCGCTGACCAGCCAATACCTCAACCTGGCGAAAAACTCTTCGCTGGCAGCCGGTATCGGTTACCCGGAAATGGTTTCGCTGTTTGCCGGCACCGTGCTCAACCAGACCGGTCAGGCGATCGAGGTGATTGCCATCACCATGAGCGTGTACCTGGCGATCAGTATCAGCATTTCTTTGCTGATGAACTGGTACAACAAGCGCATTGCGCTGATCGAGCGGTAAGGAAAAGCGCATGAGTACTCATACTTTCAAACCCGACATGCCCCCACCGAACAGCAGCATCGGCGTGGTGGCGTGGATGCGCGCGAACATGTTCTCCAGCTGGCTCAACACCCTGCTGACGCTGTTTGCGTTCTACCTGATTTATCTCGTCGTGCCACCGATCCTTAGTTGGGCAATCATCGATGCCAACTGGGTCGGCACCACCCGCGCCGACTGCACCAAGGACGGCGCCTGCTGGGTGTTCATTCAGCAGCGTTTCGGCCAGTTCATGTACGGCTACTACCCGGCAGATCTGCGCTGGCGCGTCGACCTGACCGTGTGGCTGGCGGTCATCGGTGCGGCGCCATTGTTCATCTCCCGTGTCCCGCGTAAAGCGATCTACGGGCTGAGCTTCCTGGTGCTGTACCCGATCATTGCTTTCATCCTGCTGCACGGTGGTTTCGGCCTGACCAACGTGGCGACCAGCCAATGGGGCGGCCTGATGCTGACCCTGGTGATCGCTACGGTCGGCATCGCCGGCGCACTGCCGCTGGGGATCGTGCTGGCGCTGGGCCGTCGTTCGAACATGCCGGCGATTCGGGTGGTCTGCGTGACCTTCATCGAATTCTGGCGCGGCGTGCCGTTGATCACCGTGCTGTTCATGTCTTCGGTGATGCTGCCGCTGTTCCTGCCTGAGGGCATGAACTTCGACAAGCTGCTGCGGGCGCTGATCGGCGTGATCCTGTTCCAGTCGGCCTATGTGGCCGAAGTGGTGCGCGGCGGTCTGCAAGCGATCCCCAAAGGTCAGTACGAAGCGGCTGCGGCGATGGGCCTCGGTTACTGGCGTTCGATGGGCCTGGTGATTCTGCCGCAAGCCCTGAAGCTGGTGATTCCCGGCATCGTCAACACCTTCATTGCGCTGTTCAAGGACACCAGCCTGGTGATCATCATCGGCCTGTTTGACCTACTCAACAGCGTCAAGCAAGCCGCTGCCGATCCGAAATGGCTGGGCATGGCCACCGAAGGCTACGTGTTCGCCGCCCTGGTGTTCTGGATTTTCTGTTTTGGTATGTCGCGCTATTCCATGCATCTGGAACGCAAGCTCGACACTGGCCACAAGCGTTAGGAGTTCTCTGTAAATGAGCGAAGCAATCAAAAAGCCAGTGGGCCCTGAAGGCATTATTCAGATGCAGGGCGTCAACAAGTGGTACGGCCAGTTCCACGTGCTGAAAGACATCAACCTCAACGTCAAACAGGGCGAGCGTATCGTCCTGTGCGGCCCGTCGGGTTCCGGCAAGTCCACGACGATTCGCTGCCTCAATCGTCTGGAAGAGCACCAGCAGGGCCGCATCGTCGTCGACGGCGTGGAACTGACCAACGACCTCAAGCAGATCGAAGCGATCCGCCGCGAAGTCGGCATGGTGTTCCAGCACTTCAACCTGTTCCCGCACCTGACCATTCTGCAGAACTGCACCCTGGCGCCAATGTGGGTTCGCAAGATGCCCAAGCGCAAGGCCGAGGAAATCGCCATGCATTACCTGGAGCGCGTTCGCATTCCAGAGCAGGCGCACAAGTTTCCGGGGCAACTGTCCGGCGGTCAGCAGCAGCGTGTGGCGATTGCTCGCGCACTGTGCATGAAGCCGAAAATCATGCTCTTCGACGAACCGACTTCAGCGCTCGATCCGGAGATGGTGAAAGAAGTTCTCGACACCATGATCGGTCTGGCGGAAGACGGCATGACCATGCTCTGCGTAACCCACGAAATGGGCTTCGCCCGCACTGTGGCGAACCGCGTGATCTTCATGGACAAGGGTGAAATCGTCGAGCAAGCAGCGCCGAATGACTTCTTCGATAACCCGCAGAATGAGCGGACGAAGTTGTTCTTGAGTCAGATTTTGCATTGATCTGATCCAGCCTGCGAAATAAACCCGGACCTGTTCCGGGTTTTTTTTTGCCCTGTCCCCTGTAGGAGCTGCCGCAGGCTGCGATCTTTTGCTTGGGATTTTGAAAACCAGATCAAAAGATCGTCCGATCGCGTCCCGAGCCTTCGGCAGCTCCTTGGGTTGTGTGGGCGGCCCAACCTGACTAACATGTCAGAAAATTCATCCTATGATTGGATGAAAGGGCGAATCCTATGTCAGACATTTCTCCACTCATCAAACGATCCTTGGTCGATCAGGCCCTGGATCAGCTCCGTCAGCGCATCAACAGTGGTGCCTGGCAAGTTGGCGAGCGTTTGCCGACCGAACCCGAGCTCTGCGCCGAATTGGGCATCAGCCGCAATACGGTGCGAGAGGCCATGCGCGTGCTGGCATTCTCCGGGTTGATCGAGATCCGCCAGGGCGACGGCAGTTACCTGCGCGCGGTGGTCGATCCGATGGACACCCTGAAAGCGCTGTCGCAATGCTCGCTGGAGCAGGCGCGGGAAACCCGGCATATCCTCGAAGTCGAGGCCATCGGTCTGGCGGCGTTGCGCCGTACCGATGAAGACCTCGCCGCATTGCGCGAAGCCCTCGGCACCAGCGGCAGCCACTATCACGGCGATCTCGACACCTACATCGCCTGCGATCTGGTGTTCCACCGCCGTTTGGTCGACGCCGCGCACAACCCGACCCTCAGCGAGCTGTATCGCTATTTCTCCAGCATCGTCGGCGCGCAATTGCGCCAGACCTTGAACATCGTCCCGCGCCGTCAGGAAGTGTTCGATTTGCACATCGAGTTGCTCGATGCGGTCGAACAACGCGACCCGGAACGGGCCAAAGCCTTGTCGAGGCAGTTGATCAATGAACCTTGAAACCGAGAAATCCATGTCCCGCCACGAGATATCCACAACCCCGAAGCGCTCGGCAGAGCTTGAAGAGCTGCTGATCGACGCCGAGGCCGATGACGAGCAAGTGCAGCAAGGCCATCCGCTGGTGCGCCGACCGTGGCTGTTGCTGCTGGGGCTGATTCTGGTGGCGCTGAACCTGCGACCGGCGTTGTCGAGCATGGCGCCATTGCTCAGCGAGGTGTCGAAAAGCCTCGGCTTGTCGGCGGCGCAGGCCGGTTTGCTGACCACACTGCCGGTGCTGTGCCTCGGTTTGTTCGCCCCGCTGGCGCCGATTCTGGCGCGGCGTTTCGGTGCCGAACGGGTCGTGTTGGGGATTCTGCTGACGCTGGCCGGCGGCATCATTTTGCGCAGCAGCTTCGGTGAAATCGGGTTGTTCGCCGGCAGCGTGTTGGGCGGCGCGAGCATCGGCATCGTCGGCGTGCTGCTGCCGGGTATCGTCAAACGCGACTTCGCCAAACACGCCGGCACCATGACCGGTGTCTACACCATGGCCCTGTGCCTGGGCGCGGCGATGGCGGCGGGCACCAGTGTGCCGTTGAGCGAACACTTCGGCGGTGACTGGAAAGTCGGCTTGGGTTTCTGGGTCATCCCGGCGCTGGTGGCTGCGCTGTTTTGGCTACCGCAAGTGGGGCAGAAACACGGCGCCCACAATGTCGCCTACCGCGTGCGCGGATTGCTGCGTGATCCGCTGGCCTGGCAGGTGACCTTGTACATGGGCCTGCAATCGTCGCTGGCCTACATTGTGTTCGGCTGGTTGCCGTCGATTCTCATTGGTCGCGGCCTGACGCCGACTCAGGCGGGACTGGTGTTGTCCGGATCGGTGATCATCCAGCTCGCCAGTTCACTGGCCGCGCCGTGGCTGGCCACTCGTGGCAAAGATCAACGTCTGGCGATCGTCGTGGTCATGGCGTTGACCTTGGGCGGACTGCTCGGTTGCCTGTATGCGCCGATTGAAGGGCTGTGGGGCTGGGCGATTCTGCTGGGGCTGGGGCAGGGCGGTACGTTCAGTCTGGCGTTGACCCTGATCGTGCTGCGCTCGCGTGATTCCCATGTCGCGGCGAACCTGTCGAGCATGTCTCAGGGCTTCGGTTACACGCTGGCGTCGATGGGACCGTTCGCGGTCGGTGTGGTGCATGACTGGACCGGCGGCTGGAATGCCGTGGGCTGGATTTTCGGCATTATCGGTGCGGGCGCGATCATTGCCGGCCTCGGTGCCGGCCGTGCTCTGTACGTGCAAGTACAGAGTGAAAAAATCTGAATGGGAACCCGGATCTCCGCCAGCATCCCGTGGCGCAGATCTGGGTCATTGGCAAATCAATACGCATCCCCCGGAATACGTTGCCGCTCGGTATTGGCTGTCGTTGATGCCGCGTTGTCCTGCGCGACGTGACCCGTCGCGCCCGCCTGCAGGGAAATGTTCCAGAGCGTGTTGTCATGCGCGCAAGTCACGAATGCGCGTGAGTCATCGTCGCTGACCGCAATTTGCATCGGTCCCTTTCCAATCATCGGACGGGTGATGACCGTCCAGGACGAGAGATCGATTTCATGGAAAGTATCGATTTCCGCGGCACAGCAATAGGCCTTCGTGCCTGCGTGGTTGCTCACAATCCCTCTGGGTGATCCGGTCACGCGAACGGCTTTGATCTGTGTCCAGGTTTGCGTGCTGTATTGCATGACGAAACCTTGATTGTTTGCATCACTGCCGCAAATCAAAAAGCTGTTGTCCCCCGGAACTATCGCCACGCCGTAAGTGCTTATATTTGTCGGTATGTTCTTGAGTACTGAGAGCGTCGGCACGTTGATGACGGAGACCGATCCGGGGCTGGCGTCGCCAAAGTGGGCGACATAAACCAGACTGCCGTCGCCCGACATATCCACACCTCGAGGATAAGCAGCGACTGGAATGGTTTTGACCGCCCGCAGGTTGACCGTGTCGATCACCACGACTGTGTGGGCTCCCCATGTACTGACAAACGCTTGAGTGCCATCGGCGCTCAATACGATTGCAATGGGATGGCCGGGGACGGGGATGTTTGTGATTAACGAAGATGTTGTCAGGTCGATAACAGAAAGTGCGTTGTCGCCATTGCAGGCAAAGGCGCGGGTCGCATCCTTGTTCAGTGCGATCTCCCATGATGTTGATAGTGTGGGAATACTGATGACCTTTTGCAGCGAGGACGCGGTCGTATCGATTGCAAAAACATTCTGGTGTCCCGTGACGCAGGCCTGCAGTCCATCGGCGCTCAGTGTCACACCCAGGACGCTGCCGGGCAGAGCAATCGGTCCGAGCGCTCCATAAGGTTTGATCGACAATTCACTGCTGGCATGGGCTGGACCACTGGCGGCGATGATTGAAAAAGTGCCGGGTGTGCTGCTGGCCTTCACCCCTCCAATTGTCAGAGTGCCATCCGCCAGTGTCGGGAAGTCTCGACCGCCGCTCGATCCATCTGCATATCGTGTGCCGGCAGGTAGCGTGATTCTGACAATGCCAGCGAAGGGTTGCCCCGCGCGCGTCAGACGCAACTGAATGGCTTTGAGTGTCCCACCTTGCGCCACGGTAAACGGACTGTTTATAAACTTCAGATCCAGCTCGGAAGTCGTGTCGACATTGGCCTCGATCACCCTTGACCAGCGCCGCTTGTCCGTCGGATTGTTTACCTGATCGATCACCGTGTACGAGATCGGAAAGCGGGCATTATTGCCAGCCTCTTCGAACATCTCCCGGGTCACCGTTATTACAAAGGGTCTGTCTTGCTGGCCTGGCTGTACGGTGAAGGGGAACCGACTACGGTTCAGTTCCAGCGTGATGCTGTCTTGATCTCTCATAAACGGGTAGGACACCGTGATGGCCACGCCGCGATCTGCTTCCTCTTTGCCGATACGTGGCGGGTCGCCCAGCTCGGCTGGCAGGCTGATAGCAAGGGCGGGATGGTCACCTGTGCCGGGGACGTCATTACCCCCAGGCAAGTCGCGATGATAAAGCGCCCACGATTCGATCGAAGGGCCACTGTTTCCGCTGGCACGTTCCACTTCATACGTAAAGATGTGAACGCCGTCGTTGAACAATGACTGGTAAACGTGAAAGCGCACCGGATCATTCTGCTCGGCCGGTGGCACGGGTCTGCGTTCGATGAGCTGCGGCGCGGTATCGCGCGGGCCTTTCATGTACAGCGCGATATTCAGATAGCCTGCCATAGGCGGATCGATCAATGCCTCCACCGCACCTTCACGACGGCCATCGCGCCTGACCACTTCTTTGAAACTGGACAGCGGTAAGCCCTCCACGGGAACACCGGCAGGAGGGGCGGGGCTGACAATGACGTTCGGCGTGGCACCGGCAAATTTCACAGGATAATTGGCCAGCAACCCTATCGTTGGCTTATCGATGCTCATGGGACGTGATCCTTGTCGTGCAGGCCGCTCGGTGCGCCTGATGAACCCAGATCAAACACCCGGATCGAGTGGCTGGCCACTGTAAGAACTAACAGGTATGTCGCTTTGTCCGACGAGCGGTAAGCTTTTGTCCTGATCGTGTGAATGCCGATAGTGTTTCCGCGCATGGCAGATTATGGTGATGGCAATCTGTACCTATTTGGAGATTGCCCATGAGTGAAGCTCACGCCGCGTTGATCACCCGTTTCTACCAGGCCTTCCAGCGCCTTGATGCCGAGGCCATGGCCGCCTGTTACACCGACGATGTGCTGTTCAGCGATCCGGCGTTTGGTGAACTGCGCGGGCGCGATGCCGGTGACATGTGGCGCATGCTCACCACTCGGGCCAAGGATTTCTCCCTGACCTTCGACAACATCCGTGCCGATGAGCGCAGCGGCGGTGCGCACTGGGTCGCGACTTACCTGTTCAGCCAGACCGGCAATGTCGTGATCAACGATATCCAGGCACGTTTCGTCTTCCGTGACGGCAAGATCTGCGAACACCACGACCACTTCGATCTGTGGCGCTGGTCACGTCAGGCGCTCGGTTTCAAAGGCCTGCTGCTGGGCTGGACGCCGCTGGTGCGCAATACCGTGCGCGCACAGGCATTGAAGGGACTGAAGGCATTTCAGGCGGGTCGCTGATAAGATCGCGGCCTGTTTCCTACACGTCTTGATCCCGAAGTGACCAGCCTTAGCGAAAAATCTGTCGATGTTGCCGAACCGGTGAGCAAGTCCTGGTTCGTCTACCTCGTTCGCGCGGCCAACGGTTCACTGTATTGCGGGATCAGCGACGATCCGCTGCGTCGTTTCGCCAAGCATCAGAGCGGCAAAGGCGCACGGTTCTTCCTCTCAAGCCCCGCCATGGCATTGGTCTACACCGAGCTGTGCCGCGACAAAAGCGACGCGCTGCGCCAGGAACGGTTGATCAAAAAGCTCAAGAAGAGCGCCAAGGAGTGTCTGGTCGCGTCTTATCAATCTGACTGATGGGTTCCCATCAGGCAGATCTGTAGGCTGCTAAGCAAATGCACGCTAAGCTGCGGGCTCACTATTTGAGCGGCGGAGCCGAGCATGTCCGAGTTGATTCTCCACCATTACCCGACCTCTCCATTTGCCGAGAAGGCCCGTCTGCTGCTGGGCTTCAAAGGCTTGTCCTGGCGCTCGGTGCACATCTCGCCAGTCATGCCGAAACCGGATCTGACCGCCCTGACCGGTGGCTATCGCAAGACCCCGGTGCTGCAAATAGGCGCCGACATCTATTGCGACACGTCGCTGATCGCCCGTCGACTGGAGCAGGAAAAAGCCCTGCCGAGCTTCTTTCCTGAAGGTCAGGAAATGACCACCGCCAGTTTCGCTACCTGGGTTGATTCGGTGGTGTTTCAACATGCCGTGAGCCTGGTGTTCCAGCCGGAATCGGTGGCCGTACGTTTCGGCAAGTTGCCGCCGGAAGCGATCAAAGCGTTCTTGGCCGACCGTGCTGGCCTGTTCAGTGGCGGCAGCGCCACGCGTTTGTCCGCCGAGCAGGCCAAGCATCAATGGCCGACGATCATGGCGCGGCTGGAGCAGCAGCTGCAGCGCGAGCAGGGCGACTTCCTCTTTGGTGAGCCGTCGATTGCCGACTTCGCGCTGGCGCACCCGCTGTGGTTCCTCAAAGCGACTCACGTGACCGCGCCGCTGGTGGATGAGTATCCGGCTGTTTCGGCTTGGTTGGGTCGGGTGTTGGGCTTTGGCCACGGCGCGGCCAGTGCGATGACCTCAGAGGAAGCCCTGGAAGTGGCGCGCAATGCGAAGCCGGCAGAATTGCCGAATGAGCAGTTCGTTGACCCGAACGGCTTCAAGGCTGGCCAGCAAGTGGCGATCTCGGCGACGGATTACGGCGTTGATCCGGTGGTGGGTGAACTACTGTTTGCTGGCAGCGAAGAGCTGATCATTCGTCGCGAAGACGAACGTGGTGGTGTGGTGCATGTGCACTTCCCGCGCTTTGGTTTCCGTATCGAAGCCCGATAAAAGCAAAAGATCGCAGCCTGCGGCAGTCCCTACACAAACCTCATGTAGGAGCTGCCGCAGGCTGCGATCTTTTGATCTTGCTGTTATTTCAGGGCAGCGAGAATCTCGTCCGGGTCAAACCCGCGAATCAACGTGCCGTTGACGTCGATCAACGGAATCCCGCGTCCACCCAATGCCTCATACGCCTTGCGCGCCTCGGCATCCTTCTCGATATCGAACTCCTTGAACGGAATTCCCTTGCTGTCGAGAAAGCGTTTGGTCTGCTTGCAGTAGCCGCACCAGTCGGTGGCGTAGAGCACGACGTTGGCTTGCGCGCGTGTCTGTTCTGCAACCATCTGCGACGGGTTGAAAACCCGCTCGATCTTGCCCCAGTTCTGATAAACCACGACCACCAGCAGAACCAGTGCGACCTTCTTCAGCACATTGCCGAGCATCAGTTGCGGCGCTTCAGCTGATCGGTGAGCGAAGTCGGCAGGCCCTTGATCACCAAGGTGCCGGCCTCTTCGTCGTACTCGATCTTGGAGCCCAGCAGGTGTGCCTCGAAGCTGATCGACAGGCCTTCGGCGCGACCGGTGAAGCGGCGGAATTGATTCAAGGTGCGTTTGTCCGCCGGAATCTCTGGCGACAGGCCGTAATCCTTGTTGCGGATGTGATCGTAGAAGGCCTTCGGGCGCTCCTCGTCGATCAGCTCGGAGAGCTCTTCCAGGCCCATCGGTTCACCGAGCTTGGCCTGGCTGCTGGCGTAATCGACCAGGGTCTTGGTCTTCTCGCGGGCGGACTCTTCCGGCAGGTCTTCGCTCTCGACGAAGTCACTGAAGGCCTTGAGCAGCGTGCGGGTTTCGCCGGGGCCGTCGACGCCTTCCTGGCAACCGATGAAGTCGCGGAAGTATTCGGAAACCTTTTTGCCGTTCTTGCCCTTGATGAACGAGATGTACTGCTTGGACTGCTTGTTGTTCTGCCACTCGGAGACGTTGATGCGCGCCGCCAGGTGCAACTGACCGAGATCGAGATGGCGCGACGGGGTCACGTCCAGCTCATCGGTCACCGCCACGCCTTCGCTGTGGTGCAGCAGGGCGATCGCCAGGTAATCGGTCATGCCTTGCTGATAGTGGGCGAACAGCACGTGGCCGCCGACCGACAGGTTCGATTCTTCCATCAGCTTTTGCAAATGCTCGACCGCGACTTTGCTGAACGCGGTGAAGTCCTTGCCGCCGTCCATGTATTCCTTCAGCCAGCCACTGAACGGGAACGCGCCGGATTCCGGATGGAACAGACCCCAGGCTTTGCCCTGTTTGGCGTTATAGCTCTCGTTGAGGTCGGCGAGCATGTTCTCGATGGCTGCAGACTCGGCCAGTTCCGTGTCACGGGCGTGCAGAACTGCGGGCGTGCCGTCGGGTTTTTTGTCGATCAGGTGGACGATGCAATGACGGATCGGCATGGGCTTCTCGGCTGGTGGAAGGGAGGAGGGCAGGCTCCCCCGAAAAAGCGCCCAGTGTACCGCAACCACTGGTTTTGGCGCGGGTTGCAGGGCAAAACCCGGGCGACCATTGACGCTTATGCAGTTTTTTAGCGGTTTAGAGCAATAAAGCTGACCAAATAGGTAGCTAGAGGCGGATATTTCCTTGTCTCTGTGCTAGTTTTGCCCGGTCTTACGCGAAGTCACTGCGTTAAGCGTGCATTCAGCATTTGTCAGGTCGAACCAAACCCTGATTTCGGCATCTATAACCCGACTCGTCGTGGTTATCGCCGAGGGTGCCAGATCCAGAAGATCGGGCTCGATGGCTGACACTGCACTCTGCAATCCATATGAATTTGATAGGGAAGGAACACTACATGGCTCTTACTAAAGACCAACTGATCGCCGACATCGCTGAAGCTATCGACGCGCCGAAAACCACCGCGCGTAACGCTCTGGACCAACTGGGCCAAATCGTTGCCGATCAGCTGGAAAACGGCGGCGAAATCACCTTGCCAGGTATCGGCAAGCTGAAAGTGACCGAGCGTCCTGCCCGCACTGGCCGTAACCCTTCGACTGGCGCTGCCATCGAAATCCCTGCGAAGAAAGTGATCAAGCTGGTTGTGGCCAAAGGCCTGACCGACGCTGTGAACAAGTAAGACGCAGCAATAAAAAACCGTGCACCGGAGCGATCCGGGCACGGTTTTTTTGTGCCTGCGACTTGAGGCGTTACCCTTGTAGGAGCTGCGGCACGCTGCGATCTTTTGATCTTGTGTTCAAAAATCAATCAAGATCAAAAGATCGCAGCGT
>NZ_RWIM01000140.1 GCF_009764645.1 Pseudomonas sp. PB106
CTGGCTTGCCAGCGATAGCGGTGTGTCAGCCAACCCAGTTTTGAGTGACCTGCCGCCATCGCTGGCAAGCCAGCTCCCACAGGAATTTCAGGGATTCCAGAAGTCAGGTACTTTCGCGAATCTTCAGTTCAAAGCCCATGTCTTCAACCGGGCGTGCAACCGAGTTCCCCGCCATCAATGTCAACATCTGCTCCGCCGCACGCCGGCCAATCGCCTCACGCGGGGTGTTGATGCTGCTCAGGCGCGGCACCATGTGTTCGGACATCGGCAAGTCGTTGAAACCGAGGATCGCCACCTGCTCAGGAATCCTGATGCCATTGCGCAACGCTTCGAGCAACGCACCCTGCGCCAAATCGTCGTTACCAAAGAAGATCGCATCAACATCCGGATGCGCCGCCAGCAACTGCAAAAACAACTCGCCGCCCAAGCCCACCGACGAAGCACGCGGCGTCAGCACTTCCAGGTCCGGGTCGTAACGCCCGGCCTTCTGCAACGCTTTGCGAAACCCTTCACCGCGCAGCAGCGTACGTTGATCAAGTTGTGCGCCGATATACGCCAGACGTTTGCGTCCACGGGACAGTAAATGCTCGGCTGCTGTTTCACCGGCACTCAGTTGCGAAAAACCGACGCAGTTCACGCCAGCCGCACTGTCCAGTTCCATCATGTACACGCAAGGAATGTTGCTCGCCTCGATCATTCGCCGCGAACTTTCGGTGCGATCAAACCCGGTCAACAGGAAACCGCGCGGCTGATAAGCCATGTAGTTGCGCAGCAGGTTTTCTTCTTCATCACGGGAGTAGTGAAAGTTGCCGATCAGCACTTCGAAGCCCTTGGGCGTGAGCACTCGATGAATGGCTTCCAGCGTGTCGATGAACAACAAGTTGGACAGCGAAGGCACTAACACCACGACCGAATGGCTCTGCGCCGAGGCTAAAGCGCGGGCGGCAGGGTTGACCACATAGTTGAGTTCGAGGGCGGCTTTCCGGACTTTTTCCACCAGTTCGGTGGCCACGGTGCTGACCCCGCGCAAGGCACGCGAGGCGGTAATCGGACTGACACCGGCCAGGCGGGCAACTTCATTCAGGGTGGGACGGCCGGTGGTGCGGGTATTTTTATCGTTTTTAGGGGTGGTCATCGACGGCTTGCCAAACAAAAATCAAGGCACTAAGGTAGCGCTGTCCTGATGCAGCTGTAAATGCGTAAGCGAGGTCCTGCCTGATCTTCGCTTTTTGGCGTTGGGAACAAACCTGCTGCAACCCAAAAAAACGACAAGAAGGCGTCGGCAACTTCTGCCTGTGCACTAGAGTCATAGCTAGCAAAGGTAGCGCTGTCTGCGCGCTGAGGTGTTATATGAGTCATCCCATCACCGCCCTGGTCATCATGGGCGTTGCCGGTTGCGGCAAGACGTGCGTCAGCGAGGCCCTGTGCCAATTGAGCGGCGCCACTGCCATTGAAGGCGATACTTTTCATCCGGCCGCGAACATCGAAAAGATGAGCGCGGGGATCCCCCTGAACGACGACGACCGCGCCGGCTGGCTCGACAGCCTGTGCGATGAGTTGCGCCGTGTCGATGCGCTGGGCAAACGCCCAGTGCTGACCTGCTCGGCCCTTAAACACAGTTATCGCGAAGTGTTGCGCAGCGCCTTGCCGGGCCTGGGCTTCGTGTTTCTTGAATTGACCCCTGAAGTAGCCGCTGAACGTGTGTCCCATCGTCCGGGCCACTTCATGCCGGCCACGCTGATCGAAAGCCAGTTCGCCACCCTCGAATCGCCGAAAGGCGAGCCGTTGACGTTGGCCCTGAATGCTTCGATCCACAGCGTTGAAGAACTGGCGTCCCAGGCTCACGTCTGGTGGCAAGCCAACGGTCTGAAGCAGGCGGTATGAGTGTGTTGAAAGAGATAGCGCTGTCCTCCCGACTTCTGTTTAACCCGCTTTAATAACAACAACAATCCAGGAGACACCCCCAATGTTTGGCATGTCCCACGACGCGTTTCTGCTGCTTGATGCAGTGGTCACGGTGATCGGACTGATTGTCCTGATCACCAAGTTCAAGCTGCACCCGTTTATTTCCCTGACCATCGCCGCCGCGTTCCTCGGCCTGACGTCCGGTATGCCGATCGGCACGATCATCAAAGCGTTCCAGGACGGCTTCGGTGGCGTGCTCGGTTTCGTCGGCATCATCCTCGCGCTGGGCACCATGCTCGGCAAAATGATGGCCGAATCGGGCGGGGCGGATCAGATCGCCCAGACCCTGATCCGTGCGTTCGGCAAGGACAAAGTCCAGTGGGCGATGATGTTCGCTGCGTTCCTGGTCGGCATTCCGCTGTTCTTCGAGATCGGTTTTGTTCTGCTGATTCCGCTGGTGTTCATCGTTGCGCGCCGCACCGGTGTGTCGATCATCAAGATCGGTATCCCGCTGCTCGCCGGCCTGTCCGCCGTGCACGGTCTGGTGCCACCGCACCCGGGCCCGCTGCTGGCCATCGGCGTATTCGGCGCTGACATCGGCAAGACCATTCTCTACGGTCTGATCGTTGCGCTGCCGACTGCAATCATTGCCGGTCCGATCTTCGGCACGTTCATCGCCAAGCACATTCCGGGTCATCCGAATCAGGAACTGGTCGATCAACTGGCCCGTGAAAACGACGACTCGGCCAAGCTGCCGAGCTTCGGCATCACCCTGGTCACCGTGCTGCTGCCGGTGTTCCTGATGCTGCTGAAAACCTTCGCTGACGTGGCGCTGCCGGACGGTCACTTCTTCCGCACCTGGATGGACATGATCGGTCACCCGATCTCGGCACTGCTGCTGGCGTTGCTGCTGTCGCTGTACACCTTCGGTCACAAGCAGGGCATCGGTTCCCAGCAAATGCTCAAGTGGCTGGACGCAAGCCTGGCGCCAACCGCCGCGATCATCCTGATCATCGGTGCCGGCGGTGGCTTCAAGCAGATGCTGGTCACCAGCGGCGTGGGCGACGTGATCGGCCACATGGCGGTCAGCGCACAGATCTCGCCGATCCTGCTGGCGTGGCTGGTGGCGGCGGTGATTCGTATCGCCACCGGTTCGGCGACGGTCGCAACCATCACTGGCGCGGGCATTGTGGTGCCGGTGGTGGGGATGATTCCGGGCGTTAACCGTGAGTTGCTGGTACTTGCTACCGGCGCCGGTTCGCTGATTCTGTCCCACGTGAACGACGCCGGTTTCTGGCTGGTGAAGCAGTACTTCAACATGACCGTGGCCGAGACGTTCAAGACCTGGACGGCAATGGAAACCATCCTCTCGGTGGTGGCGTTGGGCTTTATCCTGCTGTTGTCGCTGTTCGTTTAAGCGGCGTTTTGCAGGCACAAAAAAACCGCAGCGATGCGGTTTTTTTGTGGGTGGATCGTTCCCACGCTCTGCGTGGGAATGCATCCCGGGACGCTCTGCGTCCCGAAGCGGACGCAGAGCGTCCATTGCGGCATTCCCACGCAGAGCGTGGGAATGATCAGGCAGTGGGGATAGGCGTCAGGCAGTGGTTTTCGGGGCCAGGCCATCGGCCCGGAACATGCCGCGAATCCCGCGTACAGCCTGACGAATGCGGTCCTGGTTTTCGATCAGCGCAAAGCGCACGTGATCATCACCATACTCACCAAAACCAACCCCCGGCGAGACGCACACCTTGGCCTCGGCCAGCAGTTTCTTGGCGAATTCCAGCGAACCCAGATGCGCATATGCCTCAGGAATCTTCGCCCAGACATACATCGACGCCTTCGGGTTCTCGACCATCCAGCCCAGTTCATGCAGGCCTTTGACCAGCACGTTGCGACGCTGACGATACTGCTCGGCGATGTCGCGCACGCATTGCTGATCGCCTTCCAGTGCAGCAATCGCCGCCACTTGCAGCGGGGTAAAGGTGCCGTAATCGTGGTAGCTCTTGATGCGCGCGAGGGCGTTGACCAGCTCCGGGTTGCCGACCATGAAACCGATGCGCCAACCGGCCATGTTGTAGCTCTTGGACAGGGTGAAAAACTCCACCGCGATGTCCTTGGCGCCCGGCACCTGCATGATCGACGGGGCTTTCCAGCCGTCGTAGACGATGTCGGCGTAGGCCAGATCGTGGATCACCAGCACGTCGTACTGCTTGGCGAGGGCGATCACTCGTTCGAAAAAATCCAGTTCCACGCACTGCGCAGTCGGGTTCGACGGGAAGCCGAGGATCATCATTTTCGGCTTTGGAATCGAGCCGCGAATCGCTCGTTCCAGTTCGTCGAAGAAGTCCACGTCCGGCACCAGCGGCACCGAACGCACCTGGGCGCCGGCAATCACCGCACCGTAAATGTGAATCGGGTAACTCGGGTTCGGCACCAGCACGGTATCGCCCTGATCGAGGGTCGCCAGCATCAAATGCGCCAGGCCTTCCTTGGAACCGATGGTGACGATGGCTTCGCTTTCCGGGTCGATATCGACCTCGTAGCGCTGTTTGTACCAGTTGGAAATCGCCCGGCGCAGGCGCGGAATACCCTTGGACGTCGAGTAACCGTGGGTGTCTTCTCGTTGGGCGACTTGCACGAGTTTTTCGACAATGTGCGGCGGTGTGGCCCCGTCGGGGTTGCCCATGCTCAAGTCGATGATGTCTTCACCACGACGACGCGCGGCCATCTTTAGCTCGGCGGTGATGTTGAAAACGTAAGGGGGGAGTCGATCTATGCGCGCAAAGCGGCGCGGCGAACCTTGTTCAGCCATTGTTGCCTCGGATAACGTAAGCGCCCGGAACCGTCCGAGCGACGCTGGTCACTGCGGTGACCTGTGGCGGAAGATAAGGTCAGTGATGGCATACTGTCCAGCCCGTTTGTAAACAATTTTGTCCCAAGGAAATCGGTAGATGGAATTCACCAGCGGCTTCTTGCTGAGCCTTTCGCTGTGCCTGGATATCGGCGTGGCCAACATCGCGATGATCACGCTGGCCATGCAGCGCGGATACTTTCAGGGCTTCGCGCTGGGCCTCGGCACGTGCGTTGGCGACCTGATTTACGCGGTGCTGGCGCTGGCCGGAATGACGGTTCTGCTGCAATACGAAACTGTGCGTTGGGTGCTGTGGATCGGCGGTTCGGCGCTGTTGATCTACTTTGCGGCGAAGATGATTTACTCGGCGATCCATCACGAAGCGCAACTGGCCGCGACCGCCGAGGTGGGGCAGAACTCCCATCGCAAAGAATTCTTTCGGGGGATTTTCCTCGCCATGTCGTCGCCGAGCGCGATTCTCTGGTTCGCCGCTGTTGGCGGCACGCTGATCGCTCGATCCGGCGCCGGTGGCCCGCTGAGTTCGGCGCTGTTCCTTGGCGGTTTCCTCTGCGCCGGGCTGCTGTGGTCGGCCGGTTTGTGCTTCGCCGCGAGCCACGGCGGCAAGCTGCTGGGTGACAAGCTATTGCGCTATTCCTATATGGCATCTGCAGCGATCTTCTGCTATTTCGCAATCTACGTGATCGTATCTGGCTATAACGAATTTGTCGGTTCGGGTGCCGTCGAGCAGTTGCACGCGTTGTAAATGTGCGAATTGGATTCGGCTTTCTATACTCTCAGCCGAATCCCTTTTTGTGCCAGGAGTCGAGTCATGGATGAGCAAACACGCGTCGAAGTGGCTGAACCTCGCTTCGAACATGGACACTTCCTGCTGATTGCAGGATTTGGCGATCGATTTACCCAAGACACCGCCAAGGACATCCCGGCGCTGTGGGAGAAATTCCTGCCGCACCTGGGGCGGATTCCCGGGCAGAAAGGCGAAGTGACCTACGGCGTCTGCTGCAATTTCGACGGCAAGGGCGGCTTCGATTACATCGCCGGGGTGGAGATCAGCAAGCTTGATGAGCTGCCGCAGGACGTCTATCGCTGGGTCGAAGTGCTGCCTCGCCAGTACGCTGTGTTTGAACATCAAGGGCCGCTCGATCAGTTGCCGCAAACCCTGCAATACATCTACAAAACCTGGTTGCCGAACTCCCACTACGTGGAACTGAATGCCCCGGAGCTGGAGCGTTACAGCGCTGATTTCAATCCGCGCCTGCACACCGGCAAACTGGAAATCTGCGTGCCGGTCGATAGCAAGGCTTGAGCTACCGCCGATGAGGCGGATCACTGACCCGCCTCATGCGTCTGCGCCGTGCGCGGATCGATATGCCCCCGTGATTCCTTTATGCTTTTGGCACTTTATTCTGCTGATTTCCGAGCCGCCATGAACACCATCATCCGCAACGTCACCGCCACCGACCTGGACCGCTGCTACGCCATCGAAACCGTTGCCTACGAAGGCTATGAGGCGGCCACCCGGGAGAAAATTGCCACGCGCATCGCCACTTGGCCGGAAGGTTTTGTCGTGGCTGAAGTCGATGGCGAGGTAGCCGGGTTCGTTAATTCCGGCGCGGCGTTCGATGTGCAGATGTCGGACGAGGCGTTCAAGGAACTGGTCGGCCATGACCCGAAAGGCCCGAATGTGGTGATCATGTCGGTGGTGGTGCACCCGGATTATCAGGGGCAGGGTTTGGCCAAGCGCTTGATGGGTGAGTTCATCGAGCGTATGCGCGGGATGGACAAGGCGACGATTCACCTGATGTGCAAAGAGAAGCACATTCCGCTGTATGCCGGGTTTGGCTTTGCCTACATCAAACCGTCGGAGTCGGATCACGGCGGCATGGCGTGGCACGAGATGATCCTCACCCTCTGATTCAACCCCGCTGCTGATCATTCCCACGCTCTGCGTGGGAATGCAGCCGGGGACGCTCCGCGTCCCAAAGTCGTGACGCAGAGCGTCACAAGAGGCATTCCCACGCGGAGCATGGGAACGATCATCTACGAGAGTGTCAGTAGAGAGTGTCGGTTACCCGTTTCGGCGCTTCCCGGTCGTAGGACTCGGCATCGAACTCGCCGTCATTCAGGCATTTGTGGAAGGCACCAGCAGAGGGCAGGGCCGAGCGCGGCAGATGCGTTTCAGGATTCCACGCATCCGAACGGACGAACCTTTCGAGCAATGAAAAAAATGCCGCCTCCACCGTCACCAGCAACACGGTTTTCGCCGGTTTGCCCTGCACCCCCGATAACTTAGAACACCAGGCCCATGCGCCGCTCGTAACCGATCCGGCCCTTGTACGCCTCGCCGCTGTCAACGTAGCCGTGTTTGGCATACAGCGCGATGGCCGCGTCGTTATCGGCGTCCACTGACAATTCCAGCCCCTTGATCTCCGGCCAGGCCTGGCGCGCAATCTCGGGCAGCGCTAGCAAACACGCTTTGCCGTAACCCTTGCCCTGCGCGCGTCGATCAACCTGCAACGCATGCAACGTGGCGCTGTGTTCATCGGCCCAGGCGGGCAACACCGGCGGGCGCTTGAGTAGCAGAAACGCCACCGGCACTTCATCCGCCAGCAAGGCAAAACCCTTCACGCCGGGGCCGGGCTTCGACAGCAGCGTGTGCAACGCGCCATGAATATCGCCAGAGAATTTGATCTGCTCGGCATGAATTTCAATCGCCTCGACTTGCTCACGCTGCAAAGCGTTCAGGCTGTCGTACGGCACAAGTTGGGCTGACACGGGAATTCCCTTTTCCTACAAGATAAGTCGCCGATTCTAGCGATTTTGTCCTTCGCGGATTTTTTTTGTTTCATCTGTCGATCTGCCTGTTCGGCGAACGACTAAAGGTGTCTTCACAACAAAAACCACGGAGAACACCATGAGCGCAGACACTGAAATCCAGACCCTGATCAACACCTACCGCGAAGCCGTCATGACCAAGGACGTGGAGAAAGTCATGGCGTTGTACGCCGACGACATCGTCTCGTTCGATGCAATCAAGGCCCTGCAATTCAAAGGCAAACCGGCCTACCGCGAACACTGGGTGGCGTGCATGGAAATGTGCCCCGGCCCGCACATCTTCGAATTCCACGAAATCGCCATCGAAAGCGCCGACAACATCGCCTTCGCCCACTGGGTCGCCAACTGCGGCGGCACCAATGAGAAAGGCGAAACCCAGAGTTGCTGGATGCGCGTCACCGCGTGTTATCGGCAGGTCGGCGGGGCCTGGAAAATCGCCCATGAACACTGGTCGGCGCCGTTCGATCCGATGAGCGGCGCGACCCTGTTCGATGTGACGCCCTGATCTTCAGCCATAGTTGATCCGTCCGATTCAGGAGAACGCCATGAAGTATTTATGCCTGGTCTACAGCGATGAACGTCTGCTGCATTCTTCGCCCGACAGCCCGGAAGACGCCGAGTGCTGGGCCTACGCCGAGTCGATTCAGGGCAGCGGACGGATGGTTGCCGCCGAAGCGTTGGAGTCGGTGCAGACCGCCACCACGGTGCGCATGCGCAACGGCAAACTGTCGATCACCGACGGCCCGTTTGCCGAAACCAAGGAGCAGCTCGCCGGTTTCTACCTGATCGACGCCAAGGACCTCAACGAGGCGATTCAGGTCGCCGGCAACATTCCGGCGGCGCGGGTTGGCAGCGTTGAAGTGCGCCCGGTGCGGCAGTTGAATGTCTGAGGTTCGGGCGCGGGTCGAGCAGGTCTATCGCGAAGACTCGCGGCGGATTCTGGCGACGCTGATTCGGCTGCTCGGCGATTTCGACCTCGCCGAAGAAGCCTTGCACGAGGCGTTCTTCGTCGCGGTCGAACGCTGGCAGCGCGACGGCGTGCCGGACAATCCGCGCACTTGGCTGGTGTCCACCGGGCGCTTCAAGGCGATAGACGTGTTGCGCCGCCGCGCGCGGTTCAAGGCCTCGCAGCCGTTGCTGGTGGCGCAACTGGAAGAACTCGAACAGGCCGACTGGAGTGGCGAAGACGTGGAAGACGATCGTCTGCGGCTGATCTTCACTTGCTGCCACCCGGCGCTGGCGGCGGATGCGCAAGTGCCGTTGACGCTGCGTGAGGTCTGCGACCTGACCACCGAGGAAATCGCTCGTGCGTTTCTCTCGGCACCGGCGGCGATTGCCCAGCGCATCGTGCGGGCGAAAGCCAAGATCCGTGATGCAAAAATCCCTTATCAAGTACCGAGCCTGAGCGAACTGCCCGAACGCCTCGACAGCGTGTTGCGGGTGATTTATCTGGTGTTCAACGAAGGCTATTCGGCGTCGGTCGGCGCCGAGTTGACCCGTGAAGACCTGACGCGCGAGGCGATCAGGCTGGGGCGGTTGTTGATGGAATTGCTGCCGGAGCCGGAAGTCATGGGGCTGTTGGCGATGATGCTGTTGCACGAATCGCGGCGCTCGGCGCGCACCTCGCTGGACGGTGAATTGGTGCTGCTGGATGATCAGGATCGCTCGCGCTGGGACGCCGGGTTGATTGCTGAAGGGTGTGCGTTGGTTGAGCGTGCACTGAGCACGCGGCGGTTCGGCCCGTATTGTTTGCAAGCGGCGATTGCGGCGGTGCATGCCGAAGCGCCGACGGCGACGGACACGGATTGGCAGCAGATCGTTGGTTTGTATGACGTGCTATTGCGCGCGGTGCCGTCGCCGGTGATCGAGTTGAACCGGGCGGTGGCGGTGGCCAAACGTGATGGCGCGTTGGCGGGGTTGAATTTGATTGAAGGAATTCTTGATCGCGGCGAATTGCAGGATTACCACCTGGCGCATTCGGCGCGGGCGGAGTTTTGTCGGCAGTTGGGTCGGGTGGAGGAGGCGAGGGCGGCGTATGTGCGGGCCTTGGAATTGACACGGCAAGAGCCGGAACGGCGGTTTATTGAAGGACGGCTTTCGGCGCTGGAATTGCCCTCACCCTAGCCCTCTCCCAGGGGGAGAGGGGATTGATTGGGGGATATTGGAGAGTTTCACCGACTTGCAGGATCGTTATTGAATCCATACGTCGGTGATGATCGAAGCGGCTTGATAAGGGTGTCTGGGCTGACGCCATCGCTGGCAAGCCAGCTCCCACAGTGTCCGCGTCGTACACAAAATCAATGAACACCTCGCTACCTGTGGGAGCTGGCTTGCCAGCGATTGGCAGCGCTGCTATTCCAGCATCTTGCTCAACAACCAACTCCCCGCCGGCCCCGGCGGATACAGCCGCGACCACAACGCGTCGACAAACACCGGTTTCGGCCAGCCGCGCACCTTTAACTCCACCAGCAAATCATTGCCGAACCGCTGCGCCAGCCAGCGCGGCAACGGGGCCCAGCCAAAACCTTTCTCGGCCATTTCCAGCAGCATCAGATAACTCGGCGCCGACCACACCCGCCCTTTGCCACGGCTGTCATACGGATTGACGATGGTCGCCAGACGCAGCTCGCGATGCTGCTCCAGCACCTGCTGATCAACGTGATCAAGTTTAGCCAACGCGTGGTCGCGGTTGACGAACAAGGCGATCTCCGTGCGCTCGGCCACCGTCGACGTCGCCAGATCCGCTGGATAATTGTCCTGCATTTCGGCGAAGGCCAGATGCGCGCGACCCCGTTGCACCAGCTCGATCAAGTCATCGCATTCGGCGATCAGGCATTCCAGCTCCAGATCCGGGTAACGCTGTTCGAACCCGACCAACGCCGCTTCAAAACGGTACGACTGATAAGTGTCGGAAATCGCCACGGTCAGTTTCGGCTCGACGCCTTGGGACAACTGTCGCGCGGTCATTTCCAGACGACTGCTGGCGGCGAGAATCGCTTCGGCGCGTTGCAGCATCACGTGGCCGGCCGGGGTCAGCGTCGGTTTGCGACTGCTGCGGTCGAACAGCACCAGATCCAGATCGATCTCCAGACTGGCCACTGCCGCGCTGATGGTCGACTGACTGCGCCCCAACTTGCGCGCCGCTGCGGAAAACGAGCCCTGCGTGGCCGCCTGCACAAATGCCAACAGCACTTCCTGAGAGATCATCAACTATCGCCTTGATCGATGGTTATTGGTTATGAAGTATCGGTTTGAGGATGGATCATGGCAACCATCTTCACTCAAGGAGTCTGGTCATGACGGCCAACAAATCCCTCACTGAACGTATCTTCCAAGCGGTTGGTTTCGAACTGCTGGCCATCCTGATCTGCACGCCGTTGCTGGCGTGGATCATGAAAAAACCGATGCTGGAAATGGGCGCGGTGACCGTATTGATCGCGGTGCTGGCGCTGGCCTGGAACGTGGTGTTCAACCGCTTCTTCGACCGCATGCTTGCGCGCATGAATGTCGATCACAACGCCTGGGTGCGGGGGGTGCATGCCTTGCTGTTTGAAGGTGGCCTGATCGTGATGGGCGTGCCGCTGATTGCCTGGTGGCTGTCGGTCAGCCTGTGGCAAGCGTTCTTGCTCGACATCGGCGTATTGCTGTTCTTCCTGCCGTACACCTACGTGTATCACTGGGGGTATGACGTGGTGCGGGAGCGCTTCATGACGCGCCGCGTTTGCGAGGGTTAACCCGGCCTCCATGTAGGAGCTGCCGCAGGCTGCGATCTTTTGATGTTGATTTTTAACAGCAAGATCAACAGATCGTCCGAACGCGGCCCGAGCCTTCGGCAGCTCCTACAGGGGGATGTGTGTGCGGTGAGTTAAAGGAACATCCCGCCCGAAGCCTCAACCCGCTGACCATTGATCCACTGCGCCCCCGGTGACAGCAACAACGCCAGCGCCCCGCCAATATCATCCGGCTGGCCGGCGCGACCCAGCGCAGTGTTGTCGGCGACCATCGCATTGACCGCCGCATTGTCGCGCACGGTACCGCCACCAAAGTCGGTTTCAATCGCACCCGGCGCCAGGGTGTTCACAGCAATCTGTCGTGCGCCCAGCTCTTTCGCCTGATAGCGGGTCAGCACTTCAATTGCGCCTTTCATCGCCGCGTAAGCACTGGCGCCCGGGATGGTGAAACGCGCGAGGCCGCTGGAGATGTTGATGATCCGGCCGCCGTCGTTGATCAGTGGCAGCAGTTGTTGAGTCAGGAAGAACGGCCCTTTGAAATGCACGTTCATCAGCATGTCGAATTGCTCAACGCTGGTCTCGGCGAAACTCACGTGCAGGCCCACTCCGGCGTTGTTGATCAGAAAATCAAAACGCTGACGTTCGAAGGTTTGCTGTAACGCCTGCTCGACCCGCGTGGCGAACTCGGCAAAGCTTTCGCTGCGGCCAACGTCCAGTTGCAGCATCACGGCTTTGGCGCCGAGTTTTTCCAGTTCCACGACCAGCGCCTGCGCTTCATCGGCGCGGCTGTGGTAAGTGCCGATGATGTCGACGCCTTGAGCAGCAAGGTGCAGGGCGGCGTTTTTGCCGAGGCCACGACTGGCGCCAGTGATCAATGCGATTTTACGATTCATGGGACTTCCTCGATTGCGGTGAGTGGTGATGGAACTCAGTGTATTTATCCGCCGGTAGGTGATAAACAGACTGAAATCGGAATCACTGATCGGCTCAGCCGAACAATCAAAGGCCCTGCCATGAACAAACTGGAACTGCTGCGCACCTTCGTGCGGGTCAGCGAGTTGTCGAGTTTCACCCTCGCGGGCGAGAATCTCGGGCTGCCACGTTCTACGGTGTCGGAGCACGTGCAGGCGCTCGAAGCGCTGCTCGGCACGCGCCTGTTGCAACGCACCACGCGCAAGGTGCAGGCGACGCAGGACGGTCTGGTGTTGTACGAACGCAGCAAGGATCTGCTCTCGCACATGGACGAGATCGAAGGCTTGTTTCGCCAGGATGAGGCTTCGCTGACCGGGCGGATTCGTGTCGACATGCCGAACATTCTTGCGCGACGGCTGGTCATGCCGCGTCTGCCGCAGTTCATGGATCGCCACCCGAACCTGGAGCTGGAAATCAGCAGCACCGACCGCCGCGTCGATCTGCTCAGCGAGGGTTTCGATTGCGTCGTGCGCATCGGCGCGCAGCCGGATCAATCGGTGGTGGCACGCCACTTGGGCGACTTCCCGATGATCAACTGCGCCAGCCCGGCGTACCTCGAACGCTACGGCGTGCCGCAGACGCTGGAAGATCTGGCGCAGCATCGGTTGGTGCATTACGTCGGCGTATTGGGTTCGCGATCCGAAGGCTTCGTGTACGAAGAGGGCGGGCAGGTGAAACGCTTGCCGATGGCTGGCAGTATCACGGTCAATAGCACCGATGCGTATGAGTCGGCATGTCTTGGTGGTTTTGGTCTGACACAGGTGCCGCGCACCGGGATGCAACCGCACTTGGAAAATGGTGAGTTAGTGACGGTGTTGCCGCAATTTACGGCGCCGGCGATGGGGATTTCGTTGCTGTATGCCCGGCAACGGCATTTGCCGTTGCGGGTCAGGGTATTTATGGATTGGCTCGGCGATCTGATTCGCTCCGCGCTCTAACCAACACCTGGGACTATATCTATCTGATACGGCTACCTGTAGGAGCTGCCGCAGGCTGCGATCTTTTGATCTTTAAAAACAGG
>NZ_RWIM01000141.1 GCF_009764645.1 Pseudomonas sp. PB106
CTGCGATCTTTTGATCTTGTTTTTAAGGGCAGGATCAAAAGATCGCAGCCTTCGGCAGCTCCTACATGGATTGTGTTCAGTCGACGAACAGGTCGGGCATCAGGGTTGCGGTGCTGTCGGGTTCAAAGCGGTAGTGATTGAACTCGGTAACGCCGCTCTCCCGCAGTACTTCCTCATCAATCAACAACCGCCCGGTAATCTGCCGGCCGCTGCTATCCAGGATCACATGCGCCGCATCCGCCATGATCGCCGGACTGCGCGCCTGCTTGAACGACTCTCGATTTCCCAGCTGAAACTCAATCGCCGCTGTGGCAATCATCGTCTGCGGCCACAGCGAATTGACGCTGATCCCGTAACTGGCAAACTCTTCACTCATCCCCAGCGTCAGCATGCTCATGCCGTATTTGGTCACGGTATACGGGCTGAACTGCGCAAACCATTTGCTCGCCAGATTCAGCGGCGGCGACAGGTTGAGAATGTGCCCGGCGGACTTCTTCAGATAGGGCAGGGCGGCCTGGCTGCACAGCAGCACCGCGCGGGTGTTGATCTGGTGCATCAGGTCGAAACGTTTGAGTTCGATGTGCTGCACACCGGTCAACTTGATCGCTCCAGCGTTGTTCACCAGCGCATCGATGCCGCCGAAGTGTTCATTAGCCTGCGCGAGCGCTTTGCGCACGGCGTCTTCATCACGCACATCCACCTGCAGGGCCAAGGCCTTGCCGCCCGCCGCTTCGACTTCAGCGGCGACGCTGTGAATGGTGCCGGGCAGTTTGGCGTGAGGTTCGGCGCTCTTCGCCGCAATGACGATATTGGCCCCGTCCCTGGCGGCACGCAGCGCAATCTCACGGCCAATGCCACGGCTGGCGCCGGTGATGAACAGGGTTTTGCCTTGTAACGACATGCCGATGCTCCTGCTTATTGTTATGTGAGCGGAGGGCTCGACAGACAATGTAGACCAAGTCTTTCGGGGCAGAATGGCATCGATCGTTCCCACGCTCCGCGTGGGAATGCAGCCGTCGACGCTCCGCGTCATAGCGGTGTTAAGCATGTCGACAGCGGTGAGGCTGGAACGCGGAGCGTCCCGAGCGGCATTCCCACGCGGAGCGTGGGAACGATCAAGGTCAGGCGGACTCAATTTGCTCGTTCCCACGCTCCGCGTGGGAATGCAGCCCGGGACGCTCTGCGTCCCATCAATACCAGCACTGAACCTTAATCAGCCCCTCTATCCCCGCATAGTCCCTGGCACTCGAATAACGCCAATGTTCCGGCAAGTCCACATATCCGCGTTTCACTGGATTGTCGTGGATATATTCAAGCTTCTGACGCATCACCGATTCGCTGTAGACCATCTCTGCGTGGGAGCCTTCCTGCCACAGCTGGTACACCCGATCCTGCTTATGCGCGCGTTTGCTAAAGCGCAGGCGTTGCAGAGCTTTGTCCGCGCCTTTGCTTTGCAGGTCATCGATAATCTGTCGAGCAGTGAATGATTTGAATTGGCTGAGGCATTTACTCAGGTCGGGCGCCTGAGCGACGAAGTGAAGATGGTTTTCCAGAATCACGTAGCCGTACAGCTTCAAGTCATTGTGGGCCTGTTGATATCGCCAGCCGTTGAGCAGATGGTCGACGATGTAAGGGCGGATGAACAGAGGTAACCACTCCATGATCGTGCAGGTCAGAAAATGCGGTTTGTCAGTTTCGGTAATGGTGTAGCGGCTGCGGCCCATGGGATTCTTCCTTGAATCTTGCGGTGCGACGGGAATGGAACGCGGAGCGTCCCGGGATGCGTTACCACGCAGAGCGTGGGAACGATCAGGGTGAGGCGGGCGAAGAGATCGCGCTAGCAGAGAAGTCTGAAGTGCCGGTGGGAAAAATCATTCCCGACCGAAGATCGTTCCCACGCTCCGCGTGGGAATGCAGCCACTGACGTTCTGCGTCATAGCGGTGTTGAGCGTCTGGGGATGGAACGCGGAGCGTCCCGAGAGGCATTCCCACGCGGAGCGTGGGAACGATCAGTCAGCGTCAGGTCAGGCGGACATGACTTCGCGGATGTCGCGGGCGAGTTCGCGGACGCGTTCTTCTTCGGTGTCCCACGAGCACATGAAGCGTGCGCCGCCCTTGCCGATGAAGGTGTAGAAACGCCAGTTCTTCGCCGTCAGCGCGGCAATGGCCGGTTCCGACAATTGCAGGAATACGCCGTTGGCCTGCACCGGGAACATCAGTTCGACGCCGGGAATGTCGCTGACCAGTTCTGCCAGCAATTGCGCGCAGTGGTTGGCGTGGCGGGCGTATTTCAGCCAGGCGTCGGTTTCGAGGATGCCGACCCACGGTGCCGAGAGGAAGCGCATTTTCGACGCCAACTGCCCGGCCTGTTTGCAGCGATAGTCGAAGTCTTCCGCCAGTTTGTGGTTGAAGAACAGGATCGCTTCACCCACGGCCATGCCGTTTTTCGTGCCGCCGAAGCACAGCACGTCAACACCGGCCTTCCAAGTCAGATCGGCTGGCGAGCAGCCGAGGAACGCGCAGGCGTTGGAGAAACGTGCGCCGTCCATGTGCAGGTGCAGGCCCAGTTCTTTGCAAGTCGCGCTGATGGCGCGAACTTCTTCAGGGGTGTAGACACTGCCGACTTCAGTGGCTTGGGTCAGGGTGACCACGCGCGGTTTCGGGTAGTGGATGTCTTGGCGCTTGAGCGCGACTTCGCGGATCGATTGCGGGGTGATCTTGCCGTTTTCAGTACCGGCGATCAGCAGTTTCGAACCGTTGGAGAAGAATTCCGGAGCGCCGCATTCGTCGGTTTCGACGTGGGCGGTTTCCGAGCAGATCACGCTGTGGTAACTCTGGCACAGCGACGACAGGGCCAGCGAGTTGGCGGCCGTGCCGTTGAAGGCGAAGAATACTTCGCAGTCGGTTTCGAACAGTTTGCGGAAATGGTCGGACGCGCGTGCGGTCCATTCATCGTCGCCGTAAGCGCGCTGGTGGCCGTGGTTGGCCTGTTCCATGGCAGCCCAGGCTTCAGGGCAGATTCCGGAATAGTTGTCGCTGGCGAATTGTTGGCTCTTGTCGGTCATGGCCGGCTTCCGTGGTCGAGACTCTTGTGAAGGCTCGTGGTCAATGATGGTGCGCACTTTACCGAAGATCTTCCGGGGAGCACACGAGATGTCGCTGTCTGAACATTACAAGGACACAGGCCGATTATGCACCTGAGTAAACGCGACGGCGCGCTGGATCTGCTCAAGTGGCTGGCGCTGCTGAGCATGTTGCTCGATCACCTGCGATATGTCGGGTTCTCCGCCGATTGGTTGTATGTGCCGGGACGGCTGGCGTTTCCTTGGTTTTGCCTGGCGATGGCGGCGAATCTTTCCCGTGATGGATCGCGGAAGATGGAATGGCGCTACCTGGGCTGGTTATTGCTGTTCAGTGTGGTGAGTGAAATTCCCTATCGGTTGTACATTCCTGATCCCGACACGCTGAACGTGATGCCGACCCTGGCGCTCGGGTTGCTGGTGGCGCGCGGGTGGCAGGATCCATCGATCATGTCGCGATTGCTGGGCGTTGCTGCGCTGGTGCTGGCGATAGTTTTCCCGGAACGACTGATGTTCGGCTTCTTCGGGGTTCTGCTGCCGCTGGCGATGCTGTGGGTGTTTCGCCTTCCGTGGTACTTCGGTTTGCTGCCGGGTTTGATTTGTCTCGCAGCGAATCAATGGCAGGTGCTGTACGACTCGGCGAGGTTTGGCAGTAGCGTGGCGATCCTTGGCATTGCCACATGTCTGTTTGCGCCAATGCTGGGAATGTTCCTGTTGCGACACGTGCGCCATCTACAGCCAGCGCCGATGCGGCGCTGGGCTTATGCCCTTTATCCCGCGCATTTCCTCCTGTTGCTCGCCATCCGCCAATTGCTCGCATAACCCCTGTAGCTGCCGAAGGCTGCGATCTTTTGATCTTGAAAATCAAAGTCAAAAGATCGCAGCCTTCGGCAGCTCCTACAGGGGGATGCATTCTTTGGGTCATTTCCAGCCATGTCGTAAACGCACCTTTGCGTGGCGCGCGCAGGCATTTGAGCTGTCTGCGCCGGTCATACCATCGGCATCAAAGGGCACTGCCGTGATTGCCAGTGCCTTACCGAGACGAATGGCGCACAGATGCCGCTGGGAGAGACGCGATGTTCAGCAAGCAAGACCAGATCCAGGGTTACGACGATGCACTGCTGGCGGCGATGAATGCCGAGGAGCAACGTCAGGAAGATCACATCGAGCTGATCGCGTCAGAGAACTACACCAGCAAACGCGTGATGGAAGCGCAAGGCAGCGGCCTGACCAACAAATACGCCGAAGGCTATCCGGGCAAGCGCTACTACGGTGGCTGCGAGCACGTCGATAAAGTCGAAGCGCTGGCCATCGAACGCGCCAAGCAGCTGTTCGGCGCCGATTACGCCAACGTCCAGCCGCACTCCGGTTCCTCGGCCAACAGTGCCGTGTACCTGGCGCTGATCCAGCCGGGTGACACCATCCTCGGCATGAGCCTGGCTCATGGCGGTCACCTGACCCACGGCGCGAAAGTGTCGTCCTCGGGCAAGCTCTACAACGCTGTGCAGTACGGCATCAACACCGACACCGGGCTGATCGATTACGACGAAGTTGAGCGTCTCGCCGTCGAATCCAAGCCGAAAATGATCGTCGCCGGTTTCTCCGCTTACTCGAAGACCCTCGACTTCCCACGCTTCCGTCAGATCGCTGACAAGGTTGGCGCGCTGCTGTTCGTCGACATGGCCCATGTTGCCGGTCTGGTCGCTGCCGGTCTGTACCCGAACCCGCTGCCGTACGCCGACGTGGTCACCACCACCACCCACAAAACCCTGCGCGGCCCACGTGGCGGGCTGATTCTGGCCAAGTCCAACGAAGAGATCGAGAAGAAGCTCAACGCTGCCGTGTTCCCCGGCGCTCAGGGCGGCCCGCTGATGCACGTCATCGCCGGTAAAGCCGTGTGCTTCAAGGAAGCGCTGGAGCCAGGCTTCAAGGCGTATCAGCAACAAGTGATCGACAACGCTCAGGCGATGGCCAGCGTGTTTATCAAACGTGGCTACGATGTAGTGTCCGGCGGTACTGACAACCATTTGTTCCTGGTCAGCCTGATCCGTCAGGGCCTGACCGGCAAAGAGGCTGACGCTGCCCTTGGCCGCGCGCACATCACCGTCAACAAGAACGCCGTGCCGAACGACCCGCAATCGCCGTTCGTGACCTCGGGCCTGCGCATCGGCACCCCGGCGGTCACTACGCGCGGTTTCAAAGTGACCCAGTGCGAAGTGTTGGCTGGCTGGATCTGCGACATCCTCGACAACCTCGGTGATGCCGATGTCGAGGCCAATGTTGCCCAGCAAGTGTCGGCCCTGTGCGCAGACTTCCCGGTTTATCGCTGAGTGTTCTGGAGTAACTGACTATGCAACGCTATTCGGGCTTCGGCCTCTTCAAACACTCACTCAGCCACCACGAAAACTGGCAGCGCATGTGGCGCACGCCAACGCCGAAAAAGGTCTACGACGTGGTCATCGTCGGCGGCGGCGGGCACGGTCTGGCGACTGCTTATTACTTGGCGAAAGAACACGGCATCACCAATGTTGCCGTGGTCGAGAAGGGCTGGCTGGGCGGCGGTAACACCGCGCGCAATACCACCATCGTCCGCTCCAACTACCTGTGGGACGAGTCGGCGCACCTTTACGAACACGCGATGAAATTGTGGGAAGGCCTGTCCCAGGATCTGAACTACAACGTGATGTTCTCCCAGCGTGGCGTCTACAACCTGTGCCACACCCTGCAGGACATCCGTGATTCCGAGCGTCGGGTCAGCGCCAACCGCCTCAACGGCGTCGATGGCGAACTGCTCAATGCCAAGCAAGTGGCTGACGAGATTCCGTACCTCGACTGCACGAAAAACACTCGCTACCCGGTGATGGGCGCAACTGTTCAGCGTCGCGGCGGCGTCGCCCGTCACGATGCCGTGGCCTGGGGCTTTGCCCGTGCCGCCGACGCCCTCGGTGTGGACTTGATCCAGCAGACCGAAGTGATCGGTTTCCGCAAGGAAAACGGCGTGTGCATCGGTGTTGAAACCAACAAGGGTTTCATCGGCGCCAAGCGCGTCGGCGTGGTAACTGCCGGTAACTCCGGGCACATGGCCAAGCTCGCCGGGTTCCGTCTGCCGATCGAATCCCATCCGCTGCAAGCGCTGGTGTCCGAGCCGATCAAGCCGATTATCGACAGCGTGATCATGTCCAACGCCGTGCACGGTTACATCAGCCAGTCCGACAAGGGCGACCTGGTGATCGGCGCCGGTATCGACGGCTACAACGGCTACGGCCAGCGCGGTTCGTACCCGGTGATCGAACACACCATTCAGGCCATCGTCGAGATGTTCCCGGTGCTGTCCCGCGTCCGCATGAACCGCCAGTGGGGCGGCATCGTCGACACCACCCCGGACGCGTGCCCGATCATTTCGAAAACCCCGGTCCCTAACATGTTCTTCAACTGCGGTTGGGGCACCGGTGGTTTCAAAGCGACTCCTGGCTCGGGCAACGTGTTTGCCGCGAGTCTGGCCAAGGGTGAAATGCACCCGTTGGCCGCACCTTTCTCCATCGACCGTTTCCACAACGGTGCGTTGATCGATGAACACGGCGCTGCTGCGGTTGCCCACTAACAGGAGAAATCCCCATGTTGCATATCTTCTGTCCTCACTGCGGCGAACTGCGCTCCGAAGAGGAATTTCACGCATCCGGTCAGGCGCACATTCCGCGCCCGCTCGATCCTGCCAGCTGCACTGATGAAGAGTGGGGCGACTACATGTTCTTCCGCGACAACCCGCGCGGTCTGCACCACGAGTTGTGGGATCACGTCGCCGGTTGCCGTCAGTACTTCAACGTCACCCGCGACACCGTGACCTACGAGATTCTCGAAACCTACAAGATCGGCACCAAGCCGCAATTCACCGACAAGGCTGATACGGCGAAAACAGCCACGCCGGCGCTGGGAGAGAAGGTATGAGCCAGACCAATCGCCTGTCCAACGGTGGACGGATCGACCGCAACAAAGTGCTGAGCTTCACCTTCAACGGTCAGAGCTACAAAGGCTTCGAGGGTGACTCGCTGGCCGCCGCGCTGATCGCCAACGGCGTCGACATCATTGGCCGCAGCTTCAAGTATTCGCGTCCTCGCGGGATCTTCGCCGCCGGTGCCGAAGAGCCGAACGCGGTGCTGCAGATCGGTGCCACCGAAGCTACCCAGATCCCCAACGTACGCGCCACGCAACAGGCGCTGTATCAAGGTCTGGTCGCCACCAGCACCAACGGCTGGCCGAGCGTCAACAACGACATGATGGGCATTCTCGGCAAGGTCGGCGGCAAGCTGATGCCGCCGGGTTTCTACTACAAAACCTTCATGTACCCGCAATCGTTCTGGATGACGTACGAGAAGTACATTCGCAAGGCTGCCGGTCTTGGGCGTTCGCCGACCGAAGTCGATCCGGACACCTACGACTACATGAACCAGCACTGCGACGTGCTGATCGTCGGCGCTGGCCCCGCCGGTCTGGCGGCTGCGTTGGCCGCTGCGCGCAGCGGTGCCCGAGTGATTCTTGCCGATGAGCAGGAAGAGTTCGGCGGCAGCCTGCTCGACTCCCGCGAAAGCCTCGACGGCAAACCGGCGATGGATTGGGTTGCCAGCGTCATCACCGAACTGAAGAACACCCCGGACGTGCTGCTGTTGCCGCGCGCCACGGTCAACGGTTACCACGACCATAACTTCCTGACCATTCACGAGCGCCTCACCGATCACCTCGGTGACCGTGCGCCGATTGGCCAGGTGCGTCAGCGTATCCACCGTGTTCGCGCCAAGCGAGTGGTGCTGGCGACCGGCGCTTGCGAACGTCCGCTGGTTTACGGCAACAACGACGTGCCGGGCAACATGCTCGCTGGTGCGGTGTCGACTTACGTGCGTCGCTACGGTGTGGCACCGGGCAAGAAGCTTGTCCTCAGCACCAACAACGATCATGCCTATCGCGTGGCGCTGGATTGGCTCGATGCCAGTCTGCAAGTGGTCGCCATCGCTGATGCGCGCAGCAATCCGCGTGGGGCACTGGTGGAAGAAGCCCGCGCCAAAGGCATTCGTATCCTCACTGGCAGCGCCGTCATCGAGGCCCGTGGCAGCAAACGCGTTACCGCTGCTCGCGTCGCTGCGATTGATGTCAAAGCGCACGCGGTGACCAGCCCGGGCGAATGGCTCGACTGCGATGTGGTCGCCAGTTCCGGCGGTTACAGCCCGGTCGTTCACTTGGCCTCGCACCTCGGTGGCAAGCCGACCTGGCGTGAAGACATCCTCGGTTTCGTACCGGGCGAAGCACCGCAGAAGCGCGTGTGCGTCGGTGGCATCAACGGCGTTTACGGCCTCGGCGATTCGCTGGCTGACGGTTTTGAAGGCGGCGTGCGCGCCGCCGCCGAAGCCGGTTTCCAGACTGTCGAAGGCGTGCTGCCGAAAGCCCTGAGCCGTCACGAAGAGCCGACGCTGGCGCTGTTCCAGGTGCCGCATGAAAAGAACAGCGCACGGGCGCCGAAGCAATTCGTCGACCTGCAAAACGACGTGACCGCTGCCGCCATTGAGCTGGCAACCCGCGAAGGTTTCGAGTCGGTCGAGCACGTCAAACGCTACACCGCGCTGGGCTTCGGCACCGATCAGGGCAAGCTTGGCAACGTCAACGGTCTGGCCATTGCGGCCCGCTCGCTGAACGTGACCATTCCGCAGATGGGCACCACGATGTTCCGTCCGAACTACACGCCGGTCACCTTCGGTGCTGTGGCCGGTCGTCACTGTGGGCACATCTTCGAGCCGGTTCGTCACACCGCGCTGCATGCCTGGCATGTGAAGAACGGCGCCGAGTTTGAAGACGTCGGCCAGTGGAAGCGCCCATGGTACTTCCCGAAAAACGGTGAAGACCTGCATGCCGCCGTGAAGCGTGAATGCAAAGCCGTGCGCGACAGCGTCGGCCTGCTCGACGCCTCGACCCTCGGCAAGATCGACATTCAAGGCCCGGATGCCCGCGAGTTTCTCAACCGCGTGTACACCAACGCCTGGACCAAACTCGACGTGGGCAAGGCCCGCTACGGTTTGATGTGCAAAGAAGACGGCATGGTCTTCGACGACGGTGTGACGGCGTGTCTGGCCGACAACCATTTCGTCATGACCACCACCACCGGCGGCGCGGCTCGCGTGCTGCAATGGCTGGAGCTGTACCACCAGACCGAATGGCCGGACATGAAGGTTTACTTCACCTCCGTCACCGACCACTGGGCGACCATGACCCTGTCCGGGCCGAACAGCCGCAAGCTGCTCAGCGCCGTGACTGACATTGATCTGAGCAACGAAGCGTTCCCGTTCATGACCTGGAAAGAAGGTCTGGTCGGCGGTGTGCCGGCGCGGGTGTTCCGCATCTCGTTCACCGGTGAGCTGTCGTACGAAGTCAACGTGCAGGCCGACTACGCGATGGGCGTGCTGGAGAAAATCGTCGAGGCCGGCAAGCAGTACAACCTGACCCCGTACGGCACTGAAACCATGCACGTTCTGCGCGCCGAGAAGGGTTTCATCATTGTCGGCCAGGACACTGACGGCTCGATGACCCCGGACGACCTGAACATGGGCTGGTGCGTAGGTCGCACCAAACCGTTCTCGTGGATCGGCCAGCGTGGGATGAACCGTGAAGACTGCGTGAAGGATCAGCGTAAGCAACTGGTCGGTCTGAAGCCGATCGATCCGAACGTGTGGCTGCCGGAAGGTGCGCAGTTGGTGTTCAACACCAAGCAGGCGATTCCGATGACCATGGTCGGCCACGTGACTTCCAGCTACGCGCACAACTCCCTCGGTTATTCGTTTGCCATGGGCGTGGTCAAGGGTGGTCTGAAGCGCCTCGGTGAGCGGGTGTTTGCACCGCTGGCCGATGGCAGCGTGATCGAGGCGGAAATCGTTTCTTCGGTGTTCTTCGATCCGAAGGGTGATCGGCAGAATATTTGACACTCATCGTTCCCACGCTCTGCGTGGGAATGCATCCCGGGACGCTCTGCGTCCCAAGAGCGTCCATGGCGGCATTCCCACGCAGAGCGTGGGAACGATCAAGAATTCAGGAAGGTGCTTTATGACCACAGCCAATGTTTACCAACAACGCCCGACCACCGGGGCCAAGGCCGAGTCGTCGCTGCACCATGCCGACCTCGCCAGCCTGGTCGGCAAGGGTCGCAAGAACGCCGGCGTGATCGTGCGTGAAAAGAAACTTCTCGGCCACCTCACCATCCGTGGCGATGGCCACGATGCCGCGTTCGCCGCTGGCGTACACAAGGCCTTGGGCATCGAACTGCCCGGCGCCCTCAGCGTCATCGTCAAAGGCGAAACCAGCCTGCAATGGATGGGCCCGGACGAATGGCTGCTGATCGTGCCAAGCGGTGAAGAGCTCGCCGCCGAACAGAAGCTGCGTGAAGCGCTGGGTGATCTGCACATCGCAATCGTCAACGTCAGCGGCGGTCAGCAAGTGCTCGAACTGAGCGGGCCGAACGTGCGTCAGGTGCTGATGAAATCCACCAGTTACGACGTTCACCCGAACAGTTTCCCGGTCGGCAAAGCGGTCGGCACGGTGTTCGCCAAGTCGCAGTTGATGATTCGTCATACCGCAGAAGACACCTGGGAACTGCTGATCCGTCGCAGCTTCTCGGATTACTGGTGGTTGTGGTTGCAGGATGCTTCGGCTGAGTACGGGTTGAGCGTTCAGGCCTGATGGATGATCGTTCCCACGTCGAGGCGTCGAACCGTCTGCGTGGGAACGCATCTCGGGACGCTCCGCGTCCCAAAAGCGGACGCAGAGCGTCCATGGCGGCATTCCCACGCAGAGCGTGGGAACGATCAGAGGAAAAAATATGAGCCGCGCCCCAGACACATGGATTCTGACCGCCGACTGCCCCAGCGTCCTCGGCACCGTGGACGCGGTCACGCGTTTTCTGTTCGAGCAGGGCTGCTACGTGACCGAGCACCACTCGTTCGATGACCGCCTCTCGGGGCGTTTCTTCATTCGCGTGGAGTTCCGTCAGCCCGACGGTTTCGACGAGCAATCCTTCCGCGCCGGCCTCGCCGAACGTGGCGAGGCCTTCGGCATGATCTTCGAACTGACTGCGCCGAACTACCGGCCAAAAGTGGTGATCATGGTCTCCAAGGCTGATCACTGCCTCAACGATTTGCTCTACCGCCAGCGCATTGGCCAGTTGTCGATGGACGTGGCGGCGGTGGTCTCCAACCACCCCGATCTCAAACCGCTGGCCGACTGGCACCAGATTCCCTACTACCATTTCCCCCTCGACCCCAACGACAAGCCGTCGCAGGAGCGTCAGGTGTGGCAGGTGATTGAAGAGTCCGGCGCCGAACTGGTGATTCTCGCCCGCTACATGCAGGTGCTGTCACCGGAGTTGTGCCGCAAGCTCGATGGCAAGGCGATCAATATTCATCACTCGTTGCTGCCGGGTTTCAAGGGCGCCAAGCCGTATCACCAGGCTTATAACAAGGGCGTGAAACTGGTCGGCGCGACGGCGCATTACATCAATAACGATCTCGACGAAGGGCCGATCATTGCCCAGGGCGTCGAAGCGGTGGATCACACTCATTACCCTGAGGATCTGATTGCCAAGGGGCGCGATATCGAAGGCCTGACGTTGGCGCGGGCGGTGGGGTATCACATTGAGCGCAGGGTGTTTCTCAACGCCAATCGCACGGTCGTTCTTTAGATCGCCATCGCTGGCAAGCCAGCTCCCACAGGATTCGGGTTGGATTCAGATTTTGTATACGACACAAATCCCTGTGGGAGCTGGCTTGCCAGCGAAGAGGCCATAACAGGCAACACATAAACAGCATCTGTACCCGAGCATTCAACGCGCTGCCTGCCTGGGCAACGCGGTTCCATAAAAACAACAGCGAGGTGAAAGCATGTCTGGCAATCGTGGTGTGGTGTATCTCGGCGCTGGCAAGGTCGAAGTACAGAAAATCGACTATCCGAAAATGCAGGACCCGCGCGGCAGGAAGATTGAACACGGTGTGATCCTGCGTGTGGTCTCCACCAACATCTGCGGCTCCGACCAACACATGGTGCGTGGCCGTACCACGGCGCAGACCGGGCTGGTGCTGGGCCACGAGATCACCGGTGAGGTGATCGAAAAAGGCTCCGACGTCGAAAACCTGAAAATCGGCGACCTGGTTTCCGTACCGTTCAACGTGGCTTGCGGGCGCTGCCGTTCCTGCAAAGAGCAACACACCGGCGTCTGTCTGACCGTCAACCCGGCTCGTGCCGGCGGCGCTTACGGCTACGTCGACATGGGCGACTGGACCGGCGGCCAGGCCGAATACGTGCTGGTGCCGTACGCCGACTTCAACCTGCTGAAACTGCCGGACCGGGACAAGGCCATGGAGAAAATCCGTGACCTGACCTGCCTCTCCGACATTCTGCCCACCGGTTACCACGGCGCCGTTACTGCTGGCGTAGGCCCGGGCAGCACCGTTTACATCGCGGGCGCCGGCCCGGTCGGTCTGGCCGCTGCCGCTTCAGCGCGTCTGCTGGGTGCGGCGGTGGTGATCATCGGCGACGTCAACACCATCCGCCTCGCTCACGCCAAGGCTCAGGGTTTTGAAATCGTCGACCTGTCGAAAGACGCGCCGCTGCACGAACAAATCGCTGCGTTGCTGGGCGAGCCCGAAGTGGATTGCGCGGTGGACTGCGTCGGTTTCGAAGCCCGCGGTCACGGCCATGACGGCGCCAAATCGGAAGCACCGGCCACCGTGCTCAACTCGCTGATGGGCGTGGTGCGTGTTGCCGGCAAGATCGGTATTCCGGGCCTGTACGTCACCGAAGATCCGGGCGCCGTCGACGCCGCCGCGAAAATGGGCAGCCTGAGCATCCGCTTCGGTCTGGGCTGGGCCAAGTCGCACAGCTTCCACACTGGCCAGACGCCAGTGATGAAGTACAACCGCCAACTGATGCAGGCGATCATGTGGGATCGCATCAACATCGCCGAAGTGGTCGGCGTGCAAGTGATCAGCCTCGATCAGGCGCCGGAAGGTTACGGCGAGTTCGATGCGGGCGTGCCGAAGAAGTTTGTGATTGATCCGCATAAGTTGTTTAGTGCGGCGTAAGTAAAAAAGGGCGACTTTCGGGTCGCCTTTTTTAGATCAAAAGATCGCAGCCTTCGGCAGCTCCTACATGGATCCGTGTAGGAGCTGCCGCAGGCTGCGATCTTTTGACTTTATGCACTCAGAGCGCCGCCAACGCCCCTTGATACAGCACCGGCCCCGTCGGCTGTCCAGTCGGCGAACCACCCTTCGGCTCCAGACTCACCGCCAGCGCAATCGGCTGACCAATCAACACCCTCTGCGCCTCGCTCAACTCGACTTTACCCTTGCCCCCCACCGGGATCACACCCAGCGAGATCGGTTTGCCATCCGCCGGAATCGCCCACAGCTCCAGGCTACGATCTGAATCGACTGCCGCCAGTGTCAGCGGCTCGACTTGCAGATAATCCGCATGCGCTTCGACCTTCAGCGCCGGTTGCGCATCGGCGGTCAGTAGGGTGGCGCGGTAGCGGGCGTCGTCGCGGTTGTACAGCGAGCCGAGGAACACCAGCACGGCGAGGGAGCAGACCGCTGCGGTGAGTCGCAGCCAGTTCCAGAACGGCCGTTTCTGCGGGACGTGCAGCACTTGCGGTTCGATGCGCGCGGTGATGCCTTGCCAGACGCGGTCGGGCACTGGATGTTCCGGCAGCGTTTCAGTTAAAGAACTCAGGCTTTCCTGCCATTGCGCCAGTTCAGCCCTCAACGCCGCGTCATCCAGCAACAACTGTTCAAACCGTCGACGCGCCGCCGCCGACATCAGGCCGATGGCGTAATCGGCGGCGAGGGCGCGGCGCAGGGCAGGGGTCTGGTAATTCATGATTCAAGGCACCGGCGCAGGCGTTCCATACCCCGACGGATCCACGATTTCACCGTCCCCAGCGGCGTGGCCAGGTGTTCGGCAAGTTCGGTGCAGGACAATCCCTGAAAGTAAGCCACGGTGATCGATTGCCGCTGCATGCTTTCCAGGGTTTCCAGGCAACGGTTCAGGGCCGTGGCCTCACGGGCGCTGTTCAACTGGTCATGGGCTGACGGGCTTTGGTCCGGCAAGGCGTCTTGTTCGAGGTCGGTCAGCGCCCGGTCGCGGTGCTTGCGCAACTGATCGATGGCTTGATTGCGGGTGATGTTGATCATCCAGGTCAGTGGCGCCGACAGATGCGCCTCGTAGCGCGAGGCGTTGTTCCAGATGCGCACGAAGGCTTCCTGCAGCACTTCTTCGGCGAGATCCGTGCGCCCCATGAAGCGCAAGGCCACGCCATGCAGACGCGGGCCAACGAGGCGATAGAGAATTTCGAAGGCACGACGATCACCCAGTGAACACTGGGCCAACAGCTGTCGCAACTGATCGGTGTCGGCGGTGGAAATGACGACTCTCCAGACAAGGCTGAGCGCACGAGGGCGAGACTCGGAATGTTCACAGGCTAGTTCAGCGATAGCGGTTGTGCCATTCATCGCGGCAATCTCAGGGTTTCACGATTCATATACGTGGGTATGATGAAAATGGATGCGCAGGCGAGGAACATGCCTGCGCGTACCCGGTCAAACCGGCAGTTTTATCGTCTATCGACGGACGGTTTTCACAGCGCAAGAGGATGTCTGAATGAAGATTTCACGCGGTATTGCCATGGCTTCGCTGATGACCCTTGCGGCCAGCCCGGTGTTTGCCGGTTTCAGCCTGGACGACGTAACCAAGGCTGCTTCGAGCATGCAGGGCGGCAACGCTGCCACCGCCGCAGCGCCGACTTCGGAAACCGCCGGTCTGCTGCAGGCCGTCACCGGTCTGGGTGTGACCCCGCAACAAGCGGTCGGCGGCACCAGCGCCATGCTCGGACTGGCCAAGAACCAATTGAGCAGCACCGATTATTCGCAACTGGCCAAAGAAGTACCGGGCATCGACAAGCTGTCGGGCGGTAGCGGCAATCTGGCGGCGTTGAGCGGGTTGCTTGGCTCGTCGGGCAAATCGGCTGGCCTGGAAAACGCACTGGGCAACGTCAAGAACACCAGCGACCTGAACAACGCTTTCGGCGCGTTGGGCATGGACAGCGGCATGGTCGGCCAGTTTGCCCCGGTGCTGCTCAAGTATCTGGGTGACCAAGGCGTCGGCGGCCCGCTGCTGCAAAGCCTGGGCAGCATCTGGGGCACCGGCACCGGTAGCTGATTCAGCGGCGCTCGCCGCGCAGCTCGGCGATGCGCTGATCCTTCTCGTTCCAGAGCTGGTTGACCCAGCTCTGGACCGATTGCCGAAACAGCGGATCATTCTCGTAATCGCCTTGCCACAACGCCGGGTCGAGTTCGCGGGTCTTGATGTCAATGATCACGCGGGGCACGTTGCCGCAGATCAAATCCCAGAAGCCCGGAATTGTCGCCTGTGGATAAACCACGGTGACATCGAGAATCGCGTCCAGCTGTTCACCCATCGCCGCCAATACGAACGCCACGCCGCCGGCCTTGGGCTTGAGCAGGTGATTGAACGGTGATTGTTGCTCGGTACTTTTGGCGGCGGTGTAGCGCGTACCTTCCAGATAATTCACCACGGTCACGGGCTGACGCTTGAACAGCTCGCAGGCCTGCTTGGTGATTTCCAGATCCTTGCCCGCCAGCTCCGGATTCTTCGCCAGGAATGCCTTGGTGTAGCGCTTCATGAACGGGTAATCCAGCGCCCACCACGCCAGCCCGAGGAACGGCACCCAGATCAGCTCTTTCTTGAGGAAGAACTTGAAGAACGGCGTGCGTCGGTTGAGTGTCTGGATCAGCGCCGGAATATCGACCCACGACTGATGATTGCTGACCACCAGATACGAGGTGTCGCCACGCAGATCATCGCCGCCGCGAATGTCCCATTGAGTGGGAATGCACAGGCGGAAAATCAGTTTGTCGATTTCGGCCCAGGTCTCGGCGATCCACATCACCGCCCCCGATGCATAGTCGCGCCAGCGGCCCGGGGCGACCAGTTTGAGCAGGGCAAAGACCATCAACGGCCCGATCAGGATCAGGGTGTTGAGCAACAGCAGCAAGGTGACGAAACAGCCGGTGAGCAGGCGGCGCATAGGCAACTCTTTGAAATCGGGTGGGCGGGCCATGATAAGCAGCTTCGCGCGGCAGGCCAAATCGGTGGTGACGAATGTTTCACTTTAGTCGCGTTAACCTGATCGTTCCCACGCTCTGCGTGGGAACGCCGCCCGGGACGCTCCGCGTCCCTGTGACGCAGAGCGTCACTGGATGCATGCCCACGCAGAGCGTGGGAACGATCAAGCGCGCGACGGTCTAAAATCCCAGTCTGCCGCCCTCATTTTCCAAGGAAGCCCCCTTACGTGAAATTCCTCCTTGCACTGTTTGCCCTCGTCGCCCTGCCGGTCATGGCCGCCGAGCCGACCCTGTACGGGCGCTACGAATACATCGCGCTGCCGGAAATCGGCGGTGAAGTGCTCAAGGCCAAGATGGACACCGGCGCACTGACCGCCTCGCTGTCGGCCAAGGACATCGAAACCTTCACCCGCGATGGCGACGACTGGGTGCGTTTCCGCCTCGCCACCAAAGACGCCAGCAACAAGGTCTACGAACACAAGGTCGCGCGGATCAGCAAGATCAAGAGCCGTTCGGATGAAGAGGATGAGGGCGAAAGCACCGAAGTCGCCAGACGCCCGGTGGTCGATCTCGAGCTGTGCCTGGGCAACGTCAAGCGTACCGTTGAGGTCAACCTGACCGACCGCAGCAACTTCAATTACCCGCTGCTGATCGGTGCCAAAGCTTTGCGTGAATTTGGCGCTGCAGTGAACCCGGCTCGTCGCTTTACCGCAGACAAACCGGACTGCTGAGCCAAGTGGTCTCATTGACGTAACGTCAGGCTTGGGGCACCGTTCGCGCACTCAACCACGGGCTCGGACGCCATGCCTCATATCCTGATTGTCGAAGACGAAGCGGCGATTGCCGACACGCTGATTTTTGCCTTGCAGGGCGAGGGCTTCGCCACCACGTGGCTGAGCCTCGGCGCGGCGGCGCTGGACCATCAGCGGCAGACGCCGGCCGACCTGATCATCCTCGACATCGGCCTGCCGGACATTAGTGGTTTTGAAACCTGCAAACAGCTGCGGCGCTTCAGCGAAGTGCCGGTGCTGTTCCTCAGCGCCCGCGATGCCGAGATCGATCGCGTGGTCGGGCTGGAGATTGGCGCCGACGACTACGTGGTCAAGCCGTTCAGCCCTCGAGAGGTGGCGGCGCGGGTCAAAGCCATCCTCAAACGCATCGCGCCAAGGCCTGCCATCGACATCGCTTCGGCGCTGTTTCGTATCGATCCTGAACGCGTGCAGATCAGCTACCGAGGCCAGAACCTGAGCCTGACCCGCCATGAATTTCGCCTGCTGCAATGCCTGCTCGAACAACCCGAGCGAGTGTTCAGTCGCGAACAGTTGCTCGACGCGTTGGGCGTGGCAGCCGATGCCGGTTACGAGCGCAGTATCGACAGCCACATCAAAAGCGTGCGCGCCAAGTTGCGTCTTGTGCGAGCCGATGCCGAGCCGATCCAGACCCATCGCGGCCTCGGTTACAGCTACAGCCCGGGGCACAGCTGATGTCCCTGGGGCTGCGGATTTTCCTGGTGTACGTGCTGTTTATCGGCCTGACCGGTTATTTCGTGCTCAACACGGTGATGGAAGAAATCCGTCCCGGCGTGCGCCAGTCCACCGAAGAAACCCTCGTCGATACCGCTAATTTGATGGCGGAAATCCTGCGGGACGATTTCAAGGCCGGCACCCTCAGCGAGAACCGCTGGCCGGAGTTGCTGCGCGCCTATGGCGAGCGCCAGCCGCAAGCGACCATTTGGGGCCTGCCGAAAAATCAGGTCAACCACCGCATTTATGTGACCGACGCCAAAGGCATCGTCGTGCTCGATTCCAGTGGCGTCGCGGTGGGTCAGGATTACTCGCGCTGGAACGACGTCTACCTGACCCTGCGCGGTGAGTACGGCGCACGCTCGACTCGCAGCGATCCGGATGACGCCACTTCGTCGGTGATGCACGTCGGCGCGCCGATCCGCGACAACGGCCAGATCATCGGCGTGGTTACCGTGGCCAAGCCCAACAGCTCATTGCAGCCCTACGTTGATCGCACGGAAAAACGCCTGCTGTTTTACGGCGCCGGGTTGATTGGCCTCGGCCTGTTGTTTGGTGCGTTGCTGTCATGGTGGCTGAGCCGGGCGCTGCACCGGTTGACCGGTTATGCCCAGGCCGTGAGCGAAGGCCGGCGGGTGGAAGTGCCGCACTATCGCGGTGGTGAGCTGGAACAACTGGCTAGCGCTGTGGAACAGATGCGCACACAACTGGAAGGCAAGGCCTACGTCGAGCGTTACGTGCACACGCTGACCCACGAACTGAAGAGCCCGCTGGCGGCGATTCGAGGCGCAGCGGAGTTGCTGCAAGGGGACATGCCGCCGGTTCAGCGTCTGCGGTTTGTCGGCAACATCGACAGCGAAAGTGCGCGGATGCAGCAGTTGATCGAGCGCTTGCTGAATCTGGCGCAAGTCGAACAACGTCAAGGATTGGAGGAACGGGTCGCCGTGCCGTTGGCCGTGTTGGTCGATGAGTTATTGCAGGGGCAGGCGGCGCGGATCGAAGGCAAGCAGTTGCGGGTTGAACAGGTGATCGCGGCGGATCTACTGCTGATCGGCGAGCCGTTTTTGCTGCGTCAGGCATTGGGCAATCTGTTGGAGAACGCACTGGATTTCACCCCGCGTCAGGGCTTGCTGCGGTTCAGTGCCCAGCGTGACGAGGAGCAGATTGTTTGCCGATTGTTCAATGAAACCGCACCGATTCCCGATTACGCCTTGCCGCGTTTGACCGAGCGCTTTTACTCGCTACCGCGTCCGGACAGTGGGCGCAAAAGTACGGGGTTGGGGCTTAACTTCGTTGAAGAAGTGGTCAAGTTGCATGGTGGGGCGATGCAGATTCGTAATGTCGAAAACGGGGTTGAAGTGATGTTGCGTTTGCCCTGACTACGTCAAAAGATCGCAGCCTTCGGCAGCTCCTACATTGGGTTGCGGGCCCCTGTAGGAGCTGCCGAAGGCT
>NZ_RWIM01000142.1 GCF_009764645.1 Pseudomonas sp. PB106
CGGCCGCCGCCCCTGGGCCGGTGAAGGAATCGGCAGCGATTTCCGGCCTCGCCAGCCTCGGCAACCCGCCGCCGGAATACCCGTCGCTGGCCCTGCGACGCAATTGGGAAGGCAGCGTGGTGCTGCGCATTCAGGTGCTGGCCAACGGTCGCGCCGGTTCGGTGACGGTGACCAAATCCAGCGGCAAGCCGCAACTGGATGACGCCGCCGTCGCCGCCGTGAAGAACTGGAAGTTTATTCCGGCCAAACGCGGTGACACGCCGATCGACGGCTTCGCCACCCAGACCATCGATTTCAAATTGCCGCAATAACCGAACGCTCAATCAACGCACAACCGAATAACGCAAGCGAGGTATCACCATGAACGATTTGTCTTCGATGATTGTCCCCGGCGTGCTCTGGGGTCTGGTGCTGTTTTCCGTGGTCAGCTGGGCGATCCTGCTGGTCAAGTCGGCGCAGTACCTGCGGCAGAAAGCGCAGAACAAACAATTCACCAAGGCCTTCTGGGGCGCGCCGGATCTGCTCACCGCCGCCGAACACGCCAGCCAGTATCCAGGCTCGCTGGCGCGCATCGCCAGCAGCGGTTTCGAGGCGCTGCTGGTGGAAGATTCGCCGCGCACCACGCAACAACTGGCGCACACCATCAACCGTTCGGATCGTCTGGAGCGCAACCTGCGCCAACAAATCCAGAAGGAACGCCGCTCCCTGGAAAACGGTCAGGCGATCCTCGCCAGTATCGGCAGCACCGCGCCGTTCATCGGTCTGTTCGGCACCGTGTGGGGCATCATGGAAGCGCTGAAAAGCATCGGCGAAACCGGTTCGGCCAGCCTTGAAGCGGTCGCCGGGCCGATCGGCCACGCGCTGATCGCCACTGGCGTAGGTATCGCCGTCGCAGTGCCGGCGGTGCTGATTTACAACTTCTTCCTGCGCCGCTTGAAGCTCGCGTCGGCAGACATGGATGACTTCGCTCACGACTTCGATGCCCTCGCCTCGCGCAGTGCGTTTTCCGTTAGCCGTCAGGCCATCGCCACCAAAACCACAACCGCCGTGCGGGAGGCCAGCTGATGTCTTTTTCTACTCAGGACAGCGATGAAGTGCTCAGCGAAATGAACGTCACGCCGCTGGTCGACGTGATGCTCGTGCTGCTGGTGGTGTTCATCGTCACCGCGCCGCTGATGACCAACGCGATCAAGGTCAACCTGCCGAAAACCGACGCCGTGGCCCCCGCCGAGAAAAAAGATCCGGTGGTGGTCAGCGTCGATCAGGACGGCAAGTTCTATCTGGCGAAGACCGAGCTGGCCCCGGAATCCCTTGAAGCCAGCCTCAAGGAGGTCAAGGCCAAGGACGCCGAAGTACGCGTGCAGTTGCAGGCCGACTCCGCCGTCAATTACGGCCAGGTGGCCAAGGCCATGGCCTCTATCGAACGCTCGGGCATTACCAGGATTTCGGTGATGACCACCCACTGAGTGCGGTGGCGGGCGCACCTTGAAAGACGCGCCCGCCACCGTTCGCTGACTCCCGTCGCAACCAGCCGACCGAAACAACGCCACGCGTCTTCGGAGGGGATCGGCTTGTTTGAAGAAAGTGGTTTTCCGCACGCGGTATCACCGAAAGCGGAGCAATGAGGGGCTCACAAGGCCAATTCGATAACGTCTGAAAAGTCGGAAATAACCATGCTGATGAACACTCCACGCTTCACGCTCAAACCCTTGGTGGCAACGATTTCTCGCCACCGTTTTGTTCCGTTGTATCTGGTGGCCATGGGGATGGGCGCCGGGACCGTGCAAGCCGCCGAAGAAGACAGCGCGGCCGTGCCCGCTGCGGCAGCCGTCGTGGCGCCGACCACGCAACTGCAACGGGTGGAAGTGACGGGTTCGGCGATTCGCCGGGTCGATGCGGAAACGGCGGTGCCGATCACCATTCTGAAAGCCGATGAGCTGCGCAAACAGGGCGTGACCACCACCGCCGAACTGGTGCAGCGCATCACCGGCAGTCAGTCGATCAACAACAGTGCCGGCTCGGTCGGCGCGGCGACGGGCGGCGCCTCGTTCGCCGACATGCGCGGCATCGGCGCAAACAAGACGCTGGTGTTGCTCAACGGTCGACGCCTGGCCAACAACGCCTTGTCGGGCACCAACTCGGCCGGCGGCGCGGTGGATCTGAACATGATCCCGTTTGCCGCCATCGAGCGCGTCGAGGTGCTGCGCGACGGCGCCTCGGCCCTTTACGGCACTGACGCCATTGGCGGCGTGATCAACTTCATCACCAAGAAATCCATGACCGACGGCCAGTTGACCCTCGGCGGCGAAACCCCGACCCACAGCGGCGGCGGTGCAACCAAAGACATGAGCGCCAGTTGGGGCTACGGCGATCTGAACGAAGACCGCTTCAACGTCCTCGGCGTATTCAACTACAACAAGCAGCAGAACCTCGACGCCAACGACCGCTCCTTTGCCCGCGACTACGATCCCGGTCGTGGCCTCGACCAGACTTCCGGCACGGCATTCCCCGGCAACTACAGCCAGAACGGCAACGCCACCAACCCGCTGGCCAACAGCAATTGCAACGGGCCGAATCTGGTCGGGCGCGACGGCTTGTGCCGCTTCAGCACCCGCGAATACATCGACCTGGTGCCGCAGACCGAGAAGACTTCGTTCTTCGGCAAGACCACCGGCAAACTCGCCGACGACCACAACGTCAACCTCGAATACTTCTGGTCGCGCAACAACAACGCCACCGCTGTCGGCCCGGCGCCGTTGACTGGTCTGACTCTCGACGGCTCGTCGCCCTACTACCCTGGCAACGGCATCACTCCAGCGCCGACCGACTTCGCCCTCGACCCGACCCAACCGGTCGATGTGAACTGGCGTGAAACCGCCGCTGGCCCGCGTGAATCGAAAGACCAGAACACCAGCCAGCGCTTTCTGCTGAGTTTCGATGGTTTGGTTGGCGGTTGGGATTACAACGTCGGCGCCTCGTACAACCAGAACAAAATTGTCTCCAGTGTCACCAGCGGTTATGTCAGCGATCAGGCGATGATCGACGGTCTGGCCAGCGGTCTGCTCAACCCGTTCGGCCCGCAGTCGGCTGCCGGTCAGCAGTACATCGACCAAGCGGCGTACCACGGTGCCTATTCCACCGCTGTTGGCCGCGTGGCCGGTTTTGATGGACGCATCAGCCGTGAAATCGGTGACTGGTTCGGTGCCGGTCCGTCCGGCCTGGCGCTGGGCGGCGAGTACCGCAAAGAGAAATTCCACCAGGACTTCGAGTCGTTTGCCGGTGACATCCAGAGCCTCGGTATCGATCCCGCCGGCAGCGTCGAAGGCGACCGCAGCGTGAAAGCCGCCTACGCCGAAATCAACGTGCCGGTACTCGACAGCCTCGAACTGTCCGCCGCCGTGCGCCACGACAAATACAGCGACTTCGGCAGCACCACCAACCCGAAATATTCGTTCCGTTATCAGCCGTTGAAAGAGCTGGTGGTGCGCGGTGCGTACAGCGAAGGTTTCCGTGCGCCGTCGCTGTATGAGTTGTATTCGCCGCGCAGCATCACCTTCACCCAGGGCTACTACAACGACCCGGTGCTGTGTACCGGCGGCGTGGTGCAACCGGGCGGCAACGGCGGGCGTGATTGCGGTCAGCAGTTCCTCAACCAGATCGGCGGCAACGAAGACCTGGCCCCGGAGAAGGCCCGTAACGTGACGCTGGGCTTCGTTTATCAGCCGATCAACAACCTCTCGGTGGGTCTGGATTTCTGGTGGATTCACATCTCCAACCAGATCCAGCCGTTCCCGGAATCCACCGTGTTTGATCAGGCCGGTTCCTACCCGGATCGCTTCGTGCGCAACGCCGACGGCACGCTCAACTACATCGTCACCGGCAACGCCAACCTCGGCATCGTCGAAACCAACGGTGTCGACGTGTCGCTGGATTATCGCTTCCCGAACACGCCGTACGGTCAGTTCGGTCTGGGGCTGCAAGGCACTTACGTCGATGAGTACGACTTCCAGAGCACCATCAAAGGCCCGTTCACCGACAAGGTCGGCGACTTCCAGGGTGACGGCGTGATTGCGCGCTGGAAACACAACCTCACTGGCAGCTGGACCTTCGGCGCAGCGCGGGCGTCGCTGACCAACCGCTTCACCACCGGCTACAACGACTACGACCGCGATACTCACGCGACTGTCGCCTCGTATTCGGTGTGGGATCTGTCGGCCGGTTACACCTTCGACAAGGTGCTGGATGTCGATGCCGGGATGAAGAACATGTTCGACCGCAACCCACCGTTCTCCAACCAGGCCTACAACTTCCAGAGCGGCTATGACCCGCGCTACACCGACCCGCTGGGGCGTACCTTGTTTGCGCGCATGACTTACCACTTCTAAAGAACGAGCACCGCAAAACCCTGTGGGAGCTGGCTTGCCAGCGATGGCGTCGTATCAGTCGACATTTACTTCACTGACATACCGCTATCGCTGGCAAGCCAGCTCCCACATGGGGACCGGGTTTCTTCAGGAATTTCAGGGTGATCTCATGAGTTTTTTGCGCAACATGGCGGGCCTGCTGTTGGGCAGTGCGCTGCTGTGCACTGGCCCCTCGGCGCTGGCCGCTGGCAGTTATGCGCTGACGGTATACGGCGAGGCGCCGAAGTATCCGGCGAACTTCCAGCATTTCGATTTCGTCGACCCGCACGCGCCAAAGGGTGGTTCGCTGAGCCGCGCGTCGATGGAAATCGGCCAGTACAACTACATCAGCCCGTATGCCGATCAGGGCATTTCCGTGGTGCAGGTCAACGACTGGGTGTATGCGCCGCTGGCGTTCCGTTCGCTTGACGAGCCCTACACCGTTTACGCATTGGTCGCGCAGCAGATCGAGCGCGACCCGCAAGGCTTGTGGGTGCGTTTCACCCTCAATCCGAAAGCACGCTTCGCCGATGGCACGCCGATCACCGCCGAAGACGTGCGCTACACCTTCAACCTGCTGATGACCAAGGGCAGCCTGAGTTACCGCCAGCAATACGCCGACGTCCAGGACGTGCAAATCGAAGGCCCACGGCAGGTGCGTTTCACCTTCAAGAACAACCTCAACCGCACCCTGGCGCTGGATCTGGCGACGATGCGCATCGTCCCTGAGCACTGGTGGAAGACCCGTGACTTCGCCAATGGCGGCGGTTTCGAGCCACCACTGGGCAGCGGTCCGTATCGGGTGAGCAAGGTCGACGCCGGGCGCAGCATCAGTTTTCAACGCGATCCGGACTGGTGGGGCAAGGACCTGCCGGTCAGTCGCGGGATGTACAACTTCGACACCCTGACAGTGAATTTCTACGGTGACACCGACGTCGCCCGCCAGCTGTTGCAGGCCGGCGCGTTCGACTACAACCGCGAGTTTTCCTCGTCCGGTTACGTGGTCGGCTACGACAGCCCGGCGTTGCGCGACGGTCGCTTGCAGCAATCGATTCTGGCGCCGGAGAAACCCACCGCCGCCCAAGGCTTTGTGTTCAACCTGCAAAACCCGATCTTCCAGGATCGCCGCGTGCGTCAGGCGATCAGCCTGCTGTGGGATTTCGAGTGGACCAACAAGCAGATGATGCGCGGCTTCTACGTGCGCCAGAACAGCTTTTGGCCGAAGAGCGAAATGGCCGCCACCGCGCTACCCGATGCCGAAGAGTTGAAGATCCTTGAACCGCTGCGCGGACAGATTCCCAACGAAGTTTTCACCACGGTGTATGAAGCGCCGAAAACCGATGGCAGCGGCTACATCCGCGACAAGCAACTGCAAGCGCTGAAGCTGCTCGCCGAAGCTGGCTGGACGCCGCAACACAACCACTTGGTCAACGCTGCCGGCGAGCCGCTGGAGTTCACCTTCCTCGACGGTCAGGGCGGTTTCGATCGCATGCTGCTGCCGTTCAAACGCACTCTCGCGCAGATCGGCATCACGCTTAATCTGCGGCGGATCGATTCGGCGCAATACGTCAATCGTCTCAACGCTCGCGACTACGACATGATCGTCACCAGTTTCCCGCGCAGCGGCGATCCGATCGTCTCTCCCGGCCGCGAGCTGTACAGCCTCTACGCCTCGCAAAGTGCCACGCAAGTCGGCAGTTCCAACTCGATGGTGCTGGCCAATCCAGCGGTTGATCAACTGATCGATGGGCTGGTGCAGGCCAACACCCGCGAAGCCATGGTGCATTACGCCCGCGCCCTCGACCGGGTGCTGCAATGGGGTTACTACATGATTCCCAACTACTACTCCAAAGGCACGCCGACGGTGTACCAGAACCGCTTCGGCATGCCGCCCGTGCAACCGGCGTACGACGAAGGCCTCAACACCTGGTGGGAGGTGTCGGCCAAAGCGCTGACCACGCAACAGATGCACAGCCAGCTTGCGGGGGGCCAGTGACATGTGGCGTTATCTGAGTCGACGTTTGCTGCTGATCATCCCCACGCTGTTGTGCATTCTGGTGGTCAATTTTCTGATTGTGCAGGCCGCGCCGGGCGGACCGGTGGAGCAAGCCATCGCCCGCCTGCAAGGCTTCGGCGGACACAGCATGGGCGGCGGTGGCGAAGTTGCTGCGATTGGCGGCGCCGGGCGCAGCAGTCGTGGCCTCGACCCCGCCCTGATCGAGGAAATCAAACACCATTACGGCTTCGACAAACCCATGCACGAACGCCTGTGGCTGATGCTGAAAAACTACGCGCAGCTGGATCTGGGCAGCAGTTTTTTTCGCGGCGCCAAGGTCACCGATCTGATCGTGCAGAAGTTGCCGGTGTCGCTGTCGCTGGGCTTGTGGGCGACGCTGATCACTTACCTGATCTCGATCCCGCTGGGCATTCGCAAAGCGATCAAGAACGGCAGCGCGTTCGATGTCTGGAGCAGCACGGCAATCATCATCGGCTACGCGATGCCAGCGTTTCTCTTCGCCATTCTGCTGATCGTGGTGTTCGCCGGTGGCAGCTACGTCAACTGGTTCCCGGTGCAGGGCCTGGTCTCGGATAACTTCGACAGCCTCAGCACGTTGGGAAAGGTCGGCGACTACCTCTGGCACTTGGTGCTGCCGGTGACCGCTTTGGTGATCGGCGGGTTCGCCACGCTGACCATCCTGACCAAGAACAGCTTCCTCAACGAGATCAGCCGCCAGTACGTGATCACCGCACGGGCAAAGGGTTTGACGGAGCGCCGCGTGCTTTACGGCCACGTGTTTCGCAACGCCATGTTGTTGGTGGTCGCCGGTGTGCCGTCGGCGCTGATCGAGGTGTTTTTTGCTGGTTCGCTGCTGATCGAAACCATCTTCAACCTCGACGGCCTCGGGCGCATGAGTTACGAGGCGGCGGTGTCGCGCGACTACCCGGTGGTGTTCGGCGCGCTGTTTCTGTTCACCCTGTTCGGCCTGCTGATCAAGCTGATCGGCGACCTCTGTTACACCCTGCTCGACCCGCGCATCGACTTCTCGGCGAGGACTGCCTGATGTTCACTCTGTCTCCTCTGGGTCAGCGCCGTGTGGCGCAATTCAAAGCCAATCGGCGCGGACGCTGGTCGCTGTGGCTGTTTATCGGCCTGTGCCTGATCTGCCTTGGTGGCGAGTTGATCGCCAACGACAAGCCATTGGTGATTCGTTATCACGACGCTTTCTACTTCCCGATCCTCAGTGATTACCTGGAAACCGATTTCGGCGGTGAGCTGCCGTTTCAACCGGATTACGCCAGCGGCTACGTGCACAAACTGATCGAAGATCAGGGCGGCTGGATGCTGTTTCCGCCGATTCCGTTCAGCTACGACACGGTCAATTACGACCTCAGCGAACCGGCGCCAAGTCCTCCTTCATCGAGCAATTGGCTGGGCACCGATGATCAGGCGCGCGACGTGTTGGCGCGGGTGATTTTCGGCACGCGGATTTCGATTCTGTTCGCGCTGATCCTCACCGCTGTCAGTGCGCTGATCGGCATCGTTGCCGGGGCGTTGCAGGGTTATTACGGCGGTTGGGTCGATTTGCTCGGGCAACGCGTGCTGGAGATCTGGTCGGGGTTGCCGGTGTTGTACCTGCTGATCATTTTGTCCGGGTTTGTCTCGCCGAGTTTCTGGTGGCTGCTGGGGATCATGGCGCTGTTTTCCTGGCTGGCGCTGGTCGATGTGGTGCGCGCCGAGTTCCTGCGTGGGCGCAATCTCGAATACGTCAAAGCCGCGCGAGCGCTGGGCCTGACCGACAACGAGCTGATGTGCCGGCACATCCTGCCCAACGCGATGACCTCCACCCTCACCTACCTGCCGTTCATTCTGACCGGCGCCATCGCCACCCTGACTGCGCTGGATTTTCTCGGCTTTGGCATGCCGGCGGGCACCGCGTCGCTGGGCGAATTGATCGGTCAGGCCAAGCGCAATCTGCAAGCGCCGTGGCTGGGGCTGACGGCGTTTTTTGCCTTGGCGCTGATTTTGTCTTTGTTGGTTTTCATCGGTGAAGCCTGCCGTGATGCGTTTGATCCACGATCTTGATCCCCGGAGCTGAGATGAACGACAACCTGATTGAAATTCGCGATCTGCGCGTGGCCTTCGCCGGGCAGGAAGTGGTGCACGGTTTGAACCTGGATATTCACCGTGGCGAATGCCTGGCATTGGTCGGTGAATCCGGCTCGGGCAAGTCGGTGACGGCGCATTCGATCCTGCGTTTGCTGCCGGGCAAAAGCGTCAGCAGCAGTGGCTCGATCCGCTACAACGGCGTGGATCTATTGCACGCCAGCGAGCAGCAGATGCGCGGTCTGCGCGGCAACCGCATTGCGATGATTTTCCAGGAGCCGATGACCTCGCTGAACCCGCTGCACACGGTGGAAAAACAGGTCAGTGAGGTGCTGGAAATTCACAAAGGCCTCAAGGGCCGCGCTGCCCGCGAACGGACTCTGGAACTGCTGGAACTGGTCGGCATTCGCCAACCTTTGCAGCGTTTGAAAGCCTATCCGCATCAGCTCTCCGGCGGGCAGCGGCAACGGGTGATGATCGCCATGGCGCTGGCCAACGAGCCGGAGCTGTTGATCGCCGACGAGCCGACCACCGCGCTGGATGTGACGGTGCAGCAGAAGATTCTCGAGTTGCTGATCGAGTTGCAGCAGCGCCTCGGCATGTCGCTATTGTTGATCAGCCACGACCTCAACCTGGTGCGGCGCATCGCGCAACGGGTGTGCGTGATGCGCCACGGCGAGATCGTTGAACAGGCGGACTGCGAAGCGCTGTTTCGCGCACCGCAGCATCCTTACAGCCGCTTGTTGATCGAGGCCGAACCGAGCGGTGCGCCAGTGCCCAGTGAGTACGAGCACAACCTGCTTGAAGTCGATGATTTGAAGGTGTGGTTTCCATTACCGAAAGCGCTGTTCAGTCGCCAGCAGGATTACATCAAAGCCGTGGACGGCGTGAGTTTCACCCTGCAACGCGGCAAGACGTTGGGGATTGTCGGTGAGTCCGGTTCGGGTAAGTCGACACTGGGTCAGGCGATCCTGCGGCTGGTCGAATCCGAGGGCAATATCCGTTTCGGCAACAAGCAGTTGAGCCTGCTCAATCAGCGCTTGATGCGGCCGCTGCGCCGGCAGATTCAAGTGGTGTTTCAGGACCCGTTTGGCAGCCTCAGCCCACGGATGTCGGTGCAGCAGATTATTGCCGAAGGCTTGCTGACCCACGGTATCGGCACTGAAGCCGAGCGTGAGGCAGCGGTAATTCGTGTGCTGGAAGAAGTCGGCCTCGATCCGCAGAGCCGCCATCGCTATCCCCACGAGTTTTCCGGCGGGCAGCGCCAGCGCATCTCCATCGCCCGCGCGCTGGTGCTGGAACCGGCGCTGATTTTGCTCGATGAGCCGACTTCGGCGCTGGATCGCACGGTGCAGAAGCAGGTGGTCGAGTTGTTACGCCAATTGCAGATCAAGCATGGGCTGACGTATCTGTTCATCAGCCATGATCTGGCGGTGGTGCATGCGCTGGCGCATGACTTGATGGTGATCAAGGATGGCAAGGTGGTGGAGCAGGGTTCTTCGCGGGAGATTTTTGCCGCGCCCAAACACCCCTACACCCAGGAACTGCTGAAAGCCTCTGGCCTGAAGCCTATCGAAGAACCCTGTGGGAGCTGGCTTGCCAGCGATAGCGCCGGGTCAGTCGACATACCTTTCGCTGACCCACCGCTATCGCT
>NZ_RWIM01000143.1 GCF_009764645.1 Pseudomonas sp. PB106
GGCTGCGATCTTTTGATCTTAAAAACAGGATCAAAAGATCGCAGCCTGCGGCAGCTCCAGGGTTACGGCAAAAGGGCTACGGCAATTCGCGGCAGGCGTAGAACGCGCTCAGCACTTTGACCAGGTGCGCCAGGTCGTGGCTACCGCACAGTTCGCGGATCGAGTGCATGGCGAAGGTCGGCAGACCGATATCCACCGTGCGCACGCCGAGGTGGCTGGCGGTGATCGGGCCGATGGTCGAGCCGCAACCCATGTCGCTGCGCACCACGAAGCTTTGCACCGGCACTTCTTCGGCCATGCACAGGTGACGGAAGAAGCCGGCGGTTTCGCTGTTGGTGGCGTAGCGCTGGTTGCTGTTGACCTTGATCACCGGGCCGGCGTTGAGTTTCGGGCCGTGGTTGGCGTCGTGCTTCTCGGCGTAGTTCGGGTGCACGCCGTGGGCGTTGTCGGCCGAGACCAGCAGGGATTTCTGGATGGTGCGAACGAACTCGTCACCTTCCGGCAGCAGGCGGCGCAGGGTCTGTTCGAGCATCGGGCCATCGGCACCACACGCCGAGCAGGAGCCGACTTCTTCGTGATCGTTGCAGACCAGCACGCAGGTTTCGTCGGTTTCGGCGGTGAGCAGCGCTTGCAGGCCGGCATAGCACGACAATAGGTTGTCGAGGCGCGCGCCGGCAATGAAGTCGCCGTTGAGGCCAATCACCGCAGCACTTTGCGTGTCGTAGAAACTCAGCTCGTAATCGAGCACGACGTCGGCGTTCAGGCCGTGTTCGCGGGCCAGTTGATCGGTGAGCACGGCGCGGAAATCGACGCGCTCGTCACCGGCGAATTGCGCGAGGATTGGCGGCAATTCGGTCTGCGCATTGATCGCCCAGCCCTGATTGGCTTCACGGTTGAGGTGAATGGCCAGGTTGGGAATGATCGCGATTGGCGCCTTGAAGTCGATCAACTGGCTCTCGACCTTGCCATCGCGGCGGAAGGTCACGCGACCGGCCAGCGACAGATCCCGGTCGAACCACGGCGCCAGCAGCGCGCCGCCGTAGACTTCGACGCCCAGTTGCCAGAAGCCTTGGCGCTGCAGTTCCGGCTGCGGCTTGACTCGCAGGCACGGGCTGTCGGTGTGGGCGCCGACCAAGCGAATGCCGTCGTGCAACGGCGAGTTGCGGCCCATTTTGATCGCGACGATGGAAGAGTCGTTACGGGTAACGTAATAGCGGCCGTTGGCCTCGGTGTGCCAGGGCTCACGCTCGTCGAGGCGCACGAAACCGGCAGCCTCCAGACGCTGAACGAGGCTGGCAGTGGCGTGGAACGGGGTAGGGGAGGCCTTGAGGAAGTCGATCAGGCCTTGGTTCAACTCTTCGCGCATAAGAAGCTCCAGACAGCAATGGGCGGGAGTTTAACGCATCGGTCGGGGAATTGAATCCGAACCGAAACCCTGTAGGCGCTGCGGCACGCTGCGATCTTTTGATTTTGATTGCAAAAAGCAGAATCAGAAGATCGCAGCGTGGCGCAGCTCCTACCGGGTACGGATTCTCAGCGAGTCGTCAGAACGCGTTTTTTCAGGTAGTTCATGATGATTTTTTCATCTTCGGGCTTGTCCGGGCGCGGCAGTTGTTTTGGCCAACGGCTCTGGTTGAGCAGCTTTTTCTGTCGGCTCTCGTCCCAGCGCAGAATTTCCCGCGAGGCGCATTCCCACCATTCGTGGCGGCAAGCGCTGTAGTACGGGCCTTCCGGCGCGGCACTGCCATACAGCAGATCGCGCCCGACCTTGCGCATCGCGCCGTTCTGGTTGCGCAGCTTCCATTTGATTTTCAGGCGTTGCCAGGCCGAGGGAAACGGTTTCACTCGCGGCACATTGCTGCACAGGTCGACCAGGCGTTGGCTGAAGACTTCGCCATGTTGCGAAAAGAAGTACGTCTGCATCGCATGGAAAAAGCGTTTTTCGGCGAAGTAGTGATAAACGTATCTACGCGCTTCAGCCACCGGCCGGTGGCGCATGGCGTACGACAGGGCAATCTGTTCGATGGTGTGGATCTCGAAACCGCCCATGGTCCATTCATCGATCAGGCGGATCGACTCCTCGAACAGCGCCGCGTCATTTTCGGTGACACCACACAAACCGCTGTTGTAGAGCTTGAAACCGTTGTCCGGCGTCACGCCATGGACGCTGAGGTCACGGCCGAGTTTCAGATAATCGCTGCGCTCGTGGACGTCCTTCCATTCGTACTCGAAGCGGTCCATCACCGAGCGGTTCGGCTCGATGAGGTCGAACAGACGATTCGGGTGGCTGGTGAACAGCGTGTCGGTGTCGACGAACAGGGTTTTTTCCGCCAGTTGCATGCCGGCGGCGATGGCGCAGGCTTTGCGCCGATGGTGATAGCCGTGCTTGCCTTGCCAGCGCGTCAGGGTCGCTTCGTCCAGCAGCACGGTGTCGACTGGCCAGCCAGCGTAATCCTGCGGGCGATCGGTGAGAATCCGGATCGCCGGGCGTTGGCCGTTTTGCGCCTGGGACAGCACCGTGAGGATGCTGAACTTGGCTTCGCGGCGGTAGACGTCCTGGTTGCCGTAAATCAGGTACAGCAACTGGTGACGGACTTTCTTGAGGGGTGTCGCCAGGGAATCGATACAACTCATCCGAAACAAAATCCTTTCCAACAACAGGACGGCCGCTCAGGCAATCCTTAAAACGGTGCCGGGCATTCGAAGCGCAAGCGTTCGCCTGTCTGCGGGTGGGTGAAGCTCAGCATGCTCGCGTGCAGGCACAGGCGAGGCCAGGCAGCGAGGGCTTGTTCGTGGGCATAAAGCCCGTCACCCAATAGCGGGTGACCGATCGACAGCATATGCACGCGTAACTGGTGCGAACGCCCGGTAATCGGTGTCAGTTCAACCCGGCACCAGTCGCCGCAACGTTCCAGCACGCGCCAGAAGGTCAGCGCATGTTTGCCGAATTCGTGATCGACCACGTGACGCGGTTTGGTCGGCGGATCGTAGCGCAGGGGCAGGTCGATGCTGCCGCTGTCCAGTTCCGGTTGACCCCAGGCCAGGGCAGTGTAGGCCTTCTCTGTTTCACGGTCGTGAAACTGGCGTGACAGTTCGCGGTGCGTGTCAGCGTCACGCGCGAGCAGAATGATGCCGGAGGTTTCCCAGTCCAGACGATGGACGATGCGCGCCTCCGGGTAGCCGTTTTCCTGCAGGCGGGTAATCAGGCAATCCTTGTTGTCGTCGGCGCGACCGGGCACCGAGAGCAGCAACGTCGGTTTGTCGACCACCAATACGGCGGCGTCCTGATGGATGATGCGGATGTTGGACAACGGCATTAAAACAGCCTCGTAACAAATGCCAACGGCGGCTCGGGACTGCTGATAACCCCTGTAGGAGCTGCCGAAGGCTGCGAACTTTTGACTTTGAGGATCAAAAGATCGCAGCCTTCGGCAGCTCCTACACGAGCATCAACAGCCCGAGCCGCCGTAGCGACTACCCAATCGACTCAGCGATCGGGCAGGGTGATGTTGAGTTCCAGAATCGAGCAACTGCCCTGGCTTTCCAGTGCAACATGTACGTCGTCGTTGCCGATGTTGACGTACTTGCGGATCACGTCGACCAGTTCCTTCTGCAAGGCTGGCAAGTAATCCGGCGTGCTGCGCTGGCCGCGCTCATGCGCCACGATGATCTGTAGACGCTCTTTCGCTACCGAGGCGGTACTTGGCTTTTTGTTGGCACGAAAGAAGTCAAAAAGGTTCATTACCTACCTCCAAACAGGCGCTCGAAGAATCCCTTCTTCTCGACATCGAGGAAACGGTGGGCTTTTTCTTTGCCCAGCAAGCGGTCGACGGTATCGCTGTAAGCCTGACCGGCATCGCTCTGGTCGTCGAGAATCACTGGTACGCCCTGGTTGGATGCCTTGAGCACCGCCTGGGATTCCGGGATCACGCCGAGCAGGGTTACCGAGAGGATTTCCTTGACGTCTTCAACGCCAAGCATCTCGCCTTTTTCCACACGCTCTGGATGGTAGCGAGTGATCAGCAGGTGTTCCTTGATCGGGTCTTCGCCACGTTCGGCGCGACGCGATTTGCTCGCCAGCAGGCCGAGCATGCGGTCCGAATCTCGTACCGAGGAGACTTCCGGGTTGGTCACGACGATCGCTTCGTCAGCGAAGTACATGGCCAGGTGTGCACCTTTCTCGATGCCTGCCGGGGAGTCGCAGACGACGAACTCGAATTGTTCCTTGAGCTCCATCAGGACTTTTTCCACGCCTTCGACAGTCAGCGCGTCTTTGTCGCGGGTCTGACTGGCGGCCAGTACGTAGAGGTTTTCCAGGCGCTTGTCTTTGATCAGTGCCTGTTGCAGGTTGGCTTCGCCGTTGACCACGTTGACGAAGTCATACACCACGCGGCGCTCGCAACCCATGATCAGGTCAAGGTTACGCAAGCCCACGTCGAAGTCGACGATCACTGTTTTGTGGCCGCGCAGAGCGAGGCCGGTACCGATAGCGGCGCTGGTGGTGGTCTTACCCACACCACCCTTGCCGGATGTAACCACGAGAATCTTGGCCAAGGTGTTTCACCCCTAAGGAAGAAGGACTTTTTAGCCCCTGAAAAACATCTCTTGAAAACTACTGCAGTCGGACAGCCTTGGCTGGAATTTGGCTTTGGGCCTTTTTCCTACTTCGTTTGAGCCGTTTTCGCTACGTTTTAGAGATGCTTGGAAAATGCGGCAGTATCCGTTAAAGCCGAATGATGTTCAACACGTCGCCCGACAGGCTGACCTGTACGCCCGAGCCCCACATTGGGTCGCGGCGCAAATCTTCGGAAACCTTGTAATGACCGGCGATGGAGATCAGTTCAGCGCTCAATTGCTGACAGAAAATCCGTGCCTTGGTATCACCCTTCACGCCGGCCAGCGCCCGACCACGCATCGGGCCGTATACATGGATGTTGCCATCGGCAAGAAGTTCCGCCCCCGGACTGACCGAGGACACCACCACCAAATCGCCACCCTGCGCGTATATCTGTTGGCCACCACGTACTGGCGTGGTGATGACGCGGGTCTGTTTGACGGTCGGCTCAGGCGGCTTTTCCGGCTTCTTCTTAACTTCGGCTTCGGCCATTTCCAGCGGTCGTTCGCGGGCGCCGGAGGGCGGCAACACGGGGATGTCGATAGCGATGGCGGCGGCGATGTCTTCGATGCGGCTGGCGCGAATCGCCAGGGTGCGCAGGCCATGTTGGCGGCACACGCGCATCAGGCCCGGCAGATCGACGGCGCCTTCGCCCGGCGGCAGTTTGTCCAGCGCCAGAACCAGCGGCGCGTTGCTGAAGAAATTCGGCGCCTGCGCAACTTTGGCGGCCAATTGCCGATCGAGGCTGTCGAGGTCGTTACGGGCCAGTTCCAGCACGGTAATGGCCAGCATGCTGCCCTTCAACTGGAACACGGGATCTTGGTCTAACGGTTCGGTTTTGCTCATGTCGGCATACAACGGCTTGTCACTAAAAGTGCCGAGACTTATAACGAGAACGCCCGCAGGCCGCAAGCCGGGTCGAACGATGTAGAATGCGCGGCCACTGTATTTACGGAAGCTTTAATGGATCGCCCGCGTTTTCGAAAAGCATTTCTTGCTCCACGCTTCTGGCCGCTCTGGTGCGGCTTGGGGCTTTTGTGGCTGATCGTGCAGCTGCCGTATCCGGCGTTGCTGACCATCGGTCGAGTTTTGGGTGCGTTGATGTATCGCTTCGCCGGCGACCGACGGCGCATCGCCAAGCGCAATCTGGAATTGTGCTTCCCGGAAAAATCCGCCGCCGAGCGTAAGCGCCTGCTCAAGGAAAATTTTGCCTCCACCGGCATCGCATTTTTTGAAATGGCGATGAGTTGGTGGTGGTCGCGCAAACGCCTGGCGAAACTGGCCCACGTCGAAGGTCTGGAGCATTTGCAAAAAGCCCGGCGTGAAGGCAAGGGTGTGATTTTGATGGCGGTGCATTTCACCACCCTGGAAATCGGCGCGGCGTTGCTCGGTCAGCAGCACACCATCGATGGCATGTACCGCGAACACAAAAATCCGTTGTTCGACTACATCCAGCGTCAGGGCCGTGAGCGACATAATCTTGATTCGCTGGCCGTGGAGCGTGACGACGTGCGCGGCATGCTCAAGTTGCTGCGTTCGGGACGGGCGATCTGGTATGCGCCAGATCAGGACTACGGCGCCAAGCAGAGTATCTTCGTGCCGCTGTTCGGCATTCAGGCCGCGACCGTGACCGCGACCACCAAATTTGCCCGCCTGGGTAAGGCGTTGGTGGTGCCGTTCACACAGGAGCGTCTGGCCGATGGCAGTGGTTATCGTCTGGTCGTACATCCGCCGCTGGAAGATTTCCCGGGCGAGACCGAGGAAGCCGACTGCATCCGCATCAATCAATGGGTCGAAGGCGTTTTGCGCGATTGCCCGGAGCAATACCTGTGGGCGCATCGGCGCTTCAAGAGCCGGCCACCGGGCGAGCCGAAGCTGTACGCCAAACGCAGTTGATTGATCCATCCCCTTAAGCACCATGGAGTGTTGCGATGAGCCCTGCTGAACCGGTCACAGGTTTGATTCTTTCCGGCGGCGGGGCTCGGGCGGCGTATCAGGTGGGCGTGCTGGCAGCGATTGCCGAGTTGCTGCCGTTGGGGGCGGACAATCCGTTCCCGGTGATCGTCGGCACTTCCGCTGGCGCGATCAATGCGGTCAGCCTCGCCAGCGGCGCCACGGATTTTCGCGCGGCCATCGAACGCCTCACATTATTCTGGCAAGGCTTTCGCAGCCACCGCGTGCTGCGCAGTGACTGGCCCGGCGTGATCCGTCAGGCCAGCCGTTTTGTCAGCCACAGCTTGCTCGGCCTCGGTCGGCATCTGCCGGTGGCACTGCTCAACAGTTCGCCGCTGCGCGAACTGCTCAATGAAAAACTGCACATGCCCGGCATCGCCGAGTCCATCGCGCGCAAGCAGTTGCACGCGGTGGCGGTGACCGCGTTCGGCTATGAGTCGGGGCAGGCGGTGACGTTCTATCAGGGCGGCGGCAGGATCGATTCGTGGCTGCGCCATCGGCGCATTGGTGTGCCGACAGCGTTGTCGGTGGATCACTTGCTGGCCAGTTCGGCGATTCCGCTGTTGTTCGCGCCGGTGAAAATCGGTGATGAATATTTCGGCGACGGCGCGGTGCGGCAATCGGCGCCAATCAGTCCGGCGCTGCATCTTGGCGCCAGCCGCGTGCTGGTGATCGGCGTCAGCGGCAACCCGCGCGGTTTCGATCCACAACAACCGCTGGAACGCACCTACACGGGGCAACAGCCGACGTTGGCGCAGATCGGCGGGCACATGCTCAACAGTACGTTCATTGACAGTCTGGAGAGCGACATCGAGTTGTTGCAGCGTCTCAACCAATTCAGCCATTTGATGCCCGCCGGTACGCCAACACGAGAACTGGGCGTGGCGCCGGTGGAGGTGCTGGTGATTTCGCCGAGTCAGCCGATCGATGAGATTGCGGCGCGGCATCGTCAGGAATTGCCGGCGGCGTTGCGCTTGTTCTTGCGTGGGCCGGGGGCGACCAAAACGAGCGGGGCAGGGGTGCTGAGTTACCTGTTGTTCGAGGCGGGGTATTGCAGCGAGTTGATCGATTTGGGGCGACGGGATGCATTGGCCAAGCGTGAAGAGTTGTGCCGGTTTTTGGGGATAACCGAGGCGGTGGCTCCCGCCTGAAATTGGCGGTGCGGCTAATCGCTGGCAAGCCAGCTCCCACAGGTTTTTGGGTGAACAAAATAATTGTGTGCGACACAAAACCCTGTGGGAGCTGGCTTGCCAGCGATGGCGTCTTCGCAGACGCCACTTACACCTGCATCAGAAGTGGAACTTCACCAGGAAGTTGGTCACGCTCTGATTGGTCTTGAAGGCACCGGTGTCGTCGATGCCGTACTTGTCTTTCCAGTAGTCGTATTCAACACCGACATACAACTGCTTCTCGCCGAAATTCAGCGCCTTGCCCAAGTCGTATTTGACCTGTGGGTTGAAGTGCAGGTTGGCGTGGTAATCGCCTTTGGAGTTGGAATCGTTGTCGGTCACCCAGTCCATGTAGCCGTCGATCAGGATGTTCGACTTGCCGACGGGGATGGTGTAGGACCAGACCGGGGTGATCTGCCAGACGTTGTCACCAGCACGCGGCCCTTCGGTGTGGCGCTGATAGAAGTTCAACTGGAAGTAGTCGAAGCCCGGGATGGCCAGGTCGAAGCCTGGGCCGATCAGATAGGACTCGGTGTCACCTTCGCCGAACTCGTAGGTCATCGCCAGCAGGACGTCTTTGATCGGGCCGAACTCGATCTTCTGGTCGAGCACCTTGCCCAGCGAGATGCGCGGGCTGAACTCACCGTAGTAGGTGTTCGGACCGTTGCTGAAGTCCTTGCCACCGTTGTAGAAGATCTTGTCGAAGAAGAAGAAGTTGTCGCCGTACGTCCACGCATCGGCGTGTTCGAAGGTGACGGTCTGCTGGATGCGCGGGTTGACCTGGAAGTCCTTGCCGTACAGATAGGTCAGGCTGTTGTTCTGCCATTGCAGCAGGCCATCGGCCATGGCCTGGCCCCCGGCCAACATCGATCCCGCAAGCATCAGGCTGGTGCACATACGTTTCATTCGGTTGCTCCCAAAGTAGGTGTTCCACGTTTATTTTTTTAAGATCGGCGCTCTGGTGTGGCGCCTTTTTTCATTGCTGCAAAAGTCATCCGATTGGTCAGCTTTCATGCTGTTAGCAAGAGCTGGGCCAAGGCTTTCGAAAAGCAAAAAAACGCCCGTTCGGCTGCTGAAAAACAGTCGATTGAGCGTGTTTTCGGGATGCCTCGGTACTGACCGGGGCCGGGATAAGTTGGCCCGTCGGTCAGGAATTAAATCCGGGCTTTTTTTTAGACCGAATTCAAGAGGCCGCGGAGAATACTGACTCCTCGGCCAGCTCTCAAGTGCCCCGCAACAGAGCACCGACGACAGGTATGGGGCACGGTTGCGGGCCATCTTAAAAGTGCACCTTCACCAGCAGGCTGGCGGTGTTCTGATTGGTGTCGAAGTTGTGCGTGTTTTCGACGCCGTATTTGTTTTTCCAGTAGCTGTATTCGGTGCCGACGTACAGCTGCTTCTGGCTCCAGCCCAAGGCTTTGCCCAGGTCGTATTTGATCTGAGGATTGATGTGCAGGTTGGCGTGATAGGTGCCACGCGAGTTCTCGTCATTGTCGACCACCCAGTCGAGGTAGCCGTCGATCAGCACATCGGAATTGCCGAGGGGAAAACTGTACGACCAGCCGGGGGTGATCTGCCAGACGCCGTCGCCGGGGCGCGGGCCTTCGGTCTGGCGGCGGAAGATGTTCAGGGTCACATAGTTGAAGCCGGGCACCTTGAGGTCGAAGCCAGGGCCGATCAGGTAGGCCTCACTGTCGCCTTCGCCGTACTCGTAGGTCATGGCGAGCAAGACGTCTTTGATCGGGCCGAATTCGAGTTTCTGGTCGAAGATCTTGCCGAACGAAAAACGCGGGGTGAATTCGCCGTAGAAGGCGTGCGGACCTTTGTTCGCATCTTCCTTGCCGTTGTAGAAAATCTTGTCGACGAACAGGAAGTTGTCGCCGTATTTCCACTTGTCGGCGTGCTCGAAGGTGAGCGTTTGCTGGATCGATGGGTTGATGGCGAAATTCTTGCCGTACAGATAGCTGAGGCTGTTGGTCTGCCACAGCAGGAGATCGCCGGCCATGGCCTGACTCGCGGCCAGCAGGCCACCGCTTAACAGCACATTTGTCTGTGTACGAATCATCTGTTGCTCCCTCTTGTTTTTATTGTTTGAGGCGCAGAGCTTTTTTTGCCCTTTGTAGGAGTGAGCCTGCTCGCGATCGCGGTGTGACATTCAACACATCTGTTGACTGAAAAAACGCTATCGTCGGAACGCCGCCCGGAGCAGGCTCACTCCTACAGGGGGATACCGGTGTTGCTTTAGTGCTGGTGTGCGTGGCAGTCGTTGATCGCCGCGCGCTCTTTGCCGCCGAGAATGTTGAACAGCAGGTTCAGCGTCAGCGCGCTGAGCGTTGCCATCGCGATGCCGCTGTGGGTAATCGGGCTCATCCACAGCGGCAAATGCGCGAAGAACTCAGGGCGCACCACCGGGATCAGGCCCATGCCGATGCTCACCGCGACCAGCAACTGGTTGCGACGGTCACCGATGTCGGCTTCTTGCAGAATCTTGATGCCGGTGGCCGCGACCATGCCGAACATCGCAATGGCTGCACCGCCCAAAACCGCTGGCGGAATCGAGGCAACGAGGAATGCGGCTTTCGGCAGCAGACTCAGGACGATCAGCAAACCACCGGCAACGATGGTCACCGAGCGGCAGCGCACGCCGGTCATCTGCACCAGGCCGATGTTCTGGGCGAACGAGGAATGGGTGAAGGTGTTGAAGAAACCGGCGACAAACGAGGCGCCGGCATCACACAGCAAGCCGCGACGCAGCATGCGCGGGCAGACTTCCTGGCCGGTGATTTTGCCCAGCGCGAGGAACATGCCGGTGGACTCAACGAAGATGATCACCACCACCAGGCACATCGACAGGATCGGCGCGAGCTCGAATTTCGGCATGCCGAAATGCAGCGGGGTAACGAATTGAATCCATGGCGCGTTGGCCATGCCACTCAGGTCGACCATGCCGATCGCGCCGCACAGGATGTAGCCGAAGCACATGCCGATCAGTACGGAAATGTTGACCCAGAAACCGCGCATGAAGCGGTGGATCAGCAGAATGGTGCCCAACACCAGCGCGGCGATGGCCAGATAAATCGGTGAGCCGAATTGTGCGGCGGCGGCACCGCCACCGGCCCAATTCACGGCCACGGGGAACAGCGACAAACCGATCGAGGTGATGACCGTGCCGGTCACCAGGGGCGGGAAGAAGCGTACGACCTTGGACATGAACGGCGCGATGATCATGCCGAAGAAACCGGCGGCGATCGTGGCACCGAAGATGCCTTGCAGGCCGATGCCGGGCATACCGGCCATGGCGACCATGCTGCCGACTGCGGCAAAACTGGCGCCCATCATCACCGGCATGCGAATGCCCATCGGACCAATGCCCATGGACTGCACGATGGTGGCGACACCGGCGACCAGCAGGTCGGCGTTGATCAGGAAGGCAATTTCTTCACGACTCAGGCCAGCGGCCTGTCCAATGATCAGCGGCACCGCGATGGCACCACCGTACATCAGCAGAACATGTTGCAAACCGACCAGGATCAGTTGCAAAAGGGGCAATCGCTGAATGGCGGGTGCGTCGGGGATGCGCGCTTTGGACAGCTCGGACATGCAACACCTCGGATCTTTTTATTCTTGTGATTAACAGCTGCCGGGTTGCTCACAGCTGTTTCTTTGCATCAGGTAAAAGCGTATTGCGGCGATTCGCAGGCAAGCCCGCTCCCACAGGTCAGGCAGTGACCTTTTTGGGAGCGGGCTTGCCCGCGAAGCGTTTGTTGCTTAGTTGGTCTGTGCTCCCTGGGCAATCCATGCACCGATCAGGTCACGTTCCTGCTGGGTCATCTGAGTGATGTTGCCCAGTGGCATGATCTGCGTGGTGATGGCTTGCGCCTGGATGCGCGCCGCGTTCTGGCGGATTTGCTCAGGAGTGTCGAACATCACACCCGCTGGTGCAGCGCTGAACAACGGGCTGGTCGGCTTGGCCGAGTGGCAAACTGCGCAGCGTTCTTGAATCACGGTATGCACTTTGTCAAAGCCGGGACCGGCGTTGGAGGCTTGTGCCGGCGCTGCTGCCGGTGCGTCTGCGGGTGCAGCAGGTGCCGCCGCTTCAGCCGGTTTCGCGCCGCCACCCAGTGCCGTCTCCGGCAGCGGTTGGTACTCGATTTTGGCTGGCGCCTTAGCCACTTCCGGAGCGGTCGACATCGGCGTTGGGCCGGTGACGTACGCCAGCGTGATCATGCCTACCGCTGCCACTGGCAGAGTCCAGGCAAACTTGTGGCTGTCGTGACGGGTGTTGAAGTAGTGACGCACCAACACCGCCAACACTGCAATCCCGGCCAGGATCAACCAGTTGTACTGGCTGCCATAGGTGCTCGGGAAGTGGTTGCTGATCATGATGAACAGCACCGGCAGGGTGAAGTAGTTGTTGTGACGCGAACGCAGCAAGCCTTTGGCCGGCAGCGCGGGATCCGGCGTGCGGTTCTCGGCAATCGCCGCGACCAGTGCCCGTTGTGCCGGCATGATGATGCGGAACACGTTACCGACCATGATCGTGCCGATGATCGCGCCAACGTGCAGGTACGCACCACGACCGCTGAACACTTTGCTGAAGCCATACGCCGCGCCGATGATCAGCACGAACAGAATGAAGCCGAGCAGAGCAGGGCGTTTGCCCAAGGCCGAGTCGCACAGGAAGGAGTAGATGAACCAGCCGAGGAACAGCGAGCCGATACCGATGGCCACGCCTTCAGGGCCGCTCAGGGTGCTGCCCGGAGCCAGCAGGTAGAGCGTTGGGTTGGAGTAGAACACCACGCACAGCAGCGCGATACCCGACATCCAGGTGAAGTAGGCTTCCCACTTGAACCAGTGCAGGTTGTCCGGCATCGCCGGCGGGGCCAGTTTGTATTTTTCGAGGTGATAGATACCGCCACCGTGGATCGCCCACAGGTCACCGGCCAGACCGGTTTTCGGGTTGACGCGGTTGAGGTTGTTCTCCAGCCAGACGAAGTAGAACGACGCGCCGATCCAGGCCACGCCAGTAATCATGTGAACCCAGCGCACGCTCAGGTTCAGCCATTCCAACAGATGTGCTTCCACAGTCTTTACCTCTCGCCTGTCACTCTTGTTGTCGAGTGATCAGACCTTCTCTTATTGGTGGGGGGCGAGGATCAAACGCTCATCCTCTTTGAAAAAATGCTCATCGCAGTTATTGCCTGTGCCACTGCGATCAACCACCAGGAAGTCATCCCGCTTTTCGATCGTCAGCACCGGATGGTGCCAAACGCCGCGATGGTAATTAATGCCCTGCCTGCCGTTGGTGACGAAGGCGCGGACCAAGCCTGATACAGGTTCATCGCCAACTGGCGCGACCACGATCAGAAAGGGGTTGCCGAGCAGCGGTATGAAAGCCTGGCTGCCCAGCGGATGGCGTTCCAGCATGCAAACGGTCAGCGGCATGTCCTGCGCGTCGGCGCGGAAGATGCTGATGATCGCGTTGTCCTCAGGCTGAGCGGTTTCGACCGTCGCCAGTTTATGGAAGCGCATGGTCGAACCGTTGTTGATCATGAAGTGATCGCTGCCGTCGGTTTCGATCACGTCACCGAAAGGGGCGAAGGCTTCTTTGGTCAGCGGTTCAATCGTTAGTGTGCGCATGCTGTTCTTCTTTTCGTTGAGTGATCGTTCCCACGCTCCGCGTGGGAATGCAGCCCGTGACGCTCCGCGTCACATCCAAAGCGGACGCAGAGCGTCCAGTGATGCGTTCCCACGCAGAGCGTGGGAACGATCATTGCGGTGTTATTTAGCGACCTTGCCCAGTACGCGCAGGCGGCTCACACCACCATCCGGGAACACGTTCAGGCGGATGTGGGTGATCGGGCCCAGCGCTTTGATCTGCTCGACGAAGGTGTGCTCGGCGTGCATTTCCAGCTTCTGGCTCGGCAGCAGATCGCGCCAGAACAGCGACTGGGTTTCGATCTGGCTGTCAGTGCCGCCCTTGACGAACGCGCCCTGGATCGAGCAAGTGTCCGGGTAGTTGCCTTTGAAGTGCAGGGTGTCGACGACGATCTTCTCGATCTCGCCCGGGTGACCCAGCGCGACGATGACCCAATCATTGCCTGGCGTGCGACGACGTGCAGTTTCCCAGCCGTCGCCCATGTTGATGCCACGGCCCGGGTTGAGAATGTTGCTCATGCGGCCGAAGTGTTCGTCGGAGCAGGCGAGGGCGCGGCCACCGTTGAGGGCTGCTGCCAGATCGACTTGCTCGTTGTCGCCAACCGCGGACCAGTCGCGGTGCGGCACACCGTACACACGCAGACGGGCAACACCGCCGTCCGGGTAGATGTTGAAACGCAGGTGGCTGAACGCTTGGTCGTTGCTGATTTCGTGGTAGTGGTGGCTGTTGCCCTGCAGCTCGACGGCCGACAGCACTTCAGTCCACTGGGTGTTTTCGTCCGGCTCGCCCGAGGCCAGGAAGCACGCTTCCAGAGAGGCCGATGGCGGGAAGTTGCCGGTGAAGAATGAAGTGTCGATGTCGACGCCTTTGATCGAGCCCGGTACGCCCAGACGGATCACTGCGCTGTCGAAACCTTCGAAGCGCTTGCGGCGCGATTCCCAGCCGTCCATCCACTTGCCGTTGTCATCGAACACGCCCTCCTTCCATACGGCCGGGGTCGGTTGGAACAGACGATTGGCGTCTGCGAACCAGTCATCGGTGACCGAGATGATTTTGGTGCCCAGACGGGCGTCGGCCAGGTTGACGAACTTCTCGAAAGGTACGGCGTAAGCTTTCATTCTTCTTGTCTGCCTTTAATAAGTTGGCTGGGGATGCTTGCAAGACCCTGGGTACTCTCCGCGTTTGATGTACTCGGGTCAGGCTTGCTAAAGAGTCAGTAAACGGAACAGGGCAATCTTGTTGATCTCCGCCAGCGCGCATTTGAACTCGGTATCTTCCGAGTTGTGAATGCGCGTTTCGAACGCCGCGAGGATCTGATGCCGGTTGCTGCCTTTTACCGCCATGATGAAGGGAAACTTGAACTTGGCTTTATAGGCGTCGTTCAGCTCGGTGAAGCGCTGGAACTCTTCGGCCGTGCATTGGTGAATACCGGCGCCAGCCTGCTCATTGGTGCTGGCTTCGGTCAATTGGCCCTGGACGGCAGCTTTGCCGGCCAGGTCCGGGTGAGCGTTGATCAGTGCCAGTTGACTGGCGTGATCGGCGCTCAACAGGATGTCGCTCATGCGCTGGTGCAGTGTTTCGATCTCGTCGATCGAAGCGTCCGCGCCCAGGTCGTAGGCCTTCTCGGCCACCCATGGCGAATGTTCGTAGATGTCGGCGAAGGCTTTGACGAAAGCGTCGCGGCTCAGGGTCGATGGTTGCAGTGTTTGAAAGCGGCTCATTTGGCGGCCTCTTGGTACGGGTGGGTTTCGTGCCAGTGACGCGCGATGTCGACGCGACGGCTGAACCACACCTGTTCATGACTTTTGGCGTATTCGATAAAGCGTTTGAGCGAAGCGAGGCGACCCGGACGGCCGATCAGGCGGCAGTGCAGACCAATCGAGAGCATCTTCGGCGCTTCGGCACCTTCGGCGTAGAGCACGTCGAACGCGTCTTTGAGGTATTCGAAGAAGTCGTCACCCTTGTTGAAACCCTGCACTTGGGTGAAGCGCATGTCGTTGGTGTCGAGGGTGTACGGGATCACCAGATGCGGCTTGCCGGTCGGGTTGTTCGGTTCCCAGTAGGGCAGGTCGTCGTCGTAGGTGTCGCAGTCGTAGAGGAAACCACCTTCTTCCATGACCAGGCGACGGGTGTTCGGGCCGGTGCGGCCGGTGTACCAGCCCAGTGGGCGCTCGCCGGTGATTTCGGTGAGGACGCGGATCGCTTCGAGCATGTGCTCGCGTTCCTGCGCTTCGTCCATGTACTGATAGTCGATCCAGCGGTAGCCGTGGCTGCAGATCTCGTGGCCGGCATCGACCATCGCGCGGATCACATCCGGGTGGCGCTGAGCGGCCATGGCGACGGCGAAGATGGTCAGCGGAATGTCGAATTCCTTGAACAGCTTCAGGATCCGCCAGACGCCGGCACGGCTGCCATACTCGTAAAGCGATTCCATGCTCATGTTGCGCGCGCCTTGCAGCGGCTGAGCGGCAACCATCTCGGACAGGAAGGCTTCGGATTCTTTGTCGCCGTGCAGAATGTTGCGCTCGCCGCCTTCTTCGTAATTGAGTACGAAGGACAGGGCGATGCGGGCATTGCCCGGCCAGTGTGGGTGAGGAGGGTTACTGCCGTAACCGATCAGGTCGCGTGGGTAGTCAGCGCTCACTGCAGTCTTCCTTCTTATTCGTTGACAGATTTTGTGGCGGCCTGACGGTGAGGTTGCAGGCTGGTGTCACAGCGATGGGCTGATTGTATACAACTTCAATCGCAATTTGTAAGCCTGAATTTTCGCATTTTTCACCGGCTGTCATCTTTTACGGGTATTGGCTTCAGCCTGCAAGAAACCTGCCTGACCAGTCAGCTAATGGATTGAAGGTTCACTGATCAGGCGCTTTGCTGGCTGATCGGCAGTAAAGGCCCGGATGGCGGGGGTGACGTAAAAAATGTCGTTTTTATTGTGTACAATTTTTTTGAAAAGTGTCTTAATCAATCGCTCGCCGCAGCTTTTCGTGCTCCGAATCGGTGCGGTCTCCTTTTTATCTGACTTCGGGAGGCGCGAGGTCTGACTGCTTCCACGCAGGCAGGCGCGCAGAATCAATGGGACGTTTGACAACACACGTTTTGGACGCTGCACACGGTTGCCCGGGCAGTTCGATCAAGGTCGAGCTGTACCGCGTTGAAGGTTCGCAACTGGAATTGGTCGCCAGTGCCGTCACCAACAGCGATGGCCGGGTCGATGCACCCCTGCTGCAAGGCGATGATTATCGAACCGGCGTTTATCAGGTTCAGTTCCACGCAGGCGATTACTACCGCGCCCGTGGCGTGCAGTTGCCGGAACCGGCATTTCTGGACGTGGTTGTGCTGCGCTTCGGCATCTCTGCCGAACAGGATCACTACCACGTGCCATTGCTGATTTCGCCGTACAGCTATTCCACGTACCGGGGCAGCTGACCCCCAAGCAGCTGCCCCCACCGGGAAGCGACTGCGCATATAGCTTCTTTGGTCTTTCGCCCGCTCACACTGCGGGCTTTTTTTTGTGCGCAGTTTCGCTGTTGTGGTGAGGCTCAGACTGCGTTGATCAGATCATGGGAATGTCGTCCCTGACTATAAACACCGTTTCCATGCCTGCCGTTTGCTGGATCCCGCCTTTTAGCCAGACCACTTTGCCACCGGCATCGGCCTCCAGCAGCACTTGCGAGGCCTGCGTGCCAATCCGGTCAATCAGTGTGCTCGCCGTTCGCGGATCAGGCGTCAGGGGCAGGGGAATGAAATTATCGCGGGTGCGATACAGGCTCAGAAAAAATACCCGGTCGTGTCCGTCGCGCGTGAACACCAGCGCCGGCCAGGCGTTCCCCCCGTTGGGTAGCAACACGCGGTAACCCGTGCGTCTGAGCATGTCCGCCATGTACACCTTAAGGTTCAGACCGCCCGGGTGAGCGAGGAAATAGTCGTAATCGTCGCGGTAATAATTCACCTCCAGATCGATACGCATCAGATCACCGCTCGCCGGCTCCGGCACTACCAGTTTGCGCAGGGTCTGGCCGCTGGCCGGGGTAATGGGAAGGGTGGGCAGCATCAACAGCGGTTCGGCCAGTTCCGCTCGTGGCGCCGGGTTGCCGACCCGCCAGTCGTTGAAAGTTTGCCGCAGCGCGGTCAATCCGGCACCCGTGGTGGTGGTGGAGCCGTTGGCCAGTTTGAACTGATGTTTCGCCACATTGTGCAAGGTGAGCGAGGAAAACGTCGGGAAATATTCGGCGACCGAGGCTTTCATGGGTTTTTCGAATGCCATGAAGGGGTCGATCTTCCAGACGTTCTCCGGCGGAACACGGATCGCACCGCGCGGTTGATGCTGCTTGTCGATGTGCAGCAATGTTTCCAGTGAGTCGAAACTGCGTGCCGGATGGGCCGGATCGTCGATGTAGACAATCATGTCGTCAGTGGCCCGCGGCAGCAGCGTGTGTCGTTCGCCGTCGATGGAAACAGCCAGCGGTGGTGCCGCCTCCACCGGGATGTCCCGATTGGCCAGGCTGGCTTGCGTTGGCCGGGCGGCTTGCGAGGGATACGAACGAGTGTGCGGTAGAGGTGGTTGGCCAGTGCTGCCCGGCGTTCTTGCTGCCTTGAGCTCAGGGGCGGAAACCCGGTAGATGAAAAAGTCCGTATGCCTGGCTTCGGTGAGGTGAACGCCACCGACGAGCCAGCTCAGAGTGTTGCTTTCATGGGCCGAGATCACTACCTGACAGGTTTCCTCGCCGAGGTAGCTGCGCATGCCGGACGAATAGAGGTCGTTGGGAAAGTCGTAGGCCAACGTGCGCGAAGAGGTGTCGCGCAGCGCCATGAAATAGGTTTGGCCCGCGCGTTTCAGCACCAGTGTGGCCCCGGCGCTCTGGAACGAAGGAAGGAAGACCTCGTAACCGCTGCGGATGAGCAGCGTTCGATAAAGCTGGCGGATACGCATTCGATTGGTGCGGTCGTGGAAGGTGTTCCAGTCCTCCTGACGCAATTTGAAATCAACCCGGTGCGCTGGCTGCCCATGGTCGATGAGCGGCAAGTACAGCTTGTACCATCCCGACACTTCACGCACTTCAAAAACCGGTAGCAGTTGCAGAGGATCGCTAAATCCGTGGAGCGAGGAGTCTGCGGCGGTGTCCGCAGTGCTTGCACCGCGCCATCGGGCCAATGTGTTCGATATGCGCAGCAAGCCCGGACTGGTCATGACATTGTCTGGGAGGGCCTGTGCGAACAGACCCCGGGCCAGCGTCCGTGCGGTGACTTCGCTAAAACTTTTGAAGGTGTCGGCGATGGATTGCGAGAGCGGTTTATTGAACAGTGGGCCGCTGACGGTCCATTGCGTGGTCGGCACATCCGTGGAGTTCGAGGCGGGGCTTGTCACATGCGACACGGCGCGAACCGGCTGCCGCCAGGGTTGGGCAATGAGCATGCCTTCAAAAGCATCGAAGCCTTCTGGAAAGGAGAAGGGCCGGATCACGGCCTCGGTCAGCGATGCGCCCGGCAGGGTTCGGTAGTGCAGGTCGCCAATGCGCACTGACCCGGAGGTGACGGGTTCGGATTCTCCCCAGGTGCGCCACAGATCCGGGTTGTGTCGAGGCCTTTTGCCGGTGGGTTTCGGGGTCGTAGCCGAACGGCCGGGCTGCTCAAGGCGTACGCGTTTGCTCGCACTGGACTCCGTGGCGGTGGGGGCGGGTCTTTTTCCGGATGCGGTCGGAGCGAATTTTTGCTGCCAGAGCGAAGTCGTTCCGATTCGTTCGAGCATGGGGCCATTGACCTTCGGGTTCTGCGCGCTGACGGCTTGAACGTCGCCATTTTTGTGGCGCGTCACCATCACGGCGCCGCCGTCCTTGATGCGTACATATTTTCTGTTGGCGCTACCCCGGACATTCCACGAGGTGCCTCTGGCGTCAGGTTCGGTGAGGAAGGATTGCTGGAATACAGAAATCTCGAGCTTCTTCAGTGGCACAGTCGTGGCGGCCGAAACGGGGACGTTCCAGTCATCACCGACCGGCGGTGTGGGATCGGAGCGCGTCTGCCACTGTGACGTGCCTTCGATGCGTGCCAGCACCAGCCGATCCTGATGGGGCGATTGGCTCGCCAGGACAAACTGACCTTGACTGTCGGTGCTGATTCCCGTCATGCCGAGGCCTTGCACATCAGCGTAAAGGCTCCCGCCGGAATCGATGAAAAGACCGGAGTCACCGATAGGCATGCGATCACTGGCACCGTCTGGGCTGACGATCACCAGATCGGGTGGGAGATTCGGCGAATCAAGGCTCTGCAGGTCGACGACAATCACTTCCCCGGGGTTGGCCGGCTGAGTGTCGAGCGTTGGTGCTCCGGCCTGGACAGGTTCGAGGGGGCGCTGGGCGTCGGGTGGATGAGCACCGGGTAAATCCGTGCGCGGCATGATGGGCGCGGTTTCCGGTGCAAGCCTGGGTGGCACGATATTGACGGTATCCGGGGTCGCGGGCGCGCCGCTGCCAGACGTCGTAGTGGAGTGGGTGCCAGGCACCGCCTTCGGGGGTTTGTACACAGTAACTCTCCGATCGTTGATCGCTTGATGGGGCGTTCGGCGAGTGGATCGCCGGTTGATGGCCCGAAATGCTAGCGACGTGTCAGCGGCGGAGAGGCATACATATATATTGCGTGGTTACAGGGTGTTGCGAGGGACTTCGGGGGGGTGCCATCGCCAGGATCAGTGGCGATGGCAACGGCGTATCAGTGGCTGCTCAATAGCGAAACACCGCCAGCGGTGCCGAACAGTGCGGCGCTGATGCGGTTGAACCAGCTCTGGCCCTTGCCGCTGCGCAGATAACGCGCGGCACCATGGGCGCCGAGGCCATAGGTCAATTTGCACAGCAGGTCGAGCACGGTCCAGGTCGCAATCATGATCAGTAGCTGGGGCAGGAACGGCTGCTCGGCGCTGAGGAACTGCGGCAAAAACGCGGCGAAGAACAGAATGTCTTTCGGATTGCTCGCGCCCAATACGAACGCTCGGCCAAACAGGGCACGGAAGCGTGGTACCGCGGCCGCCTGAGGCACTTCGGCGCCGGTCGATGGCTGGCGCGATTGCTGCCAGCTCTGCCAGGCGAGGTAGAACAAGTACAGGGCGCCGACGATTTTCAACGCGCTGAACAATTGCTCCGAGGCCAGCAGCAAGGCACCCAACCCCAAGGCTGAGGCACTGAGCAGACAGATCGAGGCGGTCACGCCACCAAGAAATGCCGGGTAAGAGCGGCGCAAACCGTAATTCAGACTGTTGCTGATCATCAGCAACGACAGTGGCCCCGGAATCAGGATCACCACCAGTGCAGCACCGCTGAACAGCAGCCAGGTTTCCAGACTCATCACTTTCCTCCTTTTTGTTGTATTGAAAAATGCACAAAAGCCCCACCCGTGAGGGTGAGGCTGTTTTGAAGCCTGAACCGCGTAGCGCTTACAAGAAGATGAACTTGGCGATAAAGATCGCGCAGAGCACCCACAGGCTGACGGAAATTTCTTTGTACTTGCCAGTGCCGGCCTTCAGCGCCACGTAAGTGATGAAGCCCAGTGCGATGCCGTCGGCGACCGAAAAGGTCAGTGGCATCATGATGGCGGTGACGATGGCCGGGATCGCATCAGTGGCTTCGTCCCATTCGATGTGGGCCATGCCGCCCATCATCAGCATCGCAACGTAGATCAGCGCACCGGCGGTGGCGTAAGCCGGAATCATGCCGGCCAGCGGTGCGAAAAACATTGCCGCTATAAATAGCACACCTACGGTCACTGCGGTAAGACCAGTCCGACCACCAGCGGCCACGCCGGCAGCACTTTCTACATAGCTTGTGACGGGCGGAACACCGACCACAGCGCCGAAGACACTGGACGCGCTATCCGCTTTCATCGCGCGGGAGAGGTTTTCGATACGGCCGTCAGCGTTGACCAGATTGGCGCGTTGAGCGACACCCATCAGGGTGCCGGCGGTGTCGAACATGTGCACGAAGAGGAACGCCAGGACCACGCTGATCATGCTGACGTTGAACACGCCGGCAACGTTCATCGCCATGAAGGTCGGGGCCAGGCTCGGCGGCGTCGACATGATCCCTTCGTAATGCACGATGCCCAGGCCCCAACCGGCCAGGGTTACGGTGATGATGCTGATGAGGATCGCGCCGAACACGCGGTGGTAGCTGAGGATCGCAATCATCAGGAAGCAGATGGCGGCGAGCAGTGGACCGGGTTCACGCAGCGAGCCGAGTTTGATCAGCGTCGCCGGGCTGTCGACAACGATGCCGGCGGTTTTCAGACCGATCAGGCCGAGGAACAAGCCGACACCGGCGCCCATCGCAAAGCGCAGACTGACCGGAATACTGTTGAGCAGCCACTCACGAATGCGCGAGAAGGTCAGGATCATGAACAACACACCGGAAACAAACACCGCACCGAGCGCGGTTTCCCAGTTGTAGCCCATGGTGCCAACTACGGTGTAGGTGAAGAACGCGTTGAGGCCCATGCCCGGTGCCAGACCCACCGGCCAGTTGGCGTACAGGCCCATCAACAGGCAGCCCAGCGCGGCGGCGATACAAGTGGCGACGAAGGCTGCACCGTGATCAATCCCGGCATCGGCCATGATGTTCGGGTTGACGAAGATGATGTAAGCCATGGTGATGAAGGTTGTCAGACCGGCAATCAGCTCGGTCTTCACCGTGGTGCCATGCAAGCTGAGTTTAAACAAGCGCTCCAGCAGGCCAGTGCGTAATGGCGGCGAGAGATCCAGCGTCGATGCTTCGGATTTGCGGCTTTCCACAGCGAGTACTCCTCAAGAGTTTTATTGTTATTTCCAGGGCCGGACCCATGAGGGGTGGCAGCGGCCCTTTGAGGCACTTGCGAATTTGTTGACCATGCGGTCAGGAACTCGCACGCTGTGGATTATGCTTTTGTGTACAAATAAAGCAAATATTGTTTTTGATTTTGTTTACGAAAGTTCCGTCGATAGGGATATATCGCCCTTCAGGGCCCCATCGCTGGCAAGCCAGCTCCCACATTGATCTGTGGCGTACACAAACCATGTGGGAGCTGGCTTGCCAGCGATGAGGCCTGAACGGTCAATCGAGAGCTGCCTAGCTATTCCCCAACGCCAGATTCACCGCCAACCAGCCATTCACCGCCGCCTCTCCAGCCTCGGCAAACACCCGCTCGAGCAGTTTCACCTGCTCACGCCGCAGCGCCTGCTCAAACTTCGCGCCTTCTGCCGTCAATTCCAGCAGGCGCTTCCGCTTGTCAGCCTCCGATGCCACGCTGTCGACCAAGTGCATTTCCTGCAACTGCCGCAACGGCATGTTCAACGCCTGCTTGCTCACCCCGAGCAACCCCAGCAATTCCTTCACACTCAAATTCGGATACCGCGCGATGAAAAACACAATGCGTTGATGCACCCGCGAGAGGCCGCGGCGTTCGAGCATTTCGTCAGCCTTGGCGGTGAACGCCTGATAGCCGAAGAAAAACGCTTCCATCGCCTGTTGCTGACTGGATGGGTTTTTAAGGTCAAGCATGTTGACGTACTCGCTCAAGCTGTCGTAATTTCAGTCAACCAGTTTGACTCATTTTTCATACGCCTCGCTACCGGTGACCACCATGGCTTTTTCCGAACGTGTCTCGCGCCTTAAAAGTTCTCTGATCCGTGAAATCCTTGCTGCCGCCCAGCGGCCAGAGGTGATGTCGTTCGCCGGCGGCTTGCCCGCCGAAGCCATGCTGCCGAAAGTCGAGTGGGCAGATATGCCGCTGTCGCTCGGTCAATACGGCATGAGTGAAGGCGAACCGGCGTTGCGTGAAGCGTTGGCGGCACAGGCGAGGGCGCTTGGCCTGGACTGTCAGGCGAGTCAGGTGCTGGTGGTCAGCGGCTCCCAGCAAACCCTCGATCTGGCGGCCAAGCTGTACATCGACAAAGGCACGGAAATCCTGCTCGAAGCGCCGACCTATCTCGCCGCCCTGCAAATCTTCCAGCTGTTTGGCGCCGATTGCCTGACCGTAGCGCAGGAGTCCGATGGCCCGAACCTGGCGCAGTTGCGCAATCGTCTGGAACAGCATCGCCCGGCGTTCATCTACCTGATCCCGACGTTCCAGAACCCGTCAGCCGTGCGCTACAGCGAAGCCAAGCGTGCCGCCGTAGCCGCGTTGCTTGACGAGTTTGGCGTGACCCTGATCGAAGACGAGCCCTACCGCGAACTGACTTTCGATGGCGGCAGCGCCAAACCGATTGCCGGGCGCCTGAAGAAATCCAGCTGGATCTACACCGGCACGGTGTCGAAAACCCTGCTGCCGGGTTTGCGCGTCGGTTACTTGATAGCCAGCCCAGACCTGTTTCCGCATCTGCTCAAACTCAAGCAATCAGCGGATCTGCACACCAACCGCATCGGCCAGTGGCAGGCGCTGCAATGGATCGGTACGGAGAAATATCAGCAGCACTTGAGTGAGTTACGTGGATTTTATCGGCAGCGGCGCGATGCGTTTCAGGCCGCACTGGAAACTCACTTTGCTGATCTGGCGGATTGGAACATGCCACAGGGCGGGCTGTTTTTCTGGCTGACGTTGAAGCAGCCGCTGGATACGCGAACGTTGCTCAACGAGGCGTTGGCCAATGACGTGGCGTTTATGCCGGGCGAACCGTTCTTTCCAGAGCCGGATAACCATCACGGGCATTTGCGCCTGAATTTCAGCCACATCGACCCGGCGCGACTGGATGAAGGGTTGAAGCGATTGGCGGCGGTGATGCGGCAGGCGCAGATAGATAAAGCGGCCTGAAAACAAATAAACCGGCTCATGGGCCGGTTTATTTTTGTCTGGAATTTGCTGTGTCTGTGCGGGCCTCATCGCTGGCAAGCCAGCTCCCACAGGTTTTGTGAACGCCACAGATCACTGTGGGAGCTGGCTTGCCAGCGATGGGGCCATCAGCAACTCCGCCCAACCATCAGACTGCAGCAAAGCGCTTATCCAGATAATCAATAATCACCTTGGACTCATACATCCAGGTCGTCTGCCCATTCTCTTCAATGCGCAGGCAAGGCACCTTGATCCGGCCGCCCTGTTCCAGCAACGCCTGACGATCCTGCTCGTTGTTCTTCGCATCCTTCAGCGCCACCGGCACGTTCAAACGACGCAAGGTGCGGCGGGTTTTCACGCAGAACGGGCAGGCGTTGAACTGATACAACGTCAGATCCTTCGCTGCCGCATCCACTTGGGCCTGAGCAGCGGCGGGGCGTTTTTTCTTGCCCGGACGGGTGATGAAGTCGATGAAGATAACCAGTTGGCCGAGGCCGACACGAAGCGCTTTGACGAACACGTTGAAAGCCTCACGGTGCAGATTGAGAAAGGCGCGCAGCTTACCCGATTTTTCACGGACGAAAAAAAACCGGCGATGAATGCCGGTTTTCTTCGTGCTGCAAATTACTTGATCAGGCTGAGAAACTCGCTGCGGGTCGCGGCGTTTTCACGGAACTCGCCGAGCATCACCGAGGTGATCATCGACGAATTCTGCTTCTCGACACCGCGCATCATCATGCACATGTGCTTGGCCTCGATCACCACGGCAACGCCCAGCGCGCCGGTGACTTGCATCACTGCATCGGCGATCTGACGGCTGAGGTTTTCCTGAATTTGCAGGCGGCGGGCATACATGTCGACGATCCGCGCGACCTTCGACAGGCCCAGCACTTTGCCGCTCGGGATGTACGCAACGTGCGCCTTGCCGATGAACGGCAGCAGGTGGTGTTCGCACAACGAGTACAACTCGATGTCCTTGACCAGCACCATTTCGCTGTTGTCGGAGCTGAACAGGGCACCGTTGGTGACCTCTTCGAGCGTCTGTTCATAACCGCGGCAGAGGTACTGCATGGCTTTGGCGGCACGCTTTGGCGTGTCGAGCAGGCCCTCGCGGGAGACGTCCTCGCCCAGTTGGCCGAGAATCGCGGTGTAATTCTGTTCCAGGGACATGAAACTACCTGTGGGGATTTTCGCAAAGGGCAAGGGTACGGTGGCGGACACGACCCTGCAAGTTTGGTGTAACGCGATTATTCGTCGCGGCCTTCCATCATGGTGCGTTTGAGCATTACGTAAACCGCGCCGGCACCGCCGTGTTTGGCTTGGCACGAGCAGAAACCGAGTACCTGCGCATGCTGACGCAGCCAGGTGTTGACGTGGCTTTTGATCATCGGCCGTTTGCCGTCCAGACGCACGGCCTTGCCGTGGGTGACGCGCACGCAGCGGATTTCGAATTTGGTCGCCTCAGCGAGAAACGCCCAAAGGGTTTCGCGGGCCTTCTCGACACTCATGCCGTGCAGGTCGAGGCTGCCTTCGAACGGAATCTGACCGACCTTGAGCTTGCGCATCTGACTTTCCTGCACGCCGTCACGCGACCACATCAACTCGTCTTCCGGGCCGACGTCGATCACGAACTGATCGGACAGACCGTCAACGGTGGTGGCATTTGTGCGCACGGTGGCGGACTGGCGCAGCTTGGCGATCTGTGCGCGGTCAGCCTTGGGTTTGCCGGTGTCGGCGCGGTCGTGCTTGATCGGCTTGACGCCTTGGATCGCACTTTTGAACAGGGAAAAATCGTCGTCTTGCATGTCAGCCTCCGCGAAGGGCGGCCAGTTTACCCAAGTCGAAACAAAACGGCCCGGCAAAAAGCCAGGCCGGTGATTCAGTCGTGTTTTTTCATCAGGTGCGGGGACATGTTGAGTTCCCGCGATTGCCGTGCGCGACGGCGGCAGCGGCGCCACAGGGCAACACCGAAATACAGAAACAGCAAACCGACCGCCAGAATGATCGCCGAGCCCATCGGCGTGGCGTTCAAGTCACCGAGCGCTGGTGGGCGCCCGAGCAGGCTGGCCGCCCCGGCCATCGCCAGCAGCACACCGAACGTCGCCAGAATGGCGGCGATCGCTGCGCCAAATCGAAAACGCCAGTTGCTTTGGCCTTTGGGCCGCAAGCGGCGTGCGTCAAATCCATCGGATAACTTCATTCCGACCTTCCTCAATGGGTATCGGCCCTTCGACCGGGAGTTGACCGGGTTGTTCCTGAGGCTATGGCATTTGCGGCAAATGAAAGGATTTTGCGGATGAGCGGCGCGCTGAGCCGCTCATCAGAGCGGATCAGATCAGGTCTTGCGTCAAGGCGAGGGTGGCGAAGTTGTCGGCCATGATCGCCATTTCCGCTTCCTGCACGACTTCGGCGCTGAGCACGCGGCCCTTGAATGGCAAGTCGCGGGTGGCGCAGGCGTCTTCCACCAGAGTACAACGGAAACCGAGGTTCTTCGCCGCGCGCACCGTGGTGCTGACGCTGGAGTGGCTCATGAAACCGCAGACGATCAAATCCAGCGAGCCAAGGTTTTGGAGACGATCGAGCAACTCGGTGCCATGAAAGGCACTCGGCAGCAATTTGCCGATGATGGTTTCGTCACCCTGCGGCTCGAGCCCCGGGATGAATTCGCCGCGCTCGCCCTGCGGGTCGAACAGGCCACCGACGGTGCCGAGATGACGCACGTGCACGATCGGCCGACCGGCTGCACGGGCTGCGGCAACCACTTGTTTGATGTTCGCGACGGCCGCGTCCATGCCGCTCAGGGCCAGCGGGCCACTGAGATATTCTTTCTGGGCATCGATGATGACCACGGTGGCATGGCTCAGTGTGGCCGCTGCGTAACCGCGACCGCTGAGTTGAAACATCGTTTTTGGAACGGACATTCTGGGGCTCCTTGGGGTGGGGCTTTTGCGACATTGTCCTCTGGCTGAGCGGTTCTGTGAATCGCTACCATCGTAGGCACCGTCGTTACTGGCCTGCAGCCTTGTCAAGTTACACGTTCTGTTCAATGGCTGGGGCAAAAAACAGAAAACTCCTACCGTCGCCCGGATAATTTTCCTGCGTCGTCGTCGCGCGTTTTGGCTGGTAGAATCGCCAGTCGTTTTTTCAGGAGTTCTGCCCCGTGATCACTTCCCGACTTCGTACCCTGCGCGACCACATCCGTTGGGCCGTCAGCCGCTTCCATGGGGAGGATCTGTTTTTCGGCCATGGCACCGACAATGCCTGGGATGAAGCGCGGCAGCTCGTGCTGGGAGCGTTGCACCTGCCATGGGAAATCGCCGACAGCTATCTCGACTGCGCGCTGGAAGATGACGAACTGGTCAACCTGCAACGCCTGCTCAAGCGCCGTATCGAAGAACGCATTCCCACCGCTTACCTGTTGGGCGAGGCGTGGTTTTGCGGGATGTCGTTCATCGTCGATGATCGCGTGCTGATCCCGCGTTCGCCGATTGGTGAACTGATCGAAAACCACTTCGCGCCGTGGATCGGCACTGAGCCTGCACGCATCCTCGACCTCTGCACCGGTTCCGGTTGCATCGGTATTGCCTGCGCCTACGAGTTCGAGAACGCTGAAGTGGTGCTGGCCGACTTGTCGTTCGAAGCGCTGGAAGTGGCCAATCAGAACATCGAGCGCCATGGCGTCGATGAGCGTGTGTACACCGTGCAGGGCGACGGTTTCGATGGCTTACCGGGTCAGCGTTTCGACCTGATCGTGTCGAACCCGCCTTATGTGGATGCAGAAGATTTCGCTGACATGCCGGACGAATATCAGCACGAACCGGAGCTGGGTCTGGCCTGTGGCGATGATGGTTTGAACCTGGTGCGACGCATGCTCGCCGAAGCGGCGGATCATCTGACCGAGAAGGGCTTGCTGATCGTCGAGGTGGGCAACAGCCAGGTGCACGTTGAAGCGCTGTACCCGGAAGTCGATTTCGCCTGGCTCGACTTCGAGCGTGGCGGGCATGGCGTGTTCATGCTGACGGCGGAGCAGTGCCGCGATCATCAGGCCTTGTTCGCTTCCCGCGTCTAATCGGCCGATCGTTCCCACGCTCTGCGTGGGAACGCCTCAATGGACGCTCCGCGTCCGCTGTTGGGACGCGGAGCGTCCCGGGCTGCGTTCCCACGCGGAGCGTGGGGAACGATCAAACAGGGTGTACACCAATCCCAATGTAGGAGCTGCCGAAGGCTGCGATCTTTCGATCTACCGGTGCGTAGCAATCCAGATCAACAACCCCGCCTGAAACACCGCAAACGCCACCAGACAAGTAATGGTAAAGCGCAGCCCCGCGTCCTCACGCTTGAACTTGCTGACCTTGTCTTCCTGCTTCTTCAGCTTCACTTCCTGCTCAGCCAGATTCTGCTCAGCCTGCTGCAGCATCTGCGCCGCTTCGAGAATCTCGACGATTTGCAGCTTTTCGCTGTTCCAGTCGCCCAGCAAATCCCCGACCTGTACCGCTTTCACGCTGCCCTTCAAATGCTGCGCATCGGCGTACACCACATCAAACCCGTGCACGCGCAAAAAGTGATCACGACGCAGACGGGTGTCTTCGTTCAACGCGTCCTTGTTGTTCAAGTCCATGCCGTCGACGGTGTAGGTCGGCCAACGCTTTTTCGCCCAATTGATGCCTTGCGCGGCCATGTAGCGGCCGATGCCACGGTTCATCGGTTCGATCTGCAAGCCGCTGTCGGGGCCGAAGTGCACACGCTTGGTTGCGTGATCAACCCACACATCCAACTGATTCTGCTCTTTGCGTACGCGCTGGCCCGGCAGTTTGATCGCCATGCGCATCAGGCTTTTTTCTTTGCTGTTGCGCTCGGCGTAACCGAATTCAACGAAGCGCAATGGCCGCCCACCGGTGTTGCGGTCGGTTTGCAGCGGGGCCAGGCGGAGCATCTTGTGGTGCTCGACGTGGACATCCGCCCACGGCAGCTCGACCGCTGGCGGTGCGTCTTTTTCAGCGGTGGTGTCGGGTGAAGTCTGGGTATCAGTCATAACGGCGAGATCCTGTCCAAGCCCTGCTTGTCGCCAGCCATTGCGCTGGCGACAAAGGCTTATCGGCCGTTTCTTTCAGGACTAGAGGGTAAACGGCGCTTATCAGGTGCGAAGTCCGTCAATAAACTCGATGATTTTCGCGCCGAGCTCTGCGGCCAGTGGCAAATTCGGATCCTTATAGGAAGCCAATTGCCGCTTCATGTCGTTGTGCACGATGCGCATGACGTGGTTCATGCCTTCGATCACCACCAGTTCGGCGTCCGGCTTGGCGGCTTTGAGCAGCTTCGCGTCCTCGGTGCCGACCTGAATGTCGTTGCTGCCCTGAACAATCAGCGCTGGCATCTTCAGTTGCGCGAACGCCTTGGCCGGATCCTGACGGAACAGCGAAATCAGATACGGCTGCACGCTCGGGCGGAAAATCACCTGCAACGGCTGCGGCACGTTGTCATCGGTGTGGCCGGCCTTGAGGCTGTCGAGCAGTTCGTTGCTGCGCAGCATCAGCGGCGGCGGCAGGCTGCGCGCCAGTTGTTCACGCAAGACCTGATCGATTGGCCGGGCCGTGCCGGACAGGGAAATCACCGCCGCCGCATCGACCTGTGGCGCGGCTAGCGTGGCAATCATCGCGCCTTCGCTGTGGCCCAGCAGAATCAACTTGCCGAAACGCGGATCAGCCTTGAGCTTGCGTGCCCAGGCCTGCGCATCGGCGACATAGGCTTCGACCGACAGATTGCGCTCATCCGGCGTCGCCGCCAGGCTCGCGGCCACGCCGCGCTTGTCGTAGCGCACGCTGGCGATGTTGTGTTTGGCCAGCACCCATGCCAGCCGTTTCAAGCTGTCGTTGCGCCCACCGTCGGGGTTGTTTCCGTCACGATCCGTAGGACCCGAGCCAGAAATGATCAGGACAACCGGCACAGGACTGTCAGACTTTGGCAGCAACAGCGAGCCGAAAAGCTCACCGGTGCCGGTATCCAAAGTGATCGGACGTTGTAGGACCGTCGCTTGGGCAAAGCCCGTAAACAGGGTAAGACTCAAGATCAAAACTCGCAGCATCATCACGCCATCATTGGTCAAGGTGCCGGTTGGACTCGCCAGCACCACTAAGGTTCGAGGATGAACTACTCGGTTAGCCTGCGTATACTGGCGCGCATCACGAATTTGGGTTTGATTTCACGGAGCGTCCTGCATGTCCGGCAATACCTACGGCAAGTTGTTCACTGTCACCACCGCTGGCGAAAGCCATGGTCCGGCGTTGGTCGCCATTGTCGACGGCTGCCCGCCGGGCCTGGAGATCTCCCTCGAAGACCTGCAGCGCGACCTCGATCGCCGCAAGCCCGGCACCAGCCGCCACACCACTCAGCGTCAGGAAGCCGACGAAGTCGAAATCCTTTCCGGGGTGTTCGAAGGGCGCACCACCGGTTGCTCGATCGGCCTGCTGATTCGCAACACCGACCAGAAGTCCAAGGACTACTCGGCGATCAAGGATCTGTTTCGCCCGGCCCACGCCGACTACACCTATCACCATAAATACGGCGAGCGCGATTACCGTGGCGGTGGCCGTAGCTCGGCGCGCGAAACGGCGATGCGCGTTGCTGCCGGTGCGATTGCCAAGAAATACCTGGCCAGCCAAGGCATCGTCATCCGTGGCTACATGAGCCAGCTGGGCCCGATCGAAATCCCGTTCAAGACCTGGGATTCGGTGGAAGACAACGCCTTCTTCAGCCCGGATCCGGACAAAGTTCCGGAGCTGGAAGCCTACATGGACCAGTTGCGTCGCGACCAAGACTCGGTCGGCGCAAAAATCACCGTCGTAGCCGAGGGCGTGATGCCGGGCCTGGGCGAGCCGATTTTCGACCGTCTCGACGCCGAACTGGCCCACGCGCTGATGAGCATCAACGCGGTCAAAGGCGTGGAAATCGGCGCCGGTTTCGCCTGTGTTGCCCAACGCGGCACCGAGCACCGCGATGAACTGACCCCGGAAGGTTTCCTCAGCAACAATGCGGGCGGCATTCTCGGCGGTATCTCCTCCGGTCAGCCAATCGTTGCTCATCTGGCATTGAAACCGACGTCGAGCATCACCACGCCGGGCCGTTCGATCGACGTCCATGGCAACCCTGTGGACGTGATCACCAAGGGCCGTCACGATCCGTGCGTCGGCATTCGCGCCACACCGATTGCCGAAGCGATGATGGCCATCGTGCTGATGGATCACCTGCTGCGCCACCGTGGCCAGAACGCCGATGTGCGTGTGAACACGCCGGTGCTGGGTCAGCTTTGATGGCAGGCTCTAAAGCCGTCGCGGCATAACTGGCGTGGCGGCGCTCCCTTACTGGCGGCTGTCCAGTTTCTATCTGTTCTATTTCGCCTTGCTCGGGTCGACAGCGCCGTTTCTGGCGCTGTACTTCGATCACCTCGGCTTCAGTCCTGCGCGGATCGGCGAACTGGTCGCCATCCCGATGCTGATGCGCTGCGTGGCGCCGAACATCTGGGGCTGGCTTGGCGATTACACCGGTAGGCGCCTGGCCATCGTGCGCTTTGGCGCGGTGTGCACGTTGCTGACCTTTTCGCTGATCTTCGTTAGCAAGACCTACGCCTGGCTGGCGATGGTCATGGCGCTGCACGCGTTCTTCTGGCACGCCGTTCTGCCGCAGTTCGAAGTCATCACCTTGGCGCATTTGCAGGGGCAGACCTCGCGGTACAGCCAGATCCGCCTGTGGGGCTCAATCGGTTTCATCATCACTGTGGTCGCGCTCGGCAGATTGTTCGAATGGCTAAGCCTCGATATCTACCCGGCGGCGCTGGTGCTGATCATGGCCGGCATCGTCCTCAGCAGTCTGTGGGTGCCGAACGCGCAACCGCCGCAAGGCAATCGAACGAACGGCGAGGGTTTCCTCAAGCAACTGCGCAATCCCGGCGTGCTGGCGTTTTACGGTTGCGTGGCACTGATGCAAATGAGCCACGGCCCGTATTACACCTTCCTGACCCTGCACCTTGAACGACTCGGCTACACCCGCGGCACCATCGGCATGCTTTGGGCCGTGGGCGTGGTCGCCGAAGTGTTGATGTTCATGGCAATGAGCCGGATTCTGGCGCGGTTTTCCCTGCGCCGGGTGCTGCTGGCAAGTTTTCTGCTGGCGGCGCTGCGCTGGTTGCTGCTAGGTTCGTTCGCCGAGTTTCTCTGGGTGTTGTTGTTCGCGCAGATTCTGCACGCCGCCACTTTCGGCAGCTTTCATGCCGCTGCCATCGCGTTCGTGCAACGTAGCTTCGGCGCGCGCCAGCAAGGCCAGGGCCAGGCGTTATACGCCGCACTGGCCGGCACCGGCGGTGCGCTCGGCGCGTTGTATTCCGGTTACAGCTGGAATGCCCTCGGCGCGACATTGACCTTTAGTATTGCCAGTCTCGCGGCGGTCGCTGCTGCCGTTATCATTGCCACACGTATGCAAGAGGACACGCCATGAGCCTTACGCGTGAACAACTCGTCCAGCCAATCGTCGACGCCGGGCATTTTCTTTACGGTCGCGGCTGGTCGCCGGCCACCAGCAGTAACTAATCGACGCGCCTGTCGCCGAGCGAAGCGCTGCGGCAGATCGAGGCTTTTGAATTTCTGTTTGAATGCGAGTTGAAAAGCCGCAGCGTCATGAACCGTCAAGGCTGACTTCACCAGAACCAGCCCATTCGCCTGATCAAATGCTGTGCCTGACCGGTCTGCAAGAACCGGACGGCAAGGCCGATACCGAGGAATAGCCCCAATGAGCAGCTTGTCCGTCTATCACGTTTCCACCCCCGACATTCCGAACAAGGTGCTGACCCATTTCGAAGACATCGCCTCGACTCTGGCCGAGCAGGGCGTGCGTTTCGACCGCTGGCAGGCCGCAGCGAAGATCCAGCCGGGCGCGCCACAGGAAGAAGTGATCAGTGCCTATAAAGAGCAGATCGACAAACTGAAGACCGAGCGCGGTTACATCACCGTCGACGTCATCAGTGTGAACAGCGAACACCCGCAAAAAACCGAATTGCGCGCCAGGTTCCTCGAAGAACATCGCCATGGCGAAGACGAAGTACGGTTTTTCGTCGCCGGTCGTGGGCTATTTACCCTGCACATCGACGATTACGTCTACGCGGTACTGTGCGAGAAGAACGACCTTATCTCCGTACCGGCTGGCACCAAGCATTGGTTCGACATGGGTGAACACCCGCATTTCATTGCGATTCGTCTATTCAACAATTCGGAAGGCTGGGTTGCCAACTTCACCGGCGAAGACATCGCAGGTCGCTTCCCGCGTCTGGAGGACTGAGGCGGAGTGAGCAACCTTTCTCCCACAGGGATTGGCGTCAGGCACAAAAAAACAGGCCGTGAAGCGGAAGCTCCACGGCCTGTTTTGTTTAAAGCGGTTTAGCGTTACAGCGAATGATACGTCGGCAGGGCAAAACGTTGCTGGCTTTGCAGCATGCCGATCTGCGGCAATTCACTGGCTTGTTCAGCCAGGTCACGGCGGATTGCACTGATCGCCCACGACAGTTGGTCGCCAGCATGCAGTTGTTGATAAGTCAGTGCGCGTTTAAACACTTTGCCGTCGCTGCTGCGCAGAGTCAGCAGGATCCCGCCATCGGGACGTGGCGCAGTGGTGACGTCGAAGTTGGAGAACAGGGAGGTAAATTTTTCTTGGATCAGGCTCATGTCTTTCAGCTCCGTATGCACTTGAATGGCAAGCATGCAGAGGAGGTTGCAGCGATTGTGCCAGCATTTCGAAATAAAAATATCCTTATAAATCAATGAGTTGAAAGCTACGGAAATTTAAGGTGTCGTGCAATCTGCATGAATGGCCATCGTGCATCCTGCATTTTGAGGGATCGTGATCGATCCTGCGGAACCAATCGATCTGTTGAGGATCGCTGCGAGCGCCTTCAGGTCGGCGGATACAAAACATTGCAAAAACCGCGTGTACAGCCCGAGAAGCGCTGACGTATTTTCGATCTCGACCTGCGCTCGGATGTGTCGGTTGCTTCAAGCCAAAGCCCGAAAAATAAAAACATCGACCTGCACGCCAAGGTCGAACGGGGAGCTTCCATGCGTCACGCGCCAAGCGACACGATTACCTGGAGCATGATGCTCCGCAAACTGCCGATGATTGCCAAAGCCATCCCTCGGGTGGTCAGGGGCATGAAGGTGGCCAATGTCACGGATCCGACTCAAAGCTGTGGCCTTGGCTTTACATTCGAGCAAGCGACGCTGCGCAATCCCGACGGGCCGGCGTTATTGCACGGTGACGTGGCGCTGACCTATTCGCAGGTCAACCAATGGGCGAACCGCATCGCCCACTATCTGAACGGGCAGGGCATCGGCAAGGGCGATGTGGTCGCCGTGTTCATCGAAAACCGCCCGGAATTGCTGGTGACCATTCTGGCGCTGGCCAAGGTCGGTGCGGTCAGCGCGCTGCTCAATACCTCACAGACCCGCGACACATTGATCCACAGTGTGAATCTGGTGGCGCCGGTGGCGATTGTCGTTGGCGAAGAGCTGGTTCCGGCTTATGCGGCGATTCGCGACCAAGTGGCGATCACGGCACCGCGCACCTGGTTTGTCGCCGACCAGGATACCTACAGCTATCCGGGCATTGCGCCCGACGGCTACGTCAATCTGATCAGCGCCAGTGCCGACGCTGCCAGTGACAATCCGCCGAGCAGTCAGCAGGTGTTTTTCGACGATCCGTGTTTCTACATCTACACCTCGGGCACCACCGGTCTGCCTAAAGCCGGGGTATTCAAGCACGGCCGCTGGATGCGCAGTTCCGCCAGTTTCGGCATGATCGCCCTCAACATGGGCCCCGATGACATCGTCTACTGCACCTTGCCGCTGTACCACGCCACCGGACTGTGCGTGTGTTGGGGCTCGGCGGTTAACGGCGCTTCGGGCTTCGCGATCCGGCGCAAGTTCAGCGCCAGCCAGTTCTGGAACGACGTGCGCCGCTATCGCGCGACCACCATCGGCTACGTCGGCGAGTTGTGCCGGTATCTGGTCGATCAACCGTCCAGCGCCGACGACAACCGCCATGACGTGCGCAAAATGATTGGCAATGGCTTGCGCCCCGGTGCCTGGGCGCAGTTCAAGACGCGCTTTGCGGTGGATCACATCTGTGAGCTGTACGCGGCGAGCGACGGCAATATCGGCTTCACCAACATTCTCAACTTCGATAACACCATCGGCTTCTCGCTGATGGCCTGGGAACTGGTCGCTTACGATCACGCCAGTGGCGAACCGCTGCGCAGTGAAGACGGCTTCATGCGCAAGGTTTGCAAGGGCGAGCAGGGACTGTTGCTGGCGCGGATCGACGAGAAAGCGCCGCTGGATGGCTACACCGATCCGCAGAAAACCGCCAAGGTTGTCCTTCACGACGTGTTTAGCAAAGGCGACCGTTTCTTCAACACCGGTGATCTGTTGCGCAACATCGGTTTCGGTCATGCGCAATTTGTTGATCGCCTGGGCGATACCTACCGCTGGAAAGGCGAGAACGTCTCCACCACGGAAGTGGAAAACCTGCTGCTGCAACACCCGCTCATTTCCGAGGCCGTGGCGTACGGTGTAGAAGTGCGCAACACCAACGGGCGCGCCGGCATGGCGGCAATCACGCCGGCGGAATCGCTGGCCACCCTGGATTTTGCCGAGTTATTGAGTTTCGCTCGTCAGCGCATGCCGGCTTACGCGGTACCGCTGTTCTTGCGGGTCAAGGTGAAGATGGAAACCACCGGCACCTTCAAATATCAGAAAATCCGCCTGAAAAACGAAGGCTTCGACCCCGGCCAGACAGGGGGAGATCCGATCTTCGCTTGGCTGCCGGGCAGCGAAACCTACGTGCAGGTTACCGATGAAGTCCTGGCCGACATTCATCAAGGCAAATACCGCTATTGATTCAGGCTATGGCTCGGCTTGAGAAAAAGGGGGTGACAGCGTCCGTTGCGCTCGGGAAACTGTCGGCTTTCCGATTGACCGAAAGTGGAGTTGCCCCATGTCCGACCAAAGCCGCCAGATGACCCCTGAAGAAGCTGCCGAATTCGCCGAGCAGGTTTTCAACAAGGCTCGCGACGGTGATGCCGAGATGCTTGATCGCTTGGTCACGGCCGGTTTGCCGGTCAACCTGAAAAACAGCAAGGGCGACACGTTGCTGATGCTGGCCAGCTACTACGGCCACGTCGATGCGGTGAACGTGCTGCTTAAACACAAGGCTGACCCGGAAATGCGCAACGGCAACGGCCAGAGCCCCATTGCCGGCGCGGCGTTCAAGGGCGATCTGGCGGTGGTCAAGGCGCTGGTCGAGGCGGGCGCCGAGATCGAAGGTTCGTCGTTTGATGGCCGGACTGCGCTGATGATGGCGGCGATGTTTAACCGTGTTGAAATCGTTGATTACCTGATCAGCAAAGGCGCCAACGCGCAAGCCAAGGACGCCAATGGCGTGACCGCACTGGATGCGGCGCGGACCATGGGTGCGGTCGATACCACCGCTCAACTGGAAAAGCTGTTGGGTTGATTAAGATCAAAAGATCGCAGCCTGCGGCAGCTCCTACAGGTAAAGCGTTCGTCCGCGATATGGGCGGCAAACGCAATCATTGTAGGAGCTGCCGCAGGCTGCGATCTTTTGCTTTGTGCGCTATCCTCCGCGCCCTCAAAATTCAACTCCACAGGATCCGCCCTCATGAAAGCCGCACTCGTCGAACTCATCAGCAAAATCAGCTCGGGCTGCATGGGCGAGGACGAGATCCTGAAAGTGGCCGACGAAGCGGCGCAGGCCTACGCCGATGCCGGCGCCTTTCTGGCAGCCAACCCGGATATCAACTACGACGACACCTTCCCGATCCCACTGGGCGAGTGGGTGGTGGTCGGCAGCTTGCCGGAAACCGTGCTGTTCCAGGCCGACACCTACGTTGACCTGTTCGCCCAGATCGTGGCCTCGTTCGGTCCGACCGTCGACTTCAACCTCAAGCCCAAGCAATTGGCCAAGACCGAAGCGCTGACTGCGCTCAATCGCATCCAGGTGCAGATGAGCAGCCTGAACAAGGAAAACGGCGGCTACACGCTGATGAACTTCAGCCAGTTGCTCGACGACGAGCTGCAGATGGTGCTGGTTTACGGCAACGACGTTCCTCGCGTGCTGGAACTGTGCGCCGAAGTCGGCATCGCCGCCGCGCCGTCTCTGGAAGCCTTGAAGATCGCCGTTCACGTCTGAACGCAATAAAAGGGAACCCTGCGCGCGACCGTCTATCCTAAAAGTGCATGCCACTATTCTGGAGCGACACCATGGGTTCCACGTTCAACGGTCTGATCGGTCTGATCATCCTCGCCCTCGACATCTGGGCCATCATCAATGTGTTGAAAAGCGGCGCGACCACCGGGATGAAAATCGTCTGGGTGCTGCTGATCATCCTTCTGCCAGTGCTGGGCCTGATTATTTGGGCAATCGCCGGACCGCGAGGCAATGTGCGGGTCTGAACCCAGTCTTCAACGCCAACACAATGTGTGGGAGCTGGCTTGCCAGCGATAGGATCAGCGCGGTGGCTCTAACCAGCCGAGTAGACCCTATCGCTGGCAGCCAGCGCCCACGTGCAGAAGATGTCGTTTTTTTCATGTTCGCCCGCTGTAATCCTTTTGAACCAACTTTCGGCGTGCACAGTCGAGATAGTGGTAAGCCCATTTGCGGGTTTGATCGAGGAGGCACCGATGCAAAAGTGGAAAGTCACTTTCGTGGACGATCATGGTGAAATTGTCGATGAGGTGTTCGAGCGCGCGGAATGCCCCAGCGACGATGAGGCCGCTCGATTGATCAAGGCACGGCTTCTGCCCGTCGCCGCCGAACTGGACCTGAACGATCTGGAAGGGCGCACCGCCGATGCCGGGGTGAAAAGCCTGAAAACCCAGAACAGCATCGAAATCCGCAGCATCACTCCAATCTGACATTCTTCTTGTCACCTTCCGCACCAGGCCTTGGCAGCAGCTCTATCTTGGGGCTACTCTGCAAGTGAGATCAGCGAATGGATCGCTAAGGTCTGGTCTTGTCAGCTACATGCTTGTTCCCGCGTGCAACCACGTTGCCGTAGTACTTAGGCCTGAGGCCCGGGGCGGGAATACGGAAAGTCTATCCATCTATGCGAGGGGGACGATTCATGAGCACAGCCTATCAAGAAGACATCAGCAGCAATGTTCTGCGCCGCATGAAAGAAGGCGGTTTCGATTTTTCCCGATTCCATCCCATCGAGTTCTACGCCATTTTCCCGGACGAGGAGCGGGCGCGCAGGGCGGCAGGCAAATTTCGCGGTGAATCCATCAATGCCCAGGTCAGTGCGCGCGACGACGGCGCCTGGTCGCTGGAATTGAGCAAAGTGATGTACGCGACCTATGACGATATTGGCGACTTCGAGCAGGGCTTTTCCGCCGTGGTCGAACCGCTGGGCGGCATCATCGAAGGCTGGGGCGTCAAGCAGGAGGTGCGTAACCGCCACCGTTTGAACTGATCTCCGGTTTTTTCAGAGTCTAAAGATCGCAGCCTTCGGCAGCTCCTACAGGTGATCGGTGTAGGAGCTGCCGGAGGCTGCGATCTTTTGCTTTTGCTTTCAAAACATTTCAAACAGGCAAAAAAAAGCCACCGGAGAGGGTGGCTAAAAGGGAAGACTGATAAGGACAGGAAACCAGTCAAGGTTACGGCTGGGCGGGCTGCGCAGGCAGTCCAGGTCAGTTGAGCTGAACGCTTGCCGGCGCTGTGGCCGAGCAAATGTTGCAGCGAATGCGCGGATTATCCGCAGCTGTCGACGGGCAGTGAAATCAACTCTGACTATGCTGGTGATAGGCGATGCAGTGCGTCGCAATGAAGCGGGGGCAATCGGCTTGGGGCATTTGCCGCACAGGAATGGTGCGGTGTCTGCGGCGTCAATATCCAACCGATTGAAATCAAAGCGTTTATGCCGATGGCACGGGCCTTGCGAAGGCCTGTATGTCCGGGTGACAAGGAGTACGGCATGATCCGCACCTATTTTGATGAGATGTACGATGCCGGCGGCCAGGTTCGCCCGCATTATCGGGAGTTTGCCCGTTGGCTGGCCGAGACGCCTGACGAACTTCTCGCCCAACGGCGCCGCGAGGCCGATCTGCTGTTTCACCGAGCCGGGATCACGTTCACGCTGTACGGCGATGAGCAGGGCACCGAGCGGCTGATTCCTTTCGACACCATTCCGCGCAGCATTCCCGCCAGTGAATGGCGGATCGTCGAGCGCGGCTGCATCCAGCGGGTCAAGGCGTTGAACATGTTTCTCGCCGACCTTTATCACGAGCAGCGCATCATCAAGGCCGGGATCATTCCCGCCGAACAGGTGCTGGCCAACGAGCAATACCAGTTGGCGATGCAAGGCCTGGATTTGCACCGTGATATCTATTCGCACATCTCCGGCGTCGATCTGGTGCGCGACGGCGACGGCACCTATTACGTGCTCGAAGACAACCTGCGTACGCCGAGCGGCGTCAGTTACATGCTCGAAGACCGCAAGATGATGATGCGTCTGTTCCCGGAGCTGTTCGCCGCGCAGCGCATCGCACCGATCGACCACTATCCGAACCTGCTGCTCGACACCCTGAAAAGCTCTAGCCCGATCGACGACCCGAGCGTGGTGGTGCTGACGCCGGGGCGCTTCAACAGCGCGTTCTTCGAACATGCGTTCCTGGCCCGGGAGATGGGCGTGGAGCTGGTCGAGGGTGCGGATCTGTTCGTACGTGACGACAAAGTCTTCATGCGCACCACCGACGGCCCGAAAGCGGTGGACGTGATCTACCGTCGTCTCGACGACGCGTTCCTAGATCCTCTGGCGTTTAATCCGGACTCGATGCTCGGCGTGCCGGGGCTGTTGTCATCCTATCGTTCGGGCAACGTGGTGCTGGCCAACGCCATCGGCACCGGCGTGGCGGACGACAAATCGGTGTACCCGTTTGTCACCGACATGATCAGGTTTTACCTCGACGAAGAGCCGATTCTGAAAAACGTGCCGACCTGGCAGTGCCGCAACCCGTCTGAACTTTCCCATGTGCTGGCCAATCTTCCAGATCTGGTGGTCAAGGAAACCCAAGGCTCCGGTGGTTACGGAATGCTGGTCGGACCGGCGTCGACGAAGGCGGAAATCGACGCCTTCCGCGAGCGCATCAAAGCCAAGCCCCACGCGTACATCGCGCAGCCGACATTGTCGCTGTCAACCTGTCCGACCTTTGTCGAAAGCGGCATCGCGCCGCGCCATATCGACTTGCGCCCGTTTGTCTTGTCCGGTCGCGAAACCCGGGTGGTGCCTGGCGGTTTGACCCGTGTTGCGCTGCGCGAAGGCTCTCTGGTGGTGAATTCCTCCCAGGGCGGCGGAACCAAGGACACCTGGGTGGTCGAGGATTGAAGGAAGCTTGCCATGTTAAGTAGAACTGCCTCGGATCTGTATTGGATGTCGCGTTACCTGGAGCGTGCCGAAAACCTCGCACGGATGCTCGACATCAGTTATTCGCTGTCGCTGATGCCGCAGGACGGTCGCGGCGACGGTCTGCACGAGTTGGCCATGCCGCTGCTGATCACCGGCACCCTCGACGATTATCTGGAGCGTCACGGCGCGTTGCATGCCGAACGCTTGCTGCATTTCTTCGCCCTCGATGCAGCCAACCCGGCAAGCATCTACAGCTGCCTCGGCGCCGCGCGGGCCAGTGCCCATGCCGTACGCGGACGTATCACCGCAGACATGTGGGAGAACATCAACTCGACGTGGCTGGAGATTCGCGGGATTGCCGAGCAGGGCCTCAGTCGCTACGGCATGAGCCGATTCTGCGAGTGGATCAAGGAGCGTTCGCACCTGTTTCGTGGCGCGTCCTACGGCACGATCATGCGCAACGATGCGTTTCGGTTCATTCGCCTCGGCACCTTTATCGAACGGGCGGACAACACGTTGCGGCTACTCGATGCCCGCTACGAAATGGCCGGCGATCAGGCCGAAGCGGTCAGCGATGGCACGGCCCACGCCTATTACCAGTGGAGTGCACTGCTGCGAGCGCTGTCGTCGTTCGAGGCCTACACCGAAATCTACCGCGATGCGCCGGGCGCCCGACATGTTGCCGAGTTGCTGTTGTTGCGCGCCGATGTGCCGCGTTCGTTGCGGGCCTGTACCGAAGAGATCGACCAGATCCTCGCGCAACTGCCTGGGGCCAACGGCCGACCGGCGCAGCGACTGGCCGCAGAAATGGACGCGCGCCTGCGCTACACCGGCATCAACGAAATTCTCGAAGAAGGCCTGCATGCCTGGCTGACTGAATTCATCCCGCTGGTGCGCCAGTTGGGCAACGCCATTCACAGTTCCTACCTGGAGGCTGCATGAGACTTTCCATAAGCCACGAGACCACCTATCACTACGAAGATAAGGTGCGGGCGAGCATCCAGTATTTGCGGCTGACACCCCACGACAGCGAGCGTCAGCATGTGCTGAGCTGGCAGCTCGACCTGCCGCGCCCGGTGCGTGCGCAACTCGATCCGTTCGGCAATATCCTGCATGTGCTGACCATGGATGAGCCCCACGAAGCGATCATCATTGGCGCGCGCGGGCAGGTCGATATCGACGAATTGCGCGAGGCCGAGCATGAGAGCCAGTCGGCGCTGCCGTTCCTGCGCTTTACCCGCTTGACCGACGCCGATGAGGCACTGCGAGCGTTTGCCGAGAAATCCTGCAAGCAGCGACGTGACCGCACGGCGTTGATTGATCTGATGCACGGCTTGAATCAGCACATGACCTACACGCCGGGCTCGACCGAAGTCGACACCAGCGCCGCCGAAGCTTTCGCCGGGCGTGCCGGGGTTTGTCAGGATCACGCCCACGCGTTTCTGGCCTGCGCACGCAGTCTCGGGATTCCGTCTCGGTACGTATCGGGATATTTGTACAGCGAGGATTGCGAACACCTGGCCAGCCATGCCTGGGCTGAAGCATGGCTGGACGACGCTTGGTATAGCTTTGACGTGACCAACGAACTGGCGCGGCCGGAACGGCACCTGAAGCTGGCGGTGGGTCTGGATTATCTGGATGCCTGCCCGGTGCGCGGCATGCGCCGGGGCGGCGGGTGTGAGCAGATGCACGCGAAGGTATTCGTCTCGCCGACGCCGGTGATCTCCGTTCAGCAACAATAGAGTCGGTATACCGCTATCGCTGGCAAGCCAGCTCCCACAGGATGACCGCTGATTCGAACTCTGCGCATACCCTGTGGGAGCT
>NZ_RWIM01000002.1 GCF_009764645.1 Pseudomonas sp. PB106
TTCGGCAGCTCCTACATGGATCGGTGTAGGAGCTGCCGAAGGCTGCGATCTTTTGCTTTCAAGGCTTATCAGGTTTCGCCAGCAAGGTGTAAACGCACGGCAACACAAACAGCGTAAACAACGTCCCGATCGACATCCCCGTGGCGATCACCATGCCGATATCAAAGCGGCTGACGGCGCCGGCACCGGTCGCCAGAATCAGCGGCACCATGCCAAATACCATCGCCGCCGTGGTCATCAACACCGGGCGCAAACGAATCGCCGCGGCTTCCTCCACCGCCTCCCGTGCGGTCAGTCCCTTGTCCTTGCGCAACTGGTTAGCGAATTCGACGATCAGGATCCCGTGCTTGCTGATCAGACCGATCAGGGTCACCAGCCCGACCTGGGTGTAGATGTTCATGCTCGACCAGCCGAGGAACAGCGGAATCAGCGCCCCGCAGATCGACAACGGTACCGTCACCAGAATCACCAGCGGATCGCGGAAACTCTCGAACTGCGCCGCCAGCACCAGAAAAATGATCGCCAGCGCCAAGGCAAACGTCACCCACAAGGCACTGCCTTCCTGGACGAACTGGCGTGAGGCGCCGCCATAGTCGAAGGCAAAACCGGCAGGCGCTTCTTCGCGGGCGATCTGCAATACGGTGTCGATGGCTTCGCCCATGCTCACCAGCGGGAAACCGGAAATCTTCGCCGCGTTGAGTTGCTGGAACTGGTTGAGCTGGCGCGGTCGTGCGCGGTCGCTGACCTTGATCAGCGTCGACAGCGGCAGCAATTCGCCCTGGGTGTTTTTCACGTAATAGTTGTTCAGCCAGTCCGGGTTGTCGCGGTATGGCCGTTCAACCTGAGCGATGACCTTGTAGCTGCGCCCCTCAATGGTGAATCGGTTGATTTCCGCTTCACCGAGCAGCGTTGCCAGCGTGCCGCCAAGGTCCTGCATCGACACGCCCATCTGCGCGGCTTTGGCGCGGTCGATGTCGACCACCACTTCCGGTTTGTCGAACGCCAGATCAAGGTCGACGAAGGCGAACTTGCCCGACTCCATGGCGCGTTTCTTGATCCGGTCGGCCACTTGCAGCAGCAGCTCGTAGTCGTTGGCCGTGTTGATCACGAACTCGAACGGCAGGCCTTCACCGGTGCCAGGCAGGGAGGGCAGGTTGAAGCCGAAGATCTGCAGGCCTGGAATGCCTTCGAGTTTGCCCTGCACTTCGGGAAGGATCTCCATCTGCGTGCGGCTGCGTTCGTTCCACGGCTTGAGCAGGAAGCCACCGATACCGGCCTGCACACCGTTGTAGCCGTTGATCTGGAACGACGAGTAGTACTCCGGGAACTCCTTGAAGATCTTGATGAATTCGTCAGTGTAGGTGCTCAGGTAATCGAGGTTGGTCGGCTGCGGGGCGGTGGCCATCATGAAAATGATGCCTTGGTCTTCGTCCGGCGCCAGTTCCGATTTGGTGAACTTGAGGAACACCGGGATCAGGCACAGCACGATCACCGCGAACACCAGCACCACCGGCCGCGTGTTCAGCGTGCCGTGCAGCATGCTCTGGTAGCGGCGCTTGAGGCTATCGAAGATGCGGTCGAGGCGATGGGCGAGGCCGCTGGGGTTCTGTTCGTGGCGCAGCAGATAGGCGCACATCATCGGCGACAGGGTCAGGGCGACAATGCCGGAAATCACCACTGCCCCGGCCAGCGTCAGGGCGAATTCCTTGAACAACGCTCCGGTCAGTCCGGTGAGGAAACCGATTGGCGCGTACACCGCCGCCAGGGTGATCGTCATCGACACCACCGGCATGGCGATTTCCCGTGCGCCTTCGAGGGCCGCGTCAAACGGGGTTTTGCCTTCCTCGATATGCCGGTGAATGTTCTCCACCACGACAATCGCATCGTCCACCACCAGGCCGATGGCCAATACCATTGCCAGCAGTGTCAGCAGGTTGATCGAGTAGCCCATCATCTGCATGAAAAACATCACGCCGATCATCGACAGTGGAATGGTCACCACCGGGATCACCACCGAACGCAGGGCGCCGAGGAACAGGAACACCACGACGATCACGATCAGCACGGCTTCGAACAGGGTTTTCACCACTTCATCGATGGAGGCCTGAATGAACAGCGTAGCGTCGTAGGCGATCTCGCTCTTGAGGTTCGGCGGCAGCTGCGCCTCCAACTCCGGCATGATCTTGCGCACTTCCTTGATCACGTCCAGCGGGTTGGCGCCCGGTGTGGCTTTGATGCCGATGTACACCGAGGGCGTGCCACCGAACGAACTGATCGAGTCGTAGTTTTCCGCGCCCATTTCCACCCGTGCGACATCGCTGAGCAGCACGCGGCTGTCGCCACTGACCTTGAGCGGAATCGCTGCAAACGCCTCGGCGGATTTCAATTCGGTGTTGGCGTTGATGCTGGTGACTACGTACTCGCCTTTCACTTCGCCGGCGGCGGAGAGGAAGTTGTACTGGCGCACGGCGTTGGTTACGTCGCTGGCGCTGAGGCCGAAACCGGCGAGCTTCACCGGGTCGAGCCACAGGCGCATGGCGAACACCTGATTGCCGAGAATCTCTGCTTCGGCCATGCCGGGCAGTGTCGCCAGTTTCGGTTGGATCACCCGTGACAGGTAGTCGGTGATCTGCGGATTGCTCAGGTCTTCGCTGAAGAAACTGATGTACATCAGCGCCGAAGCGTCAGCGGACTCCTTGCTCAGTACCGGGTCTTCGGCATCCTGCGGCAGCTGGTTTTTCACCTCGTTGGCCTTGGCCAGCAGCTCGGTGAACAAGCGGTCGGTGTTGGCGCCAATGCGCGCGTAGATCGAAATCGTCGAGAAGTTCTGGCGACTGACCGAGGTCATGTAGTCGATGCCCTCGGCGCTGGCCAGGCTCTGTTGCATCGGCTGGGTGATGTAACCCTGAATGGTTTCGGCATTGGCCCCGGGGTAGGCCGTGGTCACCGTGATCAGGGCGTTTTCCATTTGCGGGTATTGGCGCAGCGGCAGCTTGCTCCAGGCCTGGAAGCCCAGCAGCACAATCAACAGGCTGACCACGGTGGCGAGCACCGGGCGGCGGATGAACGGATCGGTAAAAGCCATGGGGATTCCTTGATCAGTCGGCGCGGGGCGGACTGTTCTGCTCGCCGAGGGTCTTGTCGTCGCTGATGGCGATGTGTGCGCCGTTGTCCAGTTTGATCTGGCCAGCCGTCACCACTTGTTCGCCGCTCTGCACGCCCTTGTTGATCATCACCAAGCCATTGCGACGTTCACCGGTTTCGATGAAACGGCGCTCGGCGATCAGTACCGGTTGGCCTTTGTCATCCTTTTCGACGTTGCCGTCCTCGGCTTTCTTCTGCCCGACTACGTAGATCGAATTGCCGTAGAGGGTGTAGGTGATCGCGCTTTCCGGCACCACGATGTGTTTTTGCGGATCGGGCAGTAGCACTTCAAGGCTGGTGAACATGCCCGGCAACAGTTTGCCGTCGGGGTTGGCCAGGGTGGCGCGGATCAGGATATTGCGCGTGGTGCTTTCGACGATCGGGTTGATCGCGCTGATCTTGCCGGCGAAATTTTGCCCGGGATAAGCCGAGACCGAGATTTGCACCGGTTGACCGATCGCCAGTTTCGGCACCGATTGTTCGGGCAAGTAGAAGTCGGCGTAGAGGCTGCTCAAATCCTGCAGCGTGGCGATTTTGGTGCCACTGGCGAGGTAGTCGCCGACGTCGACCTGACGGATGCCGATGGTGCCGCTGAACGGCGCGAGGATGCGTTTCTTCGCCAGCGACGCGTTGAGCTGATTGACCGTGGCCTTGTTCTTTTGCAAAACAGCGGAGAGGCGGTCGTACTCGCCTTTGGAGATGGCGCGGCTGTCGACCAGTTGCGCGCCACGCCCGAAATCCAGTTGCGCAAGACCGAGATCCGCCTTGGCGGTTTCGAGCAGGGCAGTTTCCACGGCACTGTCGAGTTGCAGCAGCGGCTGGCCGGCTTTGACTTTCTGTCCGGATTCGAATTTGAGCTCGGTGACGGTGCCGGCGACTTCCAGGCTCAGCTCGACACCTTGCAGCGCCTTGAGCGTGCCGACGGTCGGCAGGCGCATCTGCCACGGCTGTTCGGTCGCGTTGGCGACGGCGACACTGATCGGCGGTTTCGGTTTGGAAAAGCCCTGGATCATCGTATAGATCGAAAAGGCTTTGTAGCCGCCCAGCACCAGGACGATCAGCAAAACAACACCCAACATGATCAGCATGCGGCGACGCAGCATATTTCCAGTTCCTTGGAGAAAATCAGGTGAGACAGGCGGGCACATTACTCCGAGTACAGGGGGTATTCCAACTGGCAGTTATTACAGGTGATGAAAAGGGTGAGGGGGATGAAATCCCGCTCACCCTTGATGGCGTATCTGTCTCTGAAACGGGCCGGCTATGCCATCAAGTGCAGATGGTTGTCCCAGAGCCCTGCCGGCAATTCCAGCGGTTTGGCCAACAACTCATCCTGACGGCAATCGTAGTAACGGCAACGACCTTGCCCTGAGGTCACGACAAAACCGTCCTTCACCGCGCCGACGCCCGCGCAATCAGGCAAGGGCGCATCGAGGCGCACTTCGCCGCTGTCCAGATCCCAGATAAAGAAGCGATTACCACGCGGCGCCGTCAGTGCGACCAGGCGCAGATCGCTGTGCACCGCGACGCTGGCGGTGTAATGCCCCATTGACTGCAACTGATGCTCCGGCACCGGGAACGCCACGAACGGCTGGCCCGGACGCTTGATCGCCAGCAACTCCGAACGCTCATGAGAGGCGCCCATGAATTGCTGACCGGCAACGATGGTGCCGTCGCTGGCGATGCCCAAATGGCGCACGCTGTTCATCTGCTGGGCGAGGGTTTCCTTGCTCAGCAGCGTACCGTCACGCTGCATCAGCACCAGGCTCGGCTCCATGGCACTGAGGTTCATATCGACGCGGCTTTCCGCCTCGGTACGAATCCCGCCGTTGGCCACCACCAGCGTCTCGCCATCGGGCATCCACGACACCTGATGCGGGCCCAGGCCATGAGTGGAAATCTCGCCCGTATGCACCAGCCGCTCACCTTCGAACCTGTACACGCCGAGCAGACCGCGACCGGGGTCGGTGGTGTCGTTCTCGGTCGCGTACAGGTACTCGCCGTCCTTGTGCACCACGGCGTGGCCGTAGAAATGCCGGTTCGGCTGCGAGGTCACGGTCTGCAGCAACGTACCGTCGCGCAGGTCGATCAGGTAACTCTCGGTACCCGGGCGACGTGCGACGAACAGCGCAATCGGCTGCGTCGGGTGGTTGATGATGTCGTGGCAGCGCTGGCCGACCTCGGTGGCGAACACCTGCTTGCCGTCGAGCCGATAACCGACGGCGTAATGCTTGCCGTCGGTGTCGTCGCGCGCCGACAACAGCAGCGGGCTCTGATCCTTGCGTTTGAACAGCGTCCAGCCGCCCAGCGTCACTGCTCCCAGCAGCACACTACCTAAAGTCAGAGCCTGGCGTCGCAGCATGGCACTTGCCCTCATCAGTCACCGTCGTTGGCGTTGAAGCCCAGTTGGATGCCCAGCGCCTTGGCCAGTTCGCCTTCGTGCAGGCGATGGACGACGTTGAGGCTGTCGTAGATATCGTTGAGTTGCTGACGACCGGCGTCGTCTTCGAGCATTTCGCCGAGGGAACGCTGGGTGCTGTCGAACAGTTTCAGCGAAGCAGCGTAAGCCGCGTCGATCTTGTCCGCCAGTGGCTTCTGATCGCTTGGCAGCAGGCTGCGCAGGCCTTTGTTGTCGACGCCTTCCCACACGGTTTTGGCGGCGGCGAGGCTGGCTTCCAGCGCGGTCAGGGACGACTGGCTACGCCATGCATCGGCCTGGAACGGCTGTGGCACGCCTTTGCTCTGGCGGCCCATCGGCGTGCCGAGCTTTTTCTTCAGGGTGTCCAGCGCAGTGACCTGCACGCGCAGCAGATCGGCGATCGCTTCGTGGGAATCGGCATAGCGCTGGTTAGGGAACTTGGTCATCTGCGCGAGCATGCCGTCGGTGTTGTTCCAGCCTTGCAGAATTTCCTCGGCCAGTTGCTTCTGACGCTCGCCGATGGCGATCAGCAGTGGGCAGTACTTGGCTTTTTGCTCGGCGTTGGCCACGTCAGGCTTGGCGTCGAACAGGATGTATTCGTAAGCCGACAGGCCCTGAACGACAACGCTGGATTTAGCCAGTGCGGCGGCGTCGATCTGTGGCTGCGCGACCACCAGTTGCTCGACCTGACGACCGACAAGGTTTTTCTTGTCCGGCCAGAACTGCACCTGCCACGAACGGTTGCCCTCGGCCAACGGACCGATCAGCAGCGGTTGCAGCTCAGCCCAGGCTTTCTGCGCGTGCAGGAAGTCGGCACGGGCGGTCTCCAGGGTTTCTTTGCCCTGGCAGTAGGCGAGGGCACTGACGGCCAGTTGCTTGTCGGCTTCGACCCAGCGGGTATAAGTCGGCAGGATCACCGATTTGGCGATGGCCGCCGAAGTGACCGCTTGCGGATCCTGCGGCGAGCAGGCGCCGAGGGCGAGCGCGGCAAGGCTGGTGAACAGTAGCTTGGGACGGAACATGTCGGGCTCCCGATTCTTTATCAGTGTTTAAAGTGAGTTCAGAAACGCCAGCAGCGCGGCACGCTGCTCGGCATTGAAAGATAAAACCTGTTGCTGCGCCGCCTTCGCTTCGCCGCCGTGCCAGAGCACCGCTTCGAGCAGATTGCGCGCGCGACCATCATGCAAAAACCGGGTGTGACCGCTGACCGCTTGCGTCAGGCCGATCCCCCACAACGGCGGCGTGCGCCAATCGCGGCCGGAGGCCTGGAATTCCGTGCGGTTGTCAGCCAGGCCGTCGCCCATGTCATGCAGCAGCAGATCGCTGTACGGGCGAATCACCTGATTGGCCAGTTCAGGTTCGGCGGCGTTGGCGGCGGTGGTGTATTTCGGCGTGTGGCACGAATCGCAGCCAGCCTGGAAGAACAGGTTCTTGCCGGCGATGACCTCTGCATCGTTAACGCCACGGCGCGCAGGCACGGCGAGGTTGCGGCTGTAGAACAGCACCAGACGCAGGATGTTGTCGCTGACTTCCGGTTCACCGTCCGGGCCATTGCCGTTCGGCGCCTGTTTGCAGGCGGTTTGCGCGTCAGTGCAGTCATCGAACGGTCTCAGGCTGGTCGTGAGGCCCATATCACCCGAGAACGCGTGAACATTTTGTTGATTGAGGTTCGGTTGCCCGGCTTTCCAGCCAAATCTGCCCATGACGGTTTTTTGCAATGCGTCATCCCAGACCTGATTGGGACGGCCATTGATGCCGTTGTTCGCTTTGGCTTGCGCGGTGGCATTGGCGAGGATCGCTTCTTCGGGGATCGCTTCGAGCAGGCCGAGGCCAATCATCGGCGGCGCGACCCGTGCGGAGAACCGCGTTTCCGGATGCATCGGGCCGTATCCGAGCTGGGTGATCTGCAACACCGGTTGGCGCAGCTCGACTTTGGTGCCGTCCTTGAAGCGCACAGGCACTGGCGTGTAGTCGACGCGCACCTTGCCTTCCGGGGTGACGCCGGGCACGGCCATGTCCTGAAACTGGCCGCCGTAGACAGGCTCTGGCACCACGCCGACTTGCTCGATGAGTCGGGCATATTCCGGCGCGTCAGGAATCGACAGCCTGACCAACATGGATACCGCGTTGGCGGCATCCGGCGTTGGTGGATGACCGCGACCGTCCTTGATGTGGCAGTTCTGGCAGGCATTGGTGTTGAACAACGGGCCGAGGCCATCGCGCGCCGTGGTGGTCGAGGGCGCGATCACCCATGGGCTGCGAAAGAAGCTGTTGCCGACACTGAAATCCACCCGGCGCGACGGCGGCAGATTCGCCGAAGGCAGCGAGAACGCATTCTGATCGGTCTTGCGCACGGTCGCCGCACCGCCGGAACGTGCTTCACCGGGCTCGGCCTTGGTGAAACGCGGGGCGTCATCGCAGGCACTCAGGCCCAAGGCCAGAAACAGTGCGGACAAGCGAAGAGGCAGCGAGGGCATCAGACATCCTGCGGACGGGCGAAAATAAAGGCGCAAAGTCTAACAGGGCGAGGGGGTTTGAATAAGAGGAATTATCGTTTGCTTGATTTGTGGCAGGGTTTCACTCGAGGACCGAGTCGCCCCTATCGCTGGCAAGCCAGCTCCCACAGGATTTCGGGTGCTTGCAAAATTTGTGTACGCCACCGATCACTGTGGGAGCTGGCTTGCCAGCGATGGGGTCATCAGCATCACCACAGAAAGCAGGCATGAAAAAGGCGACCCGAAGGTCGCCTTTTTTGACTCAGACGCGATTGATCAGAACTCGTGATCAGCGTTGTCCGGGTTCAGGTCGCTGATGCCCAGCTTGCCGGCAGCGGCTTCGATCGAGCCGGTCTGCTTGACCAGCGATGCGATGGCGTCGCGAACGATCTGGTTGCCAGCGGTGTTGCCCGCAGCGATCAACTGGTCGTAGTGCTCACCCTTGTTGGCGTGATCGACCATGACCTGGATCTTGGCTTCGGTGGCGGCCAGATCGGCTTTCAGCGCGGTGTCGGCAGCCGGGTCGGCCTTGGCTACCAGCGACGACAGGCTGGCGCCAGTCATTTTGGTGCCGTCAACACGGGTGTACTCGCCCAGGTAAACGTTACGAATGCCTTTGGCATCGTAGAAGTGCGAGTAGTGGGTGTTGTCGCTGAAGCAGTCCTGCTCGTCTTCAGGGGAGTTGGCTTCCAGGGAAACCTTCATGCGCTCGCCCGCCAGTTCACCCAGGGACAGGCTGCCCATGCCGAAGAGCATTTTGCGCAGACCGGTTTCGCCCGGCTCGGCTTCCAGGGTGGCGCGGTAGTTGTCAGCCACGTTCGGCTTCCAGTTACCGACCATTTCTTCCAGGTCGCTGACCAGCAGTTGGGTCACGGACTTCAGGTAGGCACGACGACGATCGTTGTGACCGCCAGTGGCGCCGGCGCCTTCCAGGTAATCGGAAGCCGGACGGTTGCCAGCGCCAGGGCCGGTACCGTTGAGGTCCTGGCCCCACAGCAGGAATTCGATGGCGTGGTAGCCCGTTGCAACGTTGGCTTCGGAACCGCCCAGCTCATTGAGGCTGGCGAGTTTTTCCGGAGTGATGTCCTTCACATCGACCTTGTCTTCGCCGACCTGAACTTCGGTGTTGGCGATGATGTTGGCGGTTGCGCCCGGGTTACCCAGTGCGTGCTCGTAGGATTTGTCGACGTAGTCGATCAGACCCTCGTCCAGTGGCCAGGCGTTAACCTGACCTTCCCAATCGTCGATGATTGTGTTGCCGAAGCGGAACACTTCACTCTGCAGGTACGGAACGCGCGCGGCGACCCAGGCAGCCTTGGCGGCTTTCAGGGTGTCGGCGTTCGGCTTGGCGAGGAAAGCGTCGACGGCGGTTTGCAGGGTTTTCGCGGTGGATTCGGCATCGCTGTAAACGGCGAAGACCATGTCGGCGTAGTGTGCAACCACTGCCTTGGCGGCGGCTTCGTCGACTTTACCGGCAGCGGCAGGAGCAGCCGCTGGTGCGGTGGTGCTGGCGGCTGGAGTCGGTGCGGCCGGTGCGGCGGCCTTGTCTTTGCCTTCGCCGCAACCGGCGAGGGAAATAGCGATGGCCAGCAGACTGGCGGTAGCCAGAGGCATACGAATCATGGCGAACATCCTGCTTCGTTGATTGATTGACAGGCGCGGGGGTGCGCAAAGCTGCGACATAATGCAAATCTTTCGCATTATGTGTAAAGGGTTGTGGCTGGAAATATTTCTTATTTACGACGGCAAAGCGGCATGGATCAAAGGATCGCCGCGTTACTGCGTTGTGCTTGTTTGAGATAGACGCTCAGCTCGCGCGCGGGGAGCGGCTTGCTGTAGTGGTAACCCTGACCTTCGTGGCAGCCTTCGGAGATGATGTAGCTTTCCTGCTCGGCCGTTTCCACGCCCTCGGCAATCACCTGCATGCCAAGGCTTTTGCCCAGTTGAATGATCGCGCGAACGATCGTCGCATCGTCGTCGTCATCGAGCAGATCCTGAACGAAGCTCTTGTCGATCTTGATCTTGTCCAGCGGCAGGCTTTTCAGATAACTCAGCGATGAGTAACCGGTACCGAAGTCATCGATGGCGATCAACGCTCCGGAGCGGCGCAGGCTGAGCAAGTGTTGAGCGGCGGTGCTGATGTCTTCCATCAGGCCGGTTTCGGTGACTTCCAGCTCCAGACTGCGCGGCGGCAGGCGGTACATCTGCAGCAGGTTGTTGACCACCCTTGGCAACTCGGCGTGGTGCAGTTGTACGGTGGACAGATTGACCGCCATGCGCAGATCGGCAAAACCCATGTCGTGCCATTCGCGCAACTGCTTGCAGGCCTGATCCAGCACCCACTCGCCAATCGCGATGATCGTGCCGTTCTGTTCGGCCAGTGGAATGAACAGATCCGGCGGCACCAGGCCGTGCTCGGGATGTTGCCAGCGAATCAGTGCTTCGACGCCGACCACGCGGTGATCGCGATAGCTGATCTGCGGCTGATAGACGAGGTAGAACTGATCGCGCAGCAAGGCATCGCGCAGGTCTTTTTCCAGTTCGCGGCGACGACGCATCTCGCTGTCGACACTGGCGATGTAGAACTGATAACGATTGCGCGAACGGGTCTTCGCCAACGTCATGGTCTGCTCGGCTTTTTGCAACAGTTTCTCGGTACTGTCGCCGTCCTCGGGAAACAGGGTGATGCCGATGGTCGCGCGCAGGCGGATTTCCTGATGATCGAGGGCAAACGCCGCTTCCAGATCATCGAGAATGCTTTGCGCCAGTTCTGCCGCTTCGTAGGGTTGTTCGATGTCGGCCTGAACCAGCGCAAACTGGTCGCCACCCAAACGGGCGAGGGCACCGAGGCGACCACTGTGGGCACGCAGCCGATCAGCCAGCGCCAACAGCAGCTGGTCGCCAGTCTGGTAGCTGAATTGTTCATTGATGCCTTTGAAATCGTCCAGCCCTACACACAACACCGCGACCCGGCGTTGCAACTTGCCGGCGTCGACCAGAATCTTGTCCAGTTGCTGCTGTAATTGCTGACGGTTCGGCAGGCCGGTGAGGAAGTCGTACTGGGCCATGCGCAGCAGGCTGTTTTCTGCTTCGTGGCGCAGGTGGGTATTGCGTTCGATGGACTCGAGCAGTTGGTTGGCGGTATTGATCCAGATGCCCAGCTCGTTTCGCTCATGCCCCTTGAGCTGCGGAATCTTGTGTTCGCTGGGGCGATCGGGGTTGATCTCGGTGAGGTGCTCGATGATCCGCGACAGCGGTTTGGTCAACAGCCAGTGATAGACCAGATACAACACCAGGCCCATGGCCAGCGCGCGCAATACCCCGGAAATGAAGATGATCACCGAACTGACGATAAAACCTTCGCCGTAGGTGGCGGTGTCGAGGGTGATGCTCAGGTCGCCGTAATATTCGCTATACGGGCCACGACCCACCAGTTGGGTGGTGAAGGTGCGTTCCTGACCGAGGATCAGATCGGTCAGCCAGCGGCTGTTGGAGTGTTTCAGGTCGCGGGACTTCTGCGCGAGCATGGCTTCGTTGGGATGGCCGATGGAGGCCTGGCGCACGGCGTCGTCCTGAAACAGGCCTTCGATCACCTGCATGCCCATCTCCCGGTCGAGGCTGTAAACGGCCTGGGTCGAGGGGTCGCGGAACATGTCGAGGATGCGCTCGGCGTCGCCGGCCACGGCCTGACGGGTTTTATAGGCATCGAAAACAATCTGCGCGCAGCTCAAGACCACGCCGACGATCAATGCCGACAGGAGCACGACCCGGAGCAACTTCACCGACAAGCTGTTCTTGAGTTCCAGCTTCAAAGGGTTATTCCTTGTTCCGTGCGGGTAGCGTCAGTTTGCCATGAGTATTGGCAATCCCGTGTTGGCAGTCAAAGGGACAATCAGGCCCGGGAGGATTTACCCGTGGCGTTGGCCGAAATGCTGCTGTTTGGAGTATTAGCCCTATTTGTACTATGTCGGTAGTTTCGGCCCTTAACTTGAGCGGTTCGTGACAATATTCCCAATGTTTTGATGTTAGCCGTCTGTGCCGAGGCGGCAAGCAGTCCGAGGCTGCATTTTCTGTGGGAATAACGCCATGATCATTCCCACGCTCTGCGTGGGAATGCCGCTGCGTCCAGTGACGCGAAGCGTCGCGGCCTGCATTCCTAAGCAGGAGCGTGGGAACGATCATTGAACGCCCATAAAAAAACCCGGCAATAGCCGGGTTTTTTGACTGGCACGCAGCTTAAGCGGTGAAGGTTTTGCCTTCGAACTGCTCAGCAACGAACTTCCAGTTGACCAGGTTCCAGAACGCTTCGACATACTTAGGGCGAACGTTGCGGTAGTCGATGTAGTAAGCGTGTTCCCAGACGTCGCAGGTCAGCAGCGGGGTGTCGCCGCTGGTCAGCGGGTTGCCGGCGCCGATGGTGCTGGCCAGAGCCAGGGAACCGTCAGCCTTTTTCACCAGCCAGCCCCAACCGGAACCGAAGGTGCCGATCGAGGTTTTGCTGAACTCTTCCTTGAACTTGTCGAACGAACCGAACGAAGCGTTGATGGCTTCAGCCAGCGCGCCGGTTGGTTGACCACCGGCGTTTGGCGCCAGGCAGTTCCAGTAGAAAGTGTGGTTCCAGACCTGAGCGGCGTTGTTGAAGATACCGCCCGAGGAAGTCTTGACGATTTCTTCCAGGGTCTTGCCTTCGAACTCGGTGCCTGGCACCAGGTTGTTCAGGTTCACGACGTAAGTGTTGTGGTGCTTGTCGTGGTGGTATTCCAGGGTTTCCTTGGAAATGTGCGGCTGCAGGGCATCGTGTGCGTAAGGCAGCGGCGGCAATTCGAAAGCCATGATGATTCTCCTAATCAGGTCTGTTGCGGTGAGCGCAAGGCCGATCACGGGCGGCCAGAAATGCACCGGCGAGTTTTTACTCTTTGCGGCGCAGGGTTTCGATCATAGCACCGGGGTTGCGCCATAACCACGCAACAACTGTGTGGGATAGAGGTTCCAGAGCCGTTTGGAATAAATCAGCTCGCGATTATCAACTGCCCCGCGACCGTGAACATCATCAACGCCACCACCAGATCAAGGATCCGCCAGGTACTTGGCCGGGCCAGCCAAGGCGCCAACCATGCTGCGCCCAGCGCGAGGGTGAAAAACCACAACAGCGAAGCACTCGCAGCACCGACCACATAAGCCCCTGGCACCGACTGTTGCGCGCCGAGTGAACCGATCAGCAACACCGTATCCAGATAAACGTGCGGGTTGAGCAGCGTCACGGCCAATGCACTGAGCATCACCGCACGCAGCGAACGTACCGTCTGGTTTTCACCTTGGTTCATGCTCTGTTTCGAGCAGGCCCGGCGCAGCGCCTGGCTGCCGTACCAGATCAAAAACGTCGCGCCGCCCCAACGGGCAATCGCCAGCAGTGTCGGGTTCTGCGCCAGAATCGTCGCCAGCCCGAACACGCCAGCGGCGACCAGCAGCGCATCGCAGACCACGCACAGCGCCGCCACGGGCAAGTGGTGTTCACGTCGCAGGCTCTGCGCCAATACAAAAGCATTCTGCGTGCCGATCGCCATGATCAGTCCGAAGGCCACCAGCAAGCCGTTCACATAGCTTTGCCACATACTGATTACTCCGCGTTGGCTGCCAGATCGCGCAGCACTTGCATGGCGTGTTCGGCATCGGCTTGGCCGACGAACAAATGATCGTGGTAGTAACCGGCAATCACGTTGCAACTGATCCCGGCCTTGCCCAGTGCCGTGGCGAATGCAGCGGTGAGCCCAACCGCCTCCAGCGCCGAATGCACGTTGAGGGTGATCCACGCGGCGACGTAGTCGAAGCTGAAACTGGCCTGTTCGGCGTCGGACCGTTCGAGAATCACCGTCAGACCTTCCTGCTCGCGGAAGCTGCCGATGATGTCCACACCGCTCGGCAATTGGCCGCCGGGCAGAGTGCAGAACACATATTCACCGGCGTTGAGTTGCGGGCTCATGCTGCGCAACAGGGTCGTGAGTGAAGTTTCGCCAGCCATTGCAGTGTTCCTTGATAAAGAGTGCTTGCTGGCTATTCTCCGGGCGAAACCTGTATAAGAAAAACCAATAGTGCTGATCGCTCATTAGGAAAACTGATGTTCGACTACAAATTGCTTTCCGCTCTGGCCGCCGTGGTCGAGCAGGCTGGATTCGAGCGCGCCGCGCAGGTGCTGGGTTTATCGCAATCAGCGATTTCGCAGCGGATCAAACTGCTGGAAGCGCGAGTCGGCCAACCGGTGCTGGTGCGCGGCACACCACCGTCGCCAACCGAAATCGGCCGGCGCCTACTCAACCATGTGCAGCAAGTGCGCTTGCTTGAACGCGACCTGCAGACGCTGGTGCCGGCATTGGACGAAGAGGGCCTGCCGGAGCGCCTGCGCATTGCGCTGAATGCCGACAGTCTCGCGACCTGGTGGGCCGAGGCGGTGGGTGATTTCTGCGCCGAACAGCATTTATTGCTGGATCTGGTGGTTGAAGACCAGACCGTCGGCCTCAAACGCATGCGTGCCGGGGAAGTGGCCGCATGCCTCTGCGCCAGTGAACGACCGGTAGCCGGCGCGCGCAGCGTGTTGCTTGGCGCGATGCGTTATCGCGCCTTGGCCAGCCCGGCGTTTATCGAACGACATTTCCCCGACGGCGTTCGCGCCGAACAACTGCCGCGCACGCCAGCGCTGGTGTTCGGGCCGGATGACTTTCTCCAGCATCGCTATCTGGCCTCGCTGGGCGTCGACGGCGGATTCGAACACCATTTATGCCCATCCTCGGAGGGCTTTATCCGCCTGACCGAAGCGGGTTTGGGCTGGGGGCTGGTGCCAGAACTGCAAGTGCGCGATCAACTGCAACGTGGCGTGTTGCGCGAGTTGCTGCCAGATAAACCGATCGACGTGCCGTTGTACTGGCATCATTGGCGCAATGGCGGTCAGTTGCTGGGTTTGCTGACCGAGCAATTGGTGCGCGCCTCAGCGCAATGGCTGGTGCCTTGGAAACAGCCTTGAGCGTCAAGCTGCAAGCGGCAAGTTCAGCGCCGCTCACCGTTTTAAACTAGCAGCTCGAAGCTTGAAGCTCGCAGCTGGTTTCATTGGAGTTATGCATGAAAATTTTGGTCACCGGCGCAAGCGGCTTCATTGGCGGGCGCTTTGCGCGCTTCGCTTTGGAGCAGGGCCTGGACGTGCGGGTCAACGGTCGCCGGGCCGAAAGCGTTGAGCACTTGGTGCGCCGAGGTGCCGAGTTTGTACCGGGCGATCTGACCGATCCTGATTTAGTCCGCGAACTGTGTTCCGACGTCGAAGCCGTGGTGCATTGCGCTGGTGCCGTCGGGCTGTGGGGCCGGTATCAGGACTTTCACCAGGGCAATGTGCAGGTCACCGAAAACGTCGTCGAAGCCTGCCTCAAGCAGCGCGTCCGCCGTTTGGTGCACCTGTCGTCGCCATCGATCTACTTCGATGGCCGCGATCACCTCGATCTGACCGAAGAACAAGTGCCCAAACGCTTCAAGCATCACTATGCCGCGACCAAATACCTGGCCGAGCAAAAGGTCTTCGGCGCGCAGGAGTTCGGCCTCGAAACCATCGCTCTGCGCCCGCGCTTCGTCACCGGTGCCGGTGACATGAGCATCTTCCCGCGCCTGCTGAACATGCAGCGCAAGGGCCGTCTGGCGATCATCGGCAACGGCCTCAACAAAGTCGATTTCACCAGCGTGCAGAACCTCAACGAAGCCATGCTCAGCAGTCTGCTGGCCGCCGGTTCTGCGTTGGGCAAGGCCTACAACATCAGCAACGGCGCGCCGGTGCCGTTGTGGGATGTGGTCAACTACGTGATGCGCAGGATGGAAGTCCCACAGGTTACCAAGTACCGTTCCTACGGACTGGCCTACAGCGTCGCGGCGCTCAATGAAGGGGCGTGCAAGCTCTGGCCGGGGCGTCCGGAGCCGACCCTGTCGCGTCTGGGCATGCAAGTCATGAAGAAAAATTTCACCCTCGACATCAGCCGCGCCCGGCATTATCTGGATTACGATCCGAAAGTCAGCCTGTGGTCGGCGCTGGATGAGTTCTGTGCGTGGTGGAAAGCCCAGGACATCCGTTGAAACGATTCGGCCGGGCGGCAATGAACCGCACCGCAGGTTGGGGGTCAATCCCTGCGGCTGCGGCGGTTATACTTCGCAGCATTTAGCCATCACCGCGTTTCACAAAGGTTGCCTCAATGTCCATGCGTAATGATGCCCACGACGATTTCGACGATGTCCCGAGCCTGCGTGCCGACACCTTCGACGACGATGACATTCCGACCACCGCGCGCACTTCGGTGCACTCGCGCACCCCGCCAGTGGTCAAGGTCAAAGCCGCGAGCACCGGGCCTTTGTGGGCATTGGTTGGCGCGCTGTTCTTTGCTTTCATCGGCCTGGCCTGGTGGAGCTTTCAGCAGATTTCGCTGATGGAGCAGCAACTGGTCGCGACCCAGGAAAGCTTTGCGCGGATCAGTGAAGAAGCGGCGGGGCGCCTGCAGGATATCTCCGGCAAGGTCGTGGCCAGCCAGAGCAACGTCACCAGCGACAGCGAAGCGTTGAAGCTGCAGATCAAACAGCTCGAAGGCAAGCTGCTCGATCAGAGCAAACAGCAACAGGGCGTGGCCGGGCAGGCCAGCGATCTGGACAAGCGTCTGGCGCAAATGACTGCACAGACCACCGAGCAGCAGAACGCCAACACCCAGTTGCAGGCGCAGGTCAAAGCCTTGACCGCAGAGCTGGCGACGGTGAAAAGCACCCCGGCCGATACCAGCAAGGTCGACGCCCAGCTCAAGGCTTTCGACGCGCAATTCAAGAGCCTCGGCGCTGACATTGCCGCACTGAAAAAACAGGGCAATCCAGGTGCGGCCATCGACCGTCTGGAGCAGGACATCGTTGTCCTCAAAAGTCAGCAGGACAATCGTCCGGCATCCCCACAGGGCGGCGGCAATACCGCTGAGTTCGATGCCTTTCGCGGCCAGATGACCCGTAACCTCAATACCCTGCAGGCGCAGATCCAGAACCTGCAGCAGCAGATCAACGCGCGTCCCTGAGCGTTGGTAGCGGTGGTGGGGTATTCCTCGCCACCGCCACCCCCGACACGTTCAGAAACCCTCTGAATATTCATGCATCAGCCCAAGCCGTCTACGCTCTTCAAACACCAACAAGAACGAGGGATGCGTCATGGGGTTTGTGCATAAATTCGCCTGTCTCTGTTTGCTGTTATTGGCCGGTCTCGGCCAGGCCAGCGCCGCCGCCACCGCCAAAGACGACAGCCAGGCCGCCATCGCCCTGCTGGAAAAAGCGCTGGCCTATTACCACGACAACGGTGACAAGGCGTTTGCCGCTTTCAGCCGCCAAGGCGAATTTGTCGACAAGGATCGCTACGTGTTTGTGGTCGACACCAAAGGCGTGATGCTCGCCAGCGGCGGGCCTTCTTCGGCCCTGATTGGCCGCGATGTCAGCGAAGTAATCGGACCGGATTTGCAGAAAGCCTTCAAACAAGCATTGACGGTGCCGGAGGGCAACGGCATTCAGCAGGCTGAATACCGTTGGCAGAACTGGGCCGATGGCAAGGTCGAACGCAAGCACGTGTTCTATCAGCGCATCGGCCAGCGGATTCTTGCGGTAGGTTATTACTTGCCGCGTGCCTCGGCCGAGCAGGCCAAAGCCCTGTTGGACAAAGCAGCGACAGATCTGGGCAAAGACGAGAAGGGCACGCTGACCGCAATCAACTCGCTCAAGGGCGGTTACCTGCAGGATGATCTGTACGTGTTTGTCGTCGATCTGAACACCCAGCGCTACGTCGCCCACGGCACCAACCTGCGCTTGATCAATACCGACTTCGGCAAGATCAAGGACCCGGAAGGCAAACCGGTGGGTGAACCGATTCTGGCGCTGATCGGCAAGCAGGATGAGGGCGAATATGAATACCGCTGGAAGAACCCGGTGACCGGCAAAGTTGAAGACAAACATGCTTACCTGAAAAAGGTCGGGCATTTCCTTGTGGCGGTGGGTTACTACAGCCCTTGAATCTCAGCGCGATCGTTCCCACGCTCGGCGTGGGAATGCCTCAACGGACGCTCTGCGTTCGGCTTTGGATGGGACGCGGAGCGTCCCAGGCTGCATTCCCACGCAGAGCGTGGGAACGATCGTGTGAAAAGGTTATTTCGCGCCGTGCTCACGCCCGCGCAGCAAGTTGTTCGGCATCGCAATCGCGGCCGCCAACCCGAGCAACGACACCGCCGCGCTCACCCACAGCAAATGCCGGAACGTCACCAGCAGTTCCGCGCGCAAGGCGTTTTGCGCATCCCCTGGTGCCGCGTTCAGACCATCCAGCAGCACGTTGCCGCTATGCCCTTCGCTCATCAGCGAACTGCTCGCCAAATGGGCAAAATTAGAATCCTGCAGCAACGCCAGCAATAGCGCCGACATCAACGCCACGCCCACTGCGCCGCCGAGGGAGCGGAACAGGTTGGTGGTGCTGGTGGCCACGCCGATGTCGCGTTGTTCTACCGAGTTCTGTGTGCCGACCAGCGATGTCGGGAACTGCATGCCTCCGGCAATCCCACTCAGCAGCATGAACAAACCACTGGCCAGCGTCGCCTCGGGCGGGCTGAAGGCCATGCCGAGAATCGAGATCGGCATCAGTATCGCGCCGGTCAGAATCTGCGGTTTGTAGCGACCGGTGATCGAGGTGCGACGGCCAGCGAAGTAAGCACCAATCGGCAACCCCATCGCCAATGGCAGCAAGTGCAACGCAGCGCTGTCGGCGCCGGCACCGGTGACGCTCTGGAAGCGCAACGGCATCAGCACGATCAGCGAAATCGCCTGGAAACTGGTGAAGAAAATCGTGCACCAGCACAGCAGTGCATTACGGTTGGCGAACAGATGCATCGGCAGCAACGGCTCCCGTGCCCGCCGCTCATGCCAGACAAACACCGCCAGCACTACCACCGCGCAAGCGAACAAGCCGAGCACTTCGCTGCTGCGCCAGGAATGCCCTTGACCGACCTGAGTAATGCCCAAGAGCAGCGCGGTCAGGCCGATGATCATCAACAGCGTGCCGAGGTAATCGATGATCGGTTTGCGTTGCGGAATCGGCAGCCCGCGCAGGTTGCGCCGCGCCACCCAATACGCGCCGAGGCCCAGCGGCAGGTTGATCAGAAACACCCAGCGCCACGACAAGTATTCGGTCATGTAACCGCCGAGCACCGGGCCGGCGACGCTGGCCACCGCGTACATGCTGCTGAAGTAACCCTGATAACGGCCGCGCTCACGCGGCGGAACGATGTCGCCGATGATCGCCTGACTCACCGAAATCATCCCGCCAGCGCCAATGCCCTGAAGAATTCGCGCCAGCACCAGTTGCTCCATGCTCTGAGCCATGCCGCAGAACAGCGAAGCAAGGGTGAACAGACCCATGCCGAACAGCATCAGTTTGCGCCGCCCGTACAAGTCGCCGAGCTTGCCGTAGATCGGCACCGCCACGGTCATCGCCACCATGTACCCGGAAATCACCCACGCCAGCAGGCTGACATCCTTGAATTGTGCGGAGATGGCCGGCATCGATACGGCGACGATGGTCTGATCCAGCGCACCGAGAAAGATCGCCATCATCAGCGCGACCAGCACGCTGCGAATGGCCGGTTTGGGCGTTTCGGGGTGATTGAGATTGGTCACGGGCAAAACCTGCGGGCAATGAGAGTCCCGCAGATCGTCAGGCGAGCGGGGATGCTCGCCAGTGTAAGTCGGTAGCAGGCTATTCGATAGCCTCATAAGGAAGTCCGACGTAATTTTCTGCAATGGTTTTTCGCCCCGCTTCGGAACTGACAAAGTAGTCCAGTTCCGAGGCGCTGATGCGCTGGCTGAACGCATCGTGATCGTCGAAGCGGTGCAGCATCGAGGTCATCCACCAGGAAAACCGCTCGGCTTTCCACACGCGGCGCAGGCAGATTTCCGAGTATTTCTCCAGCAGCTCGGTGCGACCGTCGCGGTAAACCTTCAGCAGAATATTGAACAGCGTGCTGACGTCGCTGGCGGCCAGATTCAAACCCTTGGCGCCCGTAGGCGGAACGATATGCGCCGCGTCACCGACCAAAAACATGCGCCCGTACTGCATCGGCTCGACGACAAAACTGCGCAGTGGCGCGATGCTTTTTTCAATCGACGGCCCGGTAACCAGTTTCGCGGCAAGCTCCACCGGCAGGCGATTTTTCAACTCCTCCCAGAAACGCTGATCGCTCCAGTCATCGACATTTTCTTCCGCCGGCACTTGCAGGTAATAGCGCGTGCGCGTCGCTGAACGCATGCTGCACAAGGCAAAACCGCGCTCATGACGGGCGTAGACCAATTCGTCCTGCACCGGCGGCGTGTCGGCGAGAATGCCCAGCCAGCCAAACGGATAAACCCGCTCGAACACCTTCAGGCAATCCGCCGGAATCGACTGTCGAGCGACGCCGTGGAAACCGTCGCAACCGGCGATGTAATCGCAATCGACGCGCCAGGTTTCGCCATCCTTTTCAAAGGTGACAAACGCCTCGTCGCTTTTCATGCCGTGGGGAACGACATTGCTCGCCTCATAAACAGTCGGCGCGCCAGCCTCCCGACGAGCGGCCATCAGGTCGCGGGTGACTTCGGTCTGACCGTAGATCATCACGGTCTTGCCGCCCGTCAACGCGTGCAGGTCGATGTGCACCTGACGTCCTTCCAGTGCCAGATCGAAGCCGCCATGCACCAGACCTTCGGCGTCCATGCGCTGACTCACACCCGCCTGACGCAACAGCTCTACCATGCCTTGTTCAAGCACGCCGGCACGAATGCGCCCGAGCACATATTCAGGGGTTTGACGTTCGAGGATGAGGGTGTCGATGCCAGCGTTGTGCAACAACTGGCCGAGGAGTAAACCGGACGGGCCGGCGCCGATAATGGCGACTTGGGTTTTCAGCGTTTTCATTGTTTTTATGACTCGCAAGCTTCACACGGCAAGCGCCGGCGAATGTTTTTTATGGATCGAGTGCTTGCATTTTTCCCTTGCGGGTCTGTCAATTGAAGGTGAAAACTGAGCCGATACCTGTACATTCTGCCAATCGGTGCGATTATCGCCCCACAACCCCTGAGGCCTGGATTGAAGTGATGAACAAGCCTGAGCTGCCTTCGATTCCAGTGTTCAAGCTCTACGGTGAAAGCCTGGACTGGCCGACCCCCGACTTGCTGCACTGTGAAACCATTTCCTCCCGCAGCCGCGAACATGAGTGGGAAATCAAACCCCACCGCCATGCTGATTTGTGCCAATTACTCTTCGTTTTCAAAGGTCAGGCAGAGCTTGAAATCGAAGGGCAACGCACGCAACTCCAGACCCCGGCCATTCAAGTCCTGCCACCGTTGTCGGTGCACGGCTTTCGTTTTTCCGAAGACGTTGAAGGCTTCATCGTTACCCTCGCCACGCCGCTGATCAATCACCTGCAGGCGCAACTGGGCGACTCGGTGCATGCTCTGGCTCAGGCGGAAAACTACCCGGCCGGCAAGGACGGCGATTATCTCAACAGTCTGTTCACCGCGTTGCAGGCCGAATACAACGGCCATCAACCGGCGCGGGAAATGCTCATGCATTCGCTGGTCAGCGTGATCATGGTCTGGGTCAGTCGCCAAGCCATCGTGCGCCACAAGGCCAGTCAGCGCCCGCAGCGCCAGCGCGAATACCTCAACGGCTTTATACAATTGGTGGAAGGAACTTATCGCCAGCATGTGAAGGTCGAGGATCTGGCGCATCGCTTGGGCATTTCGGTATCGCATCTCAACGGCACGTGCCGTGAGCTGGCCGGGCAGCCGGCGCTGCAGATCATGCATGAACGTCAGTTGCTGGAAGCCAAGCGCTTACTGACATACACCAGCATGACCATTTACGAGATGTCGGAGTTGTTGGGGTTTTCCGATCCGACCAACTTCACGCGCCTGTTCCGGCGCAGGGTGGGGATTTCGCCAAAGGCGTTCCGCGACCGGTTGAAGGCCGAACAGTAACCTCATAAACGCCGCAAAAACCTGTGGGAGCGAGCTTGCTCGCGAATGCGGTGTATCAGTCACCATAAGATCGTGATTGGCACAATGCATTCGCGAGCAAGTTCGCTCCCACAGGATTGCATTCCAGGCAGATGAATCAGCGCAATGCATTCAGCGTGGCATTGTGCGGAATGCAGCGTTCGTAGTTGCAGCTCGCGTATTCGCGGGGCAGCTGTCGCAGTTGTTCGACCCGCCAGGCCGCGGTGCCGTACAGCGCCAGCGTGGCAGCGCAGGTGATGAAAATCGCGACGTATCTTCTTGTTTTGATGTTCATGGCGTTCACCTCTGAACGAAATACCCTGCGGTATTACTTTCAGCATAGAACAAGATCAAAAGATCGCAGCCTTCGGCAGCTCCTACACCGATCCATGTAGGAGCT
>NZ_RWIM01000017.1 GCF_009764645.1 Pseudomonas sp. PB106
TCAGGTCAGGCAGCATCTATGTTGGATGATCCACCGCAATCGCTGGCAAGCCAGCTCCCACAGGGTTTTGTATGGTTTTCGGGAATCCCGGAAAGCACAAAGGGGAGCCGAGGCTCCCCTTTAATTTTGTCGTCGCGTGCTCTTTTTTATTATTGAGGGTCGGTCTGTTGTTGTTTTTGGCAACCGTGGCCCTTTACCGCTGTTTTTGGCGACCCCCATCCGGGGTCAAGAGCAAACGTATTTTTTTGAGCGCTGATCTACTTTCTCGCTAAGCGATCCAACCGATTCGGGAGCTACCTGAGGGTAGTTTTATTGTTCTCTGCCCGGTTGCGGGTCACTCCTGAGAGCACCCTGAAAAGCACACCTTCTCCAAAAAAATCTGTTAGCTGCGTCTCTGCCGTGTTGTTTTTGTTATGTCAGAGTCGGTACGTCTTATTTTTATTGGTTTGCTGCTTTTTATTCTTGTTATGCCATAGAGATAGCATTACGCGTGCCAACTTTTAAAAAAGCTTATAAATCAATGATTTATGATTTTGTAGGATTTTTCTGTCGGGCGAAACCAGACAATTTGTTTCCGTGTTACTCGCTTCAGCCCCACATTCCAGACTCAGCGGTAACACCTTTGCCCCTCACTGCGCGCTACGCGCCTTGGCCACACGCGAACCACTCGGACGACCGAGCACGGCGCTGATCTGCTGACCCGCGGCAATCAAGGCGTCCAGGTCGATTCCAGTCTCGATACCGAGGCCGTTGAGCAGGTACACCACGTCTTCGGTCGCAACGTTACCGCTCGCGCCTTTGGCGTAAGGGCAGCCGCCGAGGCCCGCGATAGAGCTGTCGAACACCGAAATGCCTTCGAGCAGGCTAGCGTAGATGTTGGCCATGGCCTGGCCGTAGGTGTCGTGGAAATGCCCGGCGAGTTTTTCGCGCGGGACCTGCGCCGACACTACTTCAAACAAACGGCGAGTCGCGCCAGCAGTGCCGGTACCGATGGTGTCGCCCAACGACACTTCGTAGCAGCCCATCGCATACAACTCGCGCGCGACCATCGCCACTTGCTCCGGCGCGACCGTGCCTTCGTACGGGCAACCGAGCACACAGGACACGTAACCGCGCACGGTAACGCCGTGCTGTTGCGCCGCTTCCATGATCGGCGCAAACCGCGCCAGGCTCTCGCTGATCGAACAGTTGATGTTGCGCTGCGAGAACGCTTCGGACGCAGCGGCGAACACCGCGACTTCCTTGACCCCGGCGGCGATGGCGTCTTCGAACCCGCGCAGGTTCGGCGCCAGTGCGCCGTAGGTCACGCCAGGTTTGCGCTGGATCTGCGCGAACACCTCGGCGGAACCGGCCATCTGCGGCACCCATTTGGGCGAGACGAAACTGCCGACTTCTATATAGCCAAGGCCTGCGGCGCTGAGGGCGTCGACCAGTTGCACCTTGTCGGCAACGGTGATCGGCTGGGCTTCGTTCTGCAGGCCATCGCGCGGGCCGACTTCGATCAGGCGTACTTGGGTGGGGAGGGACATAGGCTGACCTGCTCAATTTTCTGAGTGATATGAGGGGCCCGTGTGGGAGCGGGCTTGCCCGCGATGGCGTTGGGTCAGTCAACATCAATGCTGGATGTTCCGGCCTCATCGCGGGCAAGCCCGCTCCCACAGGGGAGGAGTCGTGTCGAATTACTGCGCTACTTGCTGGCTCTTGAGGGTTTGTTCAAGCGCCTGCACGCAGCGCTCCTCGGCGGTATCAAGCTCCAGCTTCATCTGTTCGATATCGAGCAACTGCTGCTCAAGCTGTTCGCGGCGTTCGCTGATTTTCGCCAGCATGCTGTTGAGCTGTTTGGTGTTACCGCTGGACGGGTCGTAGAGCTCGATCAGTTCGCGGCATTCAGCCAGGGAGAAGCCGATGCGTTTGCCACGCAGGATCAGCTTCAGGCTGACCTTGTCGCGCGGCGAATAGATGCGTTCCTGGCCACGGCGCTCAGGGCTGAGCAGGCCTTGCTCTTCATAAAAGCGGATCGCCCGGGTGGTGATGTCCAGCTCGCGGGCGAGGTCGGAGATGCTGTAAGTCTGGCTGCTCATGGAAGCGCTCGGAGAAAGGTCTTGGCGCTAAGCTAATGGCGAGTTGACGTTTACGTCAAGCAAGAAAAAGATCGCAGCCCTCGGCAGCTCCTACACCAATCTATGTAGGAGCTGCCGCAGGCTGCGATCTTTTGATCTTTCCTCAAACCACCTGCTTATCCAGCTTCTTCTCCTGCGCCGTTACCTGCTGGCACAACTCGATCATCTGCTCGCGCATCCAGCGGTTCGCCGGATCCTGGTCGGTGCTTTCGTGCCAGTACAGGTGCGTCTCCACCGGTGGCACATCATTCACCGGCAGATTAAACGCCTGCAGCTCATGCCGACGGGCAAAACGCTCCGGCACGGTCATGACCATGTCGGTCTGCTGCATCACCTGCGATGCCATCAGATAGTGCTGCGAACGCAGGGCGATCTTGCGCTGAATGCCCATTTTGCCCAGCGCCAGATCGACATAACCCAGACCACTGCGGCGGCTGGAAATGTGGATGTGGGTCAGCGACAGATAATCATCGAGCGACAGTTTTTCCTTGCCCGCCATCGGATGGCCCCTGCGCATCGCGCAGACGTAACGGTCTTCCATCAGTTTGACGTGACGCACCTGCGGGTCGGTGTTGAGCGGCGCATCCACAGCAAAATCCAGACGCCCGGCGGCCAGCTCTTTCGTGGTCTCGCGGCGTTTGGACAGGAAACTTTCGATGATCACCGTCGGCGCCAGGCGGCGCAGACGCTGGAACAGCGGCGGCAGAATCACCGCTTCAGTGAGGTCGGTCATGCTGATGCGGTAAGTCTTCACCGCTTGCGCCGGGTTGAATATGCGGCTTTCCTGAACCGACACGCGCAGCAGCGACAGCGCGTTACGCACCGGGCCGATGATGTTTTGTGCCATCGGCGTCGGCACCATGCCCTGAGCGGTACGCACGAACAACGGATCGTTGAAGGTTTCGCGCAACCGCGCGAGGGCGTTGGACACCGCTGGCTGAGTGATGCCGACAATCTGCCCGGCACGGGTCAGGTTGGCTTCGGTGTAGATCGCGTCGAAGACGATGAAAAGGTTGAGGTCGACCTTACTCAGATTCATAACGCGGCTTCTCTTGTTATTTAGGGCGGTGTTTTAGGGGCTGGCAATCAGCCGATCATATATCGGTGATGAATGTTTATACACGCCGAGAATAGGCTAGGTAAATTATCGACGCTGTTCTAGCATCGATTGCATGACTGAAACAACCTCTGCCAAAGAACTGCCTTAACCATCGGGAGCTGCTCATGGATTTCGCTTATTCGCCCAAGGTGCAAGAACTGCGTGAGCGCGTGACCGCGTTCATGGACACTTACGTTTATCCGGCCGAAGCCGTGTTCGAGCGTCAGGTTGCCGAAGGCGATCGCTGGCAGCCGACGGCGATCATGGAAGAGCTCAAAGCCAAGGCCAAAGCCGAAGGGTTGTGGAATCTGTTCCTGCCGGAGTCGGAACTGGGCGCCGGCCTGAGCAACCTCGAATACGCGCCATTGGCAGAAATCATGGGCCGCTCCTTGCTCGGGCCTGAGCCGTTCAACTGCTCGGCGCCGGACACCGGCAACATGGAAGTGCTGGTGCGCTACGCCAACGAAGAACAAAAACAGCGCTGGCTCGAACCACTGCTGCGCGGCGAAATCCGCTCGGCGTTCGCCATGACCGAACCGGACGTGGCTTCCTCAGACGCCACCAACATGGCCGCCCGTGCGGTGCGTGATGGCGACGAGTGGGTGATCAACGGCAAGAAATGGTGGACCTCCGGCGCCTGCGATCCGCGCTGCAAGATCCTCATCTTCATGGGCCTGAGCAATCCTGACGCACCGCGCCACGCTCAGCACTCGATGATCCTCGTGCCGGTCGATACCCCTGGCGTGAAAATCGTCCGTCCGCTGCCGGTGTTTGGTTACGACGATGCACCGCACGGTCACGCCGAAGTGCTGTTCGACAACGTGCGTGTGCCGTACGAAAACGTCCTGCTCGGTGAAGGACGCGGCTTTGAAATCGCTCAGGGGCGTCTCGGCCCAGGCCGCATTCACCACTGCATGCGTTCGATCGGCATGGCCGAGCGTGCGCTGGAATTGATGTGCAAACGTTCGGTGAGCCGCACGGCATTCGGCAAACCGCTGGCGCGTCTGGGCGGTAACGTCGACAAGATCGCCGACTCGCGGATGGAGATCGACATGGCCCGTCTGCTGACGCTGAAAGCGGCGTACATGATGGACACCGTCGGCAACAAAGTGGCGAAAAGCGAAATCGCACAGATCAAAGTGGTTGCGCCTAACGTCGCGCTGCGCGTGATCGACCGGGCGATCCAGATGCATGGTGGGGCAGGGGTGTCCAACGATTTCCCGCTGGCCTATATGTACGCGATGCAACGTACCTTGCGCCTGGCCGACGGCCCGGACGAAGTACACCGCGCGGCGATCGGCAAGTTCGAGATCGGCAAATATGTGCCGAAGGAGATGCTGCGTAGTGAGCGCTGATCCGGCACCGCGTTGATCGTTCCCACGCTCTGCGTGGGAATGCATCCCTTGACGCTCTGCGTCACAGTGGACGCGGAGCGTCCATGGCGGCGTTCCCACGCGGAGCGTGGGAACGATCCGGTGATATCAATACACCCAAACCTCAACCCGGCGATTCTTGATCCGCCCCTCATCCGCATTGTTCGCCGCCACCGGCATCAACGCGCCAAACCCTCGAACCTCGCGCAACACCACGCCGTTCTTCACCAACTCCCGCCGCACCGCCATCGCCCGCAGCTTCGACAGCAAATCCGCCCGAGCCGGGTCGTCCTTGGCGTCACCAAACCCCACCAGTGTCACCGCGCGCTCGCGCTTGTCATGCCTCTTTATATAGTCGAGCACCCGCGCCAGATCCTGACGCGCCTTGTTGTCCAGGTTGGCGCTGCCTTCCTCGAAACGGAAGTTCACTGTCAGACGTTGGGCGTGACGGCTGAGGGATTGATACCCCTCGGGCATCAGCGCATTCGGCGCGACGTTCATCGCGTGCACGCTCTGGCTGACAAACCCGTTGGCCGCGACAATCGCCTGGCCCTGACGGCTCTGCGCAAATGTCACGAGTGCCTTGGCCCACGGGTTTGTACTGTCGGGCGGCAGATAAAAGAACAGCCGCCGCGACAATGGATAATCTTCAGTGGCGATCAGGCTGGTGAGCGGCAGCATGGACAGCGAAGCCCCATCGGCAATGGCCACGGCTTTGGCCTGACGCACATACGGTAAGCCGATGAAGCCAATACCCTGCGGATCGCTGCTGACGGCGTCGGACAATTGCTCGCTGGACTCAAACCTTTTCGCAGCACTGCTCAGAGTTTTCCCACGATGAACGAGGACCAGTTCCTTAAACGTGTCGTACGTGCCGGACTGATCATCCCGCGCATATAAATGAATCGCACCGCCACGCCCGCCGAGGTCTTCCCAGGTTTTGACTTCGCCGGCGAAGATCCGCGCCAGTTGCTCGGTGTCCAGTTGCTGCAGCGGATTTTCAGGGTGCAGGATGATCGCCAGGCCATCGATGGCAATCACCTGTTCGGCGGCAGGAGTTTTCAGGTCGCCCAGCGCTTGCAGGCTGAGTAACTCGCTGTCCTTTATTTCGCGGGAAGAGGCAGCCAGATCAGCGCTGGCGTTTTTCAGCGCGGTAAACCCGGTGCTGGAACCGTGGGCGGCGACTTCGATGACCACGCGTTTGCCTTGCGCGGACTGGCCGACAATGCGCTGTTCGTTGGCGGTGTCCGGGGTTTCGCGGTGGATTTTCAGCAGGCCTTGTTCTTGCAGCAAACCTTCCACCAGCGCCGGGCCGAGTTCGGCGCCGATGGTGTTGGAGCCTTGAATGCGCAGCGCCGGGCCGTCGTCCGGCACCGGCAAACCGGCGGCAGACACCGTCAGCCACGCACTCAAGAGAAATACGCACAGAACACGCAGGGTCATGCCGGCACCGAATCAAGCCAAGGGGATTGCCGGGGAGATTAAGTCAGGCGCATGACCGAAAGATGACAGCGATTGAATGTAGGAGTGAGCCTGCTCGCGATGGCGGTGTACCGGTCAACATTTATGTCGACTGATTCACCGCTATCGCGAGCAGGCTCACTCCTACAGGGATTGTTTAAGGCTTGAGATCAGCTGAGTTCAAGCCAGATCGGCGCGTGGTCGGACGGTTTCTCCATCCCGCGCAATTCATAGTCCACACCGGCGGCCTTTACCCGTGGCAGCAAACCATGGGAGGCCAGAATCACGTCAATCCGCAGCCCGCGCTTTGGCTCGTCTTCAAAGCCACGGCTGCGGTAGTCGAACCAGCTGAACATGTCGCTCACGTCCGGGTTGAGGTGGCGATAGCTGTCCGTCAGGCCCCAGTTTTTCAGGCGTGCCATCCACTCGCGTTCTTCCGGCAGGAAGCTGCATTTACCGGTTTTCAGCCAGCGTTTCATGTTGTCCGGGCCGATGCCGATGTCGCAGTCTTCCGGGGAAATGTTCACGTCGCCCATCACCACCAGCGGCTGCTCGTTATTGAACTGGCTTTCCAGCAGCGCTTGCAGATCACTGTAGAAACGCTGTTTGGCCGGGAATTTGGTCGGGTGGTCGCGGCTTTCGCCCTGTGGGAAATAGCCGTTCATGATCGTCACCGGCACGCCATTGGCGTCGGCGAAGCTGCCCCAGATAAAGCGCCGCTGGGCGTCTTCTTCATCGGTGGCGAAACCTTTGTGAATGGCGATCGGTTCCTGACGCGAGAGCATGGCCACGCCGTAGTGACCTTTCTGGCCATGGAAGTACACGTGGTAGCCGAGGGCGCGGACTTCTTCGAGCGGGAATTGGTCGTCGTGGACTTTGGTTTCCTGCAGACCGATGACGTCGGGCTGGTGTTTTTCGATCAGCGCTGCCAGCTGATGCGGACGGGCGCGCAGTCCGTTGATGTTGAAGGAAACGATCTTCATGGTTGGCAGTCCTGGCAAAAGGGCGATGCTAGCTGACATGGGGGAGATGGGCCAGTGTGGGAGAAATCATTTTGGTCTGTGGGATTTTTGTAGCCCCGACGGGCCCTATCGCTGGCAAGCCAGCTCCCACAATGTTCGAGTTGCACACAAGTCCTGTGGGAGCTGGCTTGCCAGCGATGAGGCCCGCCCGGTCGATGAAGATCCAAGCTTGGTCTATACCTGTGGGGAACCACGCCACCCGCAAAAGGTTCGTACCAACAAGAGCGCCGCCATTTGAACGCGCCCCGGGGAGAATCACCGTCATGCCTGAAACCCAGACCGCCATCGCCGACATTCATATGCTCGACCGCGGCTACTCGCGCGAAGCCCGCTCGCTGCTGTATCAGGCCTATCGCCATGAGCCGACTTTTGGCTACCTGTTCGAAGCCGAGCGCCCCGGCTATGAGCAGCGCGTGCGGGCGACGGTGCGGGAACTGGTCAAGCAACACTTTCTGCAGGATCTGCCGGCCATCGGCCTGCTGGTCAACGACCGTCTGATCGGTATCGCCCTGATCGCGCCGCCGCAACGGCGCTTGGGCGTCACCGAAAGTTGGGCGTGGCGATTGCGCATGGTGCTCAGCACCGGTTTCCGCTGCACCCGCCGCTATCTGGAATACCACGATGCGGTCGCCGCCTGCGTGCCCAGCGATTCGGTGCACATGTTGCCGCTGTTGGGGATTCATCCGCAGTTCCAGGGCAAGCACTTCGGTGAGCAACTGCTGACTGCCGTGCACAACTGGTGCGCAGTCGACGAAACCTCGCAAGGCGTGGTGCTCGACACCGGTAATCCGCGTTATCTGGAATTCTATAAAAGGCAGGGTTACGAGGAGATCGGCGAGGTTGCCGTCGGCCCGGTGCGTGAACACGTATTTTTCCACGCCAATCCGCAGGTGTTACAAACTGCAACAGCATAACAATCGAACTTCTGGGGAAATTTCCTGTTCTATCACGCTCCCAAGCCCGTGATAGCATCCGCGCCTATGAAGTTTCCAGGAAGATTTACCAGTGGCGTGCTCCTGCTGTTAACCAGCTGCGCGGCGCTGGCGCAAAGTGAATTGGACGTACGGATCAAACCGTCCAACGATGAACTGAAGGCCAATATAGAGGGCTATATCGGCAGCCTCGGCGATCGCGACGAAGACGCCTTGCTGCGCTTCAGTCGTGGCGCCGAAGAGCAGGCGCGCAAAGCGGCCCAGGCCTTGGGTTATTACCAGCCGCAGATCGAAAGTGACGTCAAGGGCGGCGACAAACCGCGCCTGGTGTTGAAAATCGATCCAGGCGAGCCGATTCGCCTGCGCAACGTGACCATTCGAGTTGACGGCCCGGCGGCTTCCCTCAAATCCTTTCGTGTACCGAAAAGCGACGTGCTCAAGTCCGGCGCGGTGCTCAACCATGGCCGTTACGAAGACGCCAAACGCCTGATTCAGAATCAGGCCTCGCGCTTCGGCTTCTTCAGTGGCCATTTCACCAGCCAGAAACTCTTGGTCGACCCGCGCGCCGGGGTGGCCGACATTGAATTGATCTACGACAGCGGCCCGCGTTATGCGCTGGGCAAAGTCAGTTTCGAGGGCGACACACCGTTCGACGAAGACCTGCTGCAACGCATGGTGCCGTTCAAGGAAGGCGAGCCGTACGACTCCGAGCTGATCGCCGAACTCAATCGCGATCTGCAATCAAGCGGCTATTTCGAAGGCGTGCGTGTCGACGCGGCGCCGACTGCCGCGAAAAACGACGTAATCCCGGTGGACGTCAAACTCGACACGCGCAAACCACGGACCATGGGCTTGGGCCTCGGCTACTCGACCGACGTCGGCCCACGGATCAAGGCCAACTGGACGCGTCACTGGGTCAACCCGCAGGGCGACAGTTATGGCTGGGAAGCCGAACTCTCGGCGCCACGGCAAAACGTCGGGCTGTTCTACGACATCCCGCTCGACCCGCCACTGACCGACAAACTGCGCTGGGCCGGCGGTTATCAATTCGAAGACATCGACGACTCCGACACGCTCAGCAAATTGCTGACCTTCGGCCCGGAATGGCACAGCAAGTTGCCGAGCGGCTGGCAGCGGGTGATCTCGCTGAAATGGCAGCGCGAGGAATATGAACTCGGCGACGATTCGGGCCTGAGTACCTTGCTGATGCCGGGCATCAGTTATTCGTACCTGAAAAGCGACAACCGCATCGACCCGCACAACGGCTATCGCCTGAGCTTCGAAAGCAAAGTCGCAAAAGAAGGCCTCGGCTCGGACAACAACCTTTTATATGGCACCGCGCTGGTCAAAGGCCTGACCACGGTGTTCGACAAGCACCGCTTCCTCGGTCGCGTGCAGGTCGGCGGCAGCGCCACCAACGGCTACAACTCGGTGCCGCCGTCGCTGCGCTTCTTCGCCGGTGGCGATCAGAGCGTACGCGGTTATGACTACCAGAGCCTGTCGCCGAAAAACTCCGACGGCGACCGCATCGGAGGCCGCTACATGGTCGCCGGCAGCGTCGAGTATCAATATTCGATTGCCGAGAAATGGCGCGTGGCGACTTTCGTCGATCAGGGTAACTCCTTCAATAAGCTCGAACTGCCGAACCTCAAGACCGGGGTCGGTATTGGTGTGCGCTGGGTCTCGCCGGTGGGGCCGATCCGCCTCGACCTGGCCCACGCACTCGATGACGATGGCGGCATCCGGCTGCACTTTTCCATGGGGCCTGAGCTGTGAAGCGTGGTTTGAAAATTACAGCACTGGCGCTGTTGGCGCTGGTGTTGTTGATTGTTTTGAGCGTCACCGCCGTACTCGGCACGGCGGCTGGCAGCCGTTGGGTGCTGGGCCTCGTGCCGGGGCTGACGGTGGAGAATTTCCAGGGTCGCCTCGGCGGACAATGGAGCGCCGATCATCTGCTGTGGCAGCAGGACAGCAGTCGCGTCGAACTGAACAAGGCGATTTTCGCCTGGTCGCCGCTGTGCCTGACGCGCATGACCCTGTGCATCGAACAGCTCAAGGCTGATCAAGTTATCCTGCAATTCCCGCCGAGTGAAGAAACCACCGAGAGTGGCCCGATCAAACTGCCGGATCTGCAATTGCCCGTGGCCATCGAATTGGGCGACGTGCAGGTCGGCAGCCTGTTGTTCAACGGCAGCGAGCAGCTCAAGGGCTTGCAACTGGCGGCGCACTGGACTGCCCAAGGCATGCAAATCGACAGCGTGAAATTGCAGCGCGGCGACCTCAGCCTGAACCTGTCCGGCACCCTCGCACCAACCGGCAACTGGCCGCTGAACATGGCCGGTAATCTGACGTTGCCATCGCTGGGCACCGATCCGTGGACGCTGGCGTTGAAGGTCGACGGTGATCTGTTGAAAACCCTCAACCTGCACGCCGACAGCCGGGGTTACCTCGACGGCCAGTTGAGCGGCGAGCTGCAACCGTTGGCGGAAAATCTGCCGGCCAAGGTGCGCATTACGTCCGAGGCGTTCAAACCAAGCGCCGATCTGCCGGACACCCTGCAACTCAATCAACTGGTGCTGACCGCTGAAGGCGATCTGAAAAACGGTTACCAGCTCAACGGCAATGCCACGCTGCCCGCCGATAAAGGCCCGGTGGCGCTGCTGCTCAAAGGCAAGGTCGACGCCAGCGGCGCGCAGATCGCTGGTCTTGATCTGACCGCCAACGATAAACAAAGCCTCAAACTCACTGGCAGCGTCGATTGGAGCAAAGGCCTCAGCGCGCAAGCCAACATCAATTGGCAGGACTTTCCGTGGCATCGACTCTATAACGAAATCGACGAGCCGCAGGTCGCCTTACGCACCTTCACTGGCGAAGTCTCCTACACCGACGGTCAATACCTCGGTAACTTCGACGCCGCACTGGATGGTCCGGCCGGGGCGTTTACCCTGAGCAGTCCGTTCAGCGGCAGCCTTAAACAGATCGCGTTGCCGCAACTGAAAATGCAAGCCGGGCAGGGCAAGGCTGAAGGTCACGTCAACGTACAGTTTGCCGACGGCATCGCTTGGGATACCGCGCTGGATCTGTCGGCGCTGAACCCGGCGTACTGGGTCGCCGAATTGCCGGGGACGTTGGCCGGGCCGCTGAAAAGCCAAGGCGAAATGAAGAATGAACGCCTGAGCCTGACCGCCGATCTCGACCTCAAAGGCAAACTGCGCGGGCAACCGGCCATCCTGCAAGCCAAGGCCGACGGCGCTGGCGAGCAATGGAACCTGAATGCCCTGCAAATCCGCCTCGGCGACAACAGCATCAGCGGCAAGGGCAGCCTGCAACAGAAACTCACCGGGCAGATCGACATCAAGTTGTCGCGACTGGCGCAGCTCTGGCCGCAACTGCGCGGGCAGGTCAACGGTCAGGTCAACGTCGCCGGCACGTTGAAGGCACCGCAGGGCAAGCTCGGTCTGCAAGGCTCGCAACTGGCGTTCCAGGACAATCGTCTGCAAAGCCTCAATCTCGACGCGACCCTAGACAGTGCGCAACGGGCGAAAATCGATCTGAAGGGCAGCGGCATTCAGGCCGGCGACACCTCGCTGGGCACGCTGACCGCCAGCGCTCAGGGCGATATCAAAAGCCAGAAACTCAACCTCGACCTGATTGGCCCGCAGTTGAAACTCGCCTTGGGTCTGGATGGCAATCTGGACAAGGGCAACTGGCGCGGGCGCTTGGCCAGCGGCGATATTCAGGCCGGTGGCCAAGACTGGAAACTGCAGAATCCAGCCAAGCTTGAGCGTCTGGCGGACGGCAAAATCAACTTCGGCGCGCATTGCTGGATGTCCGGCAGCGCCAGCCTGTGCGGTGAAGATCAGCGACTGATGCCCGAGCCGAGACTGCGCTACCACCTCAGGCAGTTCCCGATCGAAAGCCTGGCGCAATGGCTGCCGAAAGATTTCGCCTGGAAAGGTAAGCTCAACGCCGATCTGCAACTGGATCTGCCGGCCAGCGGCCCCAACGGCGTGGTCAGTGTCGACGCCAGCGGTGGCACTTTGCGCATGAAGGACAAGGATCAGTGGCTGGACTTCCCCTACCAGACACTCAAACTGACCAGCAAACTCACACCGAAGCGTGTCGACACCGAACTCAATTTCGTCGGCGGCAAACTCGGCGAATTGATGGTGCAGGCGCAGCTCAACCCGTTGCCGAAGAACAAACCGCTGAGCGGCTCGTTCCGGCTCAGCGGACTGGACCTGTCGGTGGCGCGGCCGTTTGTGCCGATGGTCGAGAAGCTCACTGGGCGCCTCAACGGCAGCGGCACGATCTCCGGTGGATTGCTGGCGCCGCTGGTCAACGGCACGGTGCAACTCAGCGACGGCGAAGTGTCCGGTGCCGAGTTGCCGATGGAACTGCAGAATCTGCAACTCACCGCTGTGATTGCCGGCGAATCGGTACGCCTCGACGGCGGCTGGAAAAGCGGCAAGAGCGGGCAGGGCAGTCTGAACGGCAACGTCGCTTGGGGTCAGGCGCTGGCGGTTGATCTGGCGCTCAAGGGCACGCAATTGCCGGTCACCGTTGAACCGTACGCCAAGCTGGAAGTGGCGCCGGATCTGAAGATTTCCATGGCCGGCGATGAGCTGAAAATTGCCGGTAAAGTGCTGGTGCCCAAAGGCGAGATCACCGTGCGCGAACTGCCGCCATCGACGGTGAAAGTCTCCGATGACACGATCATCGTCGGCGCGCAGACCGAAGAGGGCAAACCGCCGATGGCCATGAAAATGGACATCGACGTGGTGGTCGGCGACGACAAACTGGCCTTCGCCGGTTTCGGTCTGACCGCCAACGTGCAAGGCCATGTGCACATTGGCGACAACATGGACACCCGTGGCGAGCTGTGGCTCAACGATGGCCGCTACAGTGCCTACGGCCAGCGCCTGCAAGTGCGGCGTGCGCGCCTGCTGTTTGCCGGGCCGATCGATCAGCCGTATCTGGACATCGAAGCGATTCGCCAGACCGACGACGTGATCGCCGGTATTCGCCTGAGCGGCAGCGCCGAGCAGCCGACCACGCAGATCTTCTCCGAACCGGCGATGAGCCAGGAGCAGGCCTTGTCCTATCTGGTGCTGGGCCGTCCGCTGAGTACCAGCGGCGAAGACAACAACATGCTCGCGCAAGCGGCGTTGGGTCTGGGCTTGATGGGCAGTTCCGGGGTCACCAGCGGTCTGGCCAAGGATCTCGGCATTCAGGACTTCCAGCTCGACACCGCAGGCAGCGGCGATGCCACCAGTGTGGTGGCCAGCGGCAATATTACCGAGAAGCTCAGTTTGCGTTATGGCGTCGGCGTGTTTGAACCGGCCAGCACCATTGCGCTGCGTTACAAGCTGAGCAAGAAGGTGTATGTCGAGGCGGCGAGTGGCGTCGCGAGTTCGCTGGATATCTTCTACAAGCGCGATTTCTAGAGCGCGCTTCCTCCTAAACCGAGTCGCTGCCATCGCTGGCAAGCCAGCTCCCACAGGTTTCCCTGGTGTACATGAATGTTGTGTACGGCATGAACCCTGTGGGAGCTGGTTTGTTAGCGATGGCGTCCGCCTGTGCGCCGCGAAAAACCCACTCCACTGGTCAACTAATTACCAAGCAACCTAACTATTTCGTTGACATTCGCTGCCTAGGCAGTAACATCTCGACATACATTCACTGCCTAGGCAGTTATTAGGTGAGCACATGAAGCATTTCACCCCGGACGAATTCAAACATTGCCATCTCGGCCTGTTGCTTGGCCGTGCTGCGCTGCTCAAGGACCGGATCATCGACACCCACATGGAACCCCACGGCATCACTGCCGCGCAGTTCAAGGTGTTGATCATCATGGCCCAGTACGGCGTCGATACCCCGGCCGAACTGTGCCGGCATCTGTCGCTCGACAGCGGTTCGATGACACGCATGCTTGATCGTCTGGAGCAGAAAGGTTTTCTGGCTCGCCAACGCAGCGAAGGCGATCGCCGTCAGGTGCAACTGAAACTGACTGAACAAGGCCAGCAACTGGCCGGTCGCCTGCCGCACATCGGCGCCGATGCAATGAATGAACTGGCCGGCGCCGTCACTTCGGACGAGTTGAAGACCCTGGAATACATCCTCAAGAAAATCCTGCTGGCAGCCGGTGACCCGATCACGATCCAGCGGTTAGGTGAGCACAATGAACGCTAAAACCTTGCGCAGCAGCCTGACCCTGGTGCTGTCGGCGATGATCCTCGCCGGTTGCGCCAACTACAGCGGCCTCGACACTCAGGGCAAAAACCTTGACGCGGCGAGCCTGAAAACCGGCCAATCCCTCAACGGCGTGATCCTGTCGCCGGCCGCTTGGCCGAAAAGCGATTGGTGGACCAGCCTCGGCGATCCGCAACTCGACGGCTTGATCCGCGAAGCCCTGCACGACAGCCCGGACATGCAGATCGCTGCAGCCCGCGCCCATCAGGCCAGCGCCGCTGCCTATGCCGCCGATGCCGCGCGCTATCCGACCCTCGACGCCAGCGCCGGCATCAGCCGTTCGCGCCTGGCCAAGGATCAGGACCCGCTGGGGCAGGGCGATGCCTATGCCACCGTGCGTAATGTCAGTGCCGGTTTCAATTACAACTTCGACCTGTGGGGCGGCCAGCGTGATGCGTGGGAAGCTGCACTCGGTCAGGCCCGCGCCGCTGAAGTCGACCGTCAGGCGGCACAGCTGACCCTCGCCGCCGACGTCGCCCGTGCCTACAGCGATCTCGGTCAGGCGCACATCGTTTATGACTTGGCCAACGACGACCTCAAGCGCACCAAGCAAATGCTCGACCTGAGCCAGCGTCGTCTGAGCTCCGGGATCGACAGCCAGTACCAGTTCCAGCAAACCCAGAGTCTGGAAGCCAGTTCCGAAGCCAGCCTGATCGACGCGGAAAAACGTCTGAACAGCGCCAAAATTGCCTTGGCCGTGCTGCTTGGCAAAGGCCCGGATCGCGGCAACGAAATTGCCCGGCCGAAAGTCCTGCAGGCCAGCGCTGTCGCCGTGCCGTCGGTGCTGCCGGCAGAACTGCTCGGTCGGCGCCCGGATCTGGTCGCGGCGCGCTGGCGCGTCGAAGCTGCAAGCAAAGACATTGATTCGGCGAAAACCCAGTTCTATCCGAACTTGAACCTGTCGGCTTCCGCCGGTGCCGAATCCTTGTTGGGTGACGCGATGTTCGGTTCGGCCAGTCGCTTCTTCAACATTGCCCCGACCATTTCGGTGCCGATCTTCGACGGCGGACGCCTGCGCGCCAACCTCGGTGCCCGCGATGCCGATTACGATCTGGCGGTGGCGCAGTACAACAAAAGCCTGGTGAAAGCACTGGGCGATGTCAGCGACACGATTAACCAGTTGCGTGACATCGGCCGGCAGATCGGTGCGCAGCAACACGCCACCGAGATTGCTCAGGATTCTTACAACACCGTCGTCCAGCGTTACGGTTCCGGCATCGGCAACTACCTGGACGTGCTCAGCATCGAGCAGCAATTGCTGCAGGCCCAGCGTCAGTTGGCCAACCTCAATGCCGAGCAGATCGACCTGTCGATTCAACTGATGCAAGCGCTGGGCGGCGGCTTTCAGGGGCAGACCCTGACCGCAGCCAACGCCACCCCAGCCACGTCGCACAACTAATTCAGGTATTTGTCATGGCCACTGCCGAAAACACTCAAGCTCAAGACAACACGCCCGACAACGGCAACCCGCGCAAACGCAAAGTGATGCTGTTGGTGCTGGCCGTTGTCGTCCTGCTCGCCGGCGCCGGCGTCTGGGCGTATCACGAATTCATCGGACGCTTTAACGAGAGCACTGACGACGCCTACGTCAACGGTAACGTCGTCGAAATCACCCCGCTGGTGACCGGCACCGTGGTCAGCATCGGTGCTGACGACGGTGATCTGGTTCACGAAGGCCAGGTGCTGATCAACTTCGACCCGAACGACGCCGCAGTCGGTCTGCAAAGCGCTCAGGCGAAACTGGCACGCACCGTGCGTCAGGTGCGCGGTTTGTACAGCAACGTTGACGGCATGAAAGCCCAGGTCAACGCGCAACAGGCCGAAGTGCAGAAAGCCCAGGACAACTACAACCGCCGGAAAAACCTGGCGCAGGGCGGGGCGATTTCCCAGGAAGAGCTGTCCCACGCTCGAGACGACCTGACCTCGGCGCAAAACGCCTTGGCCAACGCCAAACAGCAACTGAAAACCACCAGCGCGCTGGTCGATGACACCGTGGTGTCGTCGCATCCGGACGTGATGTCGGCCGCCGCCGATCTGCGTCAGGCGTACCTGACCAATGCCCGCAGCACCTTGATCGCGCCGGTCACTGGCTACGTCGCCAAGCGCACCGTGCAACTCGGCCAGCGCGTGCAACCGGGCACAGCGTTGATGGCGGTGATTCCACTGGATCAACTGTGGATCGACGCCAACTTCAAGGAAACCCAACTGCGTGACATGCGCATCGGTCAGCCGGTCGATATCGAGTCCGACATCTACGGCAGCGACGTGAAATACAGCGGCACCGTCGACAGCCTCGGCGCCGGTACGGGTAGCGCGTTTGCTCTGCTGCCAGCGCAGAACGCCACCGGTAACTGGATCAAGATCGTGCAGCGTGTGCCGGTGCGGATTCACATCAACGCCGAGGAACTGGCCAAGCATCCGCTGCGTGTCGGCCTGTCGACCAATGTTGAAGTGAACCTGCACGACCAGAGCGGCCCGGTATTGGCGCAGCAGCCTCCACAGAAAGCGTCGTTCAGCACCAACGTCTACGACCGCCAACTGGCCGAAGCCGACGCGATGATTGCGCAGCTGATTCACGACAACAGCGCTGCGGCGAGCAAAACCGCGCAACGCTGACCTGCACTGACCTTGTAGGAGTGAGCCTGCTCGCGATAACGGTGTATCAGTCTAGGAAATTGGGTCTGACACACCGCTATCGCGAGCAGGCTCACTCCTACAGGGCTGCGGCGACTATCAGGTTTCATAGGATTCACAATGAGCAATAACGCCTCTTTCACGCCGCCCAGCCTGTTGCTCAGCACCATCGGCCTGTCGCTGGCGACATTCATGCAAGTGCTCGACACCACCATCGCCAACGTGGCGCTGCCGACGATTTCCGGCAACCTCGGGGTGAGTTCGGAGCAGGGCACCTGGGTGATCACCTCGTTCGCCGTGAGCAACGCGATTGCGCTGCCGCTGACCGGTTGGCTCAGCCGCCGTTTCGGCGAGGTGAAGCTGTTTTTATGGGCCACGATTTTGTTCGTGCTGGCCTCGTTTCTCTGCGGTATCTCGACGTCGATGCCGGAACTGATCGGTTTCCGCGTGTTGCAAGGTCTGGTCGCCGGGCCGTTGTACCCGATGACGCAAACCCTGTTGATTGCGGTGTATCCGCCCGCCAAGCGAGGCATGGCCCTCGCGTTACTGGCGATGGTCACGGTGGTCGCGCCGATTGCCGGTCCCATTCTCGGCGGCTGGATTACCGACAGCTATAGCTGGCCGTGGATCTTCTTCATCAACGTGCCGATCGGCATCTTTGCGGTGATGGTCGTGCGTTCGCAGCTGGCCAAACGTCCGGTGGTGACCAGCCGTCAGCCGATGGATTACGTCGGTCTGATCACGCTGATCATTGGCGTCGGCGCCTTGCAGGTGATCCTCGACAAGGGCAATGACCTCGACTGGTTCGAATCGAACTTCATCATCGTCGGCGCGGCGATTTCGGTGATCGCGCTGGCGGTGTTCGTGATCTGGGAAATGACCGACCGCCATCCGGTGGTCAATCTGCGCCTGTTCGCCTACCGCAACTTCCGCATCGGTACGCTTGTGCTGGTGTTGGGCTACGCCGGGTTCTTCGGCATCAACCTGATCCTGCCGCAGTGGTTGCAGACGCAAATGGGCTACACCGCGACCTGGGCCGGTCTGGCCGTGGCGCCGATCGGCATTCTGCCAGTGTTGCTGTCGCCGTTTGTCGGCAAGTACGCGCACAAGTTCGACTTGCGTTTACTCGCCGGGATCGCGTTCCTGGCGATTGGCCTGAGCTGCTTCATGCGCGCCGAATTCACCAACGAAGTGGACTTCCAGCACATCGCGCTGGTGCAACTGTTCATGGGCATTGGCGTGGCGCTGTTCTTCATGCCGACCCTGAGCATCCTGATGTCGGACTTGCCGCCGAACCAGATCGCCGATGGCGCCGGTCTTGCGACGTTCCTGCGGACGTTGGGCGGTAGCTTTGCGGCGTCGTTGACCACGTGGATCTGGATTCGTCGGGCCGATCAGCATCATGCGTACATGAGCGAAAGCATCAGCACCTTTGAACCGGCGACGCGCGAGACCTTGAATCATTTGGGCGGGGCGAGCCAATCGGCTTATGCGCAGATGGATCAGATCCTGACGAGCCAGGCGTACATGCTCTCCACCGTGGATTACTTCACGCTGCTGGGCTGGGGCTTTATGGGGTTGATTCTGATTGTGTGGCTGGCGAAGCCACCGTTTGCCGCCAAGGCAGGGCCAGCCGCCAGCGGTCACTGATCCCGCAGGACGTTCCCACGCTCTGCGTGGGAATGCCTCAACGGACGCTCTGCGTTCGGCTCTGGATGGGACGCGGAGCGTCCCGGGCTGCATTCCCACGCGGAGCGTGGGAACGATCATGCGCTCGGGGCGGGGAGGGCTGGCGGCGGGGCGAAATCGAACGGCGCCAAGGCATACCCGCTCTCATCCACCTGCAACGCCCAACCTTGTCGATCCCAATCCCCCAGCACAATCCGCTTCGCCGCTTGTTCACCAATCTGCAACTTGTGGATCGCCGGGCGATGGGTGTGCCCGTGAATCAGGGTTTTCACGCCAAATTCCTGCATGATCCGCGGAATCTCCTCCGGCGTGACATCGACAATGTCATTGGCCTTCATCCGCGTCTGTGCACGGCTCTCGCTGCGCAGTTTGCGCGCCAGTTTATGGCGGCTGTTCAGCGGCAGATTGCGCAGGATAAACAGGGTGAGCGGGTTGCGCAGATAGCGCCGCAGCTTCATATAGCCAACGTCGCGGGTGCAGAGGCTGTCGCCGTGCATCAACAGCACCGGCTCGCCGTAAAACTGCACGACACTCGGGTCCTTCAACAACGTACAGCCGGCCTGCTTGCAGAAGGCCTTGCCGAGCATGAAGTCGCGATTGCCGTGCATCAGAAAAATCGCCGTGCCGCTGTCGCTCAAATCGCGCAGGGCTTGGCAGATGGAGCGCTGGAAGGGCGTCATGGCGTCGTCGCCAATCCACGCTTCGAAGAAGTCGCCGAGAATGTACAACGCACTCGCCGAGCGGGCGCGTCCGGCGAGCAAATCCAGAAACGCCCGGGTGATGTCCGGGCGCTCCTCTTCCAGATGCAAGTCTGAAATCAGCAATATCACGCTTCGATGATCTCGGCTTTCTCGATGATCACGTCGTCTGCTGGTACGTCCTGGTGGCCGGCCTTGGAAGTGGTCGAAACACCTTTGATCTTGTCGACAACTTCAGTGCCGGCGGTGACTTTACCGAATACCGCGTAGCCCCAGCCCTGAGTGTTCTTGCCGCTGTGGTTGAGGAAGGTGTTGTCGGCAACGTTGATGAAGAACTGCGCGGAAGCCGAATGCGGCTCCATGGTGCGAGCCATGGCAACGGTGTACTTCTCGTTGGAAAGACCGTTGTCGGCTTCGTTCTGGATGCTTGGACGCTTGTCTTTCTTTTCCTTCATGCCTGGCTCGAAACCGCCGCCCTGGATCATGAAGTTACCGATGACACGGTGGAAAACGGTGTTTTCGTAGTGACCGGCTTTGACGTATTCGATGAAGTTGGCGACGGTGATCGGCGCCTTGTCAGCGTTCAGTTCGATGACGATGTCGCCATGATTGGTGGTCAATTTAACTTGAGTCATGATCGCTACTCTTTATTAGGAATTCGTGGTTCTGGGACATTCAGCCCCACAACCGGTTCAGCCTGCATCGGCCAAGGTGCGCAGTTTAGCGTGACAGGCGCGAATTTCGAGGCGGTTTTTTCATTTCTTGGCGATAAAAAGCGCGCCTTTATAGGGCCTGCTCTGTCAGCCCCTTGACAGCATCGGCTATGATAGCGGCTTTGTTTTGTCTGGCCCCTCTCTGCGGCCGCGCACCTGTAAGTCAAGGATCCTATGAGCAAGCCCACTGTCGACCCTACCTCGAATGCCAAGTCCGGCCCTGCCGTGCCGGTCAATTTCCTGCGGCCGATCATCCAGGCAGACCTGGACTCGGGCAAGCACACGCAGATCGTCACCCGTTTCCCGCCTGAGCCCAACGGCTACCTGCACATCGGCCACGCCAAGTCGATCTGCGTGAACTTCGGCCTGGCCCAGGAGTTCGGCGGCGTCACGCACCTGCGTTTCGACGACACCAACCCGGCCAAGGAAGACCAGGAATACATCGACGCGATCGAAAGCGACGTCAAATGGCTGGGCTTCGAATGGTCCGGCGAAGTGCGCTACGCCTCGCAGTATTTCGACCAGTTGCACGACTGGGCCGTCGAACTGATCAAGGCCGGCAAGGCTTACGTCGACGACCTGACGCCGGAGCAGGCCAAGGAATACCGTGGCAGCCTGACCGAACCGGGCAAGAACAGCCCGTTCCGCGACCGTTCCGTCGAAGAGAACCTCGACTGGTTCGCGCGCATGCGTGCCGGTGAGTTCCCGGACGGCGCCCGCGTGCTGCGCGCGAAGATCGACATGGCCTCGCCGAACATGAACCTGCGCGACCCGATCATGTATCGCATCCGCCACGCGCATCACCACCAGACCGGCGACCAGTGGTGCATCTACCCGAACTACGACTTCACCCACGGTCAGTCGGACGCCATCGAAGGCATCACCCACTCGATCTGCACCCTGGAATTCGAAAGCCATCGTCCGCTGTACGAGTGGTTCCTCGACGCCCTGCCAGTCCCGGCGCACCCGCGTCAGTACGAGTTCAGCCGTCTGAACCTCAACTACACCATCACCAGCAAGCGCAAGCTCAAGCAACTGGTCGATGAAAAGCACGTCAATGGCTGGGACGATCCGCGCATGTCCACGCTGTCGGGCTTCCGTCGCCGTGGCTACACGCCGAAATCGATCCGCAACTTCTGCGAAATGATCGGCACCAACCGTTCCGACGGCGTGGTTGACTTCGGCATGCTCGAATTCAGCATCCGTGATGACCTCGACCACACCGCGCCGCGCGCCATGTGCGTACTGCGTCCGCTGAAAGTCGTGATCACCAACTACCCGGAAGGCCAGGTCGAAAACCTCGAACTGCCACGTCACCCGAAAGAAGACATGGGCGTGCGCGCGCTGCCATTCGCCCGGGAAATCTACATCGACCGTGACGACTTCATGGAAGAGCCGCCGAAGGGTTACAAGCGCCTGGAACCAGCCGGTGAAGTGCGTCTGCGTGGCAGCTACGTGATCCGTGCCGACGAAGCGATCAAGGACGCCGACGGCAACATCGTCGAACTGCGTTGCTCGTACGATCCGGAAACGCTGGGCAAGAACCCTGAAGGCCGCAAGGTCAAAGGCGTGATCCACTGGGTGCCGGCTGCGGCCAGCGTCGAGTGCGAAGTGCGTCTGTACGATCGTCTGTTCCGCTCGGCCAATCCTGAGAAGGCCGAAGACAGCGCGAGTTTCCTCGACAACATCAACCCTGATTCGCTGCAGGTACTCACCGGTTGTCGTGCTGAGCCATCGCTTGGCAATGCACAGCCGGAAGACCGTTTCCAGTTCGAGCGCGAAGGCTACTTCGTCGCCGATTTGAAGGACTCGAAACCAGGTCAGCCGGTATTCAACCGTACCGTGACCCTGCGCGATTCGTGGGGCCAGTGATTCAGCGTCAAGGAAATTAAAAGTGCTGACGATTTACAACACGCTCACCAAGAGCAAAGAAGTCTTCAAACCGCTCGATGGCAACAAGGTGCGCATGTACGTCTGCGGGATGACCGTGTACGACTACTGCCACCTTGGCCACGGCCGCAGCATGGTCGCGTTCGACCTGGTGACCCGCTGGTTGCGGTTCAGCGGTTATGACCTGACCTACGTGCGCAACATCACCGACATCGACGACAAGATCATCAACCGCGCCAACGAGAACGGTGAATCGTTCGAAGCGTTGACCGAGCGCATGATCGCCGCGATGCACGAAGACGAAGCGCGCCTGAACATCAAGAAGCCGGACATGGAACCGCGCGCCACGGATCACATTCCGGGCATGCACGCGATGATCCAGACCTTGATCGACAAGGGTTACGCCTACGCCCCGGGCAACGGGGACGTGTACTACCGCGTCGCCAAGTTCATGGGCTACGGCAAACTGTCGCGCAAGAAGATCGAAGACCTGCGCATCGGCGCGCGCATCGAAGTCGACGAGTCGAAACAGGACCCGCTCGACTTCGTCCTGTGGAAAGCCGCCAAGCCGGGCGAGCCAAGCTGGGAATCGCCATGGGGCGCCGGGCGTCCGGGCTGGCACATCGAGTGCTCGGTGATGTCCACCTGCTGCCTCGGCGAGACCTTCGACATTCATGGCGGCGGCAGCGATCTGGAGTTCCCGCACCACGAAAACGAAATCGCCCAGAGCGAAGCCGCCACCGGCAAGACCTACGCCAACGCGTGGATGCATTGCGGCATGATTCGCATCAATGGCGAGAAGATGTCCAAGTCCTTGAACAACTTCTTCACCATTCGCGATGTGCTGGAAAAGTACCACCCGGAAGTCGTGCGTTACCTGCTGGTGTCGAGCCACTACCGCAGCGCGATCAACTACTCGGAAGACAACCTCAAGGACGCCAAAGGCGCCCTCGAACGTTTCTACCACGCCTTGAAAGGCCTGCCGACTGTGGCGCCGGCGGGCGGCGAAGCCTTCGTCGAGCGTTTCACCACGGTGATGAACGACGACTTCGGTACGCCCGAAGCCTGCGCGGTGCTGTTCGAGATGGTGCGTGAGATCAACCGTCTGCGTGAGAGCGATCTCGATGCAGCGGCGGGTTTGGCGGCACGTCTGAAAGAACTGGCCAGCGTGCTGGGTGTGTTGCAGCTCGAAGCCGATGACTTTTTGCAGGCGGGCGCCGAAGGGCGTGTCGATGCGGCTGAAGTGGATGCGCTGATTGCGGCGCGTCTGGCGGCACGAGCGGGCAAGGATTGGGCTGAGTCGGATCGGATTCGTGATCAGCTCACCGCCATGGGCGTGGTGTTGGAAGACGGCAAGGGTGGCACGACCTGGCGTCTGGCTGACTGATTGCTTTATTGCTGCACAACAAAACCCGCCTTGTGCGGGTTTTGTTTTGATCGTTCCCACGCTCTGCGTGGGAATGCCTCTTCGGACGGTCCGCGTTCGGTTTTGCAGGGACGCAGAGCGTCCCCGGCTGCATGCCCACGCGGAGCGTGGGAACGATCAAGATCGCAGCCTGCGGCAGCTCCTACAGTGATTGCATTTCCATGTAGGAGCTGCCGCAGGCTGCGATCTTTTGATCTGCGCTTTTAGCCAAGGTTGCTTTTGCACTGCGCGTAGGTCTTGATGTCTGCCGCAGCCGGATGCTGCGTCGATGACGATTCTGCAACGGAGAGATCATGGCCAATCACTATCGCGAACTGCTAACCACCCCCGGCGCCACCGGGCTGGTGCTCGCAAGCTCTATCGCCCGATTACCGCAGGCAATGATCGGCATCGGCATCATCACCATGCTGGTGCAGCAAACCGCGGTTTATTGGCTGGCCGGTGCCGTCGCCGGGACGTTCACTCTGGTCAATGCGCTGCTCGGCCCGCGCATCTCCAGACTGGTTGATCAACATGGCCAGAGTCGCGTGCTGCCCGTTGTCACGGCGTTCAGCATTGCCATGCAGTTGGCGCTGATCATTGCCGTCCACTGGCGCGCACCCGCCGTGTTGCTGTTTGTACTGGCCGCACTGGCGGGAACGATGCCGAGCATGCCGTCGATGATCCGGGCGCGATGGACGCAGTTGTTCCGGGGCAAACCGCAATTACACACGGCGTTTTCGCTAGACACCGTTCTGACCGAACTGGCTTACATCATCGGCCCGCCACTGGCGATCGGTTTGAGCGTGAGTTTTTTCGCCGAAGCCGGGCCGCTTGTTGCGGTCGGGCTGCTGGCCGTCGGGGTGACGGCGTTTCTCTTGCAACGGCAGACTGAACCCAAGGTTGTCGTCGGCCATACCAGCCATAGCGGCTCAACCCTGCTGATCCCCGGCGTGCGCACCATTGCTCTGGCGCTGTTGGCGATGGGTGTCATTGGTGGAGCTATCGATGTTGCCGTCGTCGCCTTCGCCAATGCGCAAGGCTGGCCGGGCGCCGCGACCTTCTGCCTCGCCGCTTATGCGTTCGGTTCACTGGTGGCAGGTTTGACGTTCGGTGCGATGCGGGTTTCCCTGCCAATCGAAAAACAGTTCCTGATCGGGATCCTGGTCACGGCGTTCACCGGTGTGCTGCCTGTTTTTGCACCGGATGTTTATGTGCTGACAGCGGCGCTGTTTATTGCCGGGATTTCGTTTGCGCCGACCATGGTCGTGGTCATGAAAATGGGCACGATCATTATTCCTCCGTCGCGGATGACAGAGGGGCTGACGTGGATGACTACCGGTATTAGCGTGGGTGTTGCACTCGGCGGCATGCTCGCGGGGATGGTCATTGATGCCTGGGGCGCGCGCGCGGGATTTGCGGTAGCTATCGCTGCAGGTTTGATGATGGTGGTGGTTGTGCTGGTGGGGTTGCGCACATTGGCGGCGGCTTCGGCCGTGCAGGGTGAGCCCGCCATTTAAAGTCAAAAGATTGCAGCCTGCGGCAGCTCCTGCATGGAAATGCGATCCCTGTAGGAGCTGCCGCAGGCTGCGATCTTTTGATCTGCGCTGCTAACCCCCCAATTGCCGCAGCCGCTTATAAAGGGTATTCCGACTCACACCCAATCGCCGCGCCAAATGGGAAATATTCCCTCCGGAAGCCTTCAACTCCCGGTTCAACGCCTCGACATCATTCAGATCAACTCCCAACGGCGCCGCGACTTCAACAGGCTCCATTTCCAGATCAACAAAAAAGTCATCCGGCAAATGCTCAGGCCGCACCGGTTGCTCCTCGGCCATCGCCAAAGCCACCTGCATTACGCTGCTGACCTGACGCAAATTCCCCGGCCACGGATGCCGTTCAAACAGCTCCAGCACTTCGCGGCTCAACCCCGCCCACTGCGTCGGCTCGCGATGCTGCTCCCACAAGCGTTTAAACAACGCTTCCTTATCACTGCGCTCGCGCAGCGGCGGCAGTTCGAGCGTCAAACCGCCAATGCGGTAATACAGGTCCTCACGAAACCGGCCCAATTGCACTTGTTCGCGCAACGAGCGGTTAGTCGCCGAAATAATCCGCAAATCCACCGGGAACAACTCGCTGCTGCCCACCGGTTGCACGCAGCGCTCCTGCAATACCCTCAACAATCGCGCTTGAGTCGGCAGCGGCATGTCGCCGATTTCATCGAGGAACAGCGTGCCTTTGTCCGCCTTGCGAATCAGGCCGATGCTGCCTTTCTGATTGGCGCCGGTGAACGCGCCTTTTTCGTAGCCGAACAGCTCGGACTCGACCAATTCGGCGGGGATCGCCGCGCAGTTGACGGCGATAAACGCCTGTTTGCTGCGAGAGCTGGCCTGATGCAGCGCTTTGACGAAGACTTCTTTACCGACGCCGGTTTCGCCGTGGATCAGCAGCGGGATGTCTTTCTCCAGTAACCGCTCAGCCTGACGCACGGCTTTTTCCACACGGCTGTCGCCGAAGTGCAAGGTATTGAGGCTGATTGCGCTCGGGACAGCAGGTTTGTTTTCCGCGACGAACACTCGCGCCTGAACAGGCGCCTGTTTCGGCCGCTTCAACAAGCACTGAAAGCGGTTGCGCCCGGAGGTCTGCAGGGCGAATGGCAAGCCGTCCGGTTGATTGATCAGCTCCAGCAGCGACACCTTGAACAGGCTTTCAACGCTGACCCGCGACAAGCGCACCCCCAGCAGATTGTCCGCGCGGCGATTGGCCGACAACACCTGACCGCTCTCGTCAAAGATCAACAACCCGGCCCACTGACTGTCGAGGTTATTCAACCCGGTGTTGAAGGTCAGTTGAAAATGTTGGCCATGGAACAGGTTGAGGATCAGCCGGTTTTCCACGGTCTGGCTCATCATCTTGACCATGCCCAACGTGTGCGAGGGCGGCAGGTAGCTGTCGCTGGACACGTCGAGCACCGCAATCACCTTGCGCTCGGCGTCGAAAATCGGCGCGGCGGAACCGGTCATGAAACGGTTGGCTTTCAGAAAATGTTCGTCGTGTTCGATGTGTACCGCCTGCTCACACGCCAGCGCTGTGCCGATCGCGTTGGTGCCGCTGCAGCGCTCCATCCAACTCGCCCCAGCTTGAAAGCCGCGTGCCAGATTCGGCTCGATAAAGCGTTGCGTGCCCCACGAGGTCAGCACCTGGCCTTGATTGTCGGCGAGCATGATCAGGCAATTGGAATTGCTCAGGATGTTTTCGTAGTAGGGCAGGACTTCCTGGTGCGTGGTCTGCACCAGTGAATGATGGCTGTCGAGCAGATGGGCGATCCCGGCGGCGGGCAATTGATCGAAGGCCGGCGTGCTTTGGTGGTCGAGACCGAACGCGCGGCAACGTTGCCAGGAACTCTGGACGATCGCGTCGTGGGACAGCGGCGGGGCAGGTGCGGCCATGGCAGTGGGCCTCTGATGCAGCATTTTTATTATTGTTATGCGATCCCTGTAGGAGCTGCCGCAGGCTGCGATCTTTTGATCTTGATTATCAAAAAACAGGATCAAAAGATCGCAGCCTGCGGCAGCTCCTACAGGGGGATCGTTTCGCTAAAAGCGTTCATAGAGTGTTGTTCACTATTGTTCATTGTCAATCGCCCAACTGTTCAAATGTGTTCAGCAATGAACGCCCAATCACCGCGCTTTCAACGATTTTCACGACAAATCAATCACTTGCCATTTCTGGCACGAAACTCGCTCCCGTGCACAGGTCGCTTGACTCCAATAATAAAAAGGCCGAGCCATGTCACTCACCCTGGAGCACGTCAGCCGCACCGTCGAGGGCCAGACCTGGATCGACGATGCTTGCCTGAAATTCGAACCCGGTTCGTTCAACGTTTTGCTCGGCCGCACCCTGTCCGGGAAAACCAGCTTGATGCGTTTAATGGCCGGTCTCGACAAGCCCGATACGGGCCGCATCCTGATGAACGGCGTCGACGTCACTCAGCGCCCGGTGCGTCTGCGCAACGTGTCGATGGTCTATCAGCAGTTCATCAACTACCCGACCATGACCGTGTTCGAGAACATTGCCTCGCCGTTGCGGCAGGCCGGTGTGTCCAAAGAAATCATCCACAGCAAAGTGCAGGAAACCGCGAAGATGCTGCGCATCGAGAAGTTTCTGCAGCGCTATCCACTGGAGCTGTCCGGCGGTCAACAGCAACGCACGGCCATGGCCCGCGCGCTGGTCAAGGATGCCGAGCTGATCCTCTTCGATGAGCCACTGGTCAACCTCGACTACAAATTGCGCGAAGAGCTGCGCCAGGAAATGCGCGAGCTGTTCAAGGCGCGCCACACCATTGCCATCTACGCCACCACCGAGCCTAACGAAGCGCTGGCACTCGGCGGCACCACGACCATTCTTCACGAAGGCCGAGTGATTCAGAGCGGCCCGTCGACCTCGGTGTATCACCAGCCGCAAACCGTGTTGGCAGCAGAGTTGTTCTCCGAGCCGCCGATCAACCTGATGCCCGGTCGCATCGCTGGCAACGAAGTCAGTTTTGCCAACTTCGTACACTTCCCGTTGAACGTCGATCTGCGCCCAGTGGGCGAGGGCGAGTTCCGTTTTGGCGTGCGGCCCAGCCACATCTCGCTGGTGCCGAGCAACGATGACGACCTCGAACTGGCCGTGACCGTCGAAGTCGCCGAGATCAGCGGTTCGGAAACCTTCCTGCACGTGCGCAACGAGCATTTCCTGCTGGTGCTGCACCTGCCCGGGGTTCACGAATACGACGTCGATGCGCCGATCCGCATTTACATCCCGACCCACAAACTGTTCGTTTTCGATGCGCAGGGCCGTCTGGTGCAAGCACCGGGCCGGCGTGTCGCGAGGGTTGCCTGATGGCCGAAATCCGTTTGCAGCACCTCGCCCATAGCTACAGCAAAACCCCGAGCGGCGCCGAGGATTACGCGATCCGCGAGATGGATCACGTCTGGGAGCAGGGCGGTGCCTACGCCTTGCTCGGGCCTTCGGGTTGTGGCAAATCGACTTTGCTCAACATCATTTCCGGCCTGCTCAGCCCTTCGCAGGGGCACGTGTTGTTCGACGGCAAAGCGGTCAACGACCTGACGCCGGAGAAGCGCAATATCGCGCAGGTTTTTCAGTTTCCGGTGGTCTACGACACCATGACCGTGTTCGATAACCTCGCGTTTCCCCTGCGCAACCAGGGCATGGCCGAGGCGAAAGTACACAGCAAGGTGCAGGAAATTGCCGAAGTCCTCGACCTGCAAAACCTGCTGAGCAAGAAGGCGCGCAACCTCACCGCTGACGAAAAACAGAAAGTCTCCATGGGCCGTGGTCTGGTGCGCGACGACGTTTCCGCGATCCTCTTCGACGAGCCGCTGACGGTGATCGACCCGCACCTGAAGTGGAAACTGCGGCGCAAGCTCAAGCAGATCCACGAGCAGTTCAACATCACCATGGTCTATGTCACCCACGATCAACTGGAGGCTTCGACTTTCGCCGACAAGATCGCGGTGATGTACGGCGGCCAGATCGTCCAGTTCGGCACACCACGGGAATTGTTCGAGCGGCCTAGCCACACCTTTGTCGGCTATTTCATCGGCAGCCCCGGGATGAACCTGATCGAGGTGCAGCCGCAGCCCGGCGGCGTCGGTTTCGCCTCCACACACCTGCCGTTGTCCGACGCCATGCAGCGCCATATCGAACACGGTCAGTGGAAAAATCTGAAGGTCGGCATCCGTCCCGAGTTTATTCACGTGTGGGACGAGCCGTTTGATGACGCGATGCAGGCCAAGGTCGTACACGTCGAAGACCTCGGCACCTACAAGATCATGACCCTCGACCTCGACGGCGCGCCGTTGAAAGTGCGTCTGGCCGAAGACAAACCGGTGCCGCAGGGCACGGCGTACATCAGTTTTCCGGCGCAGTGGCTGATGGTTTATGCCGATGAATTTCTGCTCGAAGCCGACAGCAGCGAGGTGCAGCCATGAACAAGGTGCAGAACAACAAAGCCTGGTGGCTGGTGTTGCCAGTGTTTCTGCTGGTGGCGTTCAGTGCGGTGATCCCGATGATGACCGTGGTCAACTACTCGGTGCAGGACATCTTCGACCAGTCCAGCCGCTATTTCGTCGGTGCTGACTGGTACAAGCAGGTTTTGCTTGATCCGCGTTTGCACGACTCATTGCTGCGCCAGTTCATCTATTCGGCGTGCGTGTTGTTGATTGAAATTCCGCTGGGCATCGCCGTTGCCCTGACCATGCCGACCAAGGGCCGCTGGTCCTCGGTGGTGCTGATCATTCTGGCGATTCCGCTGCTGATCCCGTGGAACGTGGTTGGCACCATCTGGCAGATCTTCGGCCGTGCCGACATCGGTTTGCTCGGTTCCAGCCTCAACGCGATGGGCATCAGCTACAACTACGCAGCCAACACCATGGACGCTTGGGTGACGGTGCTGGTGATGGACGTCTGGCACTGGACTTCACTGGTGGCGCTGCTGTGTTTTTCCGGTCTGCGCGCGATTCCCGACGTGTATTACCAGGCCGCGCGCATCGACCGCGCTTCGGCCTGGGCGGTGTTCCGGCACATTCAGTTGCCCAAGCTGAAGAGCGTGCTGCTGATCGCGGTGATGCTGCGCTTCATGGACAGTTTCATGATTTATACCGAGCCATTCGTGCTCACCGGCGGCGGGCCGGGTAATGCCACGACCTTCCTGAGTCAGACGTTGACCCAAATGGCGGTAGGGCAATTCGACCTCGGTCCGGCAGCGGCGTTTTCGCTGGTGTACTTCCTGATCATCCTGTTGGTGTCCTGGCTGTTCTACACCGCCATGACGCACTCCGACGCCAACCGCTGAGGCCCGGCCATGAGCAAGAGAAAGCTTATTCCGTTGCTGGTGTACATCCTGTTCCTACTGGTGCCGATCTACTGGCTGCTGAACATGTCCTTCAAGAGCAACACCGAAATCCTCGGCGGCCTGACCCTTTTCCCACAGGACTTTACGCTGGCGAACTACAAAGTGATCTTCACCGACCCGAGCTGGTACACCGGTTATCTCAACTCGCTGTATTACGTCAGCCTCAACACGGTGATCTCGCTGAGTGTGGCGCTGCCAGCGGCGTATGCGTTTTCGCGCTACCGTTTTCTCGGCGACAAGCACTTGTTCTTCTGGCTGCTGACCAACCGCATGGCGCCACCGGCGGTGTTCTTGCTGCCGTTCTTTCAGTTGTATTCGTCGATTGGCCTGTTCGACACGCACATCGCCGTGGCCTTGGCGCACTGCTTGTTTAACGTGCCGTTGGCGGTGTGGATTCTCGAAGGCTTCATGTCCGGTGTACCGAAAGAAATCGACGAAACGGCCTACATCGACGGCTACAGTTTCCCCAAGTTCTTCGTGAAGATTTTCATCCCGCTGATCGGCTCCGGCATCGGCGTGACGGCGTTCTTCTGCTTCATGTTTTCCTGGGTCGAACTGCTGCTCGCGCGCACGCTGACCTCGGTCAACGCCAAGCCGATTGCGGCGGTGATGACGCGTACGGTTTCCGCTTCGGGTATCGACTGGGGCGTGCTGGCAGCGGCGGGGGTGTTGACCATTCTGCCCGGCATGCTGGTGATCTGGTTTGTGCGCAACCACGTGGCCAAGGGCTTTGCCCTCGGCCGGGTCTGAGGAACTGATGATGGAATGGATGAGCTGGACGACACCTACCGCAGCTTTCTTCATCGTCATCGGCCTGATTCTGGTCGGCATGACGACGTGGGAATTGCGCTCGCCGAGCATTCTGCGGCGAGGTTTTCTGCCGATTGCCACCACCCGTGGCGATCGCTTGTTTATCGGTCTTCTCGGCAGCGCCTACCTGCATTTGCTGGTGATCGGCGCCACCGACTGGAGCATCTGGGTGGCGTCCGCGTTGTCCCTGGTGTGGCTGTTGGCTGTGATGCGTTGGGGCTAGTCGAGTCGTTCGGCAACGCGGCTCCACAACTTAAACAGGAGGTCTCTATGTTCGACAAAAACAATAAGCTGCGACATAGCATTTCATTGGCAGCCATGCTGGCACTCAGCGGTTTGAGCGCAGTCGCTTGGGCCGATGCTTACGAGGACGCTGCGAAGAAATGGATCGGCAGTGAATTCAAACCGTCGACCCTGACGGCCGAGCAGCAACTCGAAGAGCTGAAGTGGTTCATCAAAGCGGCCGAGCCGTTTCGCGGCATGGACATCAAGGTTGTTTCCGAGACCCTGACCACCCACGAATACGAGTCGAAGGTGCTGGCCAAGGCCTTCAGCGAAATCACCGGGATCAAGCTGACCCACGACCTGCTCCAGGAAGGCGACGTGGTCGAGAAAATGCAGACGGTGATGCAGTCCGACAAGAACATCTATGACGGCTGGGTCAACGACTCGGACTTGATCGGTACGCACTTTCGCTACGGCAAGACCGAATCGATCACCGACCTGATGGCCAACGAAGGCAAGAACTTCACCTCGCCGACTCTCGACATCAAGGACTTCATCGGCATTTCGTTCACCACCGCACCGGACGGCAAGATCTATCAACTGCCCGACCAGCAATTCGCCAACCTGTACTGGTTCCGCGCCGACTGGTTCGAGCGCGCCGACCTGAAAGCCAAGTTCAAGGAAAAGTACGGCTACGAGTTGGGCGTGCCGGTGAACTGGTCGGCCTATGAAGACATCGCCAAATTCTTCAGCGAAGACGTCAAGGAAATCGACGGCAAACGTGTGTACGGGCACATGGACTACGGCAAGAAAGACCCATCGCTGGGCTGGCGTTTCACCGATGCCTGGTTCTCCATGGCCGGCGGCGGCGACAAGGGCATTCCCAACGGTTTGCCGGTGGACGAGTGGGGGATTCGCGTCGAGGATTGCCACCCGGTCGGTTCCAGCGTAACCCGAGGCGGCGACACCAACGGCCCGGCGGCGGTGTTCGCCACGCAGAAATACGTTGATTGGTTGAAGGCCTACGCGCCACCGGAAGCGGCGGGCATGACCTTCTCAGAATCCGGTCCGGTGCCGTCGCAAGGCAACATCGCCCAGCAGATCTTCTGGTACACCGCGTTCACCGCCGACATGACCAAGCCGGGCCTGCCGGTGGTCAACGCCGACGGCACGCCGAAATGGCGGATGGCGCCATCGCCGCGTGGGCCGTATTGGGAAGAGGGCATGAAGCTCGGTTATCAGGACGTGGGTTCGTGGACGTTCATGAAATCCACGCCTGAGAAACAGAAACTGGCGGCGTGGCTGTACGCGCAGTTTGTGACCTCGAAAACCGTGTCGCTGAAGAAAACCATCGTCGGCCTGACGCCGATTCGCGAGTCGGACATCAACTCGCAGGCGATGACCGATCTGGCGCCGAAACTCGGTGGTCTGGTCGAGTTCTACCGCAGCCCGGCCCGCGTGCAATGGACCCCGACCGGCACCAACGTGCCGGACTATCCGCGTCTGGCGCAACTGTGGTGGAGCCACATCGCCGAAGCGGCCAGCGGCGAGAAGACCCCGCAACAAGCGCTGGATGGCTTGGCCAAGGATCAGGACGCAATCATGACGCGTCTGGAACGCTCCAAGGCCCAAGCGGTGTGCGCTCCGAAAATGAACCCGGAACGCGATGCGCAATACTGGTTTGATCAACCGGGTGCACCGAAACCGAAACTGGCCAACGAGAAGCCGAAGGGCGAGACCGTGAGCTACAACGAACTGCTGAAATCCTGGGCGGATGCGCGTAAGTAAACGCTGAAGTGCGAACGGCAAACGGCACCGCAAGGTGCCGTTTTTTTTGCTGCCTGATCTACCGCCATCGCTGGCAAGCCAGCTCCCACAGGTTTCAGTGGTGTGCCCATATTCTGCGAACACCGCAAATCCTTGTGGGAGCTGGCTTGCCAGCGATTGCGATCTGCCAATCAACATTGAAATCAACTGACCCACCGTCACCGCCAGCAGGGCTGGCTCCCATAGAGATCCGGGTGATTCTGATAGATCATCTGTGCGCGGATATGGACTTTTACCTTTCGAAGGCATCCAGCAAGCTGTGTGTTAGAGATGCATCAAATTCTTCGGGAAGTGTGAGTTTGCCCTTCATGGCGCCGATCCGTTTCACACGGGTCTTCTTCAAGGAGATTTTGTCTTGGCGTTCCTTACTTAACGCATCAAGGCCGTCCATCAATTCTGAATAAATATCCCGCTTCATGGTTCGTGGATCTCCACTTGATAGGTGATCCTCAAATTTAACCGCAATCAACTGGACGCGCTGGCGCAGTCTGCTGATATTGAATCCTACAAACGCGAAGGCGGCGCCTGAGGGCGCCGCCTTTTTATAAAGTTCTGCGAGGGCATGAGTACTTAGTTGCGTATTCATCTGTTATCTAAAGCTATCTCTTTTCTATTGATAACTTTTTCGTTAACGATACGACGTACAACTGGCGCAGAAGGTTTTTCTGGTGGTGTAGGTCTTGTCGAATTTTGTGGCTTAGGCCGATCATTATTAACTTTCATTTCTGGTCCCTATTGGCGCCGCCGTTAACATCGTCGTACATTCTTCTAGAAGATGGAACAGTCGGTTTCACAGGAGCTTGGGGCAAAGGTTTTTTTTCACTTGATATTGGCTTACTGGATTCGCTCAATTTATTTGCCCCCTTATCAAGAAGTATATTTTCAAGGATTATAGTCCTTTTTTTCAGATCTGCTACGCCTTCGGCTTTTGAATCACTCAGCAACTGCTTTCTTAAGTCGGATATCTGATCGCCCACGTACGTATCTTTTATTGCAAAATTTTTCCTGGGCGAGGAGGTGTCCATATCAAAAAGGACAAACAGCAAGCTACCGATAGCGAGAGGAATGCAAGCCATCAGAAAAGTTGAAATGGATTTGAAAACCCATCGTGATCGCTCTTCATTGACTAAAGCATTATGTGTGGAGCAACTGATGTAGGTGTTTGAAATGAAGCTTGCAGTTTCTTTGTCAGGATCGATCAAAGGTATTTGCTCGTGCTGCGATACCTGTGAGTTATATTTGCCAAGTTCAATGTTGTATTGTGTTTGGCTGTCGTAATATTCCTTGATTTTTTCTGCGTATGGCATTCTGTTGAATTCGGATCCACTAAAGGCTCTGAAGTTGAAGTATGTAGAGATGGTTGAGATTGCCAAGGTTAAAGTTACGAGGAAAGAAATGATATATGCAATTTCGGGGTTGAAGGTGAAATCCAAAAAACGAGCCAGGTAGATGGTTGCAGAAGCTAGCGCAAATATCGCAGTAAAAATTATTTGAGTTTTTATCGAGATGCTGTTTTTTATCTCCTCTTCGTATGCATACATTTTTTCGTATGTGGTGTGGATGTTGTCAGTGTTCAATATGGTTTCCTTGTGCCCTGTTGGTCGGCAAGTACTTTCAATGTGCCTTTGAGTTTTTGCTTTGCCCCACACATACACAATAGCTCCAACAGCCGGATGCGGACTGTAGGACGAAACCTATAATTGAGCGGGAGCTTTCTGGGCTTTCAGCAGGAAGGGCAGGGCATCAGTAAAAGATCCCACAAAAACAAAAACGGCACCCGAAGGTGCCGTTTTCATTTGTAGCCAGCCGAACTATCAGCCCGCCAGACCCGCCTGCTGAACCAGGGTCAGCAGTGGCTGCGGGTACACACCCAGGAAGAATGCGACCAGGGCAATGGCCAGCAGCATCACGCCGCCGGCCTTCTGTTCCCAGTGCAGCTGGGCGTCGTGGCGACGCAGGTTTGGTTCGATCAGGTACAGGGTGACCATCACACGCAGGTAGTAGAAAACGCCGATGGCGCTGCCCAGCACCAGCGAGCCGACCAGCCACCATTGATGCGATTCAACACCGGTGGCGATGATGTAGAACTTGCCGATGAAGCCAGCAGTCAGCGGGATACCCGCCAGCGAGAGCATCATCACGGTCAGCACGGCGGTCAGGTACGGACGACGCCAGAACAGGCCGCGGTATTCGTACAGGGCATCCGCGTCACGGCCGTTGTACGGCGAGGACATAAGGGTGATCACGCCGAAGGCGCCGAGGCTGGTGATCACATAAGTCACCAGGTACACGCCGATGGCTTCCACCGCCAGACCCTTGCTTGCCACCAGTGCGATCAGCAGGTAGCCGAAGTGCGCGATGGACGAGTAACCGAGCAGACGCTTGAGGTTGCTCTGGGTCAGCGCCAGCAGGTTACCGAACAGGATCGAAGCGATGGCGATGACGGTCAGCACGTCGCTCAGGACGCCACTGCTGGCAGCAGGGGAGATCTGGAACAGACGCACCATCACCGCAAACACCGCAACCTTCGAAGCGGTTGCAAGGAACGCAGCCACCGGTGCCGGAGCACCTTCGTAGACGTCCGGCGTCCACAGGTGGAACGGAACCAGCGACAGCTTGAACGCCAGACCGATCAGCATCATGCCTAGGCCCAGTTGCGCCAGCGAGCTAGGCAGGCCAGTCGCGGCCAGAGCCTGACCGATACCGACGAAGCTCAGCGAACCCGAATCGGCGTACAGCAGCGCCATACCGAACAACAGGAACGCGGAACCGGCCGCCGACAGCACCATGTACTTGATGCCGGCTTCCAGCGAACGCTTGTTGAAGAAGGCGTAAGCCACCAGACCGTAAACCGGTACCGAGAGCAGTTCCAGACCGATGAACAAACCGGCCAGGTGCTGCGCGCTGACCAGAACCAGACCACCGGCGGCGGCCATCAGGATCAGCAGGTAGAGTTCTTCACGGTTGCCCGGGTAACCCGAACCGCCATCACCCAAATAGGCGTGGGCGAGGGTAACGCAAGCGAGGGTGGCGACCAGGATCAGCGCCATGTACAGGCAGGCAAACGAGTCAATCTGCAGCAACGGGGTCACGGCCAGAGGCGCGACTTTCAGGGCCGGCAGGATCGACAGCAGGGCCAGGTTCAGACCGGCGACCGAGATCAGGAAGGTCTGCGAGTGGTTGCGGCGCCAGGCGATTGCCAGCATCACCACGATAATGGTGAGGCTGGTGATCAACAGTGGCGCAAGCGCAATAAAGTGTTGAATCGTGAATTCCATAGCGCTCTTACCGGGCCGAAGCGAGTTGAGTGAAGGCGGTGCCGAGCCACTGCTGCACGCCATGCATCGTGGCGGCAGAAGTGTCGAGGAACGGTTGCGGGTAGACGCCGATGTAGATCAGCAACACCGCAAGGCCCAGCACCATGATCAGTTCGCGAGCGTCCATACCGTGCAGGATCGAATCCGATTTCGCCGGACCGAAGTAAGCGCGGTGGATCATGATCAGCGAGTAGACCGAACCGAACACCAGACCGGAAGTGGCAATCGCAGTGATCCACGGCCAGCTTGCGAAGGAGCCGATCAGGATCAGGAACTCGCCGACAAAGTTACCGGTACCCGGCAGACCCAACGAAGCAGCTGCGAAGAACAGGCTGATTGCCGGCAGGTAAGCGATACGCGACCACACACCGCCCATCTCACGCATGTCACGAGTGTGCAGACGCTCGTACAACTGACCGCTGAGGATAAACAGGGCCGCCGCCGACACACCGTGCGCGAGCATCTGGATCACTGCACCTTGCAGGGCCAGTTGGCTGCCGGAATAGATGCCGATCAACACGAAACCCATGTGGGAAACGGAGGAGAAGGCGATCAGACGCTTGATGTCGGTTTGTGCGAACGCGAGGAACGCACCGTAGAAGATCCCGATCAGACCGAGGGTCATGGCGATCGGCGCAAACTCGGCCGAGGCATTCGGGAACAGCGGCAGGGCGAAACGCAGCAGACCGTAAGCAGCGGTTTTCAGCAAGATACCGGCGAGGTCGACGGAACCTGCAGTCGGCGCCTGGGCGTGAGCGTCAGGCAACCACGAGTGGAACGGTACGACTGGCAGCTTGACCGCGAAGGCGATGAAGAAGCCGAGCATCAGGATGTACTCGGTGGTCATCGACATCTTGGTTTTCAACAGGTCGGCGTAGTTGAAAGTAATCACGCCAGTGTTGTTGAAGTTGACCAGCACCAGACCGAGGATCGCCACCAGCATGATCAGGCCGGAAGCCTGAGTGAAGATGAAGAACTTGGTCGCCGCGTAGATCCGGGTTTTCTTGCCGTCCGAAGAACTGTGACCCCAGAGCGCGATGAGGAAGTACATCGGCACCAGCATCATTTCCCAGAAGAAGAAGAACATGAACAGGTCGAGGGCGAGGAACACGCCGACAACGCCGCCCAGGATCCACATCAGGTTCAGGTGGAAGAAGCCAACGTGACGTTGAATCTCTTTCCACGAGCAGAGTACCGAGAGGATACCCAGCAGACCGGTCAGCAGGATCATCAACAGCGACAGGCCGTCGAGGGCCAGGTGCACGTTGATGCCGAAGCGCTGGATCCAGACATGCTTGAACTCAAGCGCCCAGGTCGGATCGGCGCCAGGCGCCGGCGCAAATGAATAGTCACCGTGGGCCCACAGCCAGAGGCCGAGGGCGAGTTCCAGGGTCATGGTCAACAGCGCAATCCAGCGGGGCAGGGTAGCGCCGAAGCGCTCACCCATCCAGCACAGCAGGCCGCCGATGAAGGGGATCAGGATTAGCCAAGGCAGAATCATGACGGGCTCGTTTCCTTTCGCAAATTCGCAAGGTTCATATCAGACCGCTACCAGCACGATGGCGCCAATGACCAGCACGGCACCAGCAGCCATGGAAGCCGCATACCAACGCAGTTGACCGGTCTCGGTGCGGCTCAGGGCGGTGTGACCACCCTTGGCCATACGCGGAATCAGACCGATGGTCTGGTCGAGCGGGTCTTTGCGCAGTACGTGGCTGATCGCAAGGTAAGGCTTGACGAACAGTTTGTCGTAGATCCAGTCGAAGCCCCAGGCAGCGAACCACCAGGCCGAAAGGAAACGGCCGATGCCGCTGTTGGCGATCGCCGTGACGAAGCGACGCTTGCCGAGGAACAGCAGCGCTGCCAGCAGGATACCGGCCAGGGCGATGGCGCCCGAGGCGATTTCCAGACTGTGCTTGGCTTCGCCACCGGCATGACCAACGCTTTCTGGCAGCACGCCGTGCAGCGGTGGCACGATCATGGCGCCGACGAACGTCGACAGCACGATCAGCACCGACAGTGGCAGCCAGTGCGAGATGCCGTGACCGGCGTGAGCTTCGGTCTTGGCTTCACCGTGGAACGTGATGAAGATCAGGCGGAAGGTGTACAGCGACGTCATGAACGCGCCGACCAGACCTGCGTAAAGCAGACCGTGGTTGCCGCTGGCGAACGCTTCCCAAAGGATTTCGTCCTTGGAGTAGAAGCCTGCGGTGACCAGTGGCAGAGCGGCCAGCGCAGCACCACCAACGATGAAGCTGGCGTAGGCCAGTGGCAGTTTTTTCCACAGACCGCCCATCTTGAAGATGTTCTGCTCGTGGTGGCAGGCAACGATCACCGCACCGGAAGCAAGGAACAGCAGGGCCTTGAAGAAGGCGTGGGTCATCAGGTGGAAAATCGCGCCATCCCATGCACCCACGCCCAGCGCCAGGAACATGTAGCCGATCTGGCTCATGGTCGAGTAGGCGAGGATACGTTTGATGTCGGTTTGTACCAGCGCGGCGAAACCAGCCAGAACCAGCGTCACACCACCAACGATGCCGACCAGGTGGAGGATTTCCGGCGCCAGGGTGAACAGACCGTGGGTACGGGCGATCAGGTAGACACCGGCAGTCACCATGGTCGCGGCGTGGATCAGTGCCGACACCGGGGTAGGGCCGGCCATCGCATCCGCGAGCCAGGTTTGCAATGGCAGTTGCGCCGATTTACCGACCGCGCCACCCAGCAGCATCAGGGTTGCGAGGGTGATCCAGAAGTCGCCGACCTGGAATTTCTGCGGTGCCAGCACCAGCAGTTCCTGGATGTTCAGCGTGCCCACTTGCTGGAACAGGATGAACAGGCCGATGGCCATGAACACGTCGCCGATGCGGGTCACGATGAACGCCTTGAGTGCGGCGTTACCGTTGTTGCGGTTGCTGTAGTAGAAACCGATCAACAGGTACGAGCACAGGCCCACGCCTTCCCAGCCGAAGTACAGGAACAACAGGTTATCGCCGAGCACCAGGAACAGCATGCTGGCGATAAACAGGTTGGTGTACGAGAAGAAGCGCGAGTAACCCGCTTCGCCACGCATGTACCAGGACGCGAACAGGTGGATCAGGAAACCTACACCGACCACAACGCCAAGCATGGTGATCGACAGGCCGTCGACGTAGAGAGCGAAGTCAGGCTTGAAGCCTTCGACCGCCATCCACTTCCACAGCACCAGGGTGTAGTGACCGCCTTCGGGTGGCGCGACGTTGAATTGCCAGATGACGTAGGCGGCGACGATCGCCGACAAGCCAATGGAACCCACGCCGATCAGCGCCGAGAGGTTTTCCGACCAGCGTCCACGGGAGAAGGACAGCAGCAGGAAACCGATCAGAGGGAATACGAAAGTCAGAAAGATCAGGTTCATCCGCGCATCTCACTGGCAGCGTCAATATCGAGCGTGTGGAAGCGGCGATACAGTTGCAGCAGGATCGCCAGACCAATACTGGCCTCGGCAGCTGCCAAGCTGATCACCAGGATGAACATGATCTGTCCATCCGGCTGGCCCCAACGGGCGCCTGCAACGATGAACGCCAGTGCAGAGGCGTTCATCATTACTTCCAGACTCATCAACACGAACAAAATGTTGCGGCGGACCATCAGGCCGACCAGACCAAGGCAGAACAGGATGCCGGCAACGGCCAATCCATGCTCGAGAGGGATAGCAGGCATGTCTTACTCCTTCGCCTCGTTACGGCCCAAATGGAACGCCGTGACGGCTGCGGCGAGCAGCAGCATCGAGGCGAGTTCGACCACCAGCAGGTACGGGCCGAACAGGCTGATGCCCACGGCTTTCGCGTCTACGGTGGTGTGGCCGATGGCCTGACCGCTCTGGTGAGCGAACAGCACATACAGCAGTTCGGCCAGCAGCAGCGCGGCGAGAATCACCGGCCCTGCCCAGATGCCGGGCTTGAGCCAGACGCGTTCTTGCTGAACCGAGGCCGGGCCGAGGTTGAGCATCATCACCACGAACACGAACAGCACCATGATGGCGCCGGCGTAGGCGATCACTTCCAGCACGCCGGCGAACGGTGCGCCGAGTGCGAAGAAGGTCATGGCCACAGCAATCAACGAGATGATCAGGTAGAGCAGGGCGTGCACAGGGTTGGTGTTGGTGACCACACGAAGCGTGGACACCACCGCAATACCCGATGCGAAATAGAAAGCGAATTCCATCGTTCTTCCTTAAGGCAGCAAGCTCTTCACGTTGATCGGTTCGGCTTCGTTCTGTGCGGCGCCTTTCGGCTTGCCAGCGATTGCCATACCTGCAACACGATAGAAGTTGTAATCAGGGTTTTTGCCGGGGCCGGAGATCAGCAGATCTTCTTTCTCGTACACCAGGTCCTGACGTTTGAACTCGGCCATCTCGAAATCCGGTGTCAGCTGGATCGCGGTGGTCGGACAGGCTTCCTCGCAGAGACCGCAGAAAATGCAGCGCGAGAAGTTGATACGGAAGAAGTCCGGGTACCAGCGACCGTCTTCGGTTTCAGCTTTCTGCAGCGAGATGCAACCCACCGGGCAAGCCACGGCGCACAGGTTGCAGGCTACGCAACGCTCTTCGCCATCGGGGTCGCGGGTCAGGACGATGCGACCACGGTAGCGTGGTGGCAGGTAGACCGCTTCTTCCGGGTATTGCAGGGTGTCGCGCTTGCGGAAGCCATGGCCGAAGACCATGACCAGGCTGCGCAACTGGGTACCAGTACCCTTAACGATGTCGCCAATATATTTGAACATGGGTCAAATCCTCACTGAACCGCGACTGCTGGCGTGTTCCACAACACGACTGCAGCGGTCACCAGCAAATTGATCAGGGTCAGTGGCAGGCAGAATTTCCAGCTGAAATCCATCACCTGGTCATAACGCGGACGCGGGATAGAGGCGCGCAGCAGGATGAACAGCATGATGAAGAACGCGGTCTTCAGTGCGAACCAGACGAACGCCAGTTGCGGCAAGATGCCGAACGGACCGTGCCAGCCACCGAAGAACAGGGTGACCAACAGCGCCGAGATCAGGATGATGCCGATGTATTCACCGACGAAGAACATGCCCCATTTCATACCGGCGTATTCAATGTGGTAACCGTCGGCCAGTTCCTGTTCCGCTTCCGGCTGGTCGAACGGGTGACGGTGAGTCACGGCGACGCCAGCGATGAAGAAGGTACAGAAGCCGAAGAACTGCGGAATGATGAACCACAGGTTCTGCGCCTGGTACTCGACGATGTCGCGCATGTTGAACGAGCCGACCTGCACCACGATGCCCATCAGGGCCAGGCCCATGAACACTTCGTAGGACACGGTCTGCGCCGACGCACGCAAGCTGCCGAGCAGGGCGAACTTGTTGTTACTCGACCAGCCGGCGAACAACACCGCGTAGACCGACAGACCGGCCATGGCGAAGAAGAACAGCAGGCCGATGTTCAGATCCGCCACGCCCCAGGTCGGGGTGATCGGGATAATCGCAAACGCGATCAGCAAGGCCGACATGGCCACCACCGGTGCCAAAGTGAAAATCACTTTATCGGCAAACGGCGGGGTCCAGTCTTCCTTGAAGAACATCTTCAGCATGTCGGCGGCGATCTGGAACATACCAAACGGACCAACGCGGTTCGGACCGTAACGGTCCTGCCACCAGCCCAGCAGGCGACGTTCGACAAAGCTGAGCAGCGCGCCTGCAACCACCACGGCCAGCAGAATCACGATGGCTTTGACGACCGAGAGGATCACATCGATCACTTCAGGGGTGAACCAGGTCATTGCGCTGCCTCCTGCAGACCGTCGACGGATACGCCGGCGAATGCCGGTGGAATGCCGGCGATGCCCGCAGGCAATGCCACCAGACCTGCGCCCAGTTCTTCATTGATGCGCAGCGGCAGACGCAGGGTCTGACCGGCCACGTTCAGGTTCAGCAAGGCACCGTCGTTGACGCCCAGACGATCCGCTTCCGACTTGGCCAGTGCCACGTAAGCAGCCGGAATGCGCTCTTGAACCGGCGCGGCTTTCGAAGAGTTTTCTTCGCTGCCGAACAGGTGGAAGAACGGCACGGCTTGCCAGGTGCCCGGCGCCGGGTTGAACGCACGTGGCGCAGCGGCGAACCAGTTCAGCGAATCGCCAGTGCTTTCGATCAGGCGGGTGCCCGGATCGCCAGCGCGCAGGTGACCACCGACTTCGTCCTGGAACTTGTTCCACGCTTGTGGCGAGTTCCAGCCCGGCGACCATGCAAACGGTACTTGCTGACGCGGTTCGGCAGAGCCCGAGTAACCTTCCATGGAGAAGGCGAACGCGGTGTCTTTGTCTTGCGGGGTGCGCGGTTCGTGAACGCTGATGTCGGCGCGCATCGCGGTGCGACCGGAGTAACGCAGCGGCTCACGCGCCAGTTTCAGACCCTTGATGCGGAACGCCGCGGACGGTGCAGCGTCGACGATACGCGCCAGTTGCTCGGTGCTCGAAGCAACGGCAGCGGTGACGTGGTCGAGTTGCGTCCAGTCGATTGGCTGGTTCAGCAGGGTGGCGCGCAGGGCGTGCAGCCAGCGCCAGCCTTCGTGTACCAGAATGCTTGCGTCCAGGTATTGCGGATCGAAAACCTGGAAGAAGCGCTGGGCGCGACCTTCCTGGCTGACCAGCGTACCGTCGCCTTCAGCAAAGCTTGCGGCTGGCAGCACCAGGTGCGCGCGGTCGCTGGTAGCGGTTTTCTGATGGTCGGCAACGATCACCACTTGCGCCGCGTTCAGTGCCGCATCGACTTTCTCTTTCGCGGTGCGGGTGTACAGATCGTTTTCCAGCACAACAATCGCGTCAGCCTTACCGTCGATGACGGCTTGCAGCGCGGCGTCGACCGATTCGCCACCGAGCATGGCCAGGCCGAGGCTGTTGGCTTCCGGCACGATCAGGCTGATCGAACCGTTCTTCTCGCGCAGCTTCAGCGCCTTGGCGATGTTCGCGGCGGCTTCGATCAAGGCTTTGGAACCCAGCGAAGTACCGGCGATGATCAGCGGACGTTTGGCCGCGAGCAGGGCATCAGCAATGCGCTGGGCCAGTTCCAGGGCTTCAGCGTCCAGACCTTCAACGGCCGGAGCGCTGGCATCCAGTGCGTGGGCAACGGCGAAACCGATGCGCGCCAGATCGTCCGGAGCGGCGTGTACGCATTCTTCAGCGATGTCGTCGAGCTTGGTTTCCGCGAGGCTGGCGATGAACAGCGGGTTCAGCGCGTGCTGACCGATGTTCTTCACGGCGGCGTCGAGCCAAGGCTGAACGCGCATGGCTTCGGCCATGTCCTCAGCTTTGCCTTTGACCGACTGACGCAGCGACAGCGCCACACGGGCGGCGGTCTGGGTCAGGTCTTCACCTAGGACGAAAATCGCATCGTGATCTTCGATGTCGCGCATGTTCGGCACTGGCAGCGGGCTGTCTTTCAGCACTTGCAGGACCAGACGGATGCGCTCCAGTTCGGACGCTTCGATACCCGAGTAGAAGTGTTCGGCGCCCACCAGTTCACGCAACGCGTAGTTGCTTTCGAGGCTGGCACGCGGCGAACCGATACCGACGATGTTGCGACCGCGCAGCAGATCAGCGGCTTTATCCAGTGCCGCGTCGAGACCGAGCTTGGTGCCGTCGGCTAGCAGCGGCTGACGTGGACGGTCGGTGCGGTTGACGTAGCCATAACCGAAACGGCCACGGTCGCACAGGAAGTACTGGTTCACCGAACCGTTGAAACGGTTTTCGATACGACGCAGTTCGCCGTAACGCTCGCCCGGGGAGATGTTGCAACCGCTCGAGCAGCCATGGCAGATGCTTGGCGAGAACTGCATGTCCCACTTACGGTTGTAGCGCTCGGAGTGAGTCTTGTCGGTGAACACACCGGTCGGGCAGACCTCGGTGAGGTTGCCGGAGAACTCGCTTTCGAGGGTGCCGTCTTCAACGCGACCGAAGTACACGTTGTCGTGGGCGCCGAATACACCGAGGTCGGTGCCGCCAGCGTAATCCTTATAGAAACGCACGCAGCGGTAGCAAGCGATGCAGCGGTTCATTTCGTGGGAAATGAACGGGCCCAATTGCTGGTTCTGGTGGGTGCGTTTGGTGAAGCGATAACGGCGCTCGTTGTGGCCGGTCATCACTGTCATGTCTTGCAGGTGGCAATGACCGCCTTCTTCGCACACAGGGCAGTCGTGCGGGTGGTTGGTCATCAGCCATTCAACAACACTGGCGCGGAACGCCTTGGATTCATCATCGTCGATGGAGATCCAGGTGTTGTCGGTGGCCGGGGTCATGCAGGACATGACGATGCGACCACGGGTGTCGTTCTCGTCGGTGTACTGCTTGACCGCGCACTGGCGGCAAGCCCCGACGCTACCGAGCGCGGGGTGCCAGCAGAAATATGGAATGTCGAGGCCCAGCGACAGACATGCCTGTAACAGGTTGTCTGCCCCGTCGACTTCGAGCGCTTTGCCGTCTACGTGGATAGTGGCCATGGTTCAAAGGTCTTCGTTGGCCCGGTGTCAGCGGGCGTGGCTAATGGAATCTTGTTATCCGTCCGAATCCAGTCAGCCCCGAAAGGCGTCATCGGACGAAAGGCGAAGGGCACGGACCCTTCGCCTTTTTAAGCGTTTACGCGCCGATTACGATCGGCCTTGCCAGAGGCGGGACGGCGGCGCTAACAGGCGCGATACCGGCTTCGAACTCTGGACGGAAGTATTTGATGGCACTGCCCAACGGCTCCACGGCACCCGGTGCGTGAGCACAGAAGGTCTTGCCTGGGCCGAGGAAGCCGACCAGACCCAGCAGCGTCTCGATGTCGCCTGGCTGACCGCGGCCTTCTTCGATGGCCATCAGCAGCTTGACGCTCCATGGCAAACCATCACGGCACGGGGTGCAGAAGCCGCAGGACTCGCGAGCGAAGAACTGCTCCATGTTGCGCAACAGCGACACCATGTTGACGCTGTCGTCCACCGCCATGGCCAGGCCGGTACCCATACGGGTGCCCACTTTGGCGATGCCGCCGGCGTACATTTGCGCGTCGAGGTGTTCTGGCAGGAGGAAACCGGTACCGGCGCCACCTGGCTGCCAGGCCTTGAGCTTGAAGCCGTCGCGCATGCCGCCAGCGTAGTCTTCGAACAGCTCGCGACCGGTGACGCCGAATGGCAGTTCCCACAGGCCCGGGTTTTTGACTTTGCCGGAGAAGCCCATGAGCTTGGTGCCCATGTCTTCGCTGCCTTCGCGGGCCAACGATTTGTACCAGTCAACGCCGTCGGCAATGATCGCCGGCACGTTGCACAGGGTTTCGACGTTGTTCACGCAAGTCGGTTTGCCCCACACGCCAACGGCGGCAGGGAAGGGCGGCTTGGAGCGCGGGTTGGCACGGCGGCCTTCGAGGGAGTTGATCAGTGCGGTTTCTTCACCGCAGATATAACGCCCGGCGCCGGTGTGGACGAACAGCTCGAAATCAAAACCGCTGCCCAGAATGTTCTTGCCCAGCAGGCCCGCAGCCTTGGCTTCTTCCACGGCACGGTTGAGGTGCTTGGCGGCGGTGGTGTATTCGCCACGCAGGAAGATATAGCCACGGTAGGTTTTCAGCGCGCGCGCGCTGATCAGCATGCCTTCGATCAGCAGATGGGGCAGTTGCTCCATCAGCATGCGGTCTTTCCAGGTGTTCGGCTCCATTTCATCCGCGTTGCACAGCAGGTAGCGGATGTTGATGGATTCGTCTTTGGGCATCAGGCCCCACTTCACGCCCGTGGGGAAGCCTGCACCGCCGCGCCCTTTCAAGCCTGCGTCTTTCACGGTCTGGACGATGGCGTCCTGATCCATGTCGGCGAAGGCTTTGCGCGCCGCGGCGTAACCGTTCTTGGCCTGGTACTCGTCGAGCCACACGGCTTCGCCGTCATCGCGCAGACGCCAGGTCAGCGGGTGAGTCTCGGCCGAACGCTGAATGCGGTTGGCAGGACCGAAAGATGTCAGGGTCATACGTAGCCCTCGAGCAGTTTGGCGACGCCAGCAGGCTGCACATCACCAAAGGTGTCGTCGTCGATCATCAGCGCCGGCGCCTTGTCGCAGTTGCCGAGGCAGCAGACCGGCAGCAGGGTGAAACGACCGTCGGCGGTGGTCTGACCCAGGCCGATGCCCAGATTGTTCTGGATTTCGCTGACCACCGACTCGTGGCCACCGATGTAGCAGACCATGCTGTCGCAGACGCGAATGATGTGACGGCCAACCGGCTGACGGAAAATCTGGCTATAGAACGTCGCCACACCTTCAACGTCGCTGGCCGGAATGCCGAGCATTTCGCCGATCGCGTACAAGGCGCCATCCGGCACCCAACCGCGTTCTTTCTGAACGATCTTCAGGGCTTCGATCGACGCCGCGCGCGGGTCTTCGTAGTGATGCAGCTCGTGCTCGATGGCCGAGCGCTCGGTTTCACTGAGGGTGAAACGGTCTGTCTGGATAAGCGTGCTGTTCATGCTTAGCGGTCCACGTCGGCCATAACGAAATCGATACTACCCAGGTACGCAATCATGTCCGCGACCATGCTGCCTTTGATCACCGAAGGGATCTGTTGCAGATGCGGGAAGCTTGGAGTGCGGATCCGGGTACGGTAGCTCATGGTGCCGCCGTCGCTCGTCAGGTAATAACTGTTGATGCCCTTGGTCGCTTCGATCATCTGGAAGGATTCGTTGGCCGGCATGACCGGGCCCCACGAAACTTGCAGGAAGTGCGTGATCAAGGTTTCGATGTGCTGCAGCGTGCGCTCTTTCGGCGGCGGCGTGGTCAGCGGGTGATCCGCCTTGTACGGGCCTTCCGGCATGTTGCGCATGCACTGGTCGATGATCTTGATGCTCTGGCGCATCTCTTCGACGCGAACCATGCAGCGGTCGTAGGCATCGCCATTGGCGGCCAGCGGTACTTCGAACTCGAAGTTCTCGTAGCCGGAGTACGGACGCGCTTTACGCAGGTCGAAATCGCAACCGGTCGAACGCAGGCCGGCACCGGTGACGCCCCACTCCAGGGCTTCTTTGGTGTTGTACTGGGCGACGCCGATGGTACGGCCCTTGAGGATGCTGTTCTGCAGGGCAGCCTTGGTGTACTCGTCGAGGCGTTTTGGCAGCCATTCAACGAAGTCTTTCACCAGTTTTTCCCAGCCGCGCGGCAGGTCGTGGGCAACGCCACCGATGCGGTACCAGGCCGGGTGCAGACGGAAACCGGTAATGGCTTCAATCACCGTGTACGCCTTCTGGCGGTCGGTGAAGGTGAAGAACACCGGGGTCATGGCGCCGACGTCCTGGATGTAAGTACCCAGGAACAGCAGGTGGCTGGTGATCCGGAAGAACTCGGCCATCATGATGCGGATGACGTCGACCTTCTCAGGCACTTTGATGCCGGCCAGCTTCTCGACCGAGAGCACGTACGGCAGGTTGTTCATCACGCCGCCGAGGTAGTCGATACGGTCGGTGTACGGGATGAAGCTGTGCCAGGACTGACGCTCGGCCATCTTCTCGGCACCACGGTGGTGGTAACCGATGTCCGGCACGCAGTCGACGATCTCTTCGCCGTCCAGTTGCAGAATGATGCGGAACGCACCGTGCGCCGAAGGGTGGTTCGGGCCGAGGTTGAGGAACATGTAGTCCTCGTTCGGGCCGGAACGCTTCATGCCCCAGTCTTCAGGACGGAAACGCGCGGCTTCTTCCTCAAGCTGTTGCTTGGCGAGGTTGAGGCTGTACGGATCGAATTCGGTGGCGCGCGCCGGGAAGTCCTTGCGCAGCGGGTGACCTTCCCAGGTCGGCGGCATCATGATGCGCGACAGGTGCGGGTGACCTTTGAAATCGATGCCGAACATGTCCCAGACTTCACGCTCGTACCAGTTGGCGTTCGGCCAGATGCCGGTAACGGTCGGCAAGCTGAGGTCGCTCTCGGACAAGGCGACCTTGATCATCACGTCACTATTACGCTCCAGCGACATGAGGTGATAGAACACGGTGAACTCGGCGTCGCTCGGCAGGCCCTGACGCTTGGTGCGCAGACGCTCGTCCACGCCGTGCAGGTCATAAAGCATGACGTACGGCTTGGGCAGGTTGCGCAGGAAAGTCAGGACTTCAACGAGCTTGGCGCGCGCAACCCACAACACCGGCATGCCGGTGCGGGTCGACTGAGCGGTGAACGCTTCAGCGCCAAAACGGTTGTTCAATTCAACGACCACATCCTGGTCGTCTGCCTTATAAGGCGGGATGTACAGAGCACTGCCTGTAGTCATGGTTATTTTTTCGCTTTCGGTCAACGTAAAGAATGAAGCCAGCTTCTCGTTTCTTTTTGTAAGAACAGATCTGGATCAGACTTCGTCAGGGCTGCGCAGGTTGGTGACTGCGATTCGCTGTTCGCGGCGCTGTTCCTTCTGCGAAGGCATGTCGGCGCGATAAACGCCTTGATCACCAACGACCCAGGAAAGCGGACGACGCTCCTGTCCAATCGATTCCTGCAACAGCATCAAGCCTTGCAGAAATGCTTCCGGACGGGGCGGGCAGCCAGGTACGTAGACGTCCACGGGCAGGAACTTGTCCACCCCTTGAACCACAGAGTAGATGTCGTACATGCCACCGGAGTTGGCGCACGAACCCATGGAGATAACCCACTTCGGCTCGAGCATCTGCTCGTAGAGACGCTGAATGATCGGCGCCATCTTGATGAAGCAGGTGCCGGCGATAACCATGAAGTCGGCCTGACGCGGCGATGCCCGGATCACTTCGGCGCCAAAGCGCGCGATGTCGTGGGGCGCCGTGAAGGCGGTGGTCATTTCCACGTAGCAGCACGACAAGCCGAAGTTGTACGGCCACAGGGAGTTCTTACGTCCCCAGTTGACCGCGCCACTCAGCACGTCTTCCAGCTTGCCCATGAAAATGTTTTTGTGGACTTGATCTTCTAACGGATCGGAAACGGTTTCCCGTTCGCCAATCGGATACTGCTCGTTAGGAGCATCGGGGTCGATCCTGGTGAGATTGTATTGCATTGCCAAAGCCTCATTGTTTCAGCTTCGCCTGCCGCTTGCGACGAGCTTCCGGAGCCCAGTCAAGGGCGCCCACTCGGAACAGGTAGACAAGACCTGCCAACAGAATTGCTATGAAAACGAGAGCTTCGACGAATCCGGTCCAGCCGCTTTCGCGGACGGACACAGACCATGCAAAGAGAAAGAGGGCTTCGATATCGAAGATCACGAACAGCATCGCGACCAGATAGAATTTGGCTGAGAGCCGCAAGCGGGCGCCACCGGTAGGTAGCATGCCCGACTCGAACGGTTCGTTTTTGCTGCGGCCCCAGGCTTTTGACCCGAGGAGGCTGGAAACGCCAAGCATGAAGGCGCAGAGGCCGACGACACCCAGAAGGAAAATGGCAAAGCCCCAGTTGTGGGCCATGAGTCCTGTCGCTTCGGGCATGCTGGTAATCCTTAACAGAGAGCAAAGGTCTCTGAGCTTGATAAAGAAATAGGCAGTGACGATATGTCGCAGCAATCAATCGCGCTGATTTTATGGCTAAACACCCGGCAAGTAAAATTCCTATAGCGAAATTATTTATTGGAATAAGGACATAGCGCCCCTCTAACCCCCGGCGGCCCATGCGTTGCGGGCATTAGCCGGAATTCAACGAATTATGTTTTGTTGGAAATGTAACGAACATAGTTGCCGCTAAATGATAATTAATATCGTTTGGAGTGCTTTTGTAACTGTTTAACGGGTGAGGTATTGGGAAGTTGTCTTACTTGCACATTACTGCAAGTTGCGAAGGTGCCCGTTTTACCCGATTTTTCCTGCACCGATACCGCTCTGGATCAATGTTTTTGACCGAGCGCCGCGGATCCCTGTGGCAGCGAGCTGTGGTGGGCCGGAAGTCTTGTGTCCAACCGAGAACCCTGTGGGAGCTGGCTTGCCAGCGATGGCGGCCAGTCAGCCACTATGGATTTGTCTGAACCACCGCTATCGCTGGCAAGCCAGCTCCCACAGTGTTTTGTGGTGTGTCCTGAATTGTGTGAGCACCAAGAACCCTGTGGGAGCGAGCTTGCTCGCGAAAGCGCCAGATCAATCACCACCAGACCCGACGCCTTGCACGCCAGGCCTGAACCCCAATCCTCTCAGCCAAACCGCACAGCCAGCTTCGAAGCCGCCACCGAAAACGCAGTTTTCATCTCCTCAACCACCCCATCATCATGCGCAAACGACAAATAAACCCGTCCATAAGGCGAAGGCATCACCAACACCCCAGCCTCGCGCAACGCCAGATGCAGCGCTTTACTAAACTCCGCATCGCCACATTCCAGCGCCTCGGCATAGCTGGTCGGCGCCTGCGCCGAAGGCCAGATCCCGAAAACATTGCCGTATCCACTGGTGCTCACTGTCATCCCGTGCGCCTTGAACGAGGCCCCCACGGAAGCACGCAGCGCCTCACCCCGCGCAATCAAACGCTGATAATCCGCATCATCCAGTTGCGCCAGGGTGCTGATCACCGCCGCACACGCCATCGGGTTGCCGCTGAACGTGCCGCCCCGCAATACGCGACCTTCCTCAAATCCCGCCAAGATATGCGGCTTGCCAACAATCGCCGACACCGGCACACCATTGCCAATCGCCTTGCCAACACTGGCGATGTCCGGATTCAGCCCCGCCTGCAAACCCGCGAGCCCGGCGAACAGGCGAAAACCCATCAATACTTCATCACAAATCACCAGCGCGCCATGCCGATGCGCGACGTCCTGCACATGCAGCAGATAGCCCGGCGCCGGCATGATGCAGCCAGCATTGGCGAGCATCGGCTCAAGGATCACCGCCGCAATGTCTGAATCCTCAGCGAACAACCGCTCGACATCGTCAAAGTCATTGAAGCGCAGCAACGTCGTGCGCGGCGTAGAAGGTCGCTGACCCTCAGCGAAATTCGCCTCACTGGACGACACATTGCCGAAGCTGACGTCATCAAACCAACCGTCGAAACCCGCGGCCATTTTCGCGATGCGCCCGCGTCCGGTATAGGCGCGGGCAGCACGGCAGGCCAGATGCACGGCTTCGCTGCCGGAGTTGGTGAAAATCACTTTGCTCATTGCGCCGGTGTGCGCCGCCAGTGCAGAAGCGGCTGCGTGTTCGCGGACATGTGCCCACGACGGCGCTGCGGAATCGGCCAGGGCTGCCGCGACCTGTTCGTTGACGCAGTTATTGGCGTGGCCCAACAACACCGCGCCGAAACCGAGCGCGGTGTCGATGTAGCGACGACCTTTGTCGTCATACACGTACGCGTCCTTGCCGTTGCGAATAAACAGGGTTTCGCCATTGAGTTCCGGAAGGATGCGTGCGGCGCTGGAGACATCGCCAATCAGGTTACGCATAGAAGCCTCTGTACTTATTAATAGGTGAGCGTTCAGCCGCGCTCGGTGTTCCACGGACTCTGCGCGAGTTTCTGTTCAAGAAAGTCACGGAACACGCGGATCCTGGGGCTGAGGTGCTTGCGATTGGTGTAGATCATGTAAATCGGTTCGAAGCTTTCCGGGCTGTAGCTCTGCAGCAGCGGGATCAAGCGGCCCTCGCGGATGTCGTGACCGATATGAAACTCGGCCAAGCGCACAATGCCTGCGCCGCTGAGCGCGAGATCGCGCAGCAGATCGCCTTGGGCGAAGGTCGCTTTGGGAATCACCGGAATGCTGGTCGCATTGCCATCGATGAGGAAGTCCCAGTCATTCCACACGCTGTTGAAGCCGAAACTGAAACAGGTGTGATCGAGCAATTGCTGCGGGTGCTCGGGCGTTCCGTGGCGGGCGAGGTAGTCCGGGGAAGCGCAGATGATCCAGCGGCTCTGACCAATCTTGCGGGCGATGCGCGTGGAGTCCGGCAGCACGCCGCTGTGAATCGCCAGATCCAGCCCCTGATCGAACTGATCGGTAAATTGCGCGCCGATCTGGATATCAATCGTCAGGCCTGGATACGCCGCGAGAAACTCCGGCAGCCACGGAATGATCTGGTGTTTGGCAAACGTCGACATCGTGTGAATCCGCAGCATGCCACTGACCCGCGTCGGAAACGCTTCGGCCAGTGAGTCTGCTTCGGCCATCGCATTGATCACTGCGCGGGCGCTGACCAGATAGGCGGCGCCTTCTTCGGTCAACGACAAGCTGCGCGTCCCGCGTTGAAACAGGCGCACCTGCAAGCGATCTTCCAGGCGGGAAATCAGCTTGCTGATGGCCGACGGCGTCAGACCGTGGGCGCGAGAGGCCGCTGAAAAGTTACCGTGCTCCGTGGCCCAAAGAAACGCCAACAGCTGCGAGTAGTTATCCAATGCTTGCCCCCCGTGTCGATCAGACGCCTGCCACGGCGTGGATCAGCGAATGAACTGTTCGATGTAATCGTCTGGCAGCCCGAGCTTTTTGTAATGCGCGCGGGCGGTTTCCAGTTTGGTGAAGACGTCCTCGTAGCCGACCGCTATACCCTGCGGATCAACGTAGGTGTAGCCACCCTGCACGTGAAACCAGGTGATCATCTCTTCGACATCTTCCGGCACGAACAGGGTGTGAGTCTCGCCCGGTGGCTCGAAGGCAAACGAACCTTGCTCGGCGACCCAGTCATGCTCCAGATAGTACCAGCGACCCTTTAGCACCATGGCGTGCACGCCGCCGGTGTGACGATGGCGCGAGAGCACGCCGCTTTTGCGCACGCGCAGCAGGTTGATGTAGTAGCCACCGGAAACACTGAGCAACACCGGTTTGAAGGACACCGAATCTGTCACCGGCACCCACAGTTGATCGTCTTCCAGCCATTGACCCAGCACGCCGGGGTGCACCATGTCGGGCGCCATGTATGGCACTTGCGGCAGTTGATACGGGATGGCCAGTTCGTCAGGTTTAGGCGCAATACTCATGAGGCGTTCCTTGTAAGTTTTGATAACCCCCGGCCGTTTGTTGGCCGGGGTTTCAAACAGAGTAGGGTGGTGATCAGCCGTGAAAAAGTAGGTTGCCGGCACACTCGCTGTGACCCTCAGTCACAGCGCCGGCCGGTTTTCAGGCCAATACTCGCGGGGTTGCGTTTTCAACTGGCGCCATGGCGCTGCGTCGTGCCGACAGCTCGGGCTGCGATTTCTGCAAATACGCGCCGATGATCACCAGCACCGCAGTCAGGCCAAGGGTCGAGAGCAATTCCGCACGCTGGCCGGGAAAGGCCGCCATGATCGCGAACACGCCGAGGATGAACACGATCGTGAGGATCGTCAGATACGGAAACATCCACATGCGCACTTCGAGTTTCTTGCCCTGCGCGACCAGTTTGCGGCGCATGCACAGTTGCGTGACGGCGATCACCAGATACATCAGCAAGGCCAATGCGCCGCTGGTGGCCAACAAAAACTGAAACACTTGCTTGGGCAGCAGGTAGTTGGCGGTCAGCGCCGTCAGCGCGGCGACCGATGTCAGTGCGACGGCCAGCAGCGGCACGCCTTGACGGGTGGTGTGCGACACCGCGTTCGGTGCATCACCGCGACGGGCCAGCGAGTACGCCATGCGCGATGCGGTATAGATCGCCGAGTTCAGGCAACTGGTGACCGCCACCAACACAACAATGCCCATGATCTGCGGCGCCCACGGAATGTTCATCGCGCTCAGCACAGCCTGGTAGGAACCTTGCGCCAGATCCGGGGCGTTCCACGGGATCAGGCACACCACCACAAACATCGAACCGAGGTAGAACAAGCCCAGACGCCAGACCACGGCACGAATGGCCTTCTTGATATTGGCTTTCGGATCCTTGGATTCAGCGGCGGCGATGGTCACCACTTCGCTGCCCTGGAAACTGAACATCGCTGTCAGCAGCCCGGCGACAATCGCCACATTACCGTTGGGGGCGAAACCGCCATTGGCGTAGAGATTGGAAATCCCGCTGGTCGAGGAGCCCGGCAAGATCCCGAAAATCGCCAGCACACCGAGAATGATGAAGCCCACGATCGAAACGACTTTGAACAGCGACAACCAATATTCCAGCGTACCGAAAGAACCGACGCTGAGGCTGTTGCAAACGATCAGCGCAAACGTCACGCCGAACGCCGCCACCCAATGGGGGATGCCCAGCCAGTCACCGAGGATATTGCCGGCGACAATCGCTTCGATGGCAATCACCAACACGTAGAACCACCAGTACAACCAGCCGATGGAAAACCCGGCCCAGCGCCCGATCGCCTGATCGGCATAGGAAGAAAACGACCCGGTGTCCGGCCGTGCTGTGGCCATTTCGCCGAGCATCTGCATGACCAGTACCACGATGATCGCGGCGCAGACATACGACACCAGCACCGCAGGGCCAGCGGTGGCGATGGCATTACTCGAACCCACAAACAGACCGGCGCCAATCACGCCGCCGATCGAAATCATCGTGACCTGCCGTCCTTTCAAGCCATTCCCTAGCTCGTTGTTAGCCTTGTCTTTGTCATCACGCATCGGCTCGTACCTCGAATGAACGTCTTTATTATTGTCTGTAACGCCGCAACGACACGGCGATGGGCCGTACCCTAAGCGCTAATAGAAGAGGGCATTAGCCCCAAACGGTTCAAAGAGGGTGTGAACTGTCGTCACAGGTGATGGAGGTTTGGCGGGGGAGTGCCAAGGATGGGAATGAACGGGGCGGCTGTTTTAGGAAATTGCCGAATCGCAGACAAAAAAACGCCCCGAACCAGTCGGGGCGTCAGTTTTGCGGCTCTGCGGTTAGCTTTCTATCCGATCCGCAAAGGCCGTTTGCTCAGGCGTAGCAGAATCAGTGGAACTGTTCTTCTTCAGTCGAACCGGTCAGTGCGGTTACCGAAGACGAGCCACCTTGAATCACGGTGGTCATGTCGTCGAAGTAGCCGGTGCCCACTTCCTGCTGGTGAGCCACGAAGGTGTAACCCTTGGCGGCGTCAGCGAACTCCTGCTCCTGCAGTTTCACGTAGGCGGTCATGTCGTTGCGGGCGTAGTCGTGCGCCAGGTTGAACATGCTGTGCCACATGTTGTGAATGCCGGCCAGGGTGATGAACTGGTGCTTGTAACCCATGGCGGACAGTTCGCGCTGGAACTTGGCGATGGTCGCGTCGTCCAGGTTTTTCTTCCAGTTGAAGGAAGGCGAGCAGTTGTACGACAGCAGTTGGTCCGGGTATTCCTTTTTGATCGCTTCGGCGAAGCGACGAGCCTCGTCCAGATCCGGCTTGGCAGTTTCGCACCAGATCAGGTCGGCGTACGGCGCGTAAGCCAGGCCACGAGCGATGGCTTGATCCAGACCGGCACGGACCTTGTAGAAACCTTCCTGAGTGCGCTCGCCAGTCACGAACGGCTGGTCGTACGGGTCGCAATCGGAGGTCAGCAGGTCAGCGGCGTTCGCGTCGGTACGGGCCAGAATGATGGTCGGGGTACCAGCAACGTCGGCAGCCAGACGTGCAGCGGTCAGCTTCTGTACGGCTTCCTGGGTAGGAACCAGTACTTTACCGCCCATGTGACCGCATTTTTTCACGGAAGCCAGTTGGTCTTCGAAGTGAACGCCGGCGGCGCCTGCTTCGATCATGCTCTTCATCAGCTCGTAAGCATTCAGTACGCCGCCGAAACCGGCTTCAGCGTCAGCCACGATTGGCGCGAAGTAGTCGATGTAGCCATCGTCGCCCGGGTTTTTGCCGGCTTTCCACTGGATCTGGTCAGCACGACGGAACGAGTTGTTGATGCGCTTGACCACGGTTGGAACCGAATCCACCGGGTACAGCGACTGGTCTGGGTACATGGATTCTGCGGAGTTGTTGTCCGCAGCCACTTGCCAGCCCGACAGGTAGATCGCCTGGATACCGGCTTTAACCTGTTGAACAGCCTGGCCGCCGGTCAGGGCGCCCATGCAGTTGACGAAATCTTTCTCAGGACGGAAGGCTGGCTTGGCACCCTGGGTGACCAGGTTCCACAGCTTCTCGGCGCCCATTTTTGCAAAGGTGTGCTCAGGTTGAACCGAGCCACGCAGACGGACGACGTCAGCAGCGGAGTAAGTGCGTGTCACGCCTTTCCAGCGCGGGTTTTCAGCCCAGTCTTTTTCGAGGGCTGCAATTTGCTGTTCGCGTGTCAGTGCCATGGAGATAAACCTCGTCGCGTCTTTTATGAAAAGTTGTTCTGCGGTGGAAAATTCCTGCGCTCGCTGACCAGAAGCTTAGGTGGTCAAGTCGGATTCGGCGGGGTAGGCGACGGGATGAACGATGGGCTCGAGGGGAAGTGAGCAGGTAGTGGCGGACTGCGGGCGCATTCGGGCGTCGTGGGCCTCTATACGGTCTACAGTGTGGAGCCGGGTTACCTAATTACGCTTCCGTCCCTCGGGACAACTTCGTTCCAGTCGGCAACCTCGTCAAACACACCTTGTGGGCGGTACAGACACGAAACGGTTCGCGGGGTAGGTGCGAACATCGCTTCGAAGGCCCTTGCCAGGGCCTCTGATTAGCGGGAGCGAGGCCATCATGCCTTCGCTTTTTTGCCTCGTCAAACGTTTTGTAGTGCTTTTTTTCAAGCACTACATCTTTCGTCTAATACGACTAATCAGTCAGTTTTTGGTGCTTTAGTCCAACGTGTCGACTTTCACCCGCAAGGTCATGTCATCCCGGCCTTGAGTCGAGTAGCTGCGGGTCAGGCCCTGTTTATCAGCCTGGGTCTGGCTGTTGACGCCGGCGAGGGTGATCCACTCACCCAGGCGTCCGCTGACGGTTGTGTCGGTGCTTTGCACGTTCACTACATCGGAACGTTCCTGGCTCATGCGGTCATTATTGGTAGTGATCGCCAGATGAACGATGTCGCCGGTGACGCTGGCGGTGACGTAGAACCCTTGTGTGACGTTGCGGTATTGAGTCTGGCTGCTGTAATCGCCGTAGGAATTGCTCTGGCTGCTGGTGATCGGCACGCTTTGCCCGACCTGGATCAGCGCCGGCATGCCTTCGCTGGCTTGTACCTGTTGTACGCCGCCATTACGGCTGGTGGTGCTGCGGCTGATGATGCGGGTCTGACTTGGCTGCGCGCCATTGATCGAATAACCCTCATCGCCCCGGCCATTGTTTTCGTTGGTGTCGACGGTGATCAGCAGACGTTTCGGCGCAGTGTCGAGCTGGGTGATCAGCGCTTTCAGCTCCTGGATCTTGTCCGGTTCGGCTTTGATGATCAGTTGATTGCCGTAGGCGCTGACCTGACCGTCCTTGCCGAGGAAGTCTTGCGCCATTGGCAGCATGTCGGTGCTGGTGCGGTAATTGAGAGGCACGATTTCTGTGGCTGCCATCACCGAAAAACTGCAGCCGAGCAGCAGGGTGGTGAGCAGGGTGCGTAGGGACATGTCCGTTATCTCCGCTTTCGAAAGGCTTGATATTGCCAGTTTGTCGGCCTTGGGTGGGCCAAGTTGAATCGTAGACAGCAAAACGCCCCGGCATCCGAAAATGGCGGGGCGTGATCGTTCCCACGCTCTGCGTGGGAATGCAGCCAGTGACGCTCTGCGTCACATGCCGCATGAGACGCGGAGCCTCCCGAGAGGCGTTCCCACGCAGAGCGTGGGAACGATCAGGGCAGAGCTCAACCCGAATGCCGAACCATGTCGACATGCGGAATCCCGGCTTCGAGGAATTCCTCGCTGACCAGGCTGAAACCCAGGCGCTCATAGAACGCCGTGGCTTGCACTTGCGCGCTGAGCATCTGCTCTTTCAAGCCGCGCGCTTCCGCTTCAGCGATGACCGCTTGCATCAGTGCATCGCCAACCTTCATCCCGCGCCAGTCTTTCAGCACCGAAACCCGACCGATGTGCCCATCAGGCAGCAAGCGCGCAGTGCCGATCGGAAAGTCGCCTTCAAACGCGAGGAAATGCACGGCGGTCGCGTCGTCCGCGTCCCACTCCAATTCAGGTGGCACCGATTGCTCGGCAATGAACACCGTTTCACGAATGCGCCGGATCTCGGCGATGTCCTTCTGCCAGTCTGCGACACGAACGCGAATTTTATTCATCAGCGAACCCCAGGCTGCCTTGCTTGACCAGTTCGCAGAGCAGGCCGCGACCGTCTTCGTCGTTCAGCCACTCACCGAGGTTCTCGGTATGCAGGGCATCAGCGGCGCAGATCAGCTTCAGCAGTTCGCGCAGCTTGCCCGGCAGGTAACGGCTCTGGCCGCTGGCGAACAACAGCAGATCGTCATCGACTTCCGACCAGGCCAGACGCGCGCTCGGGTTGCGGATCAAGATCGCGCCATCCTGCAGAGCGCTAAGGAAGTCTTCTTCTTCGACGTCTTCCGGGCCAACCACCAGCTCTGGATAGCGCGGCTCGGTCATGTACTGGCCGAACCAGGTCAGCAGCAGACGCTCGTCGCTCATGTGCTCGGCCAGCAGGCTTTTCAGGCGATCCAGCGCATCGTGTTGAATCTGATGCGGGTCAGCGGCTGGCTGCGCGTCGGCGTCGGTGTAGCGCTCTTCGTCAGTCAGGAACTGGCTGAGGAAGTCGGTGAAGTGAGTCAGCACTTCGGAAGCGCTTGGCGCACGGAAGCCTACCGAGTAGGTCATGCAGTTGTCGACGGCGACACCGCAGTGAGCCAGACGCGGCGGCAGGTAGAGCATGTCGCCCGGTTCCAGCGTCCACTCTTCGGTCTCGTGGAATTCAGCGAGGATGCGCAGATCCGCGTGTTGCAGCAGCGGGCTCTCGGAATCGCACATCTGGCCGATTTTCCAGTTGCGCTTGCCGTGGCCTTGCAGCAGGAACACGTCGTAGTTGTCGAAGTGCGGACCGACGCTGCCACCCGGGGCGGCGAAGCTGATCATCACGTCATCGACGCGCCAGCTCGGCAGGAAGCGGAAGTTTTCCAGCAGCTCGCTGACTTCCGGGACGAACTGGTCAACTGCTTGAACCAGGAGGGTCCACTCTTTTTCCGGCAATTTGCTGAACTCGTCTTCAGCGAACGGGCCGCGACGCAGTTCCCATGGGCGCTCGCCGTGCTCGATCACCAGGCGCGATTCGACTTCTTCTTCCAGGGCCAGGCCGGCCAGTTCGTCGGCGTCGATCGGGCTTTCGAAGTCAGGAATCGCCTGACGGATCAGCAGTGGCTTTTTCTGCCAGTAATCGCGCAGGAATTCGCGCGCCGTGATGCCGCCCAGAAGTTGAAGAGGAATGTCGGAATTCATATGTAACCTATTGAAAAAAAGCACTTTTCAGACGGGAATAAAAACGCCCGGCGCGGCCGGGCGTCTCAAACGGGTCAAACGGTCGATCAGATGCGTTTGGCTTGCGCTACAGCGTTGCCGATGTAGTTGGCCGGGGTCAGTTGCTTGAGCTCGGCTTTCGCTTCGGCTGGCATGTCCAGGCCATCGATGAAAGTCTGCAACGCTTCGGGACTGATGCCCTTACCACGGGTCAGTTCTTTCAGTTTTTCGTACGGGTTTTCGATGTTGTAGCGGCGCATCACGGTCTGGATCGGCTCAGCCAACACTTCCCAGCAAGCGTCGAGGTCAGCGGCAATCTTCTGCTCGTTGAGCTCCAGTTTGCTGATGCCTTTGAGGCTGGCTTCGTAGGCGATCACGCTGTGGGCGAAGCCGACACCGAGGTTGCGCAGTACGGTGGAGTCGGTCAGGTCGCGCTGCCAGCGGGAGATCGGCAGTTTGCTCGCCAGGTGCTGGAACAGTGCGTTGGCGATGCCCAGGTTGCCTTCGGAGTTTTCGAAGTCGATCGGGTTGACCTTGTGCGGCATGGTCGACGAACCGATTTCGCCAGCTATGGTGCGCTGCTTGAAGTAACCCAGGGAGATGTAGCCCCAGATGTCACGGTCGAAGTCGATCAGGATGGTGTTGAAGCGCGCGATCGCGTCGAACAGCTCGGCGATGTAGTCGTGCGGTTCGATCTGCGTGGTGTACGGGTTGAAGCCCAGGCCCAGCTCGTCTTCGATGAAGGCGCGGGCGTTGGCTTCCCAGTCGATCTGCGGGTAGGCCGACAGGTGCGCGTTATAGTTACCGACAGCGCCGTTGATCTTGCCCAGCAGCGGCACGGCAGCGACCTGAGCGATTTGACGCTCGAGACGGTAAACCACGTTCGCCAGCTCTTTACCCAGAGTGGTCGGGGAGGCTGGTTGACCGTGGGTGCGCGACAGCATCGGAACGTCAGCGAAACGGATGGCCAGTTCGCGGATGGCGTTGGCAGTCTGGCGCATCAGCGGCAGCATCACGTCGTCACGGCCTTCGCGCAGCATCAGGGCGTGGGACAGATTGTTGATGTCTTCGCTGGTGCAGGCAAAGTGGATGAACTCGCTGACCTTGGCCAGCTCCGGCAGCTTGGCCGCCTGCTCTTTGAGTAGGTATTCGATCGCTTTGACGTCGTGGTTGGTGGTGCGCTCGATCTCTTTGACGCGCTCGGCGTGCTCCAGCGAGAAGTTTTCAGCCAGTTCATTGAGAACGGCGTTGGCCTCGGCGGAGAAGGCTGGCACTTCAGGGATACCAGCGTGGGCGGCCAGGCGCTGGAGCCAGCGCACTTCAACCAGAACACGGGCACGGATCAGGCCGTACTCGCTGAAAATCGGGCGCAGGGCCTGGGTTTTGCCGGCGTAGCGGCCGTCAACAGGGGAAACCGCAGTGAGCGAAGAAAGCTGCATGGGGTGTTCTCGGACAGTCGGGCAACGAAATGGGGCGCGTATCATACATGAAAAAATCCGCCGGTCCGTTGCCAACTGACCGGCGTATTACGCGTTACAGACTACAAAGCTTTTATTGCGTGGCGTTTACTCGCTGCGCATCAACGGATACAGCTCTTTGAGCAGCTTGCGCCGGCTGATCACCAACTGCCAGCGATGGCCGCCGAGCTGTCGCCACAGGCGCGCCGAACGAATGCCGGCGAGCAGAAGGGCGCGAATCTTCGAGGCGTTGCTCGGTTGCTGCAGGTTGCGCATGTCGCCGTGCACCTGAATGCGTTGGCGCAGGGTACTCAGGGTGTCCTGATACAGCGCGCCGCAGGCGGCGACCACGTTTTCGTGGGCCGGGCCGAAGTGCTCGACCTGCGACTGGATCTGCGGCAGGCGCTTGCCGATGGTGTCGAGCATGTCGTCACGCTTGGCCAGTTGACGTTCCAGACCGAGCATCGACAGGGCATAACGCAGCGGTTCGCGTTGCAAAGTGCTCGGGTCGCGTTCGAGGGCGCCGATCAACGCTCGGTAACCTTCGCGCAGATTGAGGTCGTCACCGCCGTAAACGTCCAGCGTGTCCTTCGGGTCGCGCACCAGCAGACTGCCGAGCATGCAGGTCAGGCCGGCCTCGCTGGTCTGGCCGGTCTTGGCGATCCGGTCGACCAGCACGGCAGCGAGAAACACGCCGCCGAGCGCCGTCAGTTGCTCCTGAGTCGGGCTCATGCCTGGCCGCTCCACGGCTCGGCGACTTCGATCACGCCGCCGCCGAGGCAGATTTCACCGTCATAGAACACCACGGACTGGCCCGGCGTCACCGCGCGTTGCGGCTCGTCGAACACGGCGCGATAGCCGCTGGCGGTTTTTTCCAGGGTGCAGGCTTGGTCGCTCTGGCGATAACGCACTTTGGCGGTCAGGCGCAGCGGCTGGCTCAGATCGATCGGGTTGACCCAATAGATTTCCGAGGCGAGCAAGGCGCCGGAAAACAGCCACGGATGGTTGTTGCCCTGGCCGACGATCAGTTCGTTGGTGTCGAGATCCTTGCGCAGCACGTACCACGGCTCATCGCCAGCGTCTTTCAGGCCGCCAATACCGAGGCCCTGACGCTGGCCGATGGTGTGATACATCAAGCCGTGGTGACGGCCGATGACTTCGCCTTCGGTGGTTTTGATTTCGCCCGGTTGCGCTGGCAGATATTGCTTGAGGAAGTCGCTGAAACGACGCTCGCCGATGAAGCAGATCCCTGTGGAATCCTTTTTCTTGGCGGTCGCCAGCTCGTATTTCTCGGCAATCGCACGTACTTCCGGCTTTTCCAGTTCGCCGACCGGGAACAGGGTCTTGGCGATCTGTTCGCCGCCAACGGCGTGCAGGAAGTAGCTCTGATCCTTGTTCGGATCGAGGCCTTTGAGCAGTTCGGTGCGGCCATCGATGTCGCGGCGGCGCACGTAGTGGCCGGTGGCGATCAGGTCGGCGCCGAGCATCATGGCGTAGTCGAGGAACGCCTTGAACTTGATCTCGCGGTTACACAGGATGTCCGGGTTCGGCGTGCGACCGGCCTTGTATTCGGCCAGGAAGTGCTCGAACACGTTGTCCCAGTACTCGGCGGCGAAGTTGGCGGTGTGCAGCTTGATGCCGATTTTGTCGCAGACAGCCTGGGCATCCGCCAGGTCGTCCATGGCGGTGCAGTATTCCGTTCCGTCGTCTTCTTCCCAGTTCTTCATGAACAGGCCTTCCACCTCGTAACCCTGCTCGATCAGCAGGAGAGCGGAAACGGAAGAGTCCACGCCGCCGGACATGCCGACAATGACGCGCTTCTTGGATGTGTCAGAAGGGGCTGGATCACGCATAGGGATTCAATGAGTGTCTTGAAAAAGGACGCGATTCTATCAGGCTCACGGCCTCAAGGCTAAAGAGAAGGGCGGATCAGTTCGAGGCCGAAGTGATTGCCCGCCAGATAATCGTCAATGCAGCGGATGATCAGCTCGCTGCGCCAGTTGTCGCGTTGAGCCATTAATTCGTCACGGGTCAGCCACTTGGCGCCGACGATGCCGTCGTCCAATTGGTAATCCGGGTGATGTTTCACCGCTTTGGCGCTGAAGCACACACGCTGGTAGGTCACGCCGTTGCTCGGCGCGGTGTACAGGTAAATGCCGATGACACCGGTGGGTTCTACGTCCCAACCGGTTTCTTCGAGGGTTTCGCGGACTGCGGCTTCGATCAGGGTTTCGTCCGGGTCGAGGTGGCCGGCGGGCTGATTCAGCACGTTGCGCCCGGCCTTGTGTTCTTCAACCATCAGGAAGCGGCCGTTGTCCTCGACGATGGTGGCGACGGTGATGTGGGGGAGCCATTCCATACGGTGTCCTCGTTTTTGAATATTGGAACCCGATCCCTGTGGGAGCTGGCTTGCCAGCGATGGCGGCCTATCATTCAGCATTGTAGGTGACTGATCCACCGCTATCGCTGGCAAGCCAGCTCCCACAGGGTTTTGTGGTGATCATAAAACCCGGAAACACAAACCCCGGCACGAGGCCGGGGTTTGTGATGTTCCCTTTACAACCTTAAACCAGCGCAGCAATCGCCGCGTTGAGGGTTGCGCTTGGGCGCATGGCCTTGCTGATCAGCTCGGCATTGGCGTGGTAGTAACCGCCGATGTCGACTGGCTTGCCCTGAACGGCGTTGAGCTCGGCAACGATGGTTGCTTCGTTCTCGGTCAGTGTCTTGGCCAGCGTCGCGAACTGCGCTTGCAGTGCAGCGTCTTCGGTCTGGGCAGCCAGGGCCTGAGCCCAGTACATCGCCAGGTAGAAGTGGCTGCCGCGGTTGTCGATATTGCCGACTTTGCGCGATGGCGACTTGTTGTTGTCGAGGAACTGGCCAGTCGCCTGATCCAGGGTTTTCGACAGTACCAGCGCCTTCGGGTTGTTGTAGTTCACGCCCAGATGCTCAAGGGACGCCGCCAGTGCGAGGAACTCGCCCAGCGAATCCCAGCGCAGGAAGTTCTCTTCAACCAGTTGCTGCACGTGCTTCGGAGCCGAACCGCCGGCGCCGGTTTCGAACAGGCCACCGCCGTTCATCAGCGGCACGATCGACAGCATCTTGGCGCTGGTGCCCAGTTCCATGATCGGGAACAAGTCAGTCAGGTAGTCGCGCAGTACGTTGCCGGTCACCGAAATGGTGTCCTTGCCTTCGCGGGTGCGCTGCAGGGTGTACTTCATCGCGTCGACTGGCGCCATGATCTGGATGTCCAGACCGGCAGTGTCGTGATCCTTCAGGTAAGCCTGAACTTTCTCGATCACTACGCCATCGTGAGCGCGCATTGGGTCGAGCCAGAAGATCGCTGGCGTGCTGCTGGCGCGAGCACGGTTGACGGCCAGTTTGACCCAGTCCTGGATCGGCGCGTCTTTGGTCTGGCACATGCGGAAGATGTCGCCGGCTTCAACAGCCTGTTCCATCAGCAGGTTGCCCTTGCTGTCGGTGACGCGAACCACGCCGTCAGCCTTGATCTGGAAGGTCTTGTCGTGCGAGCCGTACTCTTCGGCTTTCTTCGCCATCAGACCAACGTTTGGCACGCTGCCCATGGTGGTCGGGTCGAAAGCGCCATTGGCTTTGCAGTCTTCGATCACGGCCTGGTAGATGGTTGCGTAGCAACGGTCCGGGATCACAGCCTTGGTGTCGTGCAGCTGGCCGTCGGTGCCCCACATTTTGCCGGAGTCACGGATCATCGCTGGCATCGAGGCGTCGACGATAACGTCGCTCGGTACGTGCAGGTTGGTGATGCCTTTGTCGGAGTTGACCATCGCCAGCGACGGACGAGCGGCGTAGACCGCCGCCATGTCGGCTTCGATCTGTGCTTGCTGCTCGGCCGGCAGGGCCTTGATGCGGGCGTACAGGTCGCCAATGCCGTTGTTCAGGTTGAAGCCGATCTCGGCCAGCACGTCAGCGTGCTTGGTCAGTGCGTCTTTATAGAACTCGGCAACGATCTGGCCGAACATGATCGGGTCGGAGACCTTCATCATGGTCGCTTTCAGGTGAACCGACAGCAGCACGCCTTGGGCCTTGGCGCTTTCGATTTCGGCAGCGATGAACGCACGCAGGGCGTTTTTGCTCATCACGGCGCAGTCGAGGATCTCGCCGGCCTGAACGGTGGTTTTTTCTTTCAGAACGGTAGCGGTACCGTCTTTGGCGATCAGCTCGATCTTCACGGCGTCAGCGGCGTCGATCAGGGCAGCTTTTTCGCTGCCGTAGAAATCGCCGGTGCTCATGTGAGCGACGTGGGACTTGGAGTCTTTGGCCCAAGCGCCCATTTTGTGCGGGTGCTTGCGCGCGTAGTTCTTCACCGACAGCGGTGCGCGACGGTCGGAGTTGCCTTCACGCAGAACCGGGTTCACGGCGCTGCCCTTGACCTTGTCGTAACGCGCCTTGGCGTCTTTGTCGGCGTCGCTGGTCACGGTTTCCGGGTAGTCCGGCAGGTTGTAACCCTGGGCTTGCAGCTCTTTGATCGCGGCTTGCAGCTGTGGAACCGAAGCGCTGATGTTCGGCAGCTTGATGATGTTGGCTTCAGGCGTAACGGCCAGGTCGCCCAGTTCGGCGAGGTGGTCGGCTACGGCTTTGTCGCCCAGTTGCTCGGGGAAGCTTGCCAGGATGCGTGCTGCAAGAGAGATATCGCGGGTTTCCACGGCGATATCGGCCGAGGCGGTGTAAGCCTCGATGATCGGCAGCAGGGAATAGGTGGCGAGGGCAGGAGCTTCGTCGGTGAAGGTATAGATGATCTTCGAGCGGGTGGGCATATTCGGATTAACTCTCTCTTCTTTGCTAAAGCGTGCGCAGAAACTCGAGGGGCGCCGGGTAAGCGCGTTCGTTCAAAGTCATCCATGAACCGAATGTCGAGATTCTTCGCGGTGATGTTGGGTGCATCAGTAGAGCGTCAAGCAGTCAGGCTGCGGTAACAACCCGACCAATCAGGCGGAAAGTCTCGTACTAGAGAGGCCAGCCGTCGTGACCCTGTGGTCAGCGGGCGGCATTATACATAGGTAGCTGGCAATCTGCCGATGGTTCATATGCAACGAATCTCGTCCATTGGTCTAAAGGTCGCAGGGCGGGATGGCGACTAAGGTCAATGGGAATGCTTGAGTTTGGCGCTTTTCCCTTTGCTTTCAGGGTTGTACGAAACGAGTTGTGCGATTGCCGGAGACAGAGGGTTTGCGTGTTGATTTAACTGGGTTACGCTCGAACCAAGCCAGATGTTCAATCCAAACAATGGAGTTCAGCATGGGTTACAAGAAGATTCAGGTTCCAGCCGTCGGCGACAAAATCTCCGTCAACGCAGACCATTCTCTCAATGTTCCTGATAACCCGATCATCCCCTTCATCGAAGGTGACGGCATTGGTGTCGACATCAGTCCGGTGATGATCAAGGTTGTCGATGCTGCAGTTCAAAAGGCATACGGCGGTAAACGCAAGATTTCCTGGATGGAAGTCTACGCCGGGGAAAAAGCCACTCAGGTTTACGATCAGGACACCTGGCTGCCTCAGGAAACCCTCGATGCAGTCAAGGATTATGTGGTTTCCATCAAGGGCCCGCTGACCACGCCGGTCGGTGGCGGCATCCGCTCGCTGAACGTGGCCCTGCGTCAGCAGCTCGACCTGTACGTCTGCCTGCGCCCGGTGCGTTGGTTCGAAGGCGTGCCGAGCCCGGTGAAAAAGCCCGGCGACGTCGACATGACCATCTTCCGCGAGAACTCCGAAGACATCTATGCCGGTATCGAGTGGAAGGCCGGTTCGCCGGAAGCCACCAAGGTCATCAAATTCCTTAAAGAAGAAATGGGCGTCACCAAGATCCGTTTCGACGAAAACTGCGGCATCGGCGTCAAACCGGTGTCGCTGGAAGGCACCAAGCGTCTGGCACGCAAGGCCCTGCAATATGTGGTCGATAACGACCGCGATTCGCTGACCATCGTGCACAAAGGCAACATCATGAAGTTCACCGAAGGTGCCTTCAAGGAATGGGCCTACGAAGTGGCCGCCGAAGAATTCGGCGCGACCTTGCTCGACGGCGGTCCGTGGATGCAGTTCAAAAACCCGAAAACCGGCAAGAACGTTGTGGTCAAAGACGCCATCGCCGACGCTATGCTCCAGCAGATCCTGCTGCGCCCGGCCGAATACGACGTGATCGCGACCCTCAACCTCAACGGTGACTACCTCTCCGACGCCCTGGCGGCGGAAGTGGGCGGTATCGGTATCGCGCCGGGCGCCAACCTGTCCGACACCGTGGCGATGTTCGAAGCCACCCACGGCACCGCGCCGAAATACGCCGGCAAGGATCAGGTCAACCCGGGTTCGCTGATTCTCTCGGCAGAAATGATGCTGCGCCACATGGGCTGGACTGAAGCGGCGGATCTGATCATCAAGGGTACCAACGGCGCCATCGGTGCCAAGACCGTGACCTATGACTTCGAACGACTGATGGACGGCGCCAAACTGGTTTCGTCTTCGGGCTTCGGCGATGCGCTGATCTCGCACATGTAAAAACGCGGGCACACAAAAACCGCCTGACTCGATGAATTGAGTCAGGCGGTTTTTTTATGGCTGAAGAGTCTGAGGCTTCAGCTGGTCACTTTTTCCTCGTGAGTCGCAACCGGGGTTGCTTCCTGGACGGCGTCAGCCGCGCAAATCTTCACGGCATGCAGGCCTTTGGGGCCTTGCACGATATCGAATTTCACCAGTTGCCCCGCTTTCAGGGTCTTGTAACCATCCATTTCGATGGCGGAGTAATGCGCGAAGAAATCGATGTCTTTGCCATCCTCGTCGCGGCCTTCGCGGGCGTCGGTATTGATAAAGCCGAATCCCTTGGCATTGTTGAACCATTTCACCTTGCCGACAGCCATGCTCAAATCCCTCTGCAACAGACTCCAACGCTGGAGTATCATCCAGAACATCCGCAATCGAATCCGATAAAAGAATTGACTCCGCGGATCTTTTTTACCCACTGTGGGCTCTATTGGTTGTAACACCGTTTTCCCGATAGTCAAGGTGACCGGGCAGTCGGAGTTGAAAACGTGGACAGCCGCCCCCACCACTGTATTTGCACAACTGACGAACCTTTCTTTCCCATGCATGCAATCAGCCAGATTCGACTAACATTCAATCAGGATCGCCCGCTTCTCCAAAAGGATCTTCCACAGGAGCACGACGACGATTCGGCAGGCGTTGCTGTTCAGGAAGCAAAGCCTGCGTTACAGGCGCCGCCGATGTACAAGGTGGTTTTGTTTAATGATGACTACACACCGATGGATTTCGTCGTCGAAGTGCTCGAGGTGTTTTTTAACCTGAATCGCGAGCTGGCGACCAAGGTCATGCTGGCCGTCCACACAGAAGGACGGGCAGTATGTGGAGTGTTTACCCGCGACATCGCCGAGACAAAGGCCATGCAGGTCAACCAGTACGCCAGGGAAAGCCAGCATCCGCTACTCTGTGAAATCGAGAAGGACGGTTAATCGCCGACCACTTGGGTATGAGGTGAAGCTATGTTAAACCGCGAGCTCGAAGTCACCCTCAATCTTGCCTTCAAGGAGGCTCGTTCGAAACGTCATGAGTTCATGACCGTCGAACACCTTCTGCTGGCCCTATTGGACAATGAGGCTGCCGCCACCGTTTTGCGTGCCTGCGGCGCAAACCTCGACAAACTCAAGCACGACCTGCAGGAGTTCATCGACTCCACCACGCCACTGATCCCCGTTCATGACGAAGATCGTGAAACCCAGCCAACTTTGGGCTTCCAGCGTGTACTGCAACGTGCTGTTTTCCACGTACAGAGCTCGGGCAAACGCGAAGTAACCGGCGCCAACGTGCTGGTTGCAATCTTCAGTGAGCAAGAGAGTCAGGCAGTGTTTCTGCTGAAACAGCAGAGCGTTGCGCGCATCGATGTCGTCAACTACATCGCTCACGGCATTTCCAAAGTGCCGGGGCATGGCGATCACTCTGAAGGTGAGCAAGATATGCAGGACGACGAGGGCGGTGAGTCTTCTTCTTCAGGCAATCCTCTGGATGCTTATGCCAGCAACCTCAACGAACTCGCGCGCCAGGGTCGCATTGATCCGCTGGTCGGCCGCGAATCGGAAGTCGAGCGTGTCGCGCAGATTCTCGCGCGTCGGCGTAAAAACAATCCGCTGCTGGTTGGCGAGGCTGGCGTGGGTAAAACCGCGATTGCCGAAGGCCTGGCGAAGCGCATTGTCGACAACCAGGTGCCGGATCTGCTGGCTAACAGCGTTGTCTACTCGCTCGACCTTGGCGCTCTGCTCGCGGGCACCAAGTATCGCGGTGATTTCGAGAAGCGCTTCAAGGCGCTGCTCAATGAACTGAAAAAACGTCCGCAGGCGATCCTCTTTATCGACGAGATCCACACCATTATCGGTGCGGGCGCTGCGTCGGGCGGGGTCATGGACGCTTCGAATCTGCTCAAGCCGCTGCTGTCGTCTGGCGACATTCGCTGCATCGGCTCGACCACGTTCCAGGAATTTCGCGGCATCTTCGAGAAGGATCGTGCCCTGGCACGTCGCTTCCAGAAGGTCGATGTCGTCGAACCGTCGGTGGAAGACACCATCGGTATCCTGCGCGGCCTGAAAGGGCGTTTCGAACAGCATCACAATATCGAATACAGCGATGAGTCGTTGCGCGCCGCTGCTGAACTGGCATCGCGCTACATCAATGACCGGCACATGCCGGACAAGGCCATCGACGTGATTGACGAGGCGGGCGCCTATCAGCGTCTGCAACCGGTCGAGATGCGCGTCAAGCGTATTGAAGTGCCGCAGGTCGAAGACATCGTGGCGAAAATCGCACGTATTCCTCCGAAGCACGTCACCAGCTCCGACAAGGAACTGCTGCGTAACCTGGAGCGAGACCTGAAGCTGACGGTGTTTGGTCAGGACGCGGCGATTGATTCGCTGTCGACCGCGATCAAGTTGTCGCGCGCCGGGCTCAAGTCGCCGGACAAGCCAGTCGGTTCGTTCCTGTTCGCAGGCCCGACCGGTGTCGGTAAAACTGAGGCTGCGCGGCAGTTGGCGAAGGCGTTGGGCATCGAACTGGTTCGCTTCGACATGTCCGAGTACATGGAGCGTCACACCGTATCGCGTTTGATCGGTGCGCCTCCAGGCTATGTCGGTTTTGATCAGGGCGGTCTTTTGACCGAGGCGATCACCAAGCAGCCGCACTGCGTATTGCTGCTCGATGAAATCGAGAAGGCGCATCCGGAAGTCTTCAACCTGCTGCTGCAGGTGATGGATCACGGTACGCTGACCGACAACAACGGGCGCAAGGCGGATTTCCGCAACGTGATCGTGATCATGACCACCAACGCCGGTGCCGAAACGGCAGCTCGCGCTTCGATCGGTTTCACCCATCAGGACCACTCGTCCGATGCGATGGAAGTGATCAAGAAGAGCTTCACGCCGGAATTCCGTAACCGTCTGGACACCATTATCCAGTTTGGTCGCCTCAGTCATGAGGTCATCAAGAGTGTGGTGGACAAGTTCCTTACCGAGCTTCAGGCGCAGCTGGAAGACAAGCGTGTATTGCTTGAGGTTACCGACGCGGCGCGCAGTTGGCTGGCGGCGGGTGGTTACGACTCGGCGATGGGTGCGCGGCCGATGGCGCGGCTGATTCAGGACAAGATCAAGCGTCCGTTGGCGGAGGAGATTCTGTTTGGCGAGCTGGCCGAGCATGGCGGTGTGGTTCACATCGACATCAAGGATGGTGAGTTGACGTTTGACTTCGAGACTACTGCTGAGATGGCCTGACGGCTTGTTGTTGATTGGAAAGGCGCCTTCGGGCGCCTTTTTGTTGTCTGGGGTTTTTGTGTGTATATCCGTTGCTGCGGGTGTTGCTGATTAGGGTTCCGCCCTTACGGCGGGTCACCTTTTCCAAACGCCGAAAAGGTAACCCAAAAGGCTTGTTCCTACGTGCGGCCCGCTCGCTGGGGCTCGGGGTCCCTTCGCTCCGGGATCGATCCGGGGGCAGCGCCTACGGTTTGCTTCGCTGCACCTCCTCTCGCTGTGTTTGGCTGCGCCAAACGGTCGCTGCGCTCCCACCCCCGGATCAATCCCTCCACTCAGCCTGCCGACGTCGCCCTACAGATCAAAAGCTGCAGCCGAGCTAACGCTCATCCTGGAGTGGTGCGGCTGCGCCGCGGGTTTCTTGTAGGAGCTGCCGAAGGCTGCGATCTTTTGATCTGCTTTGGCTTTGGCTTTGGCTTTGGCTTTGGCTATTGATCTTTTGCCCCATCGGCAGGCCGAGCGTAGGTGTTCATCAGGGGTGGGAGCGCAGCGACCGTGCGGCGAAGCCGCATACATCGAGAGGAGGTGCAGCGAAGCAAACCGTAGGCGATGCCCCCGGATGGACACCGTAGCGAGGGAACACTGAGCCTCAGCGAAGTGCCGTACGCCAGGGGCAAAGCCTTTTGCTTACTTTTCGCTGGGCCGGCATTCCGGCGTTTGGAAAAGTGAGTCGCTGTAAGAGCGAAACCGCCAGCAGCAGCACCCGCAGCAACGGATATACACACAAGACCAAAACCCAAAACGCAGACAAACAAAAACGCCCGGCATAAACCGGGCGTTCTGTATTGACTTGATTAGCGAGCGCGGTAAGTAATGCGCCCTTTGCTCAAGTCATAGGGCGTCAGCTCGACGCGCACTTTGTCACCGGTAAGAATACGAATGTAGTTCTTGCGCATCTTGCCGGAAATATGCGCGGTTACGACGTGCCCATTTTCCAACTCCACACGAAACATGGTGTTGGGCAGGGTGTCGACGACAGTGCCTTCCATTTCGAAGCTGTCTTCTTTCGACATGCAGTAAAGCCCTCGGTATCCAATGAATGGCCCGGTGCAACTGCGCCAGGCAAAAGCGGCGTGCATTGTGCCCGAAAAATGGGGTTTACGCCAAGGGGTTTACGGCTTGGGTTTAGTTGAGAATGACCCAGCGCTGATTAATCAGCAATTCGATGGGTCGATATTGGGTCTTGTAGTTCATCTTTTTACAGTTCTTGATCCAGTAACCCAGATAAACCGCCTCAAGCCCGAGGCGCTGGCTTTCGCCGATCTGCCAGAGGATGGCAAATCGGCCAAGACTGCGGCGTTCTTCGTCGGGTTCGTAAAAGGTGTAGACCGCTGACAAGCCGTTCGGCAGCAAGTCAGTCACCGCCACGGCGAGCAACCGTCCGTCGAGTCGGAATTCGTAAAATCGGGAGAAGGGCAGGTCGCGCACCAGAAACGTCGAGAATTGATCTCGGCTCGGCGGGTACATGTCGCCGTCGGCATGCCGTTGTTCGATGTAGCGTTGGTACAGATCGAAATATTCTTCGCTGAACTGTGGTTTGACCGGTCGCACCTGCAAATCGAAGTTGCGCTTGAAAATGCGCTTCTGCTGACGATTAGGGGTGAACTGCGCCACGGGAATGCGCGCAGGCACGCACGCATTGCAATTCTGGCAATGGGGCCGATACAGATGATCGCCACTGCGACGAAAGCCCATTTCCGACAGATCTGCGTAGACATGCACATCCATGGGCTGGCTAGGGTCGAGAAACAGGGTCGTGGCCTGCTCCTCGGGCAGATAACTGCAAGAGTGAGGCTGAGTGGCATAGAACTTCAGACGCGCCAACTCGGTCATGATCAACCCTCGGGATAAGCTGGTGAATTAAGTGTAAGCCACGCGCGCAAAAGTCGCTCAGCAAACCCAAGTGGCATGGCTGGGTTGATCCAGGTGTCGAGCCAGATAATCAGCGAATTCGTCGCGCGGGATCGCCCGGGCGCCGAGGCTGTGCAGATGATCGGTCGGCATCTGGCAGTCGATCAGCACGAACCCTGAGTCTTTCAAATGGCGCACCAGCGTGGCAAAGCCGTACTTCGAGGCATTGTCGGCACGACTGAACATCGATTCGCCGAAGAACAATTGGCCCATGGCCAGGCCGTAGAGGCCGCCGACCAGCTCGCCCTCATCCCAAACTTCCACCGAATGGGCGAAGCCGCGCCGATGCAGTTCAACGTAGGCGTCCTGCATGGCTTCGGTGATCCAGGTGCCGTCAGCGTAATCCCGGGGCGCAGCGCAGGCGCGTATCACCGCGTCGAAGTCCTGATCGAAGGTTACTTGATAGCGTTCTTTGCGCAGCAATTTACCCAGGCTGCGCGAGACATGCAGTTCGTCGGGAAACAGCACAGTGCGCGGATCCGGCGACCACCAGAGAATCGGCTGACCCTCGGAAAACCACGGAAAGCAGCCATGGCGGTAAGCCTGGATCAAGCGATCAGCGGACAAATCGCCACCCGCGGCGAGCAGTCCGTTGGGATCGCGCATGGCTTTTTCCAGTGGCGGAAAAGTCAGGGAGTTACGTTGTAACCAAGTCAGCATGGCATCCAGGCTTGCAGAAGGGGAGGGCGGTGCGGGCTGTTCGGCCCGCGATAAAGTGTGCCGTTAAATGACAGGAATGTCGTCCAGATACTTCTCGGCATCGAGTGCGGCCATGCAGCCCGCGCCCGCTGAGGTCACAGCCTGACGGTAAACATGGTCGGCGACATCGCCGGCGGCAAACACCCCAGGAATCTCGGTAGAGGTGGCGTCGCCGTCGCTGCCGCCCTTGATCAGCAAGTAGCCGTCGCGCATCGGCAACTGCCCTTGGAACAGGTCGGTGTTGGGTTTGTGGCCGATAGCGATGAACACCCCGGCCAATGGCAGCTCGCGGGTTTCGCCGGTATGGCTGTCGCGCAGACGCGCGCCGGTCACGCCGCTGGCATCGCCGAGCACTTCGTCGAGATTCTGGTTCCAGTGCAGGCGCACGTTGCCGTTGGCGGCTTTTTCGAACAGTTTGTCCTGGAGGATTTTCTCCGAGCGCAGTTTGTCGCGACGGTGGATGAGGTGCACCTCTTTGGCGATGTTCGATAAATACAGCGCTTCCTCGACCGCCGTGTTGCCGCCGCCGACCACCGCGACCACCTGATTGCGGTAGAAAAAGCCGTCACAGGTCGCGCAGGCAGAAACACCCTTGCCGGCGAAAGCCTCTTCTGAGGGCAGGCCCAGATATTGCGCCGACGCGCCGGTGGCAATAATCAACGCGTCGCAAGTGTAGGTGCCGCTGTCGCCAATCAGCTCAAAGGGGCGCTGCTGCAACTTGGCGGTGTGGATGTGGTCGTAAACGATCTCTGTGGCAAAGCGTTCGGCGTGTTTCTGCATGCGTTCCATCAGTACCGGGCCGGTGAGGCCTTCGACGTCACCGGGCCAGTTATCGACTTCGACGGTGGTGGTGAGCTGGCCACCGGCCTGCAGCCCGGTAATGACTACGGGTTTGAGGTTGGCGCGGGCGGCGTACACCGCGGCGCTGTAACCGGCTGGGCCGGAGCCGAGAATGATCAGGCGTGAATGCTTCGCTGCGTTCATCAAATACACCTCATAAGCCTTTGTCACAAAAGGTAATGCATGCTCAAATTGAATCGCGGGTTCCGTGTGCTTGACTATGCTCAATGCTGGGGTTTGAAGCATGGCATCGGACGCACAAACCCGTACAATGCCGGGCTGTTACAGAATGTTCGCGGTGCGCTGTGTTTATAAAAGCGCCAGCACAGTGTTAAAAGTAGTCTCAGTTGCGCCCGTCAACTTTTTTACCTGCCTGGATTGGGCAGTTTTTTGTCGTCATTCAATAGATGGACGCGCCTCGTGCGCAGGAAAAGAAGCGTTTTGAAGAAATCCACCGAAGCACCAAAAACAGTCGTTCCGCTCTGGCGCCAACAGTTGCACTACCGGCTCAAGGAAGGTGCATTGATCGCCATCGGCGCCTTGTGCCTGTTCCTGATGATGGCTTTGCTGACCTACGGCAAGGACGATCCGGGCTGGAGCCACAACAGCAAGATCGATGACGTACAGAATTTCGGCGGCCCGGCGGGCTCCTATAGCGCCGATATCCTGTTCATGGTGCTCGGTTACTTCGCCTACATTTTCCCGTTGTTGCTGGCGATCAAGGCCTACCAGATCTTCCGTCAGCGCCACGAGCCGTGGCAGTGGAGCGGCTGGCTGTTTTCCTGGCGCCTGATCGGTCTGGTGTTTCTCGTGCTGTCCGGCGCTGCGCTGGCGCATCTGCATTTTCACGCGGCGTCGGGTCTGCCGGCAGGTGCTGGCGGTGCGCTGGGCGAAAGCCTGGGCAATCTGGCGAAGAACGCGCTGAACATCCAGGGCAGCACGCTGCTGTTCATCGCCTTGTTCCTGTTTGGCCTGACGGTGTTCACCGACCTGTCCTGGTTCAAGGTCATGGACGTCACTGGCAAGATCACCCTCGATTTGTTCGAACTGTTCCAGGGCGCGCTCAACCGCTGGTGGTCGGCGCGTACCGAGCGCAAGCAACTGGTCGCGCAACTGCGTGAAGTCGATGATCGTGTCCACGATGTCGTCGCGCCAACCGTCACCGATAAACGTGAACAAGCCAAAGTCAAAGAACGCCTGATCGAGCGTGAGCAAGCCCTGAGCAAGCACATGTCCGATCGCGAAAAGCAGGTGCCGCCGGTCATTGCGCCAGCGCCAGTCAAAGCGCCCGAGCCAAGCAAGCGCGTACAGAAAGAGAAACAGGTGCCGTTGTTCGTCGACAGCGCCGTGGAAGGCACCTTGCCGCCGATCTCGATTCTCGACCCTGCAGAAAAGAAACAACTCAATTACTCGCCGGAATCCCTGGCAGCGGTCGGCCACTTGCTGGAGATCAAGCTCAAGGAATTCGGCGTGGAAGTCACGGTGGACTCGATCCATCCGGGCCCGGTGATTACCCGTTACGAAATTCAGCCGGCCGCCGGCGTCAAAGTCAGCCGCATCGCCAACCTCGCCAAAGACCTTGCGCGTTCGCTGGCCGTGACCAGTGTGCGGGTGGTTGAGGTGATTCCGGGCAAGACCACGGTCGGTATCGAGATTCCCAACGAAGACCGGCAGATCGTGCGCTTCTCCGAAGTGCTGTCGACGCCTGAATACGACAACTTCAAATCGCCGGTCACCCTGGCGCTCGGTCACGACATTGGCGGTAAGCCGGTCATCACCGACCTGGCTAAGATGCCGCACTTGCTGGTGGCCGGTACGACCGGTTCCGGTAAGTCGGTGGGTGTGAACGCGATGATTCTGTCGATCCTGTTCAAGTCCGGCCCGGAAGACGCCAAGCTGATCATGATCGACCCGAAGATGTTGGAACTGTCGATCTACGAAGGCATTCCGCATCTGCTTTGCCCGGTTGTGACGGACATGAAGGACGCCGCCAACGCCCTGCGCTGGAGCGTGGCGGAGATGGAACGACGCTACAAACTCATGGCGAAGATGGGCGTGCGAAACCTGTCCGGCTTCAACGCCAAGGTCAAGGAAGCCCAGGACGCCGGCGAGCCGTTGAGCGATCCGCTGTACAAGCGCGAAAGCATCCACGACGAAGCGCCCCTGTTGCAGAAGCTACCGACCATCGTGGTGGTGGTCGACGAATTCGCCGACATGATGATGATCGTCGGCAAGAAGGTTGAAGAACTCATCGCCCGTATCGCCCAGAAGGCGCGTGCGGCGGGTATCCACTTGATCCTCGCGACCCAGCGGCCATCGGTGGACGTGATCACCGGTCTGATCAAGGCCAACATCCCGACGCGTATGGCGTTCCAGGTGTCGAGCAAGATCGACTCGCGAACCATCATCGACCAGGGCGGCGCCGAGCAATTGCTTGGCCACGGTGACATGCTCTACATGCCACCGGGCACCAGCCTGCCAATCCGGGTTCACGGCGCGTTCGTTTCCGACGATGAAGTTCACCGCGTGGTGGAAGCGTGGAAGCTGCGTGGCGCACCGGAATACAACGACGACATTCTTAACGGCGTCGAAGAAGCCGGCAGCGGTTTCGAAGGCAGCAGCGGTGGCGGCGATGGCGATGATCCGGAAGCCGACGCGCTGTATGACGAAGCTGTGCAGTTCGTCCTGGAAAGCCGTCGTGCCTCGATTTCTGCGGTACAGCGCAAGCTGAAGATCGGTTACAACCGCGCCGCGCGGATGATCGAAGCCATGGAAATGGCCGGCGTCGTCACCTCAATGAACACTAACGGTTCGCGTGAAGTCCTGGCCCCGGGCCCGGTACGCGACTGATTGCAAAGCAAGAGGCGGGACAATGATGTTCCGCCGCTCTCCCACACGTATTCAAGAGGACTCCCATGCGTCTTATCCGCATGCTGTTGCCAGTACTGGCGTTGACCACCCTCACGGCTCACGCCGATGACAAGGATGTGGCGCGTTTGACCCAATTGCTGGAAACATCCAAGACCCTGAGCGCGAACTTCTCGCAGCTGACCCTCGACGGCAGCGGCACCCAGTTGCAGGAAACCACCGGCAACATGACCCTGCAGCGTCCGGGCCTGTTCTACTGGCACACCAACGCGCCGGCCGAGCAGACCATGGTCTCCGATGGCAAGAAAGTCACCCTGTGGGACCCGGATCTGGAACAGGCGACCATCAAGAAACTCGACGAACGTCTGACCCAGACCCCGGCGCTGCTGCTGTCCGGTGATGTGTCGAAGATCAGCCAGAGCTTCGATATCAGCGCGAAAGAGGCGGGCGGCGTGATCGACTTCACTCTCAAGCCGAAAACCAAGGACACCCTGTTCGACAACCTGCGTCTGTCGTTCCGCAACGGTCTGCTCAATGACATGCAACTGATCGACAGCGTCGGTCAACGCACCAACATCCTGTTTACCGGGGTCAAGGCTAACGAAGCGGTCCCGGCCTCCAAGTTCAAGTTCGACATCCCCAAGGGTGCCGACGTGATCCAGGAATAAACACAAAACCCCTGTAGGAGTGAGCCTGCTCGCGATAGCGGTGGGTCAGACAATGCAGTTGTGACTGACAAATCGAATCGCGAGCGGGCTCACTCCTACAGGGTCAATGATCGGCAAAATAGAGGTTTCAACGCTACGTGATGGATCTGTTTCGCAGTGCACCGATTGCCCAGCCACTGGCCGCGCGTTTGCGTGCGACCAATCTGGATGAGTACGTCGGTCAGGAGCACGTGCTCGCTCGCGGCAAGCCTCTGCGTGAGGCGCTGGAGCAGGGTGCCCTGCATTCGATGATCTTCTGGGGGCCGCCCGGCGTAGGTAAAACCACGCTGGCGCGGTTGCTCGCGGAAGTCTCGGACGCACACTTCGAAACGGTCTCGGCGGTGCTTGCCGGGGTCAAGGAGATCCGTCAGGCCGTTGAAATTGCCAAGCAGCAGGCCGGCCAGTACGGCAAACGCACGATTCTGTTCGTCGATGAAGTGCATCGTTTCAACAAGTCGCAGCAGGATGCTTTTCTGCCGTACGTTGAAGACGGCACGCTGATCTTCATCGGCGCCACCACCGAAAACCCTTCGTTCGAACTCAACAATGCCTTGTTGTCGCGGGCCCGCGTCTACGTGCTGAAAAGCCTCGACGAAGCGGCGCTGCGCAAACTGGTGCACCGCGCGCTCACCGAAGAGCGCGGCCTCGGCAAGCGCAATTTGACGTTGAACGACGAAGGCTTCCAGATGCTGCTGTCCGCCGCCGATGGTGATGGCCGACGTCTGCTCAATCTGCTGGAAAACGCCTCCGATCTGGCCGAAGACAACAGCGAAATCGGCACCGAGCTGTTGCAAAGCCTGCTCGGCGATACGCGTCGGCGTTTCGACAAGGGCGGCGAAGCGTTCTACGACCAGATCTCGGCGCTGCACAAATCGGTGCGCGGCTCCAACCCCGACGGCGCGCTGTACTGGTTTGCGCGGATGATCGACGGCGGTTGCGATCCGCTGTATCTGGCCCGGCGCGTGGTGCGTATGGCCAGCGAAGACATCGGCAACGCCGACCCGCGCGCCCTGAGCCTGTGCCTCGCCGCGTGGGAAGTGCAGGAGCGTCTCGGCAGCCCGGAAGGCGAGTTGGCGGTGGCCCAGGCCATCACCTATCTGGCTTGCGCGCCGAAAAGCAACGCGGTGTACATGGGTTTCAAAACCGCATTGCGCGCCGCCGCTGAAAACGGCTCGCTGGAAGTGCCGCTGCATCTGCGTAACGCGCCAACCAAACTGATGAAGCAATTGGGTTACGGCGACGAATACCGCTACGCCCACGATGAACCGGATGCGTATGCGGCCGGTGAAGATTATTTCCCGGACGAACTCGAGCCGATCCCGTTCTATCAACCGGTGCCGCGTGGCCTGGAATTGAAGATTGGCGAGAAGCTCAATCACCTCGCCCAACTCGACCGTTTAAGCCCTCGGCAGCGGAGAAAATAGTGGTTCCACTGATCATTGCGGTCTCCGTCGGCGGCATGGCCGGCACCTTGTTGCGCTTCGCCACCGGTAATTGGATCAGCGCCAATTGGCCGCGGCACTTCTATACCGCGACGCTGGCCGTTAATATCGTGGGCTGTCTGTTGATTGGCGTGTTGTACGGCCTGTTTTTGATACGCCCGGAAGTGCCGATCGAGGTGCGCGCCGGGTTGATGGTCGGCTTCCTTGGGGGGCTGACGACTTTTTCATCCTTTTCACTGGATACGGTGCGCCTGCTGGAAAGCGGGCAAGTGCCGCTGGCCCTGGGCTATGCGGCACTCAGCGTATTCGGCGGGCTGCTCGCGACGTGGGCTGGCCTGTCTTTGACCAAACTTTGATAACGAGAAACCGACATGCTCGATTCCAAACTGTTACGTAGCAACCTTCAGGACGTAGCGGACCGCCTGGCTTCCCGTGGCTTTGCCCTGGATACCGCGCGCATCGAAGCGCTGGAAGAACAGCGCAAGACCGTCCAGACCCGCACCGAAGCACTGCAGGCTGAGCGTAACGCGCGTTCCAAATCCATCGGTCAGGCCAAGCAGCGCGGCGAAGACATCGCGCCGTTGATGGCGGACGTCGAGCGCATGGCGGGCGAACTGAGCGCCGGTAAAGTCGAGCTGGATGCAATCCAGACCGAACTGGACTCGATCGTGCTCGGCATTCCCAACCTGCCGCATGAATCCGTTCCGGTCGGCAAAGACGAAGACGACAACGTCGAAGTGCGCCGCTGGGGCACGCCGACTGCTTTCGATTTTGAAGTGAAAGACCACGTTGCCCTGGGCGAGAAGTTCGGCTGGCTGGATTTCGAAACTGCCGCCAAGCTGTCCGGCGCACGCTTTGCTCTGCTGCGTGGCCCGATCGCCCGTCTGCACCGCGCCCTCGCGCAGTTCATGATCAACCTGCACGTCAACGAGCATGGCTACGAAGAGGCTTACACGCCTTATCTGGTTCAGGCGCCGGCGCTGCAAGGCACCGGTCAACTGCCGAAGTTCGAAGAAGACCTGTTCAAGATCGCTCGTGAAGGCGAAGCCGATCTGTACCTGATCCCGACCGCCGAAGTGTCGCTGACCAACATTGTTGCCGGCGAAATCGTCGATTCGAAACTGCTGCCGATCAAGTTCGTTGCGCACACTCCGTGCTTCCGCAGTGAAGCCGGTGCGTCGGGTCGTGACACCCGTGGCATGATCCGTCAGCACCAGTTCGACAAAGTTGAAATGGTCCAGATCGTTGAGCCGTCGACCTCGATGGAAGCGCTGGAAGGCCTGACCGCCAACGCCGAAAAAGTCCTGCAGTTGCTGGGTCTGCCTTACCGCACCCTGGCGCTGTGCACCGGCGACATGGGCTTCAGCGCGGTCAAGACTTACGACCTCGAAGTGTGGATCCCGAGCCAGGACAAGTACCGCGAGATTTCGTCGTGCTCGAACTGCGGCGACTTCCAGGCCCGCCGTATGCAGGCGCGTTTCCGTAACCCGGAAACCGGTAAGCCTGAGCTGGTCCACACCCTGAATGGTTCCGGTCTTGCCGTAGGTCGTACCTTGGTTGCCGTGCTGGAAAACTACCAGCAGGCCGACGGTTCGATCCGTGTGCCGGACGTGCTCAAGCCGTACATGGGTGGCCTTGAGGTCATCGGCTAAATGAAATATCTGCCGCTGTTTCACAACCTGCGCGGCAGTCGTGTGTTGGTCGTCGGTGGGGGGGAAATTGCCTTGCGCAAATCCCGCCTGCTGGCCGATGCCGGTGCGCTGCTGCGGGTGGTCGCACCTGAAATCGAAACGCAACTGCGTGAACTGGTCACCGCCTCGGGCGGTGAATGCCTGTTGCGCGGTTACGTCGAGGCGGATCTGGACGGTTGCGGGCTGATCATTGCCGCCACCGACGATGAGGCGCTGAACGCACAGGTTTCCACTGATGCTCATCGGCGTTGTGTACCGGTCAACGTGGTCGATGCGCCTGCCCTGTGCAGCGTGATCTTCCCGGCGATCGTCGACCGTTCGCCGTTGATCATCGCGGTGTCCAGCGGCGGCGACGCGCCGGTGCTGGCGCGGCTGATCCGGGCCAAGATCGAAACCTGGATTCCATCGACCTACGGCCAATTGGCCGGACTCGCCGCACGTTTTCGCAATCAGGTGAAAAGCCTGTTTCCGGATGTGCAGCAGCGTCGTGGCTTCTGGGAAGACGTGTTTCAAGGGCCAATTGCCGATCGGCAACTGGCCGGGCAGGGCGCCGAGGCCGAGCGCCTGCTGCAAGCCAAGATCGATGGCGAAGCCATGGTCACGACCGGTGAGGTGTATTTGGTTGGCGCGGGCCCGGGCGATCCGGATCTGCTGACCTTCAAGGCCTTGCGCCTGATGCAGCAAGCCGATGTGGTGCTGTACGACCGCTTGGTCGCACCGGCGATTCTTGAACTGTGCCGTCGCGACGCCGAGCGTGTGTATGTCGGCAAGCGGCGCGCCGATCACGCGGTGCCGCAGGATCAGATCAACCAGCAACTGGTCGATCTGGCCAAGGCTGGCAAGCGTGTGGTGCGGTTGAAGGGCGGTGATCCGTTCATCTTCGGCCGTGGTGGCGAAGAGATCGAAGAACTGGCCGCCCACGGTATTCCGTTCCAGGTGGTGCCGGGTATCACGGCGGCCAGCGGTTGTGCGGCGTATGCCGGGATTCCGCTGACCCATCGTGATTACGCGCAGTCAGTGCGCTTTGTCACCGGGCATTTGAAGGACGGTTCCACCGATCTGCCTTGGTCCGACCTTGTCGCGCCGGCGCAGACGCTGGTGTTTTACATGGGCCTGGTGGGGTTGCCGGTGATCTGTGAACAGCTGATTAAAAATGGTCGTTCAGCAGATACCCCGGCGGCGTTGATTCAGCAGGGTACGACGGTCAATCAGCGAGTCTTTACCGGCACGCTGGCCGATCTGCCGCGACTGGTGGCGGAGCATGAAGTGCATGCGCCGACCTTGGTCATCGTCGGGGAAGTGGTGCAACTTCGCGAGAAACTGGCGTGGTTCGAAGGGGCTCAGGCGCAGGTCTGAGTCAGATCAAAAGATCGCAGCCTTCGGCAGCTCCTACATGAGAATGCGTTCCCCTGTAGGAGCTGCCGAAGGCTGCGATCTTTTGCTTTTTGCCATTAACCCTTCAACCAAACCCCTTTCCCAGCCAACCGCGCCCGATCATGGGCCACGGTGAAATCCTGCTCCGGGCCCTTCGGCACAATCCCTGTCGGGTTAATCGTCTTGTGGCTGCCGTAGTAGTGATTCTTGATGTGCTGGAAATCCACCGTCTCGCCAATTCCGGGCATTTGATACATCTCCCGCAGCCAGTTCGACAGGTTCGGATAATCGGCAATGCGCCGCAGGTTGCACTTGAAGTGCCCGTGGTACACCGCGTCAAACCGAATCATCGTGGTGAACAGGCGCACGTCCGCTTCGGTCAGGTATTCGCCGCTCAGATAGCGGTTAGCGCCTAAAACGCTTTCCAGGTGATCGAGTTCGGCAAACACCTCATCAAACGCTTCTTCATAGGCCTGTTGCGAGGTGGCAAAACCTGCGCGGTACACGCCGTTGTTCACGGCGGGATAGATGCGATCGTTCAGCGCATCGATCTCCTTGCGCAGCGGCGCTGGGTAGAAATCCAGGTCGTTGCCGGTGAGCTCATCAAACGCTCTGTTGAACATGCGGATGATCTCCGCCGATTCATTGCTGACGATGCGCTTGAGTTTCTTGTCCCACAGCACCGGCACGGTGACACGACCGGTGTAGTCGGCGGTATCAGCGGTGTAGCGCTGGTGCATGAATTCGAAGTTGTCGAGCTTGTCGCCGGTGGAGCCGAGTGACTTGTCGAAGGTCCAGCCGTTTTCCAGCATCAGCCAACTGACCACAGAAACATCGATCAGACTTTCCAGACCTTTGAGTTTGCGCAGGATCAGCGTGCGGTGCGCCCACGGACAGGCGAGCGAAACGTAGAGGTGATAGCGCCCGGCTTCAGCGGCAAAACCGCCTTCACCGCTGGGACCGGGCTGGCCGTCAGCGGTGACCCAGTTGCGGCGTTGTGCCTGTTCGCGCTGAAACGCGCCGTCCTTGCTGCTTTCGTACCACTTGTCCTGCCAGTGGCCATCGACGAGTAAACCCATGATCAAGACTCCGTAAACCAATAATCGTTGGAGTCGAGTCTATTCCGATGAGTTCGAACAAAAAGCGCAAAGATCGGGCGCGAATGATCGGTTAAATCGATTTGTTCCGCGCAATCCAGTACTGCTCGGCGGTTGAGAAAGCTTGTTCACGGCTCTGACCGAAGCCACGCAAGGCCAGGGCCATGGTCGCAATCAACGCCATTTGCGGGTAGCTGTCGACGACATCGCCTCGCCACACGGCTTTCAGGTGTTCGACGTCCAGGGTCGCCGGTTTGACGTGGCGCTGCGCCGACAATTGCGGCCATTCCTCGTCCCAACTCTCGCCGCCGGTGGTGCCGTACAAGTGGCTGTCGGCATCCGGGTTGATCTCGATTTCGCCACCATCACCCTTGACCACAATCGCCGTGTCACCGAGCAAGCCGCTGGCATCGCGGTGAACCGCTTGATAGCCGGGGTGGAAAATACTTTGCAGGCCGCAGCGAGCGCCCAGTGGATTGAGAATTCGCGCCAGCGAATGAATGGGTGAGCGCAGGCCCAAGGTGTTGCGCAGGTCGATCATCTTCTGCAGCTGCGGCGCCCAGTCCACCAACGGCATGAACGCCAGGCCACCGTTGTCCAGCGCCGTGCCGACTTGCTGCCAGGTGCGGCACAACGGAATGTTCAGCTCGCCGAGCAACTGCTCGCTGTACAGACGCCCGGCGGTGTGAGCGCCGCCGCCGTGCATGAAGATACGCACGCCGTTCTGCGCCAGGCACTTGGCTGCCAGCAGATACCACGGCAGATGCCGCTTCTTGCCGGCATAGGTCGGCCAGTCCAGATCTACGTTCAACGCAGGCGCCTGCAAACGTGCGCGCAGGGCTTCGGTGAAACCGGCCATTTCCTCGGCGCTTTCTTCCTTGTGCCGCAGCAACATCAGAAAGGCGCCGAGCTGAGTGTCTTCGACCTTGTCGTCGAGCACCATGCCCATGGCTTCGCGCGCTTCTTCACGGGTCAGGTCGCGGGCGCCGCGTTTGCCTTTACCGAGGATTCGCACGAATTGGGCGAACGGGTGCTCGGCAGGTGTTTCGAGGGTCAGCGCTGGGAAGTCGGTCATAAGCAATTCGTCGGTTTGGGCAGGCCCGCCAGTTTCGCGGCGAGTTTGGCAGGGGTGCCTTTGAACAGGCGGTTCAGGTGCAGGCTGTTGCCTTTTTCCGGACCGAGTTTCAGCGCGGTGTACTTGATCAGCGGGCGCGTGGCCGGCGACAGCTGGAACTCTGCGTAGAAGCTGCGCAGCAGTTCGAGGACTTCCCAATGTTCGGGCGTCAACTCGATCTCTTCCGCAGCAGCGAGGGCGCTGGCGACATCGTGAGACCAATCGCTGAGGTCGACGAGGAAGCCGTCCTTGTCCAGTTCGATGGCGCGGGCGCCGACGGTCATGGAATTCATAGCCAGCTGTTGACCTTGTCGTGGTGGATCGACAGTTCGACGAAGGCCGGGTAATCGATGGCTTCGGCCCAGTCGGGGACTGCGATGGCGCGAGCCTGCGCATCTTCGGCGAGGACAAACAATTTGATCTGGCGGGTGTGCAATGCGGTGAACGGCGCGGTGCCCGGTTGCAGCGCATAAACAGCATCGCCGGACAGTAATAAGGCATCAGCGCTGCCGATCAGGCGCAGGCAACTGCTCAGGCGATCGTCGCCGAACGGGGAGTGAGACAACACATGCAAAGTCGACATCAGAGGGTGATCACCTGGTCGTAGCGGTCAATAAGGGCGGTGATGTGTTCGGCATCCAGCGGCGCGGCTTCGTCCAGCGAGAGCTCGCTCAAACCGCGAAGGCTGGCGCTTTCGGCGCAATAAAACAGCTGTTCAACGCCAAACATCGGTAGCGCTTGCAGGTTGGCGCTGAGGTCTTTCTGCTGCAAAGCCTTGGCGTTTTGCCCGGCGGCGAGTTGCAGCACACCGTCATCGAGAAACAGCAGGCCGATCGGCAGATCGAACGCGCCACCGGCCAGCACGATGTCCAGCGCTTCGCGGGCACCGGGGCCGGACCAAGGCGATTGGCGGCTGATAATCAACAGGGATTTGGCCATCTCACGAACCTCCGAAGCAGATCAGGCGATCGGCGTCTTGCACCGCATCATGCAACTGACCGAGGCCGGACAATTCCCACGGCGCGTTGACCGAAATCGCTTCACGCTGATAACGCTTGGCTTCTTCGCTGTTCAGCACTCCGCGACGCAGGGCGGCGGCGATGCACACCACGCCGTCCAGCTTTTGCTCGCTGATGAAGGTGCGCCATTGTTTGGGCAAGTCCAGTTCGTCCTGCGGGGTGACCACCGCATCGGAGGCGTTATAGACGCCGTCCTGATAGAAAAACAGCCGGACAATTTCATGCCCACCGGCCAGCGCAGCCTGTGCAAACAGCAGGGCGCGGCGCGAGGAGGGCGCGTGGGCGGCGGAAAACAGCGCAATGGCGAACTTCATGACGGACTCGATCAGCAAGACTGCGGCCATGATAAAGCATTGGATCTTGGCGTGCCGCAGCTCTTCCGAGCAAACACGACCTTGTGGAGCTGCGGCACGCTGCGATCTTTTGATCCTGGACAACCAGATCAAAAGATCGCAGCCTCGTTTCACTCGACGGCACCTACAGGTTGGGCAAACGACACTCAGCGCGGCATGTAGCCCAGTTGCCAGCGTCGCGGGATCTTCAGGGAGAGCAGCCCGATCATTGCAGCGAGCAAACCGCTGACAAACATCGCCTTGAGGCCCAAATGATGTTCCAGCACCGCCCCCAGGATCGCGCCGACAAACATTCCGCTCCACGGCACCAATTGCACCCGCCAGCCGCTGCGGCGTTCGCCGAGCATCCAGCGGCCCAATCCACGGCCGAATCGCGACAAGGCACCGGTGACATACGTCAGACCGACCGGTAAGCCATTCACTTCCTCCACTGACGCGTTCAGCATCCCCATGGCGATGATCGCCGCCAGCAGCGCCGGCAATTGCGAGTCATAGGGCCAGACAGCCGCTGCGCACAGCAGGGTGGCGATACACAGTAGAAGTGGCAGCGCCCGACGTCCGCCGACCCGCGCGACGACTACGCCCAAGGCATTACCGACAATAAATGTCGCGACGAGGATCAACAAACGCCCGGTCAGACCGAGGTCGCCGTCGCTGATTGCCACGGCGAGTCGGGTGGTGTTGCCGCTCATGAACGAGACGAAGTCGCCGCTGGCCATGAAACCGATGGCGTCGGTCATGCCGGCCAGGACCGAGAGGCTGGCCACCAGCGCCAGCCCCACGCGCCCGCGCCACTTGTGCGTGTGCAAGTGGCCGGGGCTGGCACGGTGGGTGGAGGCGGAGGGCAGCATCGGTGGCGTTATCCTTGTGCGACGGTTACGGGTCTATGCCATACAGATCGCAATATTCCAGCCAATCCATCCCGGCCATCTCCGCGACTTCACGGTGTACTTCAAGACGCTGCGCCTGGTAGTCCTCCGGTGTCTCGGCGGTCAGTTGCAGGGTCAACTCCCAGGCAAACAGACCGAGACTTTCCGCCTCGGCTTCGAACGCCTCATGCAGTCGCTCTTCGCGATATTGCGCCTGGGTTTCGCCCTTGGCCTGGGCCAGTAACGGGTTGAGGTTATCGAGGGTGTCACGCAGTTCGGGACGTGCTTCAAGAAACAGTTTCAGGGCGTGTTCATGTCGCTGGTCAGTGGGCGCCATAGCGTTTCCTTGTGAGGCTGATGACCGTAGGTTGCCGCAGCGGTCGACGTGTGTCGCGCTATAAATGCAGTAAAGCAGAACGATTCTGCTGGTTGCGGTGATACAGTCCGCTTTTTTCTGAATGAGCGAAGGCAATGCGAATTCTGATGGTTGCGCTGGCAGCGACGCTGCTGGCCGGTTGCGCGGGTTCGGTGATGGACGATGCGCGCACCAAAGCCCCTTATAAAGTGCTGACGTCGGACAAAGCCGAGAAAGTCGTGGCCCAGTGTGTGCAGTTCGGCTGGCAGGACGAAGCGGTATTTGGCGTGGATGCAGCGGCGTATCTGGAACCGCGCAAGTCTGGCGGTACAACGGTTTACACGCGTTCGGCGGAGTCGTTTGTCGATGTCATCACCGAGGCCTCGGGGACGACGCTGAATTACTACGCCCAGAAGAATGACTTTGTTGCCAAGCGCCGCTTGGCGGCGTTGGCGACCTGCCTCTGAGCCTGCGTTGAAGCTCCTGGCGCCTTCGCGACCAAGCCTCGCGAAGGCGCCGTGACTTCAACCGATCAGCCGCTTCTGGAAAAAATGCCGCTTATGCCCCAGCGGATAATCGGCGATTTCCCCGCACTGGCTGAACCCCATCTTCTTGTAGAACTCCGGCGCCTGGAAATCGAAAGTGTCGAGCCAGATGCCCACGCATTCCTTGTCCCGCGCTGTCGCTTCGGCCATTTGCATCAGCTTCGAGCCAATGCCCTGACCCCGTCCTTGCTCTGGCACCGCGAGCAGATCAATGAACATCCACCGATAAAACGTGTGGCCCCACAGGCCGCCGAGAATCGCGTCGTGCTCATCGCGCACCAACAGCGCGATCGTCTCCATGGCCGAGGGTCCAGCCTTGGCGACGTTATAAGCACGCAGTGGCGCCAGAATGGCGGTGCGTTGTTCTTCGGTGGGGTCTTGCGACAACTCGATACGCAGGTTCATGCCTGACTTCCTTGTGGTTGAGCCCGCAGCCTAACGTGCCCGACGCCAATCTTCCAAGCGCTTGCTTAACCCAAGTGGAACCGCCGTTCGCGCGCCGGGGTCTAGGCATTACAGCGTCATTTCGAACGCGGTTGATGAGGACATCCCATGAATATTTTTGAAGCTCTTCGCGAAAGCCACGACCGCCAGCGTTCCTATGCCAAAAGCCTGATTGAAACCAGCGGCGATACCCCGGAAAGAGTTGAAGCCTATAAAAAGCTCAAGGCCGAATTGCAGGCCCATGAAACGGCAGAAGAACGCCATTTTTATATTCCATTGATGGCCTTCGATAACGGCGTTGATCTGAGTCGCCACGCCATATCCGAACACCATGAAATGGACGAGATGATGGAAGAGCTGGACGAGACCGAGATGTCCAGTCCGGCCTGGCTGGCGACGGCGAAAAAGCTCTCGGACAAGGTGCATCACCACCTCAAGGAAGAAGAACAGAAATTTTTCCAGATGGCCGGCAAATTGCTCAACGAGAAACAGAAAGTCCAACTCGCCGCAGAGTACGAAAAGGAATTCAAAGCGCAGTTGCCTTGAGTACCTAACGGCAGTTTTTGCAGCTTCGCCGTGTAATCTTTTCGCTCATCATGAGGTGGGCGTTATCGCAATATGCTGTATATCCATCCAGTATTCGCTGCGTTTTCTGATTGTCCGCCGGATGACTGCGACAAATCCGCCGATGGACAAAAAAACTACCTCCGTTAGCTTGAAGGCCTCTCCTCGGGAAGGAGAGTTCTTAAATCAACGGAGTGAAAAATCATGAATCAGGCAATTGCACACACTGAACTGAAACACGGTCGCGTGACCTCTCCAGCCAGCCGCGGTGCCGTGGCCATCGACCTCGGTCTGCTCGGTGGCTGGCAGGTCAACGAGATGGAGGGTGGCAAGAACTTCCCGGCGTTGGCCGCCGGGCCGTTTCCTGCGCCGTTCGAGACCGACTCGGCGAGCGTGGCGCCACCTGCCGACGGCTACATCCTCAGTGGCGGCAAGTCCGACGCACGCGACTGTGTGAATTACACCGACGAAGAAATGAGCCAGAAACTGGGTCGTTCGTTCGCCTGGCCGCTGCTTAACGTCGAGCCGGGCCAAATCCTCAAGATCAACTGGGTTTACACCGCGCCGCACACCACCCGCGGCTACCGCTGGCTGATCACCAAGGATGGCTGGGACCCGAAACAACGCATCAGCCGTGCGCAACTGGAGGCGCAACCGTTCTTCGAGGATTTCTATCCGCAGGTGCCGTACTACAGCCATGCGAGTGAGTTGAAGGCCAAAGTCGAGCATGAAGTGAAACTGCCGACCAGCAAGAAGGGCCGTCACGTCATCGTGCTGATGTGGATCGTTGCCAACACCGGCAACGCGTTTTATCAGGCCTTCGACGTCGACTTCCAATAACGACGCACTTTGTTCAAATGGTGAAGCCCGGTAGCGCTGCCGGGCTTTTTTTGTTGAGATTATTCGGTCATAGCCACTTACCAGATAAATAAGGATCAGGCGTCATGCCCAACACAGCTGAACGGGTCAACATCGTCGACACTCAGGTGCTGTCCCAAGACTGGTATCTGCTGAAGAAGATCACCTTTGATTACCACCGCAACAACGGCGAGTGGCAGCGTCAGACGCGCGAGGTGTACGACCGTGGCAATGGCGCGGCTATTCTGCTTTTCAATCGCGCCAAGCGCAGCGTCGTGCTGACGCGCCAGTTCCGTTTGCCGGTGTTCGTCAACGGTCATGACGGCTTGCTGATCGAAGTGGCGGCTGGGTTGCTGGAAGGTGCCGCGCCGGAACAGCGGATTCGCGATGAGGCCGAAGAAGAAACCGGCTATCGCGTGCACGACGTGAAAAAGGTCTTCGAGGCTTACATGAGCCCCGGTTCGGTTACCGAAAAACTGCACTTTTTCATTGCCGAATACGATGCGGCGTCGAAGGTCAGCGACGGTGGCGGCCTGGAGGAAGAGACCGAGGAACTGGAAGTGTTGGAGTGGAGCTTCGATGAGGCATTGGCGGCGTTCCAGCGCGGCGAAATCTGCGACGCCAAGACCATCATGCTGTTGCAGTATGCGGCGATGAATAACCTGTTCGGTGCCTGATTCAGAACAGCTGACCGGTCTTGCCAACTTCTGCAGACTGGCCACCCTCAAGCGCCAGTAGACATTCTTTCGCTTCCAGACCTCCGGCAAACCCGGTCAGCTTCCCAGACGCGCCGATCACCCGGTGACACGGCGCGACGATGGAAATCGGATTGCGCCCATTCGCCGCGCCCACCGCACGAACGGCGCTGGGGTTGCCAATCTGCTCGGCGATCTGGCGGTAGGTTCGCGTTTCGCCGAAGGGAATGGTCAGCAGCGCCGCCCAGACTTTTTGCTGAAACTCGGTGCCGGCGAAATCCAGGTCCAGGTCGAAGCTGTTCCGCGTGCCGGCAAAATATTCTTCCAGCTGTCGAGCGGTTTTCACCAGGATCGGATTGTCCGCTGCTTCGCTCATGGGGCCGAGGCGTACCCGGTTCGGTTTGTCGTTTTCCCAGAGGATGGCGGCCAGTCGTAAGCCGTTCGCGACCAGCTTCAACTCGCCGACCGGCGAGGGCAGGGTGATGAACGTGTAGGACATGGGGACAGACTCCGGATCTGGGCAACAACGGCGCCCAGCATACTGCCTGATCGGGGAGGCGCAATACGCAAAGCCGACCATACTGCTTGGTGCTCTTGAAGTGTTCCCCCGCAGTTTCAGCCCTTGAAAAACAAAAAAGAGATCGACTCATGAAGTACGAACCTTTTGCCAAATCGCTGATAGCGACCTCACTGGCCTTCAGTTGCCTCATGGCCCATGCCGCTTCCGTGGCACCGGTGGCCGCAGAAAACGGCATGGTCGTGACCGCGCAACATCTGGCGACTCACGTCGGCGTCGACGTATTGAAAAGTGGTGGCAACGCCGTGGACGCGGCGGTTGCCGTGGGTTATGCGTTGGCGGTGGTCTATCCCGCAGCCGGTAACCTCGGTGGTGGCGGTTTCATGACCATTCAACTGGCGGACGGGCGCAAGACCTTCCTCGATTTCCGCGAAAAAGCCCCACTGGCCGCCACCGCGAACATGTACCTGGACAAGGAAGGCAACGTTATTCCCGACCTGAGCACTCGTGGCCACTTGGCCGTTGGCGTGCCGGGCACCGTGTCCGGGATGGAACTGGCGCTGAGCAAGTACGGCACCAAACCGCGCAAGGAGATGATTGCTCCGGCGATCAAACTGGCGGAAGACGGTTTCGCGCTGGAGCAGGGCGACGTTGAGCTGCTCGAATATGCCACCGACGTGTTCAAGAAGGACATGCGCGATTCCGGCTCGATCTTCCTGCACAGCGGTGAGCCGATGCAGGTCGGGCAAAAACTGGTGCAGAAAGACCTCGGTAAAACCCTGCGCACGATTTCCGAAAAAGGCGCCGACGGCTTCTATAAAGGCTGGGTTGCTGATGCCATCGTCACTTCCAGTCAGGCCAACAAGGGCATCATCACCCAGGCCGACCTCGACAAATACAAGACCCGCGAACTGGCCCCGGTGGAGTGCGATTACCGTGGCTACCACGTGGTGTCCGCGCCGCCGCCAAGTTCCGGCGGGGTGGTGATCTGCCAGATCATGAACATTCTCGAAGGCTATCCGATGAAGGATCTGGGCTTCCATTCGGCCCAGGGCATGCACTATCAGATCGAAGCCATGCGCCACGCTTATGTAGATCGCAACAGCTACCTCGGCGACCCGGACTTCGTCAAAAATCCGATCGAGCACCTGCTCGACAAGAACTACGCGACCAAGCTGCGCGACGCGATCCAGCCGCAGAAGGCTGGTGTGTCGGCGGAGTTGAAACCCGGCGTCGCGCCCCACGAAGGCAGCAACACCACCCATTACTCGATCGTCGACAAGTGGGGCAATGCGGTCTCGGTCACCTACACCCTCAACGACTGGTTCGGCGCCGGCGTCATGGCGAGCAAAACCGGGGTGATCCTCAACGATGAAATGGACGACTTCACTTCCAAGGTCGGCGTGCCGAACATGTACGGTCTGGTCCAGGGCGAAGCCAATGCCATCGCTCCGGGCAAGGCGCCGCTGTCGTCGATGAGTCCGACCATCGTCACCAAGGATGGCAAAGTGGTGATGGTCGTCGGCACGCCAGGTGGCAGCCGCATCATCACCGCGACCTTGCTGACCATGCTCAACGTCATCGACTACGGCATGGGCTTGCAGGAAGCCGTCGACGCGCCGCGTTTCCACCAGCAATGGATGCCGGAAGAAACCAACCTCGAAGACTTCGCCGCCAGCCCGGACACGAAGAAAATCCTTGAGAGCTGGGGTCACAAGTTCGCCGGGCCGCAGGATGCCAACCACATCGCCGCGATTCTGGTGGGGGCGCCTTCGCTGGGCGGTAAACCGGTCGGCAAAAACCGTTTCTACGGCGCCAACGATCCACGGCGCAATACCGGCTTGTCACTGGGTTACTGATACGCGTAAAAAGGGGGCGGGCTCAGGTCCGCCCCTGTTCCAAGGACTGATCAAGGAAGGCTCATCATGACCACCGCATTACTGATCATCGACGTCCAGCACGCCCTCTGCTCGGGCGAGTATCAGTGCCACGACATCCATAACATCGTCGACAGAATCAACGCCCTCAGCACCCGCGCGCGCAAGGCTGGCGTGCCCGTGGTGCTGATTCAACATGAAGAAGCCGACAGCCCGCTGGCTCGCGGCGCCGAAGGCTGGCAACTGGCCGAAGGTCTGGCAACCGCCGCCAGCGACTTGCGTGTAGGCAAGACCACGCGGGACTCGTTCTATCAGACCGACCTGCGCAAACTGCTGCCGAGCGAGGACTTCGAGCGTCTGGTCATCTGCGGCCTGCAGACCGACTATTGCGTCAACGCCACCGTGCGCCAGGCCCATCAACTGGGCTACGACGTGGTGCTCGCCGGCGACGCACATTCCACCGTCGACAACGGCAACATGAGCGCCGAAGACATCATTGCCGAACACAACAAAGACCTCGCGCACCTGACCGGCTCCGTAGCGCGAATCGACGTAAAACCCGCCGCCGACATCACCTTCTAACCACACACACACACATAAACCCTGTGGGAGCTAGCCCTGCTAGCGATGGCGCGGGGTCAGACGATGATGTTCGAATGACCCACCGCTTTCGCGAGCAAGCTCACTCCCACAGGGGGCCGTGTGAGTCAGGCCTCTTTGCTATTCAAGTCGCAAACAACACCCCACGAATCTCCCCAACCCGCCGTGGCGGCACCACCACGCCCTCCAGCACCATCCGCGTAATCGTCTCCGCCGCCCGTGCGTAATCCTCGTCCAGCGGCTCTTCGCGTTCCATGATCCGGCCCATTTGCCAGCCAATGTTGGTGTACGTGCGCGTGGCCGACCAAATGAACAGCATCAGATGCTCCGGGTCCACCGGTGCGAGCAAGCCGCGTTCGATCCAACTGCGCAGGCAGTCGACATTGCGGCGTGCTTCGGCGTGGAGGAGGTCGCGGCACTCGTCGGGTAACTGCCGCCCGCCCAGCAGCAACTCGCCGCTGAACACTTTGGCAATCGCCGGGTGTTCTCGGGCGATGCGAATCCGCGCGGCGACGTAGGCGCGAAGGCCGATCAACGGATCATCGCTCTCGCGCAACACCGCCGAGGCCTCCAGCAGCGGTTCGACAAACCCCAGCAGCACTTTGCCGTAAAGGTTTTCCTTGGTCTGGAAGTAGTAATACAGGTTGGCCTTGGGTACGCCGGCGCGGGCGGCGATGTCGCGGGTCTGGGTGGCGTCGAAGCCGTTGGCGGCGAACTCTTCGCTGGCGGCGGCGAGGATCAACTGCTCGTTGCGAACTCGAATGGCGCTCATGGCAACACGGTTTTGGTGGACGGCATGACAGGGTTCTGGCGATTTCGGTTTCGCAATATACAAAACTATATAGCGATCAAGCCAGCCTGATCGACGAGCAACGCTATGCTGCTTCAATCATTTCAATAAAAAGGGCAGGGCCATGGCTATTCAGGCAGTGCGGGCGAACGCGAGTCATCTGGACGCGGTGGCGCAACTGTTCGACGCCTACAGGGGTTTTTATCAGCAACCGCCAAACCTCGAGCAATCGCGCGCGTTCATTGCCGAGCGCATGGCGGGCAACGAGTCAGCGATTTTTCTCGCTCAGGATGAACAAGGGCAGGCGCTGGGATTTGTGCAGTTGTACCCGACATTTTCGTCCATCGACGCCCATCGTGCCTGGTTGCTCAGTGACCTGTTCACCGCCGCGACTGCGCGCGGTCGTGGGGTTGGCCGCTTGCTGATGAACACGGCGCGAGACTTTGCCCTGGAAACGGGCGCCAAAAGCATGATGCTGGAAACCGCCACCGACAACGTCACCGCGCAGGGTTTGTACGAGTCACTGGGTTATGTGCGCGACACGGGTTACTACACCTACCTGCTCGATTTGCGTCAGCGCTGAGCGGATTCTCGCAGCAGCTTTTCGATCTGCGCCAATTCCCAGGTACTGAGCAAACTCACCGGATCGGTGCCGTAGCGCTGCCACGTGTGTAGCGCGCCTTCCTGACCGTCGGCATTTTGCGCACATTCACAGTGGTGCAAGCGTCCGCCCTCAAAATCGAGCAAAAGGCGCCAGCCCTCGATATCGACGAGGACACGTCCGCTATTGTCGCAAGACTCGCGCAGTTCCAGCGTCAGGACGCCCAGCGCTGCCTCTCGCAAGCGTTGGCAGACCTCGCGGGCGGTCAGGAAAGAAGACATGGCAGGACTCGATCAAGGGCAGGATCGCGCCAGCATAAAACACCGACAACAGCGTGTCAGTCATCGCTGGCCCGGGCTCGGACAATTCCGTAACATTCGCAACCCTCAAATCTCGCGAACATCCGTGGCCACGCTCAGTGGCCGCTCTGTCAGGTAAGCCATGAAACCGATACGTCTGCGCGCCGATGTCCTGGCCGGACTCACCACCTCGTTTGCCCTGTTGCCCGAATGCATTGCGTTTGCGCTGGTGGCCCACCTCAATCCGCTGATGGGCCTGTACGGCGCCTTCATCATTTGCACGCTGACCGCACTGTTCGGCGGCCGACCGGGGATGGTCTCCGGTGCCGCGGGTTCGATGGCCGTGGTCATCGTCGCGCTGGTGGTGCAGCAGGGCGTGCAGTATCTGCTGGCGACGGTGCTGCTTGGTGGCCTGATCATGATGGCGTTCGGGCTGTTGCGTCTGGGCAAACTGGTGCGCATGGTCCCGCACCCGGTGATGCTCGGTTTCGTCAACGGTCTGGCGATCATCATTGCGCTGGCGCAACTGGAGCATTTCAAGAGCGGTGAGGACTGGCTCAGCGGCACGCCGCTGTACCTGATGACCGGTCTGGTCGCGCTGACCATGGCCATCGTCTACATCCTGCCGCGCCTGACCAAAGCGGTGCCGCCGGCACTGGTGGCGATCCTTGGCGTCGGCTTGCTGGTTTATCTGTTCGGCCTGCCGACCCGCACCCTCGGCGACATGGCGCACATTGCCGGTGGCCTGCCGACGTTCGCGCTGCCGGACATTCCATGGAACCTGGACACCCTGCGCATCATCGCTCCGTACGCGATTCTGATGGCGCTGGTCGGCCTGCTGGAAACCTTGCTGACCCTGAACCTCACCGACGAAATCACCGAAACCCGTGGCTACCCGGATCGCGAATGCGTGGCGCTCGGTGCGGCGAACGTGGTGTCCGGCGCATTCGGCGGCATGGGTGGTTGCGCGATGATCGGCCAGACCGTGATCAACCTCAGCTCCGGCGGACGCGGGCGCTTGTCCGGCGTGGTCGCGGGCGTGCTGATTCTGCTGTTCATCCTGTTTCTGTCGCCGCTGATCGAACGCATTCCGCTGGCGGCGCTGGTGGGCGTGATGTTCGTGGTCTCGCAACAGACCTTCGCCTGGGCGTCGCTGCGGGTGGCGAACAAGGTCCCGTTCAACGATGTGCTGGTGATCATCGCCGTGACCACGATCACCGTGTTCACCGATCTGGCCACGGCGGTGCTGTGCGGGATCATCATCGCCGCGCTCAATTTCGCCTGGCAGCAAGCCCGCGAGTTGTACGCCGATGAGCACCTGGAAAGCGACGGCAGCAAACTCTATCGCCTGCACGGCACGCTGTTCTTTGCCTCGACCACACCGTTTCTCAACCAGTTCGACCCGGCCAACGACCCGGAAAAAGTCACCCTGGACTGTCGTCACCTGAGCTTCGTCGATTACTCGGCCATCGCCGCGTTGAAAACCCTGCGCGAGCGCTACGCCAAGGCTGGCAAGCATGTGCAGGTGTTTCACTTATCGGAGCGCTGCAAGAAGTTGCTCAAACGTGCCGGGGTCGATCACGACTGAGTCGGACGTCGATCAGCCTCTGAGCCAGGTCTTGCCGAGAATGCGCGAGACCTGCTCGGCGGAGTAGGGTTTGGGCAGAAAGTCGTAACCTTCATAACCGCTGCGCGCCAGTTCTTCGCTGTAGCCCGAGGTCAGCACCACGGGCAGATCCGGGCGTCGCTGGCGCAGCTCGCGGGCCAGCGCGACGCCGCTGATGCCCGGCATCACCACGTCGGAAAACACCGCGTCGAACGCCATGGCATCGGCGCCGGCCAGTTGCAGCGCTTCTTCGGCGTTGGTGGCCCAAGTGGTTTCGTAACCCAGATCTTCGAGGATCTGCTGGGCGAAACGGCCGACATCCAGATTGTCTTCGACCACCAGCACGCGACGGCGCATATCCACCGACGGCGTTTCCTCGACTTCGATGTCTTCTGGCGCTGCGACCACACTGGCGCTGACTTGCGGCAGGTACAGGGTAAACACCGTGCCCTTGCCGACCACGCTGGAGACGTCGACGTTGCCACCCGATTGTTTGGCGAAACCGAACACCTGCGACAGCCCAAGGCCTGTGCCTTTGCCGACCGCCTTGGTGGTGAAGAACGGTTCGAAAATATGTTCGAGGGTTTTCGCGTCGATGCCGGTGCCGTTGTCGGCCAAGGTGATCGCCACGAATGACGCGTTTGACCCGGCGTGCGCACGGATGACCGGCAACGGCTTGCCGCCTTCTACGCGCAGTTTCAGCAGACCCTGACCGTCCATGGCATCGCGGGCGTTCAGCGCAATGTTGATCAGTGCGGTCTCGAACTGGCTCAGGTCAGCGCGGATGTAGCACGGCTGATCCGGGCGCTCGACGCTGATATGAATTTGCGCGCCGGTCACTGATTCGAGCATTTCGCCAATGTTCGCCAGCCGCTCGCCAGCATCGACGACTTCCGGGTTCAACGGCTGGCGACGGGCGAAGGCGAGCAGTTGGCTGGTCAGTTTCGCCGCGCGTTCGACGGTGTCGGACACTGCGCGCATGTAGCGTTGGCGGCGCTCGTCCGAGAGGCTCGGCAGCCGCAGGAAGTCCACCGAGGAACGAATGATCGTCAGCAGGTTGTTGAAGTCGTGGGCCACGCCGCCGGTGAGCTGGCCGATGGCTTCGAGTTTCTGCGACTGGCGCAACGCCGATTCGGCATGGGCCAGGCGCACGCTGCGTTCCTCGACCCGCTGCTCCAGCGTGGCATTGAGTTCCTCCAGCGCCAGCAAGCCCTGACGCACTTCAGCGTCGGCGCGCACGCGCTCAATGTGCGCCCAGCAGCGTTCGGTCACTTCACTCAACAGCGCCTGTTCGAACCGCGACCAGGCGCGCGGATGCTTGTCGTGAATGGCCATCAGCGCGGTCAGTCGGCCCTGCTTGATCAGCGGCATACAGATGGTTGCGGTGAGGCCGATGGCCTGGAATGTTGCCGATTCCTCAGGCGGCAGTTCGGCGCGGTTGTCGTGGATGATCAACGGCTGGCCGGCGTGCAGCAGAGTCACGGCTTTTTCGCCGAAGTCGCGCAGGCTGTAGTGGCCGACGATGCTTGGCGAGCCCTCTGCGGCAAAGTCGCCGCGAATGGTGAAGCCGTTTTCGTCGGCATCCATGTCGGCATAGGCGCAATTGGACAGATTAAGATGCTCGACCATCAGGCGCGTGCTCGCGGCGAGAATCGCCTGGGCGTCGCTGGCATTGGTCACCGCGTTGCCGATCGCCTCCAGCACAGCCAGGCGCTGGTTGAGAAAAACCGTTTGAGTGGTTTCGGTGACGGTGTCGAGCAGGCCGACGACGTGGCCTTGGGAGTCGCGAATCGGGCTGTAGCAAAACGTGAAATACGCCTGTTCCGGGCCGGCACCGCGTTCCACCACCAAGGGAAAGTTTTCGATGTAGGTGGCTTTGCCGGCGAACGCAGCGTCGGCAATCGGGCTGATCTCGCGCCAGGCTTCTTGCCAGACCGTGCTGAACGGCCGGCCCAGCGCCAGCGGCTTGCTGCCGAGGATCGGCCTGAACGCGTCGTTGAATATGGTGATCAGATCAGGGCCCCAGACGATCGCCTGAGGAAAATGCGAAGCGAGACTCAGCGAAACGGTGGTCTTGAGCACATCCGGCCAATGCTCGAGCGGGCCGAGGGGCGTGTTCGCCCAGTCGTGAGCGCGGATTTGTTCGGCCATCTCGCCGTTGTCTTGCAACCATTGTGTCATAGGGGGCGTGTCGTTCCTGACGTCAGCTTGTGTAGAAAGACCCTTGCGGATGACCATGATTTCAGCACGCCGCAGGCGTGTTTGCAGCGCAGAGGATTCGGGTCTTTGCGCATCATGGCACGTTGAGCGCGACAAAACGATTTGTGGCGAGGGCGCCGGCGCCCTCGCCACAGGTTTCGATCAGGCTTTTTTCAGGCGTCGATGGCGGGGAAATCAATCTCCGTCAGCGCGGTGTTGTTCAGGTAGTTGGTCAAGGTCTGAACCGCCACCAGGGCAATCACTTCGATGATTTTGACGTCGTCGATACCGGCGGCGCGGGCGGCGGCAATCTGCGCGTCGCTGAGGTGACCACGGCTTTCGGTGAGTTGACGGGCGAGGGCGGCATAAGCATTGAGTTCGCCCTGACGCGCCGCGACGATGTCCTCAGCCGACAGACCTGATTTGCCGCCAAACAAGGTATGCGCCGCCAGGCAGTAGTCGCAGCCGTTGACCTGCGAAGTCGCGAGGTACACCGCTTCTTTTTGCTGGGCACTCAGCGAAGTCTTGCCGAGGATGGCCGAGGCTTGCACATAGGTGTCGAGGGCAACCGGCGCGGTGGCCAAGGTCGCGAACAGGTTCGGCAGGAAGCCGATTTTTTTCTTCACGCCTTCCAGCACAGTGCCGGTGGCGTCGGTGGCGGTGTCGAGGCTGATGGTATTGATGCGGCTCATGGTGATTCTCCGGAAGTCCGCTGCGAAGTGCAGCGGCGATGGAGTGAATCGTAGGCAACGCCAGTAGCGCTTTGGCGGCAAATCGTCGAGGATATGCGACAGATCGTCCAGATCTGTCGACGGGAGTCAGCCATGGATCGTTTATCCACCTTGCTCAGCCATTTCGGCGTGAATGCCGGGACCTTTCACAGCGGCACGTTCTGCGGTGTCGCCGTGCACGAGGGCGAACCTGCCGGCCATGTGCATCTGCTACAGGCCGGCGAGTTGCGGATCAAACCGGGCAATGAGCGCGAGATTCATCTCACCGAACCGTCGCTGATTTTCTTTCCCCGACCGTTTGCCCATCGGATGTTTGCCGACGAAGCCATGCACAGCCAGGTGGTGTGCGCGACGCTGACTTTTGACGGCGGTTCGGGCAATGCCCTGGCCGCCGCGCTGCCGGATTATCTGGTGCTGAAACTGAGTGAAATCCCTGAACTGTCGAGCACCGTCGAATGGCTGTTCAGGGAAGCTTTCGAGGGGCATTGCGGGCGGATGGCGGTGATGGATCGGCTGTTCGAACTGCTGGTGATTTTACTGTTGCGGCATCTGATCAGCAGCCGTGAGCAACAACCGGGGATGATCGCCGGGCTGGCGGACGCACGTTTATCCCGGGCCTTGAACCTGATGCATGAGCAACCGCAAACGCCGTGGAGCGTGGCTGAACTGGCGGCAGTGGCGAACATGTCCCGCGCCAGTTTTGCCGAACAGTTTCGCCGCGTGGTCGGGCAGACGCCTGCCGATTATCTGCTGAGCTGGCGGGTCAGTCTGGCGCAGAAGCGTTTGCGCGAAGGCAAGCCGATTGCGCTGATCGCCGAGGAAGTCGGCTACGAAAGTCCGTCGGCGCTGGCCCGGGCATTTCGACGCAAGACTGGCCTCAGTCCACGGGAATGGAAGGCCGGTGTCTGAGAGTCATTTGGCGAATTTCTTCGCCCCGGCCACGCAGACGATCACACCCAAGGTCACCGCGAGCATGCCGAGGCTGACCTGTTCGTGCAGCAACGTTGCCGCCAGTGCCAGACCGAAAAACGGTTGCAGCAACTGCAACTGACCGACCGCAGCGATCCCGCCCTGCGCCAGACCGCGATACCAGAACACAAACCCGATCAGCATGCTGAACAACGAGACGTATGCCAGGCACAGCCACGCCGACCGGCTGACCTGGTCGAACGAGGCGGGCGCCAGGCACACACTCAGCAGCGCCATCAACGGCAACGCCAACACCAGCGCCCAGCAAATCACCTGCCAGCCGCCGAGGCTGCGCGACAGCTTCGCGCCTTCGGCATAGCCGAGGCCGCAGGCCACAATCGCTGCGAGCATCAGCAAATCGCCGGTCGGCGAGGCGGTCAGCCCCTGAGAGATCGCGTAGCCCACCACCAGCGCACTGCCCAGCACGGAAAACATCCAGAACACCGGCCGTGGACGCTCGCCGCCACGCAGCACGCCGAAAATCGCCGTGGCCAAGGGCAATAATCCGACAAACACAATCGAATGCGCCGACGTCACATGTTGCAGGGCCAACGCCGTCAGCAGCGGAAAGCCGAGCACCACACCGAGCGTCACGATGAGCAACGACAACCACTGATTGCGCGCCGGGCGCCGTTCGCGAAACAGCCACAGCAAGGCCACGGCCAGCACGCCGGCGATGGCCGCGCGCAGCACTGTGAGGAACACCGGGTCGAACTCCAGCACCGCCAAACGCGTGGCGGGCAGCGAGCCGCTGAAGATCACCACGCCGATAAAACCGTTGATCCAGCCACTGGTTTTTTCCAGGGCCGGGGTGGTCGGGTTTGAGGTTCGTTCCATGGCTGATCGCGCTCGGCAGTGGGGTTGCGTTGCAACCATCCTAGGGTCGAGAATCAGCACAATCAAAAAATTGTCATGGATACATCAAGCATGCCGCGTTCGCGCTACAAGACCATCGTGGATGCCTACGCGGCAGACATTCGTTGCGGGCGTCTGGCGCCGGGCACGCGCTTGCCGACTCACCGGCAACTGGCGGCGCAAGAGGGGCTGGCGCTGGTCACGGCGTCGCGGGTTTACGCCGAGCTCGAAGCGATGGGACTGGTCAGCGGCGAAACCGGGCGCGGCACCTTCGTGCGCGAAACCGTGGTGTCGCCGGGGCAGGGCATCGATCAGAAGGACATCGCGGTGGGCATGATCGACCTCAACTTCAACTACCCATCGCTGCCCGGTCAGGCGGAGTTATTGCGCACAGCGTTGCGGCAACTGGCGTTGTCCGGGGACCTGGAAGCGCTGCTGCGATATCAGCCCCACGCCGGTCGCGCCCACGAACGCGCTGCGGTGGCGCGACATCTGCTCGCGCGCGGCGTGCAGGTTGATGCCGCGCAAGTGCTGATCGTCAATGGTGCCCAGCAAGGATTGGCGGTGACGTTGATGGCGTTGCTCAAACCCGGTGATGTGATTGCTGCCGATGCGCTGACCTATTCCGGTTTCAAAGTGCTGGCTGAGGCGCTGCATCTGGAGGTCGTGGCGATCCCGGTCGGCGCGCACGGGCCGGATCTTCAGGCGCTGGAAAAGCTCTGCCGCAGCCGCTCGGTGCGCGCCGTGTATAGCATGCCGACCCTGCACAATCCGCTGGGTTGGGTCATGCCGTTGGCGGCGCGCGAACAGTTGGTGGCGATTGCCCGCCAGCATGATCTGACGATCATCGAAGACGCCGCCTACGCGTTTCTCGTAGAAAATCCACCGCCGCCGTTGGTGCAATTGGCGCCGGAGCGCACCGTGTACGTGTCCGGTCTCTCGAAGAACATCGCCACCGGTTTGCGCGTCGGCTTCATCGCCGCGCCTGAACCTGCAGTGCCGGCGCTGGAACGCATCATCCGCGCCACGACCTGGAACACCCCCGGCGTGATGACGGCTATTGCCTGTGGCTGGCTTGATGACGGCACGGTCAGCGTGCTGGAAGAACAGAAACGCAGTGATGCCGAGGCGCGGCAAGCATTGGCGGCCAAGGTGCTGAAGGGTTTGCCGTACATCGGCCATCCGGCTTCGTATTTTCTGTGGTTGCCGTTGCCGGAAGACGTGCGCGCCGATCAGATCGTGGTGGCGTTGATGCACGAGCAGATTTCCGTCACCACTGCCGAGCCGTTTTGCGTGTCGGCGCATGTACCCCATGCGATTCGTCTGGCGCTGGGTTCGGTGGACATGGCGGTTCTGGGCGAGGCCTTGACCAAGGTCAGGCAGATCATCGGCGCTTACCTGTAAAAACAAATGCTACCCTTGCGCCGCCCGATTTACGCCGATCCGGAACACTCGATGAAAACCACCGCACGCCTGTCCCTCGTCCTGTTAACCGCCGCGCTGTTCAGCCCGCTCAGCCACGCAGCGGGCGACCCGCAAGCCGGGGCGAAAATCTTCCCGCGCCTGTGCGGTGGCTGCCATCAGGTCGGCGAATCGGCGCGACCGGGTTTCGGCCCGCAACTCAATGCCATCATCGGCCGACCCGCCGGCACCTCGGCGAACTATGTGTATTCCGATGCGATGAAAAACTCAGGACTGACTTGGAACCGCGAAACACTGATCGCTTATCTGAAAGACCCGAAAGGCGTGGTGCCGGGCACGCGGATGATTTTCTGGGGGCTGAGCGACGAGGAGAAGGTCGATAATCTGCTGGCGTATCTGCAGAGTTTCGATGCCGAAGGTCATGCCCCGGCCGATATTCCTCAACCCTGAACGCTGTGGGCGCCGCGCATACTGGTCTTACGGCATCATTTGCGCTATTTCTAACCGGCCGGCACACCGCCGTTAGCTCGGAGCACACGATGAAATTGTTGATGTTGACCGCGCCGCTGTTACTCGCCAGCGGATTGGCTCAGGCCGCAATTCCGATGTTCAACGCCACTTGCCCGGGCAAGATCGAAGTCCACGCCGATGAGGGCGGGCCGATCTACATAAACGGCAAGGAAGGCAAGCTGAAGACATTCAACGAGAACTACTTTGAGGCCAAGGGCGCGGGCGTGACCATTTCCTTGAGCATCAATCCCGATGGCTCCGCCGGGGTCTCGTACACCGGCAAGAACAGAACCAACGGCATTTGCGAAGTGAAGAAGGCCTGATCACGCCACCTGATTTCGGCCTGCCGCTTTCGCTTGATACAACTGCTGGTCGGCGCGCTTGATCAGTGCGCTGTGGCTGTTGTCCGCCGGATCGGCCAGACCGACGCCGATGCTCACGGTCACATGCTCGACGACCGGGAAGTGCGCCTCGGCGATGGCCACGCGAATCTTTTCCGCGACCACCTCGGGGGTGTCGGGTTGGGCGATTTCCGGGAGCAGCACGGCGAACTCTTCGCCGCCGTAACGGGCGACGAAATCGGTGGTGCGCAGGCTGCTTTGAATCAGCTGCGCCAACTGCTTGAGTACGTCATCGCCGACGGCATGCCCGTGAGTGTCGTTGATCCGTTTGAAGTGGTCAGCGTCGATCAGCAGCAGCGCAAACGGGCGACCGGTGCGCCGTGACAGCAGCGTGTATTCGGTGAGTTTTTCGTCGAAGCGCCGACGGTTGTAAACGCCGGTCAAGCCATCGTGAACGGCCAGGCTCAGCAGTTCGGCATTGGCCTGGGTGAGGGCAGCGGTGCGTTGGGCGACGGTGGCTTCCAGCGAGGCGTTGGCCTCCTGCAGTTCGCGCTCCTTGCCGAGCAGCGATTGCGTCATGGCATCGATTGACTGGCCGAGCTGGGCAATTTCCTGCACCGGATGCTCGAGGGGAAAACGCGCACCGGGCTCGTTGCGCTGAACCTGTTTGGCCGAACGCGCGAGCTGTTCGATCGGACGGCTCAGGTACAGCGCCACGTAATACGCGACCAGACCGAACAGCACCGCCGCGACGACACCGAGAATCAGCAATTTATACAGCAGCAGGCGTGCCGGTTGCAGTGCGGTTTCCAAAGGTTGGCGCACGGCAATCGACCACGACAGCGCGGTACTCGATGGCGTCGGCACGTTGACCATGCTGGTCAGGTAGCCATCGCCCACCGACCAGCCTGGCGCAGGCGAGTTATTCGCCGCCAGTTGCTGGCCCATCAATGCTTCGGGGTACAACACCTTGCCGTCGTGATCGACGATCAGCGCTTCGATATCCGGTGCGGAATTCTTATGGGAAAACGCCGCCGATTCGACGATTCGCGTCACCCAGCTCCAGTGCGCATGAGCACCGAGTACGCCGATGACCTGGCCTTCGGCATTGCGGATCGGCGCGGCGAAATCGATGAATCGCAGCGGTTCGCCATTCGGCATGCCCGGCAGCAACTTGGCCAGCAGCACGGCTTCGTGGGGATCGCCGGTGTATTCGCCGCGCAACCCGGCCTGAAACCACGGGCGCTGTTGCACTGATTGCCCGACCAGCAAGTTGTTGACCGCTTGATGCACGTTACCTTCAGCATCGGTCACGCCCATCCACGCATACTCGTTGCGGGCCTGGGTGCGCAATTGCATCGATTTGAGAATCGTCGGGTTATCCAGATCGCCGCGTTCCAGGTGCGGGGCGCGGCTGAGCAGATAAACTTCCAGTTGCCGCTCGCGCAGTTGTTCACCCAATAACGAGGCGGCTGAACGGGCGGTGTTGAGCAAGGCGTTGCCACTGGCCTGTTTCATTTGTTCAGTGGCGATGTGGCCGACGTAGAAACCCACGCTCAACAGCGTCAACAGGGACAAACCGGTGAACCAAAGAGTGAGGTGGCTACGCAGACTGGCTTTGAGCATGGGCGATGATTGTCTGTCTTGATTGGCGTGGCGCCATGGTATGCGACATCGCCGACGGGCTGCCAGCGAAGCGGCAAAATGAAACTTGTCGAGATTGATACCAAGAGGCCTAGGTTTTCGCTAAGGTGTGCGCCGCCCGAGAGACGGATCCCGGGCGTTTTCCTATGGAGTTTTACCGTGAAGTACTTCAGCAAAGTAGTCGCCGCCGCCCTGTTCGGTGCGGTTCTGGCAGGTTGCACTGGCACCCCGATGAACACCCAGCATTACGACAGCAACCAGTACACTGTGATCGGCCACAGTGAAGCCACCGCCACCGGTCTGCTGCTGTTCGGCGTAATCCCGATCCAGCAGAACAACCGCTTCGTCCGCGCCCAGACCGCCGCGATCAAAGCCAAGGGCGGCGACGCCATGATAAACACCCAAGTCCAGGAAAACTGGTTCTGGGCCTGGGTTCTGACCGGCTACACCACCAAGATTTCCGGTGACGTGGTCAAGCTCAAGACCGCGCAATAAGCCTCGGTTGAACGCAAAAAAGCCCGGCTGATCAGGCCGGGCTTTTTTGTGGGCGTGCGGTACAGCTTTGGATCATGCGACGCGGCGTTCCAGCAGACGATCCGAGCCACCTTCGGCAACGCGGCGTTCGAGCAGACGATCCGAGCCACCTTCGGCGACGCGGCGTTCGAGCAGACGATCCGAGCCACCTTCAGCAACGCGGCGTTCGATCAGACGATCCGAGCCACCTTCGGCAACGCGGCGTTCGATAAGACGATCCGAGCCACCTTCGGCGACGCGGCGTTCGAGCAGACGATCCGAGCCACCTTCGGCGACGCGGCGTTCGAGCAGACGATCCGAGCCACCTTCAGCAACGCGGCGTTCGAGCAGACGATCCGAACCGCCCTCAGCCACACGGCTTTCAATCAGCTTGTCCGAACCGCCTTCGGCGATCATGGTGTGAGCCGGGGTGGCGGCAAAAGCGTTAATTGCAAAAACCGAGAAAGCGATGCTGAGGATGGTTTGGCGTTTCATGATCGTGTGCTCCAGAAGGTTGTTTGTTTGTCTGGAGCCGATCTTACGCCGCGGATTTTTTATGAGAACTTCATTGGCGTGATGGTGACTATCGACGCCAACGATGGAGCAGTTCTGTACTCTATTTACGTCCAAGGCCAAAGTCGGATGATGGGCGTCGGATACGGCCTAGACTCTTAGATCCAGCGGAAGCTGACTTAGCCCTTCGCTCGAAATGTGCAGCAGATATCGCTGTGAGTGGTACAAAACCTTATCATCGCCCTTGCCGACAATATTGGCGAAACAGAGGAACCGAAGCTCTGCATGTAACAGTTTTATGTCTAAGAGCTTCAGGTCGTTAGCACTGCGATGTTCGGATGTGGCAGCGTGGAGGGTGATCGTGCAGCAGTAATTCAAAAGCGCAAGAATTCCATAGTATTTGTCCGTTGGTATGTCGAATTTTTTAGTCTGTTGGCGACCGTGTTCATCAAACCAGGCGAAGGATTTAGTCTGCCTTATTTCGTCACTGCTAAGCGTGTAATCCAGCACGTTCAAGTATTCGCAAAGCTTTTTAGTAATGTCGACAAGGTGGATGTAATGGAGCGTTGGCTCGAATTTAGAAGGTGCCTCCCTGCGCTTTGCGAGCTCTTGGATTGACGGCATCAGATGCGCAAGATGACCGAGCGCAGAGTCGATATTCGAAGTGACGTTAGCGATTACAGTTTCATTCGCTTCATTGGCACCTTTCAGATGAGTCGAATCGCAGAAAACGATGGAGTGGAAGGCCTGATTGACCCTCAGTTTTATTTTTTTCTGAGGCGCCAGTTCTATTTCGCCGATGGAGTCGATGTACTCGACGATTCCTTTCCTTTGTCCATGAAAAGCATCGAGTCTGTTCTTTGACTCGGCGGCTTCAATCTGGGCGGCCGTTTGCTGTGTGCTGTGCAGCCTGCTGATAAAAACACCTACGGGAATCGTGAGCGACAGTAGCGCGAGCGGGAATTTGCTGATTTCGACAAATTTGTCGAAGCCTTCCGCTGTAAACGCAAGTTCGTAGCCGCTCCAGCAAATAACACCGGTTACCAGAAAGTAAGTCAGGATGAGGCATAGCCAGAACCTCAGTGGCCACTGCGACGCCAGCCCAAGACGCGGATTCAAGTAATAGGGGAAATTGTAAAACGTGGCGCCTTTGTCGCTTGAACTTGCGCTGAGAATCGGAAACGGTATCAACAGGAGCAGGGGGGCAGAAGGCAAGGTAGTAAGAAATTTGCAGCAGTACATCCTTTAACATCTGGTGGCCTTGGCAAAATGAAGGCATTCTGACATCGCTTGAGGGGGACTGCCATCGGCGGTTTCTCTCACGCTATTCTGAATTTGCCAAAGTCAGGAAGACTTAATGCTAACCCCAGACATCACTGAGAATAACCGCTCTTCCGAGAAGCCTCTCGCGCCAGAGAACATAGTCCAGATCATAGAGACTCATCGGAAAGTCGGCACCATTGCGTACTTCAACCGCACTCCCGAGCCAGATCCATTGAATTGGACGTTGATTCAACAAGACCTCGACTCGGGTAAACGAGAATTAGGTGCGGAATCAGGCAACGCTTCACAAATCAAGCACTATCTGATGCAGGAGCTAACGAAATCGGATCGCGATTTATCCGCACTCAATTATCTGATCCAGAAGTTTGATGCGTATGTTCACGAACACTGGAGTGACTTCGAAGATGAACTCTGTGATCAAGCGGCGAGATTAGTCTGCCAATACAACCCGGAAATTGAAGCATTCACTCGGCTGCTGGTGTCGTGGCCATTGCTGAAGTCAAACCAATTGCTCCTCGAACGACTCATCACAGACTTCCACGCTAATACTTCAGAGCGATCACAGCGTTTGTCCGCCTTAGGCATGCTTGTGGGTTCCACCGAGCACTTGCGTGGAATCCTTTTGACCACGTTGGATACCGCTAAGGACTCGCGGGGCAAAACCAATCAGCTCACGCGTTTTGCTGAACTGGCGCGTAAATGGTCACCCGACGCTCCTTGGGCCCAATTAGTTGCCTGGATCATCTGTGACGAACCTCGACCGTCTTCCGGACTTTTCTACGGTCATGCAACGAAACTGCAATACGTTTGGGAGCAGTTGGGCTATGTCGGCTTTCGGCCTTGGGGTCCAGCGGCGAACGTTTCGCTCAGCGAGTTTTCTCCTGAAACAGAATCCGCATGGCGTCGCCAACTGCAGTGCCTCATTGGAGATGATCTCGCTTTGAAGAAAGCGGTCACTGAATTGCTGCTCTGGTTTGGTGGCACGGATTACGACCATTCGATCATTTTCGCACTGGCGGAATTGTGGGGGGATCAACTCGGTGCAGCTTTGGCCGAACTTCACTGCCACCCGGCTTCATTGGTGCGATTACGTGCAGAGACACTTCAAGGTCTGATCAGTGAAGTGCCAAATGCTGGCCAGTTGCTTCTCCAAGCCCAGAGCCATCGCTTGGGCTTGGCGCCGCCGGTTGGGAGCGCTCTGGCCCGGACCTGGATTGGAGATGTTCAGATTGAGCAGCTCATTGAGAGAGAGCTCGAAGCGTGCGCACGTTCTTTCGGCAATTTAGTGCCAGCCACTGCAGGCAGCGGTGAGGAAAATCTGGCAGCCACCTTATTCGCCAATCTCGCGTCATCCTTCCTTAATATCAACACTGCTTTGCAGCGACTTGCTAGTCAACGTAAAGACAACGAATACCTGCAATTCACTTTGCAGTATCGAATGGTTGGTAAACCTGAAGAGGGGGCTCCCAGTCTGGGAGCCACGCGTTTTTCCACTGATGTCTGTTTGATTTTTCAGGCGCAGGAAGCCGGGAATGCGAGTTTCACCGAGAGAGGCACGTTGATACAGGCTAAACGTATGTTTGGTGGTGATCCTGTTGCGAAGCCCGAAACCTATTCGGTAAAACCTACGCAGTTGAGCGACATGGTCAAGCAAACACTGGAAAGCTACCTTCTGCTTATCGGGCCTTTTGAGTCGGCGCCCATGCCCGTGATTCCGGCCCAGCTATATCTCGATCTGATAAAGCGCGGAGCCACTACTTCACGTATCAAACCAGCTCTTGCTGATCAGATCGGGCGTGGGCTGGCCAGTTGGTTGCTTTATGAAGTGATTGGCCTGTGGGCCGGAGATCCAAGAACTACAGTTGTAAAAAAGGCCTTGGGCGGCCCGGGTCGTGGGCCGTTCATGTTGGCGGAGCTCAGCGCGGAAAAAGTACTGGTTCGACCTTGATTACTGAAAGCTGAGTCCAAAAGCGATCAGAGCGCCCGGTCAATCTACCGGGCGTCTTTTTGAGGCGTTGGTGCGACAAAGACGTGTATTGGGTTCAGCGACTTATCGCACGCACGCACAACTCCCCGGCAGCCCGCGTCAGCGCCAGTTCATGCAACGCATCCTTGGTCAGTCCGCTGCGTGCCTCGGCCAGCCATGTCGGGCAATTGGGGTCCTGGCGATAGGGCGTGAATTCGGCGTACTGCTGCAATAGACGGGTTTGCAGTTCGTCCAGCTGCGGGCGGATCTGCCTGGCGAGATCCGGGCGCGGCGTATCCGGTGCTGCACCGACGGCTTGCCACTGTGCGAGCAAACCGTATTGCACCAGTTTGTTCGCCTCCATTTGTGCGGCGAGCAGTTGCGCCACGTCTTCCGGGTCGAGCTTGCGCTCGCTGGCCAGCGTGCGCGCATTGGCGATCACCTGCGCTTCTCGAGGGCTGTCCTGAATCGGCTTGCCGCTGTCCCATTTGGTCAGTGCGACGAGATCGCCGATGTTGAGGCGTTCGTTGAGTGTTTCCAGCAAGGGTTTCAGCGCTTGCGGTTGGCTGGCTGTCGGGGCTGCCTGGGCGGTCGCGGCGCAGAGCACGAAGAGCGTGCCGGTCAGCACGTGGGGCAAGCGGGGCATGGACAAAGCCTCTTTGAAGGAAATGGACGTGGGCGGTTATTTAACACAGCCGGGCGCCGACAATAAACGTCGCTGTGAAATGTTAATTGCACCCCGCAGGCAACTCACCGAAGCTATCCTGTCTTAGCCCTCCCGCCGTCGAGATGGACCTCCAGTCAATGCAAACCCCCGCTGCCGTCAAACCCCTCTGGCAAACCTACCTGCTGTTCCTCGCGCCGATGGTGCTGTCGAATTTTTTGCAGTCGATGTCGGGCACGGTCAACAGCATCTACATCGGCCAGATGCTCGGTACGCAGGCGTTGGCGGCGGTGTCCGGGATGTTTCCTATCGTGTTCTTCTTTATCGCGCTGGTGATTGGCCTTGGCGCCGGTGCCGGTGTGCTGATCGGCCAGGCGTGGGGCGCGCGTGAGCCGCACATGGTCAAGGCGATTGCCGGGGCGACGCTGTTGCTCGGCGTGCTGATTGGTCTGGTCGCGGCGGTGCTCGGCAGCGTTTTTGCGCGCCAGGCGCTGACCGGTCTGGGGACACCTTCGGATGTGCTCGATGATGCGGTGGCGTATGCCCATGTGATGCTGTGGATCTTGCCGTCGCTGCTGGTGTTTGTGCTGTTCACGCAATTGCTGCGCGGGGTGAGCGATACCTTGTCGCCGCTGTTGGCGTTGATCGTGTCGACGTCGGTCGGTCTGGCACTGACGCCCGCGTTGATTCGCGGTTGGTTCGGCTTGCCGCAACTGGGCATTCAGAGCGCGGCGTACGCGGGGCTGGCCGGTAACCTGGCGGCGATGGCGTGGCTGGCGTGGCGACTGATTCGCAAGGGCCACCCGCTGGCGCCCGACCGCGAGTTCTTCGCCGCACTACGACTCAACGGGGCGATTCTCGGCAAGGTGCTGCGCATCGGCCTGCCGACCGGCGTGCAGATGATTGTGCTGTCGCTGTCGGAGCTGGTGATTCTGGCGCTGGTCAACCAGCACGGCTCGCAAGCGACGGCGGCGTATGGCGCGGTGACGCAGATCGTCAACTACGTGCAGTTCCCGGCGTTGTCGATTGCGATCACCGCGTCGATCCTCGGCGCGCAGGCGATTGGCGCCGGGCAACTGGAGCGCATGGCGCCAATTCTGCGCACCGGGTTGCTGATCAACGTGTGCCTGACCGGCGGCCTGATCGTGATGGGTTATCTGCTCTCGCACTGGCTGCTGGGGCTGTTCCTCACCGAAGAGCCAACCCGGGTGTTGGCTGAACATCTGCTGCACATCATGTTGTGGAGCCTGCTGGTGTTCGGCTTTCAGGCGATCATCGGCGGCATCATGCGCGCCAGCGGCACAGTGCTGGTGCCGGTGGTGATCGCGATTGTCTGCGTGGTCGGCGTGCAGTTGCCGGCGGCGTATTGGCTGGATGCGCAATATGGATTGCAGGGCGTGTGGATGGCGTTTCCGGTGGCGTACCTGAGCATGCTGGTGTTGCAGACGCTGTATTACAAACTGGTCTGGCGCCATCAGAAAATCGAGCGGCTGGTGTAGGCGCTGCCGCAGCGGGTGGATATTTTGCTGTTATCCGAGCAGAAAGCATCGTAGGTTACGCGCCATAACTATAAGGACGTTTGAGGGTGTAAATGGGGGCTTTTCGGCTGCTACTGGCGGTGCTGGTAGCTGTTTCACATATGGGCGTAACCTTTTACGGGCTCAATCCCGGCGTGGTAGCGGTGATTTCCTTTCTGATCATCAGCGGTTTCGTCATGACCTCGCTGATCGAGCGTAACTACTGCTCGACGAGCAAATTCCCCGCGTTCTATCTGGACAGGGCCTTGCGTCTGTATCCGCAGTTTTTGTTTTATTTCATCGCGTCGTGCATCGTGGTGCATGAGCTGATGCCCGGTTCCGCACCTGACCTCGAATTGACGGTGCCGCGCGTTGTCGCGAGCCTGACCATCGTGCCGCTGGATTTCTCCATGTTCGGGATTTCGAGCGTGTGGATTCTGCCGCCCGCGTGGTCGCTGGGGCTGGAGATGTGTTTTTACCTGGTAATTCCTTTCCTGCTTGTCTTCAAGTGGCGCGGCGCTGCGTTCGTCTTGTCTGTCGGCGTATTTCTGCTGGCGTGTTTCGCTTACATCAACACGGATTACTATGGCTATCGCTTGTTGCCGGGCGTGCTGTTCATGTTTTTGTGCGGCAGCTATTTGTACAAAGCCAACCGCAGAGGGCTGGCGGTGGTGGCTGCGACCGCGATCGGTGCGGGACTGCTGCTTGCGGCGATCATGGCGGGCGTGATTGAACGCCAGCCTTTCAACGCCGAGGTGACGCTGGGCACGGCGCTGGGTATCCCGGCGGTGTATTGGCTGAGCCGGCTCAAATATCACCGTCTCGACGAGTTTCTCGGGAATCTCAGCTATGGCGTGTTTCTCAATCACTTTGTGCTGATTTACGCGCTGCACGGTTTCTGGTCGGGGACGTACGATGCAGCAATCATTCTGGCTGTGTTGCTGGTCGCTTTTTTGTGCAGCGGTCTGACTTACTACTGCATCGAGCGGCCAGCGTTGAAATTGCGCCATCGGCTTCGGGCAGGTATGCGGCCGGGCGCCGCTGATGTTCGCTACGCTGAAGCCCTGGTCTGAGCGCAGGTACGCGACGTTGCAACTGGCGTAACCGGCGGATGTTTGCTTAAGTCAATCGAGGCCCTCGACGTCAAGCGCCGCCCGGAGAATCCCATGTCGATCCGATTGCTGCTGGCAGCCGCGTTTGTCCTGTGCGCCATCCCCGCTGCGCAGGCTGTCGAGTACACCCGGGTCAACACCCACGCCAGTCAGATCAGTTTCACCTACAACCAGATGGGCTCGCGGATGTACGGCACCTTCGCCAGGTTCGAGGCGACGCTGGATTTCGACACTGAGCATCTCGACCGCGCCCACACCACCTTGCACATCGACCTCACCAGCATCGACGCCGGCAGCGAAGACGCCAACGCCGAACTGGTGAAACCGGCGTGGTTCGACACGGCAAAATTTCCCGTGGCAGTGTTCGAATCGAGCCACTTCACCGAGGTCGCCGAGAACCGCTATCTGATTGCCGGCCAACTGACCCTCAAAGGCATTACCCGCGATGTGCAAGTACCGGTGGAATTGAAACCGGACAGCGCCATCGGCATTTTTGACGGCGAACTGCTGCTCAAACGCGAAGAGTTCGGCCTCGGCGCGGGGGAGTGGGCGGACAGCGTGGTGTCCAAGGACATCGCCATCAAGTTCAAGGTGGTGGCGCCCCAGCAGTGAGTCCGTTGGCTGGGGTGACAAGGTATGATGTCGCGGTTTTCTGCCGGAGTTCACCCGCCATGCCACGCATCACCCACTACAAATCCCCTTGCCCGGAAGGCGTCAACAGCCAGATTCTGCAGATGGTCGTCGACTACCTGACGGACATCAGCGCCGTGGGCCTGGGCCCGAGCAATCTGCTCTACAACGTCTATCAGTACGCGGTCGGCTATGAGGTGCATCTGTATCTGGAAGCGTTGAATGGCGAGAAGGGCACCGAGGTGGAGTTGTTGGTGGCGACTGATGAGGATGATCCCGAGCAGGTCATCGGTTTCCTCCTGTACCTGCCGGTGCAGGGCGATTGGGAAGCCTGCAGCGTCGCCTACATGGCAGTGCGCGAAGGGCACCGGCGCCAGGGTGTGGCGCGGGCGATGATTGCTGAAATGGTTGGCCGCTATCCCCATGCCGAACTGGGGTGCACGGTCGGCAAAGTCCCGTATTTCGAAGCGATGGATTTTGAAGTGATCGGCTCGCGTGAGACCCAAGTGCTGATGAGCACACGGCACTATCGCAGCAACGGCTTGCGCGGATTTATCGATACCACGCCGATCTACCGTTCGCTGGAAGTGCAGCAGATTCACACCTATCTGCTCCAGAAAAACAGCAAGCGCGCGATGCTCGATGCCGAGAAACAGCGGGATCGGCACCTTGATCAAACCACTCGCCACACCGAAGAGTTTGTCCGCCAGCGCCTGACGCTGCACTGAGGCGTGGACTGTTCGCATAGCCCCTTGTAGGCCTTCGCCTGCTCGCGATAGCGGTGCGTCAGTCGAATCATCAATAACTGATAGACCGCTATCGCGAGCAGGCGAAGGTCTACAGGTTCTGCGGGGTTAGCGCGAGCCGGGCCAACCTGCTTTTTCGAGCGCGGCGAGCAGCGTTTCCGCGTCCAAGCCTTGCACGGAATGCCCATTGCCCTCGGTGCTGTCGCTGGCGAGCAAGGCGTTGATGATCGCTTCCTCGACCGCCTCAGTGGCCGCCAGAAACAGCTCGCTGATGTGATCGTTATTGACCATGCGCAAGCCGTCGCAGGTTGGCGCGCCTCTGCCTTCGTAGGCTGCTGGCGGGACGTGGTCGTTGCCGGTGGCGAAGGCGATGAAGATGTCGCCGCTGTGATCTTCGTTACCGCCGCCGGTGCGGGCCAGGCCGAGGCTCGCCCGTTGCGCTAGACGCGTGCATTGATGGGGTAACAGCGGCGCGTCTGTCGCCAGGCACACGACAATCGAACCCATGCCTGGGTGCGGTAGGGAAGCGCGCAGAAACGGCGAATCCTTCTGTTCCATGGAGCGCCCGACCGGGTAACCGTCGACGCGCAATTCGCTGCGAATGCCGTGGTTGGCCTGGACGATGGCGCCGACAGTCCAGCCGCCCTGCACATCGCTCAACTGGCGCGAGGCGGTGCCGATGCCACCCTTGAATTCGTGGCAGATCATGCCGCTGCCACCGCCGACCGCGCCTTCCACAACAGGCCCGTCAGTGGCTGTATTCAAGGCCTCAGCGACGTGCAGCGGTTTGACGTGGAAACCGTTGATGTCATTGATCAGGCCATCGTAAGTCTCCAGCACCACTGGCATGTTCCAGTAGAGACGACCGTCGTCCGGTTGCTGCTCACGGTCCAGCGCAATCAGCGCATCACGCACCACGCCGAGGCTGTGGGTATTGGTGAAGGCAATCGGGCTGGTGAGCAAACCGGCTTCGCGAATCCACTCAAGGCCCGTGGCATCGCCATTGCCGTTGAGCACATGCACCCCGGCGAAACACGGTTGCTGGTTGGTCGAACCCCGACGCGGTTCGATCAGCGTGACGCCGGTGCAGATGTCCCGACCGGCCTCGCTACGACCGCGCACATTGCTATGGCCGACTCGCACACCGGGCACATCGGTGATCGCGTTGAGCGGGCCGGGTTGCATCTGGCCAATGCGAATGTTGAGGTCACGGGCACGAGGTTTCATCGATTCTTGTCTCTCTTTAAAGGCAGATAAAAATGGCCCGGTGTTGCAACCGGGCCGGGTTGAACTCGGCCATGCGACACCGCATGATGCGGCGGGCCGGTATTCATAACGGGGGTCAGCCTATCGGGCCGATCGCGCCTGACCCATTCCCATCATGGGTTACACCGAAGGGGTAGAACGTGGACGCGTTGTTGCAGGAATTGCCGGTGCATCAGAGCCTGGCGCGGGTATTTGCCAGTGTCGGGCAGGACGGGTTCTGGCGTGCGCTGGTCGACACCCTGCGCTTGCTGGTGCCCGTGGACAACGCGCTGGTGGCGGTGATGAAAGCCGGACAAATACCGCAATTGCTGATCGACTTCGACAGCAAAGGCAGTGCCGCCGAACAGGAGGAACTGGCCGATTACACCGCCGGCATGTACCTGCTCGATCCGTTTTATCAAGCCGCGTCGGTGGGCATCAGCGATGGCCTACACAGTCTGGCTTCGGTCGCGCCGGACCAGTTTCTACACAGCGAGTACTACCAGAGCTACTTCCGATCGGTGGTCGGCGAGGACGAGTTGCAGTTCATGATCAACCTCGAAGCAGGCGTGCTCGGATTGTCCTTGGGGCGTTCGACGGCGTTCGGCTTGGCCGAGCAGGGCAGGTTGCTATGCGTGAGGGACTGGGTGTTGGCGGCGATGCGCAGACACGTGCAGTTGCTGCCACCGCAGGGGCCGGTGGCTGACGTGGCGGTCGGTGACCTGGCGACGTTGCTCGATCGCTTCGATGCCCGACTGACCGCCCGCGAAGTCGATACGGCGCGGCTGATTCTGCGGGGCTTCTCCAGCAAAGCGATTGCCCAGCAGCTGGGCATTTCACCGGAGACGGTGAAAGTGCATCGGCGCAATCTTTATCAGAAGCTCAACGTCAGCGGGCATGGAGAGTTGTTTGCGCTGGTGTTGCGCCCACACGTGAACTGAGTCACCGCGAACCCTTGTAGGAGTGAGCCTGCTCGCGATAGCGGTGTGTCAGATATCACCTATTTGACTGATAGACCGCTATCGCGAGCAGGCTCACTCCTACAAAGGAACTTCTCGGTGTCAGATAGCGCGCTGGAAGACTAAAGCCTTGAGTCCGCTTTCAGGATCGACATCCGCAAACTCCGGCGGATTCTCCAGCCGCTGCTCAAAACGCAGCCCCGGCGCTTCCTGCGTAACGCCATCAATCAGAAAGTCCGAACCGAACGCCGGATCGTTCATGCACGCGAGCACGGTGCCCTGCGCCGTCAACAATTCCGGCAAGCGGCGCAGTACGCGCTGGTAATCCTTGGTCAGCAGAAAGCTGCCTTTCTGAAACGATGGCGGGTCGATGATCACCAGATCGTAGGGGCCGCTGTTGATGACTTTACCCCAGGATTTGAACAAGTCGTGGCCGAGGAAACTGACCTTGCTCAGGTCATGGCCGTTCAAGCGGTGATTGTCGCGACCGCGGCTCAAGGCTGCGCGGGACATGTCCAGATTGACCACGTGATCGGCGCCACCCTCGATCGCGGCCACGGAAAATCCGCAGGTGTAGGCGAACAGATTCAACACACGCTTGCCGTTTGCCTGTTCGCGTACCCAGTTGCGGCCGTAGCGCATGTCGAGAAACAACCCGGTGTTTTGCTTGAGGCCCAGATCGACGCGGTATTGCAAACCGCCCTCGACAATGGTCATTTCCTCGATCTCACTGCCGACCAGCCATTCAGCGGTGCTTTGTGGCAGATAGCGATGCTGGATCAACAAGGTGTGCGCGCCGCACTGCTGCCATGCCGGCGAACGGCTGATCTCCAGCAGCAAACGCTTGAGGTCGTCCAGTTGCTCGGGCAGTGGCTCTTTGAACAACGCCACCAGCACCACGCCTTGCAGCCAGTCCACGGTCAACTGTTCCAGGCCCGGCCAGCAACGTCCGCGTCCGTGGAACAGGCGACGGGTTTCGCCGGGTGCCGCCGCCAGCGCGGGCAGCAAATGAGCGTGGAGGGTGGCGAGGGCTTCAGGGTTCATCGGTCACGGTCGGCAAGCAAAAGGGCCGGCATTTTAACCATAAACCAGACGCCGCGAACGATTGTCGCTGAAGGGCCAAACCGGCCTTTTTGAAAAGAGCTGTATCAAAAATGAATTTCTGCAGAGTCCGCTGCTCATACCAGATAAGCAGCGGATTCAAGCCGCTAAATCGTTAATGCTATTCAGGGAGTGCAGTTTCATGTGCCCAACACCAACGGCGGACGCGCACCTTCCTGGCGGGTTGATTCTGGTAGTCGAAGATGATCCGTTGATTCTGGAGTTTCTCTGCGAAATTCTTCAGGAGGAAGGTTTTGTGGTCGAACCGCACACCAGTGCGGACGCGGCTTCGCTCTATCTGGAGCAGCATGCGCAGCAAGTGGCGCTATTGCTCACCGATATCACCATGCCCGGCACCCTCAACGGTGCTGATTTGGCCAACCTGGTCGGTGACCGCTGGCCGGAAAAACCGGTGATGGTCATGTCCGGCTATGAAACGCCGGAGACTTCCGGGGTCAAGCATTCGGTGGCGTTCATCAAAAAGCCTTGGGCCATCGGTCAGTTGCTCGACTGTGTGGACAGCGCTTTCAAGTCCAAGGCCCCGCGCCTGCACTGACACGCTGGGTGAATCGGCCCGGCAAGTGCTACATTGCCGGCCCGGTTTCTTGTCAGAGGATGCGACGTTTTGTCTGCTCACGATTCTGTTTTCGATCGCGCGTTCGGCGCGTTCCTGTTCGACATGGACGGCACCGTCCTCAATTCCATCGCCGCTGCCGAGCGCATCTGGTCAGCGTGGGCCGTGCGTCATGGGGTTGATGTGGCAACATTCCTGCCGACCATTCACGGTGCGCGAGCCATCGACACGATCAATCGCCTGAACCTGCCCGGCGTCGATGCCGAGGCGCAAGCGGCGTTAATCACCCAAGCGGAAATCGAAGACGTCGAAGGCATTGTCGAGATTCCCGGCGCGGCAGCGTTTCTCAACAGTCTGCCGAAAGATCGCTGGGCGATGGTGACCTCGGCGCCACGGGATCTGGCCTTGCGGCGCATGGCGGCGGCGGGAATTCCCGAGCCTTTGCTGATGATTACCGCTGAAGATGTGCAGGCGGGCAAACCGGATCCGGCGGGTTATCTGCTGGCCGCCAAACGTCTGGGACTCGAACCGTGCGATTGCCTGATTTTCGAAGACGCCACGGTCGGGATCCAGGCGGCTGAAGCGGCCGGCGCGCCGTTGGTGATCATCACCACCACGCATCAGCATCCGCTGCAAACGGCGCATGCAACGTTGGCCAGTTACGCGGACCTCCGCGTTGAAGTCGACAGTGATGGTCTGCGCCTGCAACGCCACTGACACACCGTAATTCCTTGTAGGAGTGAGCCTGCTCGCGATTGCGGTGTGTCAGACCCACAGATTTCACTGACAGACCGCGATCGCGAGCAGGCTCACTCCTACAAGGGGTGGTCTTCGGTAATCAGTAAACACCCGGCACCAGCCGCCAACTCCGCGCGCAGTAAGCGTCGTACTCCGCGCCAAACTGCGCACGCAGCAGCGCCTCTTCAGAATGAATCCGGGCAATCAGCGGAATCAACGTCAGCGCCGCCAGCAGTAATCCGACCGTTGAGCGAAACGCCAGCGCCCAGCCCACGGCATTGATCACCAGCCCCAGATAACTCGGGTTGCGCAGGTGCTGATAGATGCCATCGGTGACCAACCGATGCCCCGGCTGAATCGCCACCAAGCCGCTAAACCGTCGCCCAAGCACAAACACTGGCCACAACCGCAGCGCGCCGCCGACGATAAACAGCAACGCCCCCAACCAGCGCACGCCGTCGCCACCGAACGTCCAGACGTTCACCCGGTCGCAGTAAGCAGGCAAAAAACCACTGAGCAAACCGATCACGGCAAACGCCGGCAGCACCCAGCGATTGGCGCGGTCTTCGCGTTTGCCAGAGCTGAGATTGACTTCGGTAAACAGCGACGCCACCACCATCGCCACGGTTGCCAAAGCCACCACGACCAGCGAGCCGTGGGAGAAAAAGATCGCCACGCCGCCAATGCCCCACACCGCCAGGCCCAGGTAGGCGAGGGTGGCGAGCACGGCGACCACGGTCATTTGCGCGGACATTCTCATGGCGATCTCACGGCGGATGGCTGATTCGGTCAGTGTAGATCCGTCACAAAATCTGTGGCTGAGCACTGCGTTCAGGATGGTCACAAAACATTGTGGGAGCTGGCTTGCCAGCGATAGCGGAGGGTCAGTCACCCTCGATTTTGGCTGTTCCGGCCTAATCGCTGGCAAGCCAGCTCCCACAGGGATTGGCGTCGTACAGAGGACATCAAATCCCTACTGAACCTGTGGGAGCGAGCTTGCTCGCGAAGGGGCCATCTCAGTCAGCGGAAATCTCGCCGTCAGTCAGCACTTTGCGGAACGTTTCCACCAACGGCCGCAAATTGACCCGGTGCCACGCCGCCCACAATGGCGTGGTCAACGTCAGCCACGGCACTTCACGCAACACCACCCCGGGCGGTGCGTTATGGCTCAAGCCCTTCTGGATCATCGCAATCCCCAGCCCCGACGCCACCAGCCCCAGTGCGGTAAACGGCTCGGTCGCCTGCATGCGCACATCCGGGGTGAAGCCTGCGCGGATGCACGCGCTGACGAATTCGTCGTTGGCATCCTGGCGCGGCTGCACGCCGATCCATTCCTGACCAGCCAAATCCTCGGGCTTCAGTGAAGCCTGCTGCGCCAACCGATGATGCTCGGGCAACGCCAGCAGCATTGGATCATCCAGCACCTGAAACCCCAGCAGATCCGGGTCGTCAGCGGTCGGCGGCTCACTCACCAAGGCAATATCGAGACTACGCTGTCGCAAGCCTTCCAGTTGCTCGGCGGAACTGAGGTTGTACAGCGCAACGTGGACGTTGGGGCGATCGCCGCGCAGCACGCGCAAGGCATTCGGCAGCACCCCGGCGTGCATGGCGTTTTCGATGTAGCCGATGCACAAACCACCTTCTTCGCCACGGCCCAGACGCTTGCCGAGGGATTCCAGGCGATTGGCGTGGGTGAGCAGGGCGCGGGTTTCGGCGAGGAAGATCTGGCCATCGCGGGTCAGGCGGATGCGCTGCTGGCTGCGCTCGAACAGGGTCAGGCCCAAACGTTCTTCGAGCTGGGCGATCTGCCGGCTCAGTGGCGACTGGGAAATATGCAGCCGTTCGGCGGCGCGGCCGACGTGTTCTTCCTCGGCGACTACAACGAAATAGCGCAATTGACGGATGTCGATCATGTCAGACCTATAGGGACTCAAGTGCTGCACATTATGTCTTGGACGGTCTCGGTGTCGCAATCTAGGATCTGCTCAACGGTCACACAGACCCAGAACCTATCGAGGAAAAACCAATGAGCTTGAAAGACAAACTGCCCGGTCAACTGGGCTTCGGCACCGCGCCACTGGGCAACATGTTCCGCGCCATTCCCGAAGCGGAAGCGCAAGCCACCGTGCATGCCGCGTGGGAGGCTGGCGTGCGTTATTTCGACACCGCGCCGTTCTATGGCTCCGGACTGTCGGAAATCCGCCTCGGCGAAGCGCTCAAGCAATACAAGCGTGACGACTACGTGCTCAGCAGCAAGGTCGGCCGGGTCATTCTCGATGAAGTCGAAGATGCCGCCGCCCGCGATCTCGGCGAGAAAAGCGGGGTGTTCGAGCACGGTCGCCCCAACAAGATCGTCAACGACTACAGCGCCGACGCGACCCTGCGCTCCATCGAAGACAGCCTGAAACGCTTGCAGACTGACCGTCTCGATATCGTTTGGGTACATGACATTGCTCAGGATTTCTACGGCGATCAATGGCTGGAATACTTCAACCAGGCCCGCACCGGCGCGTTCAAAGTGCTGACCCGCTTGCGCGAAGAAGGCGTGATCAAGGGCTGGGGCCTGGGCGTGAACAAAGTCGAGCCGTGCGAACTGACCCTCGACCTCAGCGAAGCGCAGCCGGACGGCTTCCTGTTGGCCGGTCGCTACACGCTGCTCGATCACGAACGTCCGCTGCAACGGCTGATGGATGCAGCGCGGGCGCAGAACGTCGAAATCGTCGTCGGCGGGCCTTACAGCTCGGGCATCCTCGCCGGCGGCTCGCACTTCGAATACCAGCAGGCCAGCCCTGAAATCATCGCCAAGGTGGAGCAGATCAAACGCATCGCCGCCGCGTACAACGTCGATATCAAGGCCGCTGCGCTACAGTTCTCGCTGGCTAATCCTGCTGTTGCGGCGGTGATTCCCGGGGCGAGCAAACCGGGTCGAATCGCTGAAGATGTCGCGGCGCTGTCGGCAACCATTCCTGCCGGTTTCTGGCAGGCCATGCGCGACGCCAAACTGGTTTCCGAACGTGCACCATTGCCAATCGATGAGGTGAAAGCATGAAGATTGATCTGAGTGGAAAACTGGCCATCGTCAGCGGCAGCACCGCTGGTATCGGTTTGGGCATCAGCCAGTCGCTGGCCGAAGCCGGCGCGACGGTAGTGGTGATCGGCCGCGACACCGGCAAGGTCGAGCAGGCGTTGGCGAGCATCCGCGAGAAAGTCCCGGGCGCGCAATTGCGCGGTTTGGCTGCGGATCTCGGCACAGCAGAGGGCGCGCAGACTCTGTTCGCCGCCGAACCGCGCGCCGACATTCTGGTGAACAACCTTGGCATCTTCGACGCTGTCGACTTCTTCGAAGCGCCGGACAGCGAGTGGACGCGTTTCTATGAGGTCAATGTGATTTCCGGCGTGCGCCTGGCGCGGCATTACGTGCCGGCGATGGTCGAGCAGGGTTGGGGCCGGGTGATTTTCCTGTCTTCGGAATCCGGTGTGGCAACGCCGGCCGACATGATCAATTACGGCGTGACCAAAAGCGCCAATCTGGCGGTGTCCCACGGTTTAGCCAAACGTCTGGCTGGCACCGGGGTGACGGTCAATGCGATCCTGCCGGGGCCGACCTTCACCGATGGCCTGCAAGACATGCTTAAAGATGCCGCCGCTGAATCCGGGCGCAACTTGCGCGATGAGGCCGACGCCTTTGTACTCAAGGCCCGCCCGACCTCGATCATCCAGCGTGTCGCGGACGTTGAAGAGGTTGCGCACCTGGTCACCTATATCGCTTCGCCGCTGTCCTCGGCCACCACCGGCGCTGCTCTGCGCGTCGATGGCGGCGTGGTCGATAGCCTGACGATCTGAATTCCCCAGAGAGACGTTTATTTATGCCTACAGCATCAGCAACCATTGATATTCCAGCTTCGGCTGATCAGGTCTGGCAATTGATCGGCGGCTTCAACACGCTGCCGGACTGGCTGCCGTTCATTCCCAACAGTGAACTGAGCGACGGCGGGCGTGTACGCACGCTGCAAACCGCTGACGGCGGCGTGGTGGTCGAGCGTCTGCAAGCGTTCGACAACGCCGCCAAGACCTACAGCTACTCCATCGAGCAGGCACCGTTCCCGGCGACGGATTATCTGGCGACGATCAAGGTCGAAGCCCAAGGGCAGGGCGCACGGGTGACGTGGTCGGGGCGCTTCAACGCCAAAGGCGTGAGCGATGAGGAAGTGGTGGCGCTGTTTAGCGGGATCTACCAAGGTGGCCTCGACGCACTGCGAGCCAACTACCCAACTTAATCATCCAGCACAAAAACCTGTGATGATCGTTCCCACGCTCTGCGTGGGAATGCAGCCCGGGACGCTCCGCGTCCCTTTCGCAAGCTGGAACGCGGAGCGTCCCTTGAGGCATTCCCACGCAGAGCGTGGGAACGATCATGTCGGGAATCAGGAATTTTCGATCAGGCTCTGCCGGCAATCGAGCACCAGTTTCGCCCCGCCCAGATCACTGCTGCCGACTTCAAGGCTGAAGCCATGCAGGCTGACAATCGCCGCGACAATCGATAACCCCAAACCAAAACCACCCTGCGGCTGCCCGCCCTCGGCGCGATAGAAGCGCTGGAACACCGCCTCACGCTCAGCCTCGGGAATCCCCGGCCCGGAGTCGTGCACTTCAATCCGCGTCCGCCCACCCGCATTCACGCCGCGCAACATCACCGTGCCGCCCGGCGGGGTGAACTTGATCGAGTTGCTCAGCAGGTTCGCCAACGCTTCGAACAGCAATGCCCGATCACCGTTCAGCGGCGGCAACGTCTCTGGCATGTTCAGCTCAAAACGCAGTTCGCCTTCCTCGGCCAGCGGCAGGTAAAACTCATGCAATTCTTCCAGCAACTGCACCGGATCGAGCTCGACAAAACCTGAGCGGCGCTGACGATCCTCCAGCTCGGAAATCCGCAGCAATCCGCGAAACCGCGCCATCAGCGTATCCGCTTCCGCCAGCACCAGATCCAGTTGCGCTGCTTCCTGCGACCCTTCGCCGGCCTGTTGCTGCATGCGGTAAAGCTGCGCGCGCAGGCGCGTCAGCGGCGTGCGCAAATCATGGGCGATGTTGTCGCAGACGCCTTTGACTTCATTCATCAAGCGCTCGATGCGCTCCAGCATCGCGTTGACGATGGCGGCGAGCATGTCCAGTTCATCGCGGCGATTGGACAACGGCAAGCGGTGTGTCAGGTCGCCGGCGACAATCGCTTGGGCGCTGGCCTGAATCGCCCGGATCCGCCGCAGCGGTCGGCGCCGCAGCAAATGCCAACCGGCAATCCCCGGCAGAATCGTCAGCGATACGCCCCAGAACAATGCATGCAAAATGATCCGCGTCACCGCGAACAGCGAGCCGTTGTCGCGCAACAACACCAGCCAGCGCCCGTCGCGGGTTTGCGTGGCGACGGCGTCGCAGCTGTCATTGGGCAGGGTCGGGTCATCGGAGTTGGCGCAGTCGGCGAGCATGTGGATCTTGCCGTCCAGCGGCAGGCCTGCGGGGATCTGCTGGAGTGCGCCGCCGAGGTAAACGCCTTCGGCATCGAACAGGCCATAGGCGTCGATGCCGCGAATGTCGAAGGTCATGCTGGCGGCGAGCGCTTCTTCCAGTTGCTCACCGCGAAAGTGCGAGAACAGGTGCTGACGTTGCATCAGCGAATGTTTGGCGAGGTTGTCGAGGTAGCCGGAGACTTCGTAGTACATGACCCCCATGAGGATCGCGCTCCACGCCACGAACAGCGAACTGTACAGCGCCAGCAAGCGGCTGCTGGAAGAGCGCCAACCGTCAGACGGGTTCGGCAATGACATAACCCGAGCCCCGTACCGTGCGGATCAGCGGAACATTGCCCGCAGCGTCGATTTTCTTGCGCAGACGGCCAATGTGCACATCGATCAGGTTGGTCCCCGGGTCGAAGTGATAACCCCAGACCTCTTCGAAAATCATCATCCGCGAGAGTATCTGGCCGCTGTTGCGCATCAGGAATTCCAGCAGTTTGTATTCGGTCGGCAGCAGCGTCAGCACCTGCTCGGCACGGCGTGCTTCATGGCTGATCAAGTCGAGTTCGAGGTCGGCCACCTGCAACGTTGTAGCTTGGGTAGCGCCGCTGTTTTGTCGACGCAGCAACACTTCAACCCGCGCCGCCATTTCATCGGTGGCGAACGGTTTGGTCAGGTAGTCATCGCCGCCGGCGCGCAAGCCGCGCACACGTTCGTCAACATCGGAGAGGGCGCTGATCATCAGAATCGGCGTGGCCACGCCCATGGTGCGCAGGGTAGTGACGATGGCCAGACCGTCGAGTTCGGGCAACATGCGGTCGAGGGTAATCAGGTCATAGTTGCCGCTCACGGCACGGTCGAGACCTTCGCGGCCATTGTCGACCCAGTCGACCTCCAGCCCGTGGCTGCTCAATTCGGCAACGATTTCCCGGGCGGTCACGGCGTCGTCTTCGATGGTCAAGATACGAGTCATAGGCAGGCCTGCTGATCGGTTCAAACGGAATGGCTGCATTTTGCCAAGAAATTTCCGTGACGCTTTAAATTAACTTTCATGTTGACCTGTCACAAACGCAAATTTCGAACCTTATGGATATTCGCCGCCAATGCATAAAACCCGCTGTTATTCGGCGCTTGTTGCAATTTGCATGGTCTTAGGAAGTTCATCTTTTCTAAGTCATTGAAACAAAAGGATTAATTTAATTGATGCGACTGGCACGGTCACTGCAATTCATCTGATGACGAGTTGTAACACTATTTTTCATGCCTGGAGCAGAACAACAATGAATAGATCCCCTGATGGGTTTTATCCTGCCGCAGAAGAGTCGAGCAGCGTTTCGGGCGTGTCCTGGGGCGCGATCTTCGCCGGTGCTGCGGCTGCCGCTGCACTGTCGATGATTTTGGTCCTGCTCGGGTTCGGTTTGGGTTTCTCTGCCGTTTCACCGTGGGCCGGAGAGGGCGTCAGCGCCAAGGGCCTGGGCATTTCAACGATTGTCTGGCTGGCGGTGACGCAGATCATCGCTTCCGGTATGGGTGGCTACATCGCCGGTCGCTTGCGCGTGAAGTGGGCGAACATGCACGGTGACGAGGTGTATTTCCGTGACACTGCTCACGGCTTCCTCGCTTGGTGCGTGGCTACTCTGGTCACTGCAGTTCTGGTGGTCGGCTCGGTCAGCAGCGTGATCAGTGGCGGTGTGCAGGCCGGTGCCAGCGTTGCTGGCGGTGCAGCCAGCGCCATGACCCAAGCGGCCGGTACTGCTGCAGCGAACACCGACAGCAACCAGTATGGCTACTACATCGACAGCCTGTTCCGCGATGATCGTCCAGCCTCCGTCAGCGATGACGCAGCCCACGGCGCCGTGGCCCGTATCTTCGCGCAAAGCCTGGCCGATGGTCAGATGAGCGCCGAAGACCGTACCTACCTGGCGCAGTTGGTTGCACAACGCACCAACCTGACTCAGGCAGATGCTGAGCGCCGTGTCGACGAGATCTACGCCCGCACTCAAAAAGCTCTGGCCGACGCCAAACTGAAAGCTCAGCAAGCTGCTGACACCGCCGCCAAAGTCGCCGCCCTGACGTCGCTGTGGATGTTCGTCGCGCTGCTGGCCGGTGCGTTCTTCGCCAGCTTCGCTGCAACCTTCGGCGGTCGTCGTCGCGATGCGGTCGAGTACGTCGAAGTCGACACCTACACCACTACCACTCCGGTCCGTTAAACAAGGAGATCCGCCATGCGCTCACTACTGCTGTTTTTCCTCGGCATACCGATCCCGATCATTATCCTGATCGCCCTGTTCGTGCACTGATTGCTCTATTGAGGCTCGTGCCTCGGCCGCTTCCACCTTCGGGTGGAAGCGGCTTTTTGCTTTCTGGCTGCCAACAGGGCGAGAATCCGCGCTGAAACATTTGCTGTGTTTCATTTCGGGTTTACCTCTGATTAAGGATGAGTACGTTGGACAAGAAGGAAATCAAACGCCAAGTGGGTGAAATGCTGGCGGCCGGCCGCTCGAAAACCGAGATTTTCAAGGCGTTTTCAGGTGGCGCGATCAAGGACAAGGTGTTGGCGTATCTGATCGGTTCTCGGCCTGATCCAGAGCTGGTGGATCGGCACGCCGGGAAGATAAAAATCCTCCTGGGGCTGACTTATGTCCAGGCGTTGATCGGGTTGGTGGGCGGTTATTTTGTCGGTCTTTCGATCGGCACCGGTTGGGCCATTGGCATAGGCTTGTTTGCCGGTGGCGTGCCCTTGCTGTTCGCTTGGGGTTTTTACCGCAATGTGGCGCAGGCCTACACCGTGTACGTGTTCCTCTCGATCATGCAGGTATCGCAGTTGTTCAAGGACTATGGCGAAGATCCGATAGGCACGCTGATCGGTATAGCCATCACGCTGGCCATGGTGTTCTTCGTCGCCTGGGTGAAAAACCTGCTGTTCCCTGATCTGGGTTTCTTCGGCGCCAAGAAGATCAAAGGGCAGTTCGTCTTCTCCAACTGATCGTTGGACAATCCCACCGCATTCACTGGCCTGGATCAATATTTCGTCCGGCGATATCGCCTACCTTAAATGATCCAAGCCTTTGCTGCGGTATCGACTACATTGCCTGTACGCGCACCGGTTGCGCTGACGGAGTACCGCAGTCAGACCCTCAAAATGCATTAGAAAAACGGGTCGACTCGGTGTAGTGCAGCAAGGAGCTGGCGCAACACTCCACTGACATTTCACGGAAGATCATCGCAATGCACTGCCTAGAAAGAACCTTCGATATCCAGCCGTTGGCGCAGGCGGATATGACCGTGCACATCAACGGTCAACCCGTAACGGCCGCCATCGGCGAAACCGTCCTCAGCGTCATCCAGTCCCTCGGCGTACGCCAGATCGCGCGCAATGACCATAACCAGATCACGGGCGCCTATTGCGGCATGGGCGTGTGCCAGTGCTGTCTGGTGAAAATCAACGGCCGGCACAAGCGCCGCGCTTGCCAGACCGTGGTGCGCGACGGCATGCAGATTGAAACCCAGGTCAACCGCATCACCGCGCAGGAGGTCGTATGAGCCTGCAACCGGTGATCGTCGGCGGTGGCCCGGCGGGGATGGCAGCGGCCATCGAACTGGCGCGCCACGGCGTGCGCTGCACTTTGCTGGAGGAAGCCTCGCGCCTGGGCGGCGTGGTCTATCGCGGACCGCTGCGTGACGGCGTGCAACTGGATTACCTGGGGCCGCGTTACGCCGAAGCGCTGGGCACACTGCACGGCGAATTCCAGGAGCAATCCGGGCTGATCGATGTGCGCCTCAACCATCGCGTGGTCGGCGCCGAAGGCACCCGCGCATTGATCGTGCTCGACAGCGATGAGCAACTGCACGAAATCGAATATCCACAGTTGCTGCTGGCTGCCGGTTGCCACGAACGCAGTGTGCCGTTCCCAGGCTGGACCTTGCCGGGAGTGATCATGCTTGGCGGTCTGCAACTGCAAATCAAAAGCGGCGTGGTCAAGCCGCAAGGGCCGGTCATCATCGCCGGCACCGGGCCGTTGCTGCCGCTGGTGGCGACGCAACTGCATGCCTCCGGCGTCACCGTCGCCGGCGTCTATGAGGCCTGCGCGCTCGGCAAGATCGCCCGGGAAAGCCTGGCGCTGTTGAACAAGCCGCAGCTGTTCCTCGATGGCTTGAGCATGCTCGCCTACCTGAAACTCCATGGCATCCCGATGCAGTACGGCTGGGGCGTGGTCGAAGCCCACGGCGAGGGCGAATTGAAAAGCGTCAGCGTCGCGCCATACTCGGCCACGTGGGAACCGGACCTGTCTCGCATCGAACGCTTCGAGGCGAAAACGCTGGCGGTGGGTTACGGCTTCATTCCGCGCACCCAACTCAGTCAGCAAATGGGCCTCGATCACGGTTTCAGTGACGACGGTTACCTGCGCGCCAACTCGAACATCTGGCAGCAAAGCAACGAACCCCATGTGCATCTGGCCGGCGACATGGGCGGGATTCGCGGTGGCGAAGCGGCGATGCTCGCCGGCAAGATCGCCGCAACCTCGATTCTGCTGCAACGCGGCGTGCTCGAAGAGGAATTGGCTCGCGTGCGCCGCGACCGTTACCTGGGCAAACTCAAAGCCATCGTGCGTTTCCGCGCTGCCGTGGATCGCTACACCGAACGCGGCGCCGGCCAGACCGCATTGCCCGCCGCCGACACGGTGATCTGCCGGTGCGAACACGCCACCCGCGCCGACATCGACAAAGCGCTGGAGCAGGGCGTGCAAGACATCGCCAGCCTGAAAATGCGCACCCGCGTGAGCATGGGCGATTGTCAGGGGCGCATGTGCATCGGCTATTGCAGTGACCGACTGCGTCAGGCCACCGGGCGCAAGGACGTCGGTTGGCTGCGTCCGCGTTTCCCGATCGATCCGATTCCTTTTTCCGCGTTCCAGTCCGTCGACACGGAGGCCGCTTCCCATGAGTAAGTTCTACGATGTGATCATCGCCGGCGGTGGTGTGATCGGCGCGTCCTGCGCCTATCAATTGTCCAAGCGCAAAAACCTCAAGGTAGCGCTGATCGATGCCAAGCGTCCGGGCAACGCGACCCGTGCTTCAGCCGGCGGTTTGTGGGCGATTGGCGAGTCGGTCGGCCTCGGCTGCGGGGTGATTTTCTTCCGCATGATGTCGGCCAATCGCAAGCGCGAAACCCAAGGCGCAGCGGTGGCTGTGGACGCCAGTACGCCGCACATTCTGCCGCCGTCGTTCTTCGATTTCGCCTTGCAGTCCAACGCCTTGTACCCGGCGCTGCACCGTGAGCTGAAAGACAATCACGGCATGGATTTCAAGTTCGAAAAGACCGGGCTGAAATTCGTTATTTATGACGACGAAGACCGGCTCTACGCCGAGCACATTGTCGGCTGCATTCCGCACCTGGCCGATCAGGTGCGCTGGCTCGATCAAGCCCAATTGCGCGAAGCCGAACCGAGCGTCAGCCATGCAGCACGCGGCGCGCTGGAGTTTCTCTGCGACCATCAGGTCAGCCCGTTCCGCCTCGCCGACGCCTACATGGAAGGTGCGCGGCAAAACGGCGTCGACATCTTCGTCAACACCAATGTCACCGGCGTGTTGCACCACGGCACCCGCGTGACCGGTGTGCAGACGGCCGAGGAGGGCGTGTTCCACTGCAAGACCCTGATCAATGCGGCGGGCGCGTGGGCGGCGGATCTGAGCGAGTGGGCCAGCGGCATTCGCATTCCGGTCAAACCGGTCAAAGGCCAGATTCTGCTGACCGAGCGCATGCCGAAAATCCTCAACGGCTGCCTGACCACCAGCGATTGCTACGTGGCGCAGAAGGACAACGGCGAGATCCTGATCGGCAGCACCACCGAAGACAAAGGCTTCGACGTCACCACCACCTACCCGGAAATCGCCGGGCTGGTACAGGGCGCCGTGCGCTGCTTGCCGGAGCTGAAGGACGTCAACCTCAAGCGTACGTGGGCGGGGCTGCGTCCGGGCTCGCCGGATGAGTTGCCGATCCTCGGGCCAATGCGCGGCGTGGAAGGGTATTTGAATGCCTGCGGACACTTCCGCACCGGCATTCTGACCTCGGCGATTACCGGCGTGCTGCTGGACAAACTGCTCAACGATGAACCGCTGCCGCTGGACATTACGCCGTTTTTGGCAGATCGCTTTGAGGTGGCTCCGGTCAAGCAAGCGCCCGAACTCGAACTGGCCTGACCTCGGCAAGATGATCGTTCCCACGCTCTGCGTGGGAATGCCTCAAGGGACGCTCCGCGTTCCAGCTTTCGAATTGGAACGCGGAGCGTCCCGGGCTGTATTCCCACGCGGAGCGTGGGAACAATCAGGTAAGGCTCAGGATTTTCGGGATTCCTCTTCGAGCTGATCCGATTCAAACAGCCGCGCCAATTCCGCCCGGGCTTCCTGGGCGGTTTGCAGGACTTTCGCGGCGTCGTCGTAGACCGCGTGCTGCGCCTCCAGCACCTGTTCGTCGTGATGTTTGAAGCGCTTGATCCGCGCATCGGCCTGAGCTTGGGTCAGCCCCAGCCCCACCAGCGTGCGCCGGCTCATTTCCAGGCTCGAATAATAGGTTTCACGAATCGCCTCCGCGCCGACATCGACCAAGCGGTGCACGTGCTGACGGTTACGTGCCCGGGCGATGATCTTCATGTGCGGGTACAGCTTGCGCACCACCTCAGCGGTCTTGATATTGGTCTCCGGATCATCCGTGGCAATCACGAAATATTCCGCCTCGCCAACCTTGGCCGCGTTAAGGATTTCCGGACGCATCGGGTCGCCGTAGAACACCGGCACACCGCCGAAACTGCGCGACAGTTCGATGGTTTCCACCGACGTATCCAGCGCCACGAACTTGATGTTCTGCGCACGCAGAATACGCGCCACGATCTGGCCCATCCGGCCCATGCCGGCAATCACCACGCGCGGCGTGTCAGTGTCGATCTCACGGTATTGTTCCGGCACTTCCACCGGTTGCACTTTCGGGCTGACCAGGCGCGCGCAGATCAACAGCAGCAACGGTGTGACCGCCATCGACAGGGTGATGGTCAGCACCAGCAAGTCGTACAGACGCGGCTCAAACAGACCTTGATCGCGACCGATCTTGAACACCACAAAGGCAAACTCACCGCCGGCCGCCAAGACAATCCCGAGGCGAATCGCACTGATCTTGTTCAAGCCGCCGGCCAGGCGACCGACCACAAACAGCAGCGGCAATTTCAGACCAATCAACAGTAGCGTCAGGCCCAGCACCGTGATCGGTGCGCTGAGCAGCAGACTCAGGTTCGCGCCCATGCCGACGCTGATGAAAAACAGCCCGAGCAGCAGGCCCTTGAACGGCTCGATCTGCGCTTCCAGTTCATGCCGATATTCCGAATCTGCCAGCAGCAGACCGGCGAGAAACGCCCCCAGCGCCATCGACACACCGACCAGATCCATCAACCACGCCGTGCCAATCACCACCAGCAACGCCGTGGCCGTGGACACTTCGGGCAGACCGGTTTTCGCCACCACGCGGAACACCGGACGCAGCAGATAACGCCCGCCGACCACGACCACGGCGATGCCGCCGAGCACTTGCAAGGCGTGATTCAGGTCTTCGGCGGTGCTGGTGGTGTGATTGCCGCCCGCGAGCATTGGCACCAAGGCAATCAACGGGATCGCGGCGATGTCCTGGAACAGCAGAATCGCAAACGCCAGCCGCCCGTGGGGGCTGGTCAGTTCCTTGCGTTCAGCGAGGCTTTGCAGGCCGAACGCCGTGGACGACAGCGCCAAGCCGAGGCCGAGCACAATCGCACTGTTCAACGGTTGGCCGAACACCGACAGCGCCAGCACGCCGATCACCGAAGCGGTCAGCAGCACCTGCGCCAGGCCGACGCCGAACACCGATTTGCGCATCACCCACAAGCGTCGCGGCGACAGCTCAAGCCCAATGATGAACAGCAGCAACACCACGCCCAGTTCGGAGATATGCGCAACGCTCTGCGGATTGCCGATCAGGCCCAGCACCGACGGGCCGATGATCACCCCGGCAAACAGATAACCGAGCACCGCGCCCAGTTGCAGACGTTTGGCCAAAGGCACGGTGAGCACGGCCGCGAACAGAAACACGACAGCGGCTTGCAACAGATTGCCTTCATGGGGCATGGGGAAACTCCTGACAGCGGTACGGCGGGGGGTGACAAGCATAAGGGCTGAATCGATTTCAGATCCACCGAAGATCCCCTTGTAGGAGCTGACGAGTGCAACGAGGCTGCGATCTTTTGATCTTGTTTTTGGATTGCAAAGAATCAAGATCAAAAGATCGCAGCCTGCGGCAGCTCCTACAGGGGATCTTCATGGTTTCTGTAATAATTGGCATCAATTAGTTACATTCATCACCTCTACGAATCAATCACTCCGAGTCTCGCCATGGCCATCAACTTCGACCTCAACGACCTGCAAGCCTTCCGCGCCGTGGTCGAGCAGGGCAGCTTTCGCAAGGCCGCCGATACCGTGCGCCTGTCGCAACCGGCGCTGAGCCGGCGCATCGAAAAGCTCGAAGACGCCCTCGGCGTGAAGCTGTTCGAGCGCACCACGCGCAAGGTCAGTCTGACCCAGGCCGGACGCGGTTTCATGCCGAGTGTCGAGCGGTTGCTGGATGATCTCGATATCGCCCTGTTAGGGATTAGCGAGGTGGCGTCAACGCGACTGGGCCACGTTACCGTCGCCTGCGTGCCTTCGGCGGCGTACTACTTCATGCCGCGGGTGGTCGCCCGCTATCACCAGCAATTCCCGCGGATCAAGGTCAAAGTCCTCGATTCCAGCGCCCACGATGTGCTTAGCGCAGTGGTCAATGGCGAGGCGGATTTCGGTTTGAGTTTCTTGGGCACGCAGGATGCCAAAGTCGACTTCGAAGCGCTTGTGCAGGAGTGCTACGTGGTCGCCTGTCGCCGCGATCACCCGTTGGCCGGGCGCAACAGCGTGACGTGGGACGAGTTTTATCAGCAGGATTACATCTCGCTGGACAAGACGTCCGGCAACCGCTTTTTGCTCGATCAAGCCCTGAGCACCGTGGTGCCGCAGCGGCAGAGCATCTGCGAAACCAAGCATGTGACGACCATGATCGGTCTGGTCGAGGCGGGGTTGGGAGTGGCGGCGGTACCGCTGATGGCGATGCCCGGCCCGGATCACCCGATCCTGACGCGGGTGCCGTTGACCGATCCGCAAGTGATGCGCAGTGTCGGCATCATCAAGCGCCGGGGTCGCACGTTGACCCCGGCGGCATTGGAACTGGAGCGGCTGGTGGTGGAAATGAAAGTCCAGCCGCCAACGATCAGCGCTTGACCGAATCCAGCCCGGTGGCCTGCACGTCAGCTTGCGCTGCCGGAGCGGCGAGGTAGGCGAGCAGGGCTTTCGCCTCTTGCGGGTGCTGTGCGCCAACCGGGATGCCAGCGGCAAAACGCGTCACCGACTGCACCGATTCTGGAATCTTCGCGACGAAACTTACCCCCGGCACCGGCAGCAATTCGCTGACCTGCTGGAAGCCGAGTTGATAGTCGCCGGTGGCAACGACCGAGCCGACCGGGACTTTCGGAATCATCTTCGCCTTCGGTTTCAGTTGATCTTCGATGCCCAGTTTCTTGAACAACTGCTGCTCGATGTACACGCCGCTGGCGCTGTCGGAGTAGGCCACCGACTGCGCGTCGAGCAAGGTTTTCTTCAGATTGTCGACGCTGCTGATATCCGGTTTCGCCGCGCCTTCGCGCACCACCAGGCCGATCCGCGAATCCGCCAGTTCCACGCGGGAAGCCGGGTCGACCTTGCCTTGTTTGATCAAGTCATCGAGGGCGTAGCCGACCATGATCACCACGTCGGCATGCTCACCGCGCGCGAGGCGATTGGGGATCGCTTCCGGCGCCTTGCCCATCGACGGGCCGAGTTGGGTGTCGAGGGTGTTGTCGGTGGCGGCGGCGAATTTCGGGCCGAGGATTTTATAGGCGGCGGTGAAGCCCCCGGAAGTCATCACGTTCAGCTGTTCAGCATGGGCCAGGGCGCTGAAAGCGAAGAGGGCAATGGCGGTGAAGTTGACGAGTTTTTTCATGATCAGGGTTCCTTATGCTGCAACCGGTTGCAGACGACCGCCCGCGCGGCGATAGAGGTACAGCGTGGCGCACAACGCGCAGAGCGCACCGATGCTCATCCAGTAACCCGGCGCGGCTTTGTCGCCGGTGTACTGAATCAGGAAGGTCGACATCGCCGGGGTGAAACCACCGAAAATCGCCGTCGCCAGGCTATACGCGAGGGAGAAACCGGCCACGCGCACTTCCACCGGCATGATCTCGGTCAGCGCCGGAATCATCGCGCCGTTGTACATGCCGTAGATGAACGACAACCACAGCAGCGACAGCAACATGTGGCTGAAGCTCGGCGCCTGCACCAGGTACGACAGCGCCGGATACGTGGTGGCCAGCGCCAGCAGCGACATCGCAATCAGCACCGGACGACGACCGATGCGATCGGACAACATGCCGCCAATCGGCAACCAGAAGAAGTTCGACACACCGACCAGCAAGGTCACCAGCAGCGCATCGGACGTGCTCAGGTGCAGCACGGTTTTACCGAAGGTCGGCGCATACACGGTGATCAGGTAAAACGCCGTGGTGGTCAGGGCGACCATCAGCATGCCGCCGAGCACGACCGCCCAGTTCTGGCCGAGGGTGCGGAACACTTCGCCCATGCTCGGACGGTGTTTGCGTGCGGCGAACTCTTCGGTTTCTGCCAGATTGCGGCGCAGAAAAAAGATGAACGGCACGATCATGCAGCCGACGAAAAACGGAATCCGCCAGCCCCAATCGGCAATCACGTCCGGCGCCATCCACGCGTTCAGCGCGTAGCCCAGCGCCGCGGCAACGATGATCGCCACTTGCTGACTGGCCGACTGCCAAGCGGTGAAGAACCCTTTGCGGCCCGGTGTGGCGATCTCGGACAGATACACCGAAACCCCGCCCAATTCCGCACCGGCGGAGAAGCCTTGCAGTAGGCGCCCGACCAGCACCAATGCCGGCGCAAACAGGCCGATGCTTTCGTATCCGGGCACCAGCACAATCAATATCGTGCCGCTGGCCATGATCGACAGGGTGACGATCAAGCCCTTGCGGCGACCGACATCATCGATGTACGCGCCGAGCACAATGGCCCCCAGCGGACGCATCAAAAAGCCTGCGCCGAACACCGCAAAGGTCATCATCAGGGAAGCGAACTCACTGCTCGCCGGAAAGAACACCGCCGCGATCTGCGTGGCGTAGAAGCCGAACAGAAAGAAGTCGAACTGTTCGAGGAAGTTACCCGAGGTCACCCGGAAAATGGCACCGGCCCGCGAGCCGCCGTGTGGGATTGAGGCTGTCATAACAAAGGACTCCACCGCTTTTATGACGTGCGCCACGGAGAGGCAGCGCACGGTTCTTATTGAGGCGGATGGTGGCCCAGCTGTAACAGGATGTTAATTGCATTATTGGCATGCATTGATGTGCAAAGTGGATCAATGCCAAGTCTCAGCTTTTACAAGACTCTTCAGATGCACTTTGAACTGGGCAAACACAGGAGAAACTCCGTGGCAGTTCCCACCACTCCTGCAGACACCTGAGAACCCTGTGGGAGCTGGCTTGCCAGCGGATTGCCCGCTAACGAAGATTTTGCGGGTGTAAAGCCATCCCGACGTCACCCTTGCGCCGGCAAAGCCAAACTCCCGTCCCACTGCGGATCAATCCGCCGAATCCGCACGCTCAAATCAGGGTGAGTGGCAAACATCCGACTCAGCGTGCCCGAAACCCCCGTGTTGAAATACAAATGACTGTATTCACCGGCTCGAGCGGCACTGATCGTCGAACCTTGTGCGGCGATTTTTTTCAGCGCGCTGACCAGCGCTTGGGGGTTGCGCGTGAATTGCACCGCACTGGCATCAGCCAGAAACTCACGTTGACGACTCACTCCGGCCTTGACCAGATTGCCGAAAAGGTTACCGATGAAGCCGGCCAGGCACAGCAAAAATCCAGCGAACAATCCCAGCAGTATCAAGCTGAAATCGCGTTTGCCACCCTTGAACAGACTGGCTATCAACAGTCCGCCCGAAATTCCGAGCACCACAAGCCCATGGACTACCGCAACGAGTTGGGTATTGAGGCGCATGTCACCATTGAAAATGTGGCTGAACTCATGGGCAATCACACCCTGCAACTCCTCGCGAGTCAGCTGGGTGACCGCACCCTGTGTGACACCGATCACCGCATCCTCAGGTTTGAAACCGGCGGCGAAGGCATTGATCGTTTGATCGGGCAACAGGTACACCGTCGGCATGACGCTGCCAGAAGCAATGGCCATTTCCTCGACCACGTTCATCAGGCGTTTCTCATCCTGCGTTTTTGCAACGCCGTTGAGGCAACGCCCGCCAAGCTTCAAGGCGACCACTTTACCGCCCGCGCGCAGCTCGTGGTATTTCAGCAGGCCGCCGATCACGATGATGCCGCCGACCACTGACGCGATAACGCCCAGCGCCATGAAAGCATCCAGCAGCGTGCCGGTGCCGCTCAGGTAATCCTCAAAACCACTGAAGACAAACGGCAGGCTGGTCAGCCCGATCAACATGACGATTGAGATAATCATCATGTTGATCAGGCGTGTGGTCTGGCTTTTGGCTTGGCGTTGTTGTTCGAAGAAATTCATCGGGCCTTCCATGGGCAGCGGGGTTTAAAAAGAAACCTTGGGAGCGGTCTTGATCGCCAGGGTGTCGGCGAATTTAAGCGGCGCGGCATCGTCGCGGTGGCCGAAGCTGGAAGCTAACAGCACGGTCGGAAAACTCTGCTTGAGCGTGTTATAGGCCATCACCGCGTCGTTGTAAGCCTGGCGGGCGAAACTCACTTTGTTTTCGGTACTGCTCAACTCTTCGCTCAGGTGCAGCATGTTCTGCGAAGCTTTGAGATCGGGATAAGCCTCCAACGTTACCGTCAGCCGATCCACAGCGCTGTTGAGTGCGCTGTCAGCGTGGCCCAACTGTTCGATGTTTTGCGCGTTACCTGGTCGCGCCTGGGCGGCCTCGAGCACGGCCACTGCCGCATTACGCGCAGCGATCACCGCTTCGAGGGTTTCGCGCTCGTGAGCCATCGCGCCTTTGGCGATCGCCACCAGATTGGGGATCAGATCGTAGCGACGCTTGAGTTGCACTTCGACTTGGGCGAAGGCGTTTTTGATCTCGTTGCGGCGCGCCACCAGCGCGTTGAACGCACGCACGGCGTAGAGCGCGCACAGCACAAGCAGAACCAGATTGGCGACGAGATAGGTGTTCAAGGTGATGTCCTTTTCACTCGGCGGGATTTTGCGCGGCATGGTAGCGCAAAAACATCACGCCGACAGTGGCTCTATGAGATTGCCCATCTTGCGAACATTCCGAAACACCGTGGGAGCTGGCTTGCCAGCGATGGCTATCCGACTGACGACTACAATCCCAGTCCATCAAAGCAAAAAACAAGGAATGATTTCCGCGCCGCGCAGTCCGATTTCAGGTATCGCACATCTATGGAGTTTCACCGATGAACAGCAAAACCCTAATCGCCAGTCTGGCCCTAGTTGCTGGCATTGCCGGCATCAGCCCAATCGTTCAAGCGGCGCAAAACTCAAGCGATCCCTCCGTCCAATCCCCGGTCAGCGACCGCGAATTGAAGGTCAACGACCGCGCCCCGGACATTTATCAACGCAGTGAAAAAGCCATCGACTGGAAAGCCAAAGGCCTGAAAAAACCGGTCGAGCAGGCGCAATGGGTGCAGATCAATGACCAGTACGTCATGGTGATGATCACCAACGGCACCATTGTCGAGATGCAACCGGTTCCGCGTTAAACACCGGCAATAATTAGCCATGGACGGTTGATTGCAATCGAGCGCCATTCGGGTAAAACCCGTGGGGCGTCTCGAGTGACCGGATGTCAGGAGCAATGGGTTGGACAAGAAACCGCTCTATCGCAAAGTCAACACGCGCACTTGGGGTGTGCGACGTCATGAATCGGTCGCGCATTACCGCGATCAACGCAATACCAAGGCCGAAAGCCGCCGCGAAGCATTGCGAAGCTCAATGCATCCAGGCAAACGATATGGGTTGGATTACACGCCGCTGTTCCGGTTCTTATTGTCCCGTGTGGGCGGCCATTGGGACCGGATTTTCAGTGAAGCGGTGGCTCGCCTCGACCGTCCCGATCCACTGTTCTGGATGGTTGCCATCCGGGAAGACGAGCGCAAGGACATCGTCCGATTGGGTGAATCGAGCTACTTCAATGGCCTGTACGTCGATGAGCAAAACCTTCTACAGATCGTCGATTCCGACTTGAAGGCCGAGAACATGACGCCGAGTTGCCAGTGCTGCACTCACACCTTCAACGGCGTTCCATTTGGCCATCCTGCGAATTGAACGGGCCGGTCCAGCCGCTGTGACTCAACACTTGCCCGCCGCCCAACCGATACTGATTGTTACCACTGCGCTTGGCCTCATACATCGCCAGATCGGCAATGTGCAGCAAGCGATCCATCGCCGTCGCATGATCCGGAAACACCGCCACCCCAAGGCTGGTGCCGACGTGGCGTTGGTCGTTGCCAATGCTGATCGGTGGCGACAGCTCGATGAAAATCTTCTGACAGATGCGGCGGGCTTCCTCCTGCAGATTGAGGCTCGGTGCGAGGCCTTGCAGGATCACCACGAATTCGTCACCGCCAACCCGTGCGACGGTGTCGGTGCTGCGCATGATGCGTTTCAGGCGAGTGGCGGTAGTGATCAATACGCGGTCGCCGGCGGCATGGCCGTAGTGGTCGTTGATGGTTTTGAAACCGTTGAGGTCAACGAACACCAGCGCGACGCGGGTTTCGCTTTGGCGCGCCTGATCCAGCGCTTCGGACAGCCGTTCTTCCAACACCAGACGATTGGGTAAACCGGTCAGTGGATCGAAGTGGGCGAGGTGTTGCAGATAACTGGCCGAGGCCTTTTCTTCGGTGATGTCGCGTACCACGCCCATCATTTTAATCACCGCGTCGTGATCGTTGCGCACCACGTTGCCGGTCTCGCGCAGCCAGCGAATCGTGCCGTCGGGCCAGACCACGCGATATTCCTCGTCGTGGTTTTCACCGGTTTCCAGACAACGCAGTTCACCGTCGCGCACCCGAACGCGGTCATCCGGGTGTACGCAGGAGCAGAAGAGAGCGTAGGACGGCGTGATCTCACCGATCTTGAAGCCGAACATGCCGTAGATTGCGTCCGACCAGTACAGCCGATCGCTGTCGACTTCCCAATCCCAGGTGCCGATGCGCGCAAAATATTGGCTGCGTTTGAAGCGCTCGGCGTCGCCGTCCTGATGAATGTTGCGGCCTTCAGCGGCGCGGTTGAGCAGGTCACGGTATTCGGCGAGCTGGCGACGCAAATCGCGCTCGCGCCAGATCAGCATGGCAATCACCGCCAACATGACAATGCCGATGGCAAGGCCGATCCAGAGCTGAATCATTTAGGCGTTGCCTGCATGGCAAATCGATCCGTGAAGTAGTGGCGGTTGGTATGTTAATGCTTCATCACTCGACTCGGATACAGCGTTGACCTTCGCGTGCGGGTTGCCAATATTCGCCATTTCTGGGAAAACGGCGGCCAGCTGAACAATAGAGTGATTGTTATGAATGATGAACTGCAGGTAATCGATCTTCAGGTGGGCGATGGCAAAGCCGCCGTCAAAGGCGCGCTGATCACCACGCAATACACCGGGTGGCTGGAAGACGGCAGCGAGTTCGATTCTTCCCACAGCCGTGGCAAACCTTTTCAGTGCGTGATTGGCACCGGCCGAGTTATCAAGGGCTGGGATCAGGGGCTGATGGGCATGCAGGTGGGCGGCAAGCGCAAACTGCTGGTGCCGGCGCATCTGGGTTATGGAGAGCGGACGATGGGCAAGATTCCGCCGAATTCGAATCTGGTGTTCGAGATTGAATTGTTGGAGGTTTTGACGCGGGAGGATTGAGGTGAGAGGTGGAACGACACTTCCTGCAACCTTTGCATAATCCCGTGGCGAGGGAGCTTGCTCCCGCTGGGTTGCGTAGCGAGCCTGAAACCATTCTCCCCGCGTACTTCAGGTACTCCGCAGGGACTGGGTTTGCGACTGCTTCGCAGCCGAGCGGGACGGTACGACGATTCGACAAGCTCCCTCGCCACAGGTACTCACTTCAATTTCTGGTCGGCGGCTCAAGGTTGTCGAGGGCGCGGTTGACGGCGAGTTCGCCGAGCATGACCACTTGCTGGATGCCGAGCAGGGTGTTGCGGTAGGGCGTTTCGAGCAGGCCGGCGAAGTCGCTGAGCATGATGCTGGCCGAGGCCATGGATTCGCAGGCGTGGGCCAGGAGCGATTCGGTGTCGATGTTCGGGGAGACGACGAACATGGAACTGGGTGTTCGCTGGGGTGGCGCGGGAGGTTTGAGGTAGTGATCGAGGGCGCGTTCGGCGGCGTCGTTCAGTTTTGTCGGGTCAAGGGCGGAGTAGGGGGATGTTGGATCTGATTCGGGTAAGGCATCTGTTTCGGGCGGATTCGGCGTTACTTTGAACATAGCTTGGATAACCTCAATGAGGCTGACACGGTCTTGCGACTAAACAATAGGTGGCAGCTGTACGCAGGTTAGTCGACCAGTATCCAAGCATTACCGGCGCACCCGAAGGCGCCCTGCGCACAGCTACCATTTAGCGCAGGCGTATAAATACCTGACTGAATGACAGCTTGCGAACCTGGAAAAACACCGAGCGACTAAACCCGATCACTGAACATTCAGTGACGCGAATCAAGTTACCGGCGACCCCCAAACCGCACAAGCCGGCGGATTCTGGCGTAGTTGTAGGCAAAGGCGCAAGGCGCTGTAGCCTGCACGATGGTGCGGAAATGATGCTGCGTTTTTCCAGGCCCTATCGCCAGCAGGGCTGGCTTCCACAGGCGTTTTACGCACGACGCCGATTCAACGTGGAAGCTAGCCCTGCTAGCGACAGCGTTAGGTCAGTCACAGACGAAACTGAACATTGGAATGCGCCCATTCAGTGAAGGCCGGTAATGCCAGGCCAGTCGATCCAGATTCACACCGTGATCGAGGATTTCCCTGACAGTCGCACTGGCAATTTCCATCGCCAACAATTCGCCCGGACACTGATGCCGGCCACTGCCAAAACTGAAACTGCGCCGATTCGTGCGCTCCAGCAAAAACGCGTCAGGCTGTTCATTGAGCGCTGGATCGCGATTGGCCGAGGCCAGCAGCACCAGAATCACATCTCCAGCCTCGACGCGAACGCCATCAATTTCACAAGCCTCAACCACAAATCGCCGCGTATTTTGCACCGACGGATCGAAGCGCTGCACTTCGGCTAGCAGAGTGTCCATCGACGCACCGCGCCACTCAGGCTGCCGCCGCAACGCCACCAGCGCGTTGCCGATCAATCCCGCAGTGGCTTCATGCGTCTGCGAACAAAGCCCGATCAGATTGGCAATCAACGTTTCTTCATCGCCCTCGAATCGCTGCTTGATCGCCGTCAGCAAAGCGCTGTCCGCTTCCGTTAGCAACTCGATGAAATAACCGCGCAACTGCTCCGCCGCCGAATGTGCGGCCGTCAGTTGCAGGTCATTGCTCAATGGCGACAGGCAGGCAACGAAATCGCCAGTCAGCTCGCTGATCGCTCGACCCTGCGCCGGGGTGAAGCCGAGTAGCGCCGCAACCACGCACACCGGGCCGCGAAACAAGGCTTTATAGAGGCCGTCGGTGTTGACCGTGATCAATCGTGCCGCCACCAAGGCGCGTACTTGCGCCGCATAAACCCGCTCAAGCGCAGGTGCGATTGCCGAACGCGGGCAGCGCTGACGCTCGCCATCATTCATTCGCATCAACTGCCCGAACACGTTGCCGGCCATGCCCGAAGCAATCGCTTTGGGCACCGGTTCCTGCGTCGGACGCACCCGGCAATTCGCATGCGCCAGCACCGCGCACACCGCGCGGGCGCTGCTGGCGACCCACAGTTTCAATCCATGATGAAACGTGAATCCGCCCTGAGCACGCAGTTCAGCGTAATAAGGATAAGGATCGGCATGAGTCGCAGCGATGATCGGGTCCATGGTTCGCAGCCTTGTCGTCGTGAAAGTAGTGCGAGTATCTTCAGCCCACAGCGGCGATGATTCGTCCGGGAGCGAAATATGCACGCAGAACATCGAGACATCGGCGTCTCGCAAGTGGCCGCCGCCATTGCGGAACCGGCGCGGACGAAAATCCTCTGCTCGCTGATGGACGGCCACGCACGCACTAGCACGGAGTTGGCGGCCATCGCCGAGGTCGGCGCGTCTACCGCCAGCGCGCACTTGGCCAAGCTCAAGGATCTGGCCTTGGTGCGCCTGCACGTGCAGGGCCGTCATCGTTATTACAGCCTCGCCGACAAGCGTGTGGCGCAAGCGCTGGAAGCCTTGATGGTGATCGGTCAGAACGCCACACCAACCTTCAAACCGCACACACCGGATCGCCTGCAATTCGCCCGCACCTGTTACGACCACATGGCCGGAACCCTGGCAGTGATGCTGCATGACCGTTTCCTCGAGGCAGGGTGGCTGGTCGAGTCGGACGAGCAGGCGTATCGCTTGAGCGACAGCGGCGCGGCGTTGTTCGAAGGCTTGGGCATTGAAGTGGAGGATTTGAGCACGTTGCGGCGCAAGTTTGCCTGCCCGTGCCTGGACTGGAGCATGCGCCGCCCGCATCTCGGTGGGTCGCTGGGGGCGGCATTGTTGCAAACCGCGTTGAAGCGCAAGTGGGTGACGCAGGATCTGGACAGTCGGGCGCTGGCGTTGACGGTCGTGGGGCGCAAGGAAATCGCTGCGCGGTTTGGCATTGAGTTGGCGATTGAACACGGCCAGAGCAAAAGATCGCAGCCTTTGCCAGCTCTTACAGGGGTTCGAGATCTCATGTAGGAGCTGCGGAACGCTGCGATCTTTTGATCTTGAGCTCCTGACCGACGAGGTGCACTTCTACCACCTTGTAACCCCGAGCTCGACCCTATACTGTATATCCAAACAGTAAAGGGCTCGCGCCATGCAAATCATCGATAAGCTGAGCATCCTCGCCGACGCCGCCAAGTACGACGCGTCCTGTGCGAGCAGCGGCGCGCCCAAGCGCAGCTCCGAGGGCAAGACCGGGCTGGGCTCGACCGATGGCATGGGCATTTGCCACAGCTACACGCCCGACGGGCGTTGCGTGTCGCTGTTGAAAATTCTGCTGACCAATTTCTGCCTCTACGATTGCCAATACTGCGTCAATCGCCGCTCCAGCGACGTACCCCGCGCGCGCTTCACGCCCGAAGAAGTGGTGACGCTGACCCTGGATTTCTACCGGCGCAACTGCGTCAGCGGGCTGTTCCTCAGCTCGGGAATCATCCGCTCGGCGGATTACACCATGGAGCAACTGGTGCGGGTGGCGAAGCTGTTGCGCGAAGAGCATGAGTTTCGCGGCTACATCCATCTCAAGACCATTCCCGACGCCGACCCGGCACTGATCGAAGAAGCCGGGCGCTACGCCGATCGCCTGAGCGTGAACATCGAACTGCCCACCGATGCCAGTTTGCAAACCCTGGCACCGGAGAAAGATATCGCTTCGATCAAAAAAGCGATGAGCACCATCTACACCGGTGTGCAGACCGTTTTGAACGAACCGCGCTCGGCGAAGTTCGCCCCTGCCGGGCAGAGCACGCAACTGATCGTCGGCGCCGATGACACTGACGACAGCACGATTTTGCACAGCGCGCAGTCGCTGTATGGCAACTACCGCTTGCGCCGCGTTTACTATTCGGCCTTCAGCCCGATCCCCGACAGCCCGAAAAGCGTGCCACTGGCCGCGCCGCCACTGATGCGCGAACACCGTTTGTATCAGGCGGATTTCCTCTTGCGCAGTTACGGGTACAGCGCCGACGAACTGCTCAAGGGACCGGGCAATCTGGCGTTGGACATCGATCCGAAACTGGCGTGGGCGTTGCAGAATCGCGAAGTGTTTCCGCTTGATCTCAACCGCGCCGAAGCGTCATTGATTGCGCGTATCCCCGGCATCGGTTTGCGCACCACCGAACGTCTGGTCGAGCTGCGCCGGCAACGAAAGATCCGCTACGAAGATGTCGCACGCATGCGCTGCGTCCTGGCCAAGGCCAAACCCTTCATCATCACCAGCGACTATCACCCGCAGCAGGCCGAGGTCACCAGCCACTTGCTCTATCAGCAATTGCGCGACCGGCCGATGCCGCAGCAGATGGGGTTGTGGGGATGATCAATCTCGACTGCGACGATTTGTTCGACACCTGGCGCCAGCAGGCGCGCTGGCTGCTCAGCCATGAAGTCGATCCGAGCCTGGTGAGCTGGGCGTCGGAAGGCGTGGGCGATCTGTTTGCCAATGATGATCCGGTGCCGGAAGGGCAGGGACCGTTTATGGCGAAGATCCCGCGCGTGCTGCTCGATACCTTGGAGCAAGCGGCGCAATACCGCGGTGATCAACGCTGGAGTCTGTTGTACGAAGTGTTGTGGCGCGTCAGCCACGGTGATCGCACCGCAATGATGGCCGGTGACAAGCTCGGTAGCGAATTGCAGCGGCGCATCAAGCAAGTGCGCCGCGAAGCTCATCATCTGCATGCGTTTGTGCGCTTCATCGAGCGGCCCAAGGCCAGTGCCGGCCCTGAGTACGTGGCGTGGCACGAACCTGCCCACGATATCCTGCACAGTGCCAGCGAACATTTTGTAGCGCGTATGGGCCGACATCGCTGGTTGATCGCCACCCCGCGTGATGGGGTTTATTACGATGGCGAGCAATTGATCCATCAGCGTGAATGCCCGGTGCAATGGCAGCAACTGGCGCAGAACGTTGATGACCCTCATGGCGATCTTTGGCTGACCTATTACAGCCACATTTTCAATCCGGCGCGGTTGAACGAGAAGGTCATGCAAGGGCATTTGCCGGTGCGGTTCTGGAAGAATCTGCCGGAGGGCGAATTGATTCCGGGATTGATTACCCAGGCGCGAATGGGCAAACAGCAGGATGGGCAGGCGAGTGGGATAGCCAGTCGGGCCGGAAAAAGGATTGCCTTGAAATAATCTTCATCTTCACAACAAAAAAGCCCCCCACCGATCACTCGGTGGGGGGCTTTCGCACATCCAAAGCCGTCAAATCAAACCTTGACGATCCAGCCCGCTGGCGCTTCGATGTCGCCGGTTTGCACACCAGTCAGTTCTTTGTAGAGCTTCTGGGTGACCGGGCCGACTTCGGTTTCGCTGTGGAATACGTGCAGATGATCGTTGTAGCTGATGCCACCGATCGGGGTGATCACCGCCGCAGTACCGCAGGCACCGGCTTCCTTGAAGTCCGACAGCTTGTCGATCAGCACGTCGCCTTCAATCACTTCCAGACCCAGGCGCGATTTCGCCAGTTCGATCAGCGACAGGCGGGTGATGCCTGGCAGAACGGACGGCGAGTTCGGGGTGATGAACTTGTTGTCGTGGGTGATCCCGAAGAAGTTGGCCGACCCGACTTCCTCGATCTTGGTGTGGGTCATCGGATCCAGGTAGATCGCGTCAGCGAAGTTGGCTTTCTTCGCTTTCGAGCCCGGCATCAGGCTGGCAGCGTAGTTGCCGCCGACCTTGGCTGCGCCAGTGCCTTGTGGGGCGGCGCGGTCGTAGCTGGAAATCTGGAAGTTGTGCGGAGTCAGGCCGCCCTTGAAGTAGGCGCCGACCGGGATGCAGAAGATCGAGAAGATGAACTCCGGCGCAGTACGCACGCCGATGTTGTCACCCACGCCGATCACGAACGGGCGCAGATACAGCGCGCCGCCGGTGCCATACGGCGGAATGAAACGCTCGTTGGCGCGAACCACTTCTTTACAGGCTTCGATGAACTGCTCGGTGTCGACTGTCGGCATCAGCAGACGCGCGCAGCTGCGTTGCATACGCAGGGCGTTCTGGTCCGGGCGGAACAGGTTGATCGAGCCGTCCTTGCAACGATAGGCCTTCATGCCTTCGAAGCACTGCTGACCATAATGAAGGGCAGTCGAGCCTTCGCTGATGTGCAGCACGTTGTCTTCGGTCAGGGTGCCTTTGTCCCACTCGCCATCGCGAAAGTACGACAGATAGCGCTTGTCGGTCTTGATGTAGTCAAAACCCAGCTTGTCCCAATTGATGCTTTCGTTACCCATGACACCCTCTATCACTGAACAACCGTCGAAACGGTTCAAGGCTTCTGACGTTTTTTGGATGGGCACAACAATACTTCATTATTGAGCGGTTTCGCAGCCCGGACTATCGGATGACAGGTAGATAGTTCCGTTTGCCCCTGACAATTCGCGAGCAAGCTCGCTCCCACAGGGGAATACATTTCAAATGTGGGAGCGAGCTTGCTCGCGAAGGGGCCATCACTGCCACCGCACATCACATATGCAATGCATGCCCGAGAGCACGCAACGCCGCTTCCTGCACCGCTTCACCCAAGGTCGGATGCGCATGGATGGTGCCGCCGATGTCTTCCAGCCGCGCGCCCATTTCCAGACTTTGCGCAAATGCCGTCGACAACTCCGACACACCAACACCCACTGCCTGCCAGCCGACAATCAGATGATTGTCCCGACGAGCGACCACCCGCACGAAGCCGCTTTTCGACTCCAGCGTCATCGCCCGGCCATTGGCGGCGAACGGGAAACTGGAAACGATGCAGTCCAGACCGGCCGCTTTAGCCTCGTCCGGGGTCTTGCCGACCACTACCAGTTCCGGGTCGGTAAAGCACACGGCGGCAATGGCGGTCGGGTTGAACTCGCGGGTTTTGCCGCTGATCAACTCGGCAACCATTTCGCCTTGTGCCATTGCACGATGAGCCAGCATCGGCTCGCCGCTCAAGTCGCCGATGGCGTAAACGTTGCGCATGCTGGTCTGGCAGCGGCTGTCGATCTTGATCGCCGAGCCGTTCATGTCCAGATTCAGCGCTTCGAGGTTCCAGCCTTGGGTATTCGGTTTGCGACCGACCGCGACCAGCACCTGATCGGTTTCCAGATTCAGCGTTTCGCCGTCAGGGTCGCGCACCTGCAAGGTGCCGTCGAAGCCCAGCACGCTGTGCTTCAAATACAGCTTCACGCCCAGTTGCTTCAGCGCGTCATGTACCGGTTGCGTCAGTTCGGCGTCGTAGGCCGGCAGGATGCGATCCTGCGCCTCAACAACGCTGACGTCGGCGCCAAGCTTGCGATAAGCGATGCCCAGCTCCAGACCAATGTAACCACCGCCAACCACCACCAGACGTTTCGGCACGGATGTCGGCGCCAGCGCTTCAGTGGAGGAGATGATCGGCCCGCCGATTGGCAGGATCGGCAGATTGACGCTGGTCGAACCGGTTGCCAGCACCAAATGTTCGCACTGAATGCGCGTGTCGCCGACGTCTACGGTTTTGCCGTCGATGACTTTGGCCCAGCCATTGATGACTTGAACCTTGTTTTTCTTCAGCAGGGCCGCAACGCCAGTGGTCAGGCGATCAACGATACCGTCCTTCCACTCGACACTTTTAGTGATGTCGAGCGTCGGCGCCGAAACGCTGATGCCCAGCGCCGAATGCTCACTGTGATGCTGGGTCTGGTGAAACTGCTCAGCGACATGAATCAACGCTTTCGACGGGATGCAGCCGATATTCAGGCAAGTACCGCCCAGCGATTGGCCTTCGACCAGAATGGTTGGAATGCCCAGTTGCCCGGCACGAATCGCTGTTACATAACCGCCGGGGCCGCCGCCGATGATCAGCAGCGTGGTGTTCAGAGATTGCATACGCGCCTTACTCCACAAACAAAGTGGCTGGTTGTTCGATCAAGCCGCGAATGGCCTGGATGAAGAGCGCCGCGTCCATGCCGTCGACCACGCGGTGATCGAAGGAGCTGGAGAGGTTCATCATCTTGCGGATCACCACTTGGCCTTTGACGACCATCGGCCGTTCGACGATTTTGTTGACGCCGACGATGGCCACTTCCGGCAGGTTCAACACCGGCGTGCTGACGATGCCGCCCAGCGCACCGAGGCTGGTCAGGGTGATGGTCGAACCGGACAACTCATCGCGGCTGGCCTTGCCATTACGCGCGGCGTTGGCCAAACGGGAGATTTCTGCAGCGCTGTCCCACAAGCTGCGCGCTTCGGCGTGACGCACTACCGGCACCATCAGGCCGACATCGCTTTGCGTGGCGACGCCGACATGCACCGCGCCGAGGCGGGTAATGATTTGGGCTTCGTCGTCGTAACGGGCGTTCATCTGCGGGAAGTCGCGCAGGGCGACGACCAAGGCGCGGACAAGAAATGGCAGCAAGGTCAACTTGCCACGGCTGGCGCCATGTTTTTCGTTGAGGTGAGCGCGCAGTTCTTCAATCGCAGTGACGTCGATTTCTTCGACGTAACTGAAGTGCGCGGCACGCTGGGTCGCGTCCTGCATACGCTGAGCGATCTTGCGGCGCATGCCGATCACTTGAATCTGTTCTTCGTCGTTACGCTGGGCGTAAGCAGCGCCAACCGGCGCCGAGGCGCTCGACTGACCTTGCGCCAGATAAGCGTCGAGGTCTTCGTGTAACACCCGACCGGCCGGGCCGGAGCCGCGTACCAGACGCAATTGAATTCCCAGATCCAGCGCATGTTTGCGCACGGCCGGGGAGGCCAGTGGGCGTTCATCCGCTTCACGCGCAACCATCGGGCCTTGGCAAACGGCAGCCGGGCGCGGTGCGGCTGGAGCAGGTTTGCTTTCAACAACGGCCTCAACTTTCGGCGCCACAGGCGCTTCTTTGGCTGGAGCAGGCGCGGCCGATTCCTTCAAATTGCCGGCACCTTCAACCTCGATGCTGATCAGCACACTGCCAACTGCCATCACTTCCCCCGGCTGACCGCCAAGGGCAATTACCTTGCCATGCACCGGCGACGGAATATCGACCATCGCCTTATCAGTCATCACGTCCGCCAGCACCTGATCCTCAACCACCAGATCGCCCACTTTGACGTGCCACTGCGACAGTTCTACTTCTGCGATGCCTTCGCCGATGTCCGGCATCTTGATAACGTGCGTGCCCATTCAGACCTCCATGACCCGTTTCAACGCCGCGCCCACTCGGGACGGCCCTGGGAAATACGCCCACTCCTGCGCGTGCGGGTAGGGGGTGTCCCAACCGGTGACGCGTTCGATCGGCGCTTCCAGGTGATGGAAGCAATGTTCTTGCACCAGCGACACCAGTTCGGCGCCGAAACCGCAGGTGCGGGTGGCTTCGTGAACCACCACGCAACGGCCGGTTTTCTTTACCGACTTGACGATGGTTTCCAGGTCCAGCGGCCACAGGCTGCGCAGGTCGATGACTTCGGCATCAACGCCGCTTTCTTCGGCAGCGACCTGCGAGACATAAACGGTGGTGCCGTAAGTCAGCACGGTCACGTCCTTGCCCGGACGGGTGATCGCGGCAACGTCCAGCGGCACGGTGTAGTAACCGTCCGGGACTTGTGCGGCAGGGTGTTTCGACCACGGGGTTACCGGGCGGTCGTGGTGGCCGTCGAACGGGCCGTTGTACAGGCGTTTCGGCTCAAGGAAGATCACCGGGTCATCGTTTTCGATGGAGGCGATCAGCAGGCCTTTGGCGTCATACGGGTTGGACGGCATCACCGTGCGCAGGCCGCAGACCTGAGTGAACATCGCTTCGATGCTCTGGCTGTGGGTCTGGCCACCGTAGATGCCGCCGCCGCAAGGCATGCGCAGGGTCATCGGTGCGGTGAACTCGCCAGCCGAGCGATAACGCAGGCGAGCCGCTTCGGAAATGATCTGGTCGGAGGCGGGGTAAACGTAGTCAGCGAACTGAATCTCGGCCACCGGACGCAAACCGTAAGCGCCCATGCCGACGGCAACACCGACGATGCCGCTCTCGGAAATCGGCGCATCGAACACGCGCGAGGTGCCGTACTTGGTCTGCAGACCTTCGGTGCAACGGAACACGCCACCGAAGTAGCCGACGTCCTGCCCGAATACCACCACGTTATCGTCACGCTCAAGCATCACATCCATGGCCGAGCGCAGGGCCTGGATCATGGTCATGGTGGTCGTGGTCATGGCGGTTTCCAACTGAATATTGTTGTTGTGATCGTTCATGTCAGATCCCCAACTGCTGACGCTGGCGCTTCAAGTGCTCCGGCATCTCTTTGTAGACGTCTTCGAACATGGTCGCGGCGCTTGGAATCTGGCCGCCGGCGAGGGTGCCGTACTGTTCGGCCTGTTTCTGCGCGGCAATCACTTCGGCTTCGAGCTCGGCGCTGACGGCGGCGTGCTCTTCGTCCGACCAGTGGCCGGCTTTGATCAGGTGCTGTTTGAGACGAGCGATTGGGTCGCCAAGCGGGAAGTGGCTCCAGTCATCGGCAGGACGGTATTTCGATGGATCGTCGGAAGTCGAGTGCGGGCCGGCGCGGTAGGTGACCCATTCGATCATGGTCGGACCGAGATTGCGGCGGGCGCGTTCGGCGGCCCAGGCCGAGGCGGCGTAAACCGCGTAGAAATCGTTGCCATCCACGCGCAGCGAAGCGATGCCGCAACCGACGCCGCGTCCGGCGAAGGTGGTGGCTTCACCACCGGCGATGGCCTGGAAGGTCGAAATCGCCCATTGGTTGTTGACCACGTTGAGGATCACCGGCGCACGGTAAACGTGAGCGAAGGTGAGGGCGGTGTGGAAGTCCGATTCGGCGGTAGCGCCGTCACCGATCCATGCCGAGGCGATTTTGGTGTCGCCCTTGATCGCCGACGCCATGCCCCAGCCCACGCCCTGAATGAACTGCGTGGCGAGGTTGCCGGAGATGGTGAAGAAACCGGCGTCCTTGACCGAGTACATGATCGGCAACTGCCGGCCCTTAAGCGGATCGCGCTCGTTGGACAGCAGTTGGCAGATCAGGTCGACCAGCGGAACTTCGCGGGCCATCAGAATGCTTTGCTGGCGATAGGTCGGGAAGCACATGTCGTCGATGTTCAAGGCCAGGGCCTGGGCACTGCCGATGGCTTCTTCGCCGAGGCTCTGCATATAGAACGACATTTTTTTCTGACGCTGGGCGACGACCATGCGGTTGTCGTAGATGCGCGTCTTGAGCATCGCGCGCATGCCTTTGCGCAGGATCTCGACCGGCACGTTCTCAGCCCATGGGCCGAGGGCGTTGCCCTGATCGTCAAGCACGCGAATCAGCCCACGCGCCAGGTCGGCGGTGTCGGCAGGTTCTACATCAACGGGAGGTTTGCGCACCGTACCGGCATCGGTCAGATGCAGGTAGGAAAAGTCTGTTTTGCAGCCTGGGCGGCCCGAGGGTTCAGGGACGTGCAGACGCAGCGGTTCATACGCTTGGGTCATGGCTTCTACGCTCGATCTTGTGAATTTCTTGTAGTGAGCTGGCAGTCATTCCTCGGTAGAGGAAATCTTGTCCTACAACAATCATAGGCCCGGCCAAGAAGAATATTTATCTCTGTTTCGTTGCGCTGCAGACGATTTGCAGATAGAAATTCTGCATAAACATAAAAAATAGGTGGTTTTGTCTCATGCGCAAACTGGACCGTACCGATATCGGCATTCTCAACAGCCTTCAGGAGAATGCGCGCATCACCAACGCTGACCTCGCGCGCTCGGTGAACCTGTCGCCGACACCGTGCTTCAATCGGGTGAAAGCGATGGAAGAATTGGGGCTGATCCGCGATCAGGTCACCCTGCTGGACGCCGACCTTTTGGGCCTGCACGTCAATGTGTTCATCCACGTCAGCCTCGAGAAACAGGTCGAAGAAGCGTTACAGCATTTCGAAGAGGCGATTTCCGATCGCCCCGAAGTCATGGAGTGCTATTTGATGGCCGGCGACCCGGACTACCTCATCCGGGTTTTGGTGCCGACTATTCAGTCGCTGGAGCGCTTCATGATGGACTTTTTGACCAAGGTGCCCGGGGTGGCGAACATCCGCTCGAGCTTTGCCTTGAAGCAGGTGCGCTACAAAACGGCGTTGCCGTTACCGGTCAATGGTCTGATTCTCGGTTCGTGAGCATCAGCCGTAGGCGTAACCGAGCGCCTTGCTATCGAGTACTTGCTTCACCTTCCAGTCAGTGGCCCAAGGGGCGGGCTCGCTGTCCAGGTGAAAGACAAGCCTTGTGCCATACATTTCAGGGGAAGCATTTTCGTGAAACGAGAACGGTGCTTCTGCAGGGTGTCGGCTCTTCCACTGTTCCCAAAGAAAATCGAGGTGACAGTGATGGAGAAAAAATATCGGGTCGTTGGGGGATGCAGCCGAGGTCATGTTGCCGCCGACCCACGAGCTCACTTCGTCATGCATGCCTTCGAGGAGATTTGCCCAACCGTCCGGCACTGACCAGTAAGGGGTTTTGGCAGAAACGGACTCGAGATCTGCCGACGAAGGTAACAAACCTTGCGCACCAAAGTTACGTCTAACCCCCGCATCGCCTCCTTCTTCGTCGTTGTCCCATATCCTGACGGCGTAGAGGCCTTTGTCGAGAGCGAAGGCCCCGAACGTTACTCGCTGGTCATGATTGGGATCACCGTCTCGACCCATAAAGTCATCGGTGAAGGGATCATTGGCCCCGCTCATGCTCCAGTTCCAATAAGGCAGGGTAAGCGACGGGTCGCCGACGGCAGCTTGCAATTCCAGTTCGAACTGGCGAATCAGAATCCGGTGCCAAGGGAAGAACAGGGGGGAGCGATGCGGGTTGGGGACAGCCGGAGTACCTGGACCCATGAAGTTCTTGTGAATCTGCACAAAGTCGTCATAACGGTGCTGCAGACCGGGCCGAAGTACGCTGGGGGTGATGTTTTTCAATACCAGAAGGGCCGTGATGAAGCCTTTTTTCTGTTCGGGAGTCATGTCCCGATGGTTTCGGCGAATGTCCATATTTCGAAAAATTCCATTGGTGAGGTGCCCAATGAAGTCTGGCCCCGGAGGGTCATTTTTCCAGTTCATGACGATCGCCGCATAGCATGGGAAATGTGACGCTATCAATGAGTTGTGCGGATTTTTCTTACACGGAGTTGAGCGGAATCTTCAGGTAAACCACACCGTTTTCCTCCGCCGCTGGCAAATTCCCCGCCCGTACGTTGACTTGAATCGCTGGCAGTAACAGCGTGGGTATGCCGAGGCCGGCGTCACGCGTGGTGCGCATCGCTACGAACGCCGCTTCATCAATCCCGTCATGCACATGAATATTGCTTTTGCGCTGTTCGCCGACGGTGGTCTGGCATTGCGCGGCGCGACCTTCCGGCGGGTAGTCGTGGCACACGTAGAGTTTCACGCTGGCCGGGAACGCCAACAATTTGTGAATCGAGTTGAACAACTGCTGGGCATTGCCACCGGGGAAGTCGCAGCGGGCGGTGCCGACGTCGGGCATGAACAAGGTGTCGCCGACCAGGATCTGTTCGCCGTCGATCAGGTACGCCATGTCTGCCGGCGTGTGTCCGGGCACGTGCAGGGCGGTGGCCTTGAGGTTGCCGATCCTGAACGATTGACCGGGGGCGAACAGATGATCGAACTGCGAGCCGTCGACGCGAAACTCTGGCTCCAGATTGAACAGTGCCTTGAACACGTTCTGCACTTTGCTGATCGATTCGCCGATGGCGATTTTGCCGCCCAGTTCCCGGCGCAGATACGGTGCGGCGGACAGGTGATCGGCGTGGGCGTGGGTTTCCAGCAGCCATTGCACTTGCAACTGGTGGGCGCGCACGAAGGCAATGATCTTGTCCGCCTGCGCGGTGCAGGTTCGTCCGGCGGCAGCGTCGTAATCGAGCACTGGATCGACGATTGCGCATTGTCCGCCATCGTCTTCATAGACCACGTAGCTGTAGGTCGAGGAGGCGGGGTCGAGGAACGATTCAATCTGCGCGGGCATGGACACCAACCTGAACAAGGAAAATGGGTTGCATCACTTTATCTAAAAACATAATGTTCGCAGCTTAAGTGACGTTGAAGGCATCGTGCAAATGCAATCCAGTCTGACCGAATGTGAAGTTGCCCAACTGCGCGCCTCGGCTTCCAAGGCCTGCGCATTGCTCAAGGCCCTGGCCAATGAAGATCGCCTGTTGATCCTGTGTCAACTGACCCAAGGCGAACGCAATGTCGGCGAGCTGGAAACAATGACCGGCGTGCGCCAGCCGACGTTGTCCCAGCAATTGGGCATCTTGCGCGATGAAGGCCTGGTCGCGACCCGCCGTGAAGGCAAATACATTTTCTACGGGCTGGCCAGTCACGAAGTGATTCAGGTGATGAAGACCCTGTCGGGGCTTTATTGCGGGGCGGTACTGAAAAACCTCGGCCATCAATAAATGCCAGCCAGAACACCACGTACCCTGTGGGAGCTGGCTTGCCAGCGATGAGGCCGGCACATCCGACATCTATGGTGAAGGACAGGTCGCCATCGCTGGCAAGCCAGCTCCCACAGGTTTAGTGGTTGACTCGGAAAAATCCTTGCGTGCAGCAAAAAGGAACAAGCAATGAACGATCAACACTGGGGCCCATCCATCAGTGCGGACATCGTGGTCATCGGCGGCGGCACTGCCGGTATCGGTTTTGTCGCCAGTCTGCTCAAGCGTGATCCAGGGAGCATCACGGTCATTGAACCGAGCACTCAGCATTACTACCAGCCGGCGTGGACGCTGGTTGGCGGTGGCGCCTTCAACGTGAAAGACACCGCACGGCCAATGGCCAAGGTGATGCCACGTCAGGCCACCTGGATTCAAGCTGCCGTCACGGGCATCGATCCCGACAAAAAACAACTTACCCTCAACGACGAACGCACAGTCGGCTACCAGAACCTGATTGTCTGCCCCGGCCTGCGTCTGGCCTGGGAGAAAATCGAAGGTTTGCAGGAAAGCCTCGGCCAACACGGCGTCACCTCCAACTACAGCTATCAACACGCGCAGTACACCTGGGATCAGGTGCAGAAACTGCGCGGTGGCACAGCGCTGTTCACCCAACCGGCGATGCCGATCAAATGCGCCGGCGCACCGCAAAAGGCGCTGTACCTGTCTTGCGATCATTGGCTGAAAAACGCTGTGCTGAACAACATCAAGGTCGAATTTAATGTGGCCGGTGCCGCGCTGTTCGGCGTGGCGACATTCGTCCCGCCGTTGATGAAATACATCGAAAAGTACAACGCGCAACTGGCTTTCAACTCGAACCTGGTCAAGGTCGATGGGCCGGCGAAAACCGCGTGGTTCGAGATCAAGGACGCCGACGGCAACGTCACGCGCGAGGCGAAAACCTTCGACCTGCTGCACGTGGTGCCGCCACAAGTCTCGCCGGATTTCATCGCGCAAAGTTCGCTGGCCGACGCCGCCGGCTGGTGCGAAGTCAACCCGAACAGTCTGCAACATCCGCGTTATCCGGAGGTGTTCGCACTCGGTGACATCTGCGGCACGAGCAATGCCAAAACCGCTGCGGCAGTGCGCAAGCAAGTGGTCGTGGTCGCGGAAAACCTGTTGGCGCTGCGCAAGCAAAAACCGCTGCCGCTGAAGTACGACGGCTATGGTTCCTGCCCGCTGACAGTGGAGAAGGGCAAAGTGATCCTCGCCGAGTTCGGCTATGCCGGTAAATTGCTGCCGACGTTCCCTCTGGACCCGACGCAGGCGCGACGTTCGGCGTGGTTCCTCAAGGCGACGTTGCTGCCGTGGTTCTACTGGAATGGCATGCTCAAGGGCCGCGAGTGGCTGACGGGTTTGTCCAAGGTCGACTGAGAAAAACCTATGTTGCTGGCAACTTTGTTTGGCGTGGTGATGGGGTTGGTACTCGGTTTGACCGGGGCCGGTGGCGGCATTCTTGCGGTGCCGGCGCTGGTGCTCGGGCTTGGCTGGACGATGACGCAAGCAGCGCCGGTCGCATTGTTCGCGGTCGGCAGCGCGGCGGCGGTCGGCGCTATCGACGGTTTGCGTCATGGCTTGGTGCGTTATCGCGCGGCGCTGTTGATTGCGGCGTTGGGTGCGGTGTTTTCGCCGCTGGGGATTTACTTCGCGCATCAGTTGCCGGAAAAAATCCTCATGGTGCTGTTCAGTCTGCTGATGGTCATGGTCGCCTGGCGCATGCTGCGGCGCGAGCGCCAGCAGGCAGGCCCGAGCGATCACGGTCACGCCAGTTGGGGCCAGAAGAACTGCATGCTCAACGAAGACACCGGTCGCTTCGACTGGACCGCCAAATGCACCGCGACCCTGGCGGCATTGGGCGCAATTACCGGGGTGGTGTCCGGTTTGCTCGGCGTTGGTGGCGGCTTCTTGATCGTGCCGGCGTTCAAGCAACTGACCGATGTGCAGATGCGCGGCATCGTTGCCACGTCGTTGATGGTGATCAGCCTTATTTCGGCGATTGGCGTGATCGGCTCGTTTCACGCAGGTGTGCGCATCGACAGTCAGGGTGCAGCGTTCATTGTGGCCAGCATTGTCGGCATGATCATCGGGCGCAAACTGTGCGCGCGGGTGCCGGCGCGGGCGTTGCAGGTGGGGTTTGCCAGTGTCTGTCTGGTGGTGGCGGGGTATATGTTGTTGCGGGCTTGAGTTTCAAAAAAGAAACCGCAGCCCGTTGAGGGCTGCGATCTTTTAGGTTCTTACAACACCAAATGCGGCAACCACAGGGAAATTGCCGGAATGTAGGTGACCAGCATCAACACCAGGAACAGCACCGCGTAGAACGGCAGCAACGCTTTGACAGTGCTTTCAATACTCACTTTGCCCACCGCTGACCCGACAAACAGTACCGCGCCCACCGGCGGCGTTATCAATCCGATCCCCAGGTTCACCAGCATGATCATGCCGAACTGCACCGGGTCGACGCCGATGCCGAGAATCACCGGCATCAGGATCGGCGTGAGGATCAGGATCAGTGGCGCCATGTCCATCACCGTGCCGAGCAACAGCAGCATGACGTTGATGCACATCAGGATCACATAGCGGTTGTCCGACAGGGTCAGGAACAGCGTGGTGATTTTCGCCGGAATCTGCATCAGCGTCATGATGTAACCGAAGCTCGCGGCGAAACCGATCAGGATCATCACGATCGAAATCGTCCGCACCGTGCGGTGCATCAGTTTCGGCAGCTCACGCCACTTGTAGTCGCGGTAGATGAACATGGTCACGAAGAACGCCCAGAGCACGGCGATGGCTGCCGACTCGGTCGCGGTGAAGATACCGGAGAGAATCCCGCCGAGAATGATCACCATCGCCATCATGCCCCACAGCGCTTCGCCGACGATTTTCAACGCCTGGCGCATCGGGATTACTTCACCCTTTGGGTAGTTGCGCTTTTTCGCGAAGATCAGGCACAGCACCATCAGGCAGGCGCTCATCATCAGGCCCGGGACGATGCCGGCCATGAACAGCGAGGCAATCGAAACCGTGCCACCGGCCGCCAGCGAATAGAGCACTGAGTTGTGGCTCGGCGGTGTCAGCAAGGCCTGCACCGAACCGCTGACGGTCACTGCCGTGGAGAAGTCGCGCGGATAACCTTTGCGCTCCATTTCCGGAATCAGCACCGAACCCACCGACGCAGTGTCGGCCACCGACGAACCGGAGATCGCGCCGAAGAAAGTCGATGCAACGATGTTGACCAGTGACAGGCCGCCGCGCACGAATCCAACCAGCACCCCGGCACACGCTACCAACCGGCGCGACATGCCGCCCTCGGCCATGATCGCACCGGCCAGCACGAAGAACGGAATGGCCAGCAACGAGAATTTGTTCACCCCCGAAGCAACCTGGATCATCACCGCCTGGAACGGAATGTCGATCCACCATGCCCCGATCAGGGCAGCAGCACCCAGCGCGTAGGCGACCGGCATGCCGACCAGGATCAATACGATAAAACTGCCCAGCAGAATCAGAGCGTCCATTAAGCGGCACCTTCACTTTCTTCGACCAGGTCGAACTGCACGACTCGACGTTTGCTCTGGTCACCGAGCAAGAGTTTTTCGACAACGAAAATCAGCGTGAGCAAGCCGCCCACTGGAATCGGCAAATACGTCACGCCAACCCGCAGGTCGGGCAGGGCGGCCATGAACTGGTTCCAGGTGGACATGCACAGCTTGAAGCCCCAGATGGTCATGAAGAGGCAGATCAGGCCCATGAGCAGTTGGGAAAAAATCGACGCAGCGGATTTCAGTTGCGGCGGCATGCGGTCGGTGAGCATCGCCACGGCCATGTGCGCGCCAGCGCGATAACTGGCGGCAGCGCCGATAAAAGTGAACACCATCATCAGCAGAATCGCTGTGGGTTCCGGCCAGCTCGAACCGGTGCCCAGCACATAGCGGGCAAACACGCCCCAAGGGATCATCAGGGAAATCGCCAGGACGGAAAGGCCGGCGACCCAGATGCACGTCATGTAAATCTTGTCGTTGATACGCAGCAGCAAATTCTTCATCGGGTTCCACCGTAACCGGGCGCGCCTCGAACATCGGGCGCGCCGGGCCTTTTCATGAGTATGGAGCGGGAGGCGTTACTGAACGGCTTCGATCTTTTTGATCAGATCGGCATACGGCGCGCCGTATTTCTCCCGAACCGCGGCGGTGGCGTCGTAGAAGGGTTTTTTGTCGACGGTGATGAACTCGACGCCGGCAGCCTTGAGTTTTTCTTCGCTGGCAGCGGACTTCTTGTCCCACAGCACGCGTTCTTCCGCCTGGGCAGCCTTGGCGGCTGTCTTGACCAGCGCCTGTTGATCCGGGGTGAGTTTTTCCCAAGTGATTTTCGACATCACGATCGGCTCGGGCAGGATCAGGTGACCGGTCAGGCTGTAGAACTTGGCGTTCTGGAAGTGGTTGTGTTCAAGCAGGGTCGGCGGGTTGTTTTCCGCGCCATCGATCACGCCGGTCTGCAGGGCGCTGAAGATTTCGCCAGTGTCCATGGCGATGCCGTTGCCGCCCATGGCGTTCATCATGTCGATGAACATCGGGTTGCCCTGGACACGGATTTTCATGCCCTTGAGGTCTTCGAGTTTACGTACCGGTTTCTTGGTGTAGATGTTGCGTGTGCCGCCGTCCATCCAGGCCAGGGCCACCAGGCCGAATTCGGAGTTGGTGATTTTGCCGAGGATCTCGTCGCCTACCGGGCCATCGATGACGTCACGCATGTGTTGCTGGTCGCGGAAGATGAACGGCATGTTGAACACGTTCACGTCCGGCACCACAGGGCCGACGATACCCAGGCTGACGCGCGACAGCTGCACCGCGCCGACCTGCATCTGCTCGATGACTTCCTTTTCCGAACCGAGCACACCGCCCGGGAAGTACTTGAAGGTCAGCTCGCCGTTGGTTTCCTTGGTCAGGGTCTTGCCCATGCTTTCTTCGGCTACGACAGTCGGGTAACCGGCGGGGTGGATGTCAGCGAATTTGAGTTCCAGCGCCTGGGCGGCACCGGCGAAGGTGAACATCAGTGGAAGTGCAGCGGCGAGCAAGGTGCGTTTGAAGTCCATGGGGGTGTCTCCAGTCTTGTTATTGTTGTGTTCAAGGCGCAGCGGTGCAGCAATCGGGTTACAGCAAAGAGTCGAACAGTGGCTCCGGCAGGCCTTTGACGCCGGTGTTCAGGGCGAACACGCCGCCGGCCAGGGATTGCGGATCGTGGTCATCGCCGGGACGGATCGAGGCGACGAACAAGGTGTCCATCCCGCTGCCACCGAAGGCGCACATGGTGGGTTTTTTCACCGGCACGGGCAGCGAGTAATCAAGGCGTCCGTCCGGCGTGAAGCGATGAACCAGGCCGGCGTCGTTGGCGCAGATCCAGTAGCAACCGTCGGCGTCTACTGCCGCGCCGTCGGGGCGGCCGCAGTAATCGTTCATGTCGACAAACACCCGACGGTTCGACGGGGTGCCGGTGTCGGTGTCGTAATCGAACGCCCAGATCAATTGCACGTTGGGGTGCGAGTCGGACAAGTACAGGGTTTTGCCGTCGGGGCTGAAGCCGAGGCCGTTGGGCACGATGAAGCCGTCGAGCTGCGCTTCGACCACCCCGGACTGCCCGGCGCCGTAACGATAGAGCCGACCCTCGGGCGCGTTCAGGCCCATGTTCAGCACCATGCTGCCCGCCCAGAATCGACCCTGACGGTCGCAGCGACCATCGTTGAGACGCATGTCATCACGGTTGTGCTCGACGCTGGCCAGTAGCTCACTGTCGAGGCTGCCGTCGCTGTGCGGGTGCAGATGAAAGAAGCCGCTTTCCATGCCGGCGATCCAGCCGCCACGGCTGTGGCGGGCAATGCAGGCGAGCATTTCCGGGGCTTTCCAGGCATGTACATGGCCGTTGTCGGCGCTCCAGCGTTGCAGTCCACCGTTGGGAATATCGACCCAGTACAGCGCATTTTCCTGCGGTACCCAGACCGGGCTTTCGCCCACGGCGTTGCGGGCGTCGACGATCAATTCGGCTTGCATACTCAATCCCTTGTGTCGTTGTCAGAGTGATCAGTCGCCGAACGGACCGGCCGCGACAAACGCGCCGCCCTGATAGATGCGTGCCGGGTCATCGGCGGCCGGCATTGGTTGCGCTTCGACTTTTTCACGGAACACTTCGGAGCTGTCCTTCGCTTCATAGCCGAGGTGGCTGGCGAAGCGGTTGTCCCACCACACGTCCTTGTTGTCGGACATGCCGTAGACAATGGTGTGGCCGACGTTGGGCGTGTACAGCGAGTGTTCGAGCAATTGCGTGAGGTCGTCGAAGCTCAGCCAGGTGTGCATCATTCGACGGTTTTGCGGCTCGGGGAACGAGGAGCCGATGCGGATGCTGACGGTCTCGATGCCGTAGCGATCGAAGTAGAAACTGGCCATGTCTTCGCCGTAGGACTTGGACAATCCGTAGTAGCCGTCAGGGCGGCGGGCGGAGCTGGCGTCGAGGTGTTCGTCCTGTTTGTAGAAGCCGATGACGTGGTTGGAACTGGCGAAGATCACCCGCTTCACGCCATGCCGCCGCGCGGCTTCATAAATGTGGAAGACGCCGCAGATGTTGGCGCCGAGGATTTCTTCGAACGGGCGCTCAACGGAGACGCCGCCGAAATGCAGAATCGCATCGACGCCTTCGACCAATTGGTGCACGGCGTGTTTGTCGGCGAGGTCGCAGACGACGATTTCTTCGCGATCATCGACCGCCGGGGCGAGGGCGGCGATGTCGGACAGGCGCAAGACATTGGCGTAAGGGCGCAGGCGTTCGCGTAGAACTTTGCCCAGGCCACCGGCAGCGCCGGTCAGCAGCAGGCGATTGAATGGAGCACGGGGTGTGGAGGTAGACGTCATGGCAATCCCTGAACACATTGTTATTAGGTTTGTTGTAGGTTGTCGTATGACTGCGCTGAAGTATCGGTAGGGTTTCCAGAACTTGTCAACGCGACTTTCGGTGTAGATGACGGAAGGCCCAATGCTCTTTTCGTTCGATACTCCAATCCTGTACTTGCAATGCGATCCCTTGTGGGAGCGAGCTTGCTCGCGAATGCGGTGTGTCAATCAACACTCATGTTGAATCTGCAGCCGCCATCGCTGGCAAGCCAGCTCCCACAGGGTGCTGCCGTGAGCACAGATATCGAAAATAACTTTGGTAACTGTGGGAGCTGGCTTGCCAGCGATAGGGCCGGTGCAGGCGATTTTTGCATCGACTGACAGGACGCATTCGCGAGCAAGCTCGCTCCCACAGGGGAAATTGCTTACAACAACGAAATCGGATAGCTGACAAAGATCCGGTTTTCGTCAAACTCGTTGGTGCTGAAATCCCGGCGAATCGTCGCGTTACGCCATTTCACGTTGAGGTTTTTCAACGGACCGCTCTGTACGGTGTAAGCCAGTTCCGACTCGCGGCCCCATTCCTTGCCATCGGTGATGGTCCCGGTGTGCACGTTATCGCCGCTGATGTAGCGGTTCATCAGGGTCAGGCCGGGAATGCCGAGGGCGACGAAGTTGTAGTCGTGACGCAGCTGCCAGGAGCGCTCCTTGGCGTTGTCATAACTGGCGTTGTAACTGTCGTTGGCCAAGGTGCCGCCGCTGGTGCCGTTGACCCGCATCCACGCGTCGTCGCCGCCCAGTTTTTGCAGGCCGACGTAGAAGGTGTTGCCACCGTATTTGGCGGACAGCATGGCGAACGCGGTCTTGTTGTCGAGGTCGCCGGCCTGGGCGCTGCCGTCTTCCTTGCCGGTGAAGAAACCGAGGTTGGCGCCCAGCGTCCAGTCGCCGAGCGGCTGGCTGTGGCTGAGGTTGAAATACTGCTGCTGATAGATGTCGCTGAGTTCGGCGTACCACACGCCGACCAGGGTGCGCTTGTCGTTGAAGGTGTATTCGCCGCCGCCGAAGTTGAAGCGATCCGAAGTGAACGCGCCGCGGCCGTTCATCGACATGTCTTCCATGCTCGCATCGTTGCGCGGGCTGTTGCCGCGGAACTGGCCGCCGTAAACGGTCAGGCCATTGATTTCGGTGGAAGTGATCTGGCCGCCGCGAAAGGTTTGCGGCAGTGAGCGACCATCGTCGGAGCGCAGGATTGGCAGGACCGGCATCCACTCGCCGACCTTCAATTCTGTCTTCGACACCTTGGCTTTCAACGCCACGCCGAGACGGCCGAAGTTGTCCGCCGGACGCCCGTCATCGTGGATCGGCAACAGCTGCGTGCCGCCGGTGCCTTTGCCGCCATCAAGCTTTTGCGAATACATCCCCAGCACATCCAGACCGAAACCGACGGTGCCTTGGGTGAAGCCGGATTTGGCGTCGAGGATGAAGTTCTGCGTCCACTCTTCGGCCTTGCCCTGGGCGTTGGCCGGGTTGACGAAGTTGCGGTTGAAGTAGGCGTTGCGCAGGTTCAGCGTGGCTTTGCTGTCTTCGAGAAAGCCTTCGGCATCGGCGCTCATCGGTAGCGCGAGGGCCAGGCTGCTGCAGCCGATCAGGCTCAGGGTGGAACGCGGGCAAATAACGGAAAAGCGGGAAGGGCGGACGGAATTGCGGACGAGTGTGCTCACTGTGACGCTCCCTGTTGCGTTTATTGTTTTTATTTTTGTTATACGTCGTCGTACAACATGGTTGCGGATATTTCCTAGGTTTTCGGGGAATGTCAATAACAAGTTATACGATGACTTGGTGAACCTGAATTTCCAGCTCTCTGCCCAACCTTGTGGGAGCTGGCTTGCCAGCGATTGCGCAGTGTCATTCAACAAGGATGCTGGATGTGCCGGCCTCTTCGCTGGCAAGCCAGCTCCCACAGGGTTTGGTGGATAACAGGGGGAAAAGTGTTTTAGCAATGAATTTGCGGCAAACTTAACCACCTTCCGCACAAGGCCTTTCAATGGATCAATACGCCCCGCGCAACTGGCAACCCCACGAGAAGCCCAGTCTGCCCGGTTCTCCCTCGACGCCGTTGCACTCCAATCCCAAGCGCCTGGCCTATGCGCTGGTCGGTTTGCTGGTGGCGGTGACCGGTGGTTTGGGTAATTCGCTGGTGGTCGCCAACCTGACGTATCTGCAGGGCGCCCTCGGCGCAACCACCGCAGAAATGGCCTGGCTGCCGGCGGCGTATGTGATGACCAACGTGTCGATGAACCTGCTGTTGGTGAAGTTTCGCCAGCAGTTCGGTTTGCGCGCGTTTACCGAAGTGTTTCTGGTGCTGTATGCGCTGGTGACCTTCGGCCATTTGTTCGTCAACGACCTGAATTCGGCGGTGGCGGTGCGTGCGGCGCACGGCATGGTTGGCGCGGCGCTGAGTTCGCTGGGCCTGTATTACATGGTTCAGGCGTTCCCGGCAAAGTGGCGAATGAAGGCGCTGGTCCTCGGTCTCGGCACCTCGCAATTGGCGCTGCCGCTGGCGCGTTTGTTCTCCGAAGACTTGCTGCAAATCGCCGAATGGCGTGGCTTGTACCTGTTCGAGTTAGGCATGGCGTTGCTGTCGCTCGGTTGCGTGTTGATGCTCAAATTGCCGCCGGGCGACCGCTTCAAAACCTTCGAAAAACTCGACTTCCTGACCTTCGCGATTCTCGCCACAGGCGTTGCGCTGTTGTGCGCAGTGTTATCACTGGGGCGGATCGACTGGTGGCTGGAGGCGGACTGGATCGGTGTTGCCCTGGCCTCGTCCATCGCGCTGATTCTCGCCGGCCTGGCCATCGAACATAACCGCAGCAACCCGATGCTGATGACCCGTTGGCTTGGCAGCGGAACGATGATCCGCCTGGCGCTGGCGGTGACTCTGATTCGTATGGTCACCTCGGAGCAGTCCACCGGGGCGGTGGGTTTCATGCAGAACCTGAACATGGGCTACGAGCAGTTGCACAGCCTGTACGTGGTCATGCTGATTGGCAGCGTCGCGGGGCTGTTGACCAGCGCGCTGACGATCGATCCCAAGCACCTGTTGATGCCGCTGATCATCTCCCTGGGTCTGATGGCCACCGGGTCGGTGATGGACAGTTTTTCCAACAACTTGACCCGCCCGCAGAACCTGTATTTCAGCCAGTTCCTGCTGGCGTTCGGCAGCACGTTTTTCCTCGGCCCGACCATGGTTCTCGGCACGCGCAATGTGCTGACCAATCCGCGCAATCTGGTGAGTTTTTCCGTGCTGTTCGGGATCTGCAATAACCTTGGCGGCCTGCTTGGCGCCGCGCTTCTGGGAACCTTCCAGATCGTCCGTGAGAAATTCCATTCCAGTCATATCGTCGAGCATCTGGTGCTGTCCGATCCGTTGGTTGCCGCCCGGGTGCAGAGCGGCGGCTCAGCGTTCGGCTCGGTGCTGGCCGACCCGAGCCTGCGCAACCTCGCGGGTATTCGCACCCTGGCCAATGCCGCTACCCGTGAGGCCAACGTGCTGGCCTATAACGACGTGTTCATGCTGATCGCCGTGATTGCGGTGCTGACCATGATCTGGCTGTCCATTCGTGCGCTGTGGCTGATGAGCACCACCAAAGCCGTCGCCCCCGCGCCATCCACACCTTCGAGCGGTGCCATTTCTTCATGACCGAACCGACCACCACAACCACCCACGCTATTGCCGCCACGCCTGAAGGTGTCGCGCCGCCGTCATCGCCGAACACCGAGCCACGTTCGCTGCGGGTGCGGATTATTTCCTCGCTGGGCTTCGCCATGATTGCCATCGTTGGCGTGTTGATCGTCTTGTATGCGTGGCAGTTGCCACCGTTCAGCAGCGCGGTCGAGACCACCGAAAACGCGTTGATTCGCGGGCAGGTGACGATCATCGGTCCGCAGCTTGCCGGTTATGTGTTTGAAGTGCCGGTGCAGGATTTCCAGTACGTGAAGGCCGGCGATTTGCTGGTGCGCCTCGACGACCGTATCTACCAGCAGCGCCTCGATCAGTCGTTGGCGCAACTGGCGGTGCAAAAGGCATCTCTGGCCAACGTGGTGCAGCAGCGCAACAGCGCCGAAGCGACGATCAAGTTGCGTCAGGCCGTGCAAGCCGACAGCGAAGCGCAGCTGCGCAAGAGCGAGGCCGATCTGCGTCGAAATCAGGAGTTGGTGCGCGACGGTTCGGTGTCCAAACGCGAGATGGACGTGGCGCTGGCGGCCAATGCGCAAAGCATTGCGGCGGTGGCGCAGGCCAAGGCCAATCTGGAAATCGCCCGCCAGGATCTGCAAACGGTGATCGTCAATCGCGGCTCGCTGGAAGCGGCAGTGGCCAGCGCCGAGGCGGCGGTGCAACTGGCGCGGATCGATCTGTCGAACACCCGTATCGTCGCCCCGCGCGACGGCCAGTTAGGGCAAATCGGCGTGCGTTTGGGCGCCTACGTCAACTCCGGGGCGCAGTTGATGGCGTTGGTGCCAAACCAGAAATGGGTGATCGCCAACATGAAGGAAACCCAGATGGACAACGTGCGGGTCGGGCAGCCGGTGCGCTTCACGGTCGATGCGTTGAACCACCGTAAATTCACCGGGCATGTGCAGCATATTTCGCCGGGGACCGGGTCTGAATTTGCGCTGTTGCAGGCGGATAACGCGACGGGCAACTTCGTCAAAATCGCCCAGCGCGTGCCGGTGCGCATCACCATCGATGCGGATCAGCAGGAAGAGGAACGGCTGCGGCCGGGGATGTCGGTGGTGGTCAGCATCGACACCGCCGCTGGCGACACCCAACCCCATTAAGATCAAAAGATCGCAGCCTTCGGCAGCTCCTACATGGGTACTCTGTAGGAGCTGCCGAAGGC
>NZ_RWIM01000144.1 GCF_009764645.1 Pseudomonas sp. PB106
CCGCGATGGCGTCCCGTCAGCCTGTAAATTTCGCGACTGACACTCCGTCATCGCGGGCAAGCCCGCTCCCACAGGGATTTGTGCTGGATCAACAATCTCCATTTTTACCACTGCCGTTTATCCGGCCGGGCGAGGCCAAGTTTTTCGATGCGGTAGCGCAACATGTCGCGGCTCAGGCCCAGCAAGCGTGCGGATTTGGTGACGTTCCAGTCGGTCTTGTCGAGCATCTTGCGCACCATGTCGCGTTCGACTTCCGGCAGGTTCATCGACTCCATATTGCTCGCCGGACGCGGTTCGTAGTGCGGCGCCGGTTCGTGATGCTGATGCTGATGCTGCGGTGGCAACTCGTCGCACAGGCTCATGCACACGTTGAGTTGATGCGCGGCAATCGTATCGCTCGGCGCCAGCAGCACGGTTTGCTCAAGCATGTTGCGCAGCTCGCGCACGTTGCCCGGCCAGGTGTAACTGAGCAGCAACTCCTCGGCCTGATCGCTGAAATGCAGATTGGGTTTGCCATAACGCTTGCCATGGCTGGCGAGGAAATGCCGCGCCAGCAGCAGAATATCCTCGCCCCGCGCATACAGACGCGGCACTTTGATCGAAATGATCCGCAGACGGAAAAACAGGTCACGGCGGAATTTGCCCTGCTGGACCATTTGCTCAAGGTTGCAGTTGGTCGCGCTGATCACCCGCAGGTTCACTTTGCGTTCTTTAACCGAACCGACGCGGCGAATCGTCCGGTCTTCCAGCAGCTTCAGCAGCTTGGCCTGCAACAGCAAGTCCATTTCCCCAACCTCATCGAGAAACAGCGTGCCGCCATCCGCCGCTTCGACCAGCCCGACCCGGCGGTCCTTGGCGTCAGTGAACGCGCCTTTCTCATGGCCGAACAGTTCCGACTCGACCAGATTCGACGGGATCGACGCACAGTTGAATTCAATGAACGGGCCTTTGCTGCGCGGGCCGTCGAAGTGCAGTGCGCGGGCCACCAACTCTTTGCCAGTGCCGGTCTCGCCTTCCACCAACACCGGCGGCAGATCGGTATTGGCCATGCGCCGCTCGGCGTCGAGCAATTGGCCGATGGTGTTCTTCAGATACTGCATCGGCGCCGAGTCGCCAATCAGCGCCTGCACCCCGGATTTCTGCGCCTCACGTTCCTGATAGAACGACAACGTGCGCTCCATCCGTTCAGTGGCCAGGGCTTTGTCGAGCAGCAGTTTGAGTTCCGGCAACGCCACCGGTTTGGTGACGTAATGAAAGGCACCCTCCTTCATTGCCACCACCGCGTCTTCGACGTTGCCGTAACCGGTCATCATGATCACTTTCAGATCCGGCGCGCTGACGCGCAGCTTCTGAATCAGGTCGTGACCGCTCATGCCCGGCAGCGAGTTGTCGGTCAGCACTATGTCGGGCATGAAGGTTTCCAGTTGCCCCAACGCGTCCTCCGCCGAATGGCAGACCGTCACCTCGAAGTCCTTGCGCTCCAGGTAGGTCTGAATATTTTCGGCCAGCAGTTCGTCATCCTCGACCAGCAGAATGCTGTGTTCCATATTCCCCTCCCGATGCCACTTTGAAGTTGAGACTGACGCGGGTTCCTTCCTGCTCGCGGCTGGTCAAGACGACCGAGCCCTGAAAACGCTCCATGATTCGTTTGACCAACGCCAGGCCAACCCCGAGGCCGCCCTGTTTGGTGGTGAAAAACGGCTTGAACACCAACAGTTGCTGCTGCGCGCTCATGCCCTTGCCGGTGTCGCTCAGGGTCATGCGTACGCTGTCGGGGTGCGGCGATTCAAATTCAACGGTGAGCACACCGCCCTTGGGCATGGCTTCGAGGGCGTTGGCAAACAGGCTATTGAGTATTTGCGTGAGCAACACCTTTTGACTGACGACTGGCGCGCAGCTTTGCGGACTGAATCGCACTTCGACGCCACTGCGTTTGATCAATGCATCAAATGCGCCAAAGGTGTCTTCCACCGCCAACATCAGATCGACGGCCTCACCGTCGTCATTCATCGGCCGCAGCGACACCAGCAACTCGCGCACCCAACGCGACATGCGGTCGACCTGACTGATGATGTCGCCAATATTGCGTTGCGCGCCGGGACTGGCGATTTCCTGGGCCAGTTCGGCGCTGGAGCGAATGGTCGCCAGTGGATTACGCAGGCTGTGTGCGACCGCTGAGGACATCTCGCCGAGGGCGACAAAGGTTTCGTTGCTGATCAGTTGTTGTTGCTGACTCTGCAGCAATTTAGCCGCGCGGCGGACGATCCAGAACAAGGCGAGAAAGATCGCCGCGCCGCCAAAAAACGTCGCCGCCCAGATCGATGCGAATCCACGGTCGATGCGGTCGACCAGATCCGACGGCTCCTTGTAGATCTCGACCATGGCGATGACTTTGCTTTTGTCGGCATTGAACATCGGGATGTAGTTCTCGATGAACAGGTATTTCGGCTCACGCAGCAGACGCTGTTCGGGGCGTTCATCGTCGATTTTGTGGTAGCTGGAGGACACCGGCACCTTCATCTCGAACGACTGATCGAGTTCGTCATCGTCGTCGATGTGCACACCGATCAGTTCGGCGTTGGTCGACCAGATCACCGTGCGATCCAATGCGTACACGGTGGCCAGGAGAATGTCCGGCAAGTGTTCGACGTGGTCGAGAAACTCGGTGCGCGCCGACGCCTGTAGCGCCGGATCAACATCGGGATAATGGTTGTCCTGACGAGGGTCGAGCATCTCGCCCATCGTGCGGTTCGGATTGATTTTGGCGTGACGCATTTCCGCCGCGCCAATGGCCTGAACGAATTGCGCGGTCAGCAGCGCATCGCGCTCCACGCTTTCGGTGACGACGAAGCGCGTGGAGATGTAACCGAGGCCCAGCGCCACCGCCGCGATGATGAAAAAACTGGCGAGCGAGAACCAGCGCAGCAGATTGAACTGCTCGCGCCAGCCCTTGCCTGCGACCGAAGCGTTCGGTGCAGTGGTTTTTTGTGCTTCCAGTCGCTGCATGGGAGTGCCCTGGAGTTTTGTATCGAGCCAGTTACAGCCATCAGTGTAGGTGGCTCTGGCCGTGACACACGGTTCAATGATGCTATTTCGCCGCTACTGCATACGACTCACCGCTGCGGCTGGATCGCCCGGTTTTACTGGCGTCAACGCCCCGTCGGCCACTGCGGCGGTGGACGGATGCTGGCGCTCGGTTTCGTCACTGAGAAAGTCGATGATCGACTGCGCGGACTGCTCGTCGAGGCGCAGGTTGGGCATCGGGATTCGCTCGTATTGCTCGTAGAGTTGCAGGGCAATCGGATCTTTTTCCGCGAGCAGGCGATCCGGTTCGCGAATCCAGCGGTTCAGCCATTTGCCGTCGCGGTTGCGGGTCACGCCGATCAGATCCGGGCCGATGCTGCGCATGCCGATGCCCTGACCGTCCTGCGGGCCGAGGCTATGGCACGAAGCGCAACGGGTGCGGAACAGTTCTTCGCCGTTGCTTGGCGGACGAATGTCCGGGGCATTGGCGTAGCTTTCTTCGATGCTCGGCTGCTTCCAGTTCTGCAGGGTGTTGGCCAGTTGATCGGCGAGGATCCACGGGTTTTCGAACGGCGAGGCTTTCATCCAGCGCCCGGTGCTCTGGTTGCCGACGATCAGGCTGAGGTTGTGATCCTTGGTGCGGCCATTGTCGACGCCGTCGATAAACAGCCCGAGCTTCTTGCGCAGGTCGGTGACGTCCGCGAATTCGCCGGTGAGAAACTTCCAGCCGGGGCCGACCTTGAAGCGCTGCGAGTAGGCCTTGAGCACTTCGGGCGTGTCGCTAAGCGGATCGATGCTGATCGAGTAGAAAAAGATGTCCTGGCCGACCCGATCACCGAGCAGTTTCTGCACTTGGCGCAGGCGTGCGGTTTCCAGTGGGCAGGAGTCACTGCACGACGTGAAGATGAAGTTGATCACCACCACTTTGTCTTTGATCAGGTCATCGAAGAAATGCACCTGCCGACCGTCCTGATCGGTCAGCAGGGTGTTGGGGAAGTAGTCGCCACCCCACGGGGTGGCGGATTCACTGGCCGCTGGCGGTGCGCCGACGCTGGCCTGGTGCGCCAGCAGCACGCGGCTGCCGAGCACACAGGCCACCAGCAGCAGCACCAGGTGCATGCCCAACGCCCGAGAGCGCGGGGTATGCAGCGCTTGGCTGTCGCCGTGGCGGCGGTTCATGGCTTGACGACCACTTGTGGGCCAAGACCATCGCCGTTGCGGAAGGTAGGCAGCGCAGCAGAATTGACGTAGCGCACACCGTCCCAGCTTGGCAGCGGTGTCGGCATCAACTGCAATTGCCCGGGCTTCTCAAGGTCCCAACGCAGCAGCATCGAGTTGTCCTCATGCTGGGTGTTGTGACAGTGCTCCATGTACGTCCCGGCGAACTCGCGGAAGTTGATCGCCATCTCGACGCTGTCCAGCCCATCGTTTTCCGAACCGATGCGATAGACGTCCTTGCGCGCCCATTTTTCCCATTCTGGCGGTGCCTTGCCGCCGCGACTGAGGATGATCCCCTCTTCGAAATGCACGTGTACCGGATGGCTCCAGCCCTTGCCGCCAGCCTTGATGTTCCACACTTCCAAGGTGCCGAACCCGGTCACACCGGCGTCGGTCGGGCCGCTGGACAACTGAGTCGAGGCGTTCAGCCGGCGCGGGTCCATGTGGTAACCGAAACCGCCGTCAGTCTTGACCGTCCACGGTGCTTCATCGGTGCCGTCGGAACGACCGAAGGTGAAGGTACGGTGACGCGCCTTGGCCAGCACGACTTTGTCGGCGGCGTTGTCGCGGTGCAGCTTCAGCGGAATCATCACCAGCCCTTCAGCCTTGCCCGGTTTCGCCGGTTCGTAGGCCGCCGGATTCATCGCCAGATCCTGGCCGGTGTAAGCCTTGACGTTGAGCTGCAGGAACTTGCCGACCACCGGATCGCCCTTGTCCCACTGCGGCCCTTTGCTGGTTTGCTTGATCACCGGCAGGTATTTCTCCGAGAGCACGTCAGCCAGCGAGATCACTTCTTTCGGGCCTTTGCCGTCGTCGTGGGCTTGCAGGTTGACGAAGAACAACTTGTCGCCAGGCTTGATGCCGTTTTTCGAGAAGTTGACGATGATGTCGAAGCGCTCGGCGATGCCCTGGGTCGGCAGGATCGCGTTGTGGTTCTGCTTATCGCCATCGGCGTCGAGGTCCATCGAGCCGTCGAACGGCACGCTGTGTTCCATGATGTTGCCGTCGTTGGCGATCATGTGGAACGGCACGCGGCTGTATGTGAGGCCGGAGTTTTTCGGCCCCTGGAACTCGCCGCCGCTGCCTTTGATTTCCCGCACCAGCGCCAGTTTGAAGTAGCGCGACACCGAGCCGTTGAGGATGCGGAAGCGATAGCTGCGCGCACGCACATCGAGGGTCGGTTTCCACTGCCAGTTGACCAGCATCTGATCGCCGATAAAGCCGTCGGTGTTGAACGGGTTGAACCACAACTGCCCTTCCTGATCCCAGGCCTTGTCGGCCAGCACCAGGTTGACGTCATAGTCGCGGTTACCCCACGGCAAGGCGCTGCCGCTCGGCAAACGCAGGTTGACGCCGTCGTTCACCGACTCGTTGCCGCGATCCAGCGCGCTGTAGTAGTTCATCATCGCCGCGTTGCCCTTGTAGACGTTCTGCGCGGTGAAATCGAGCATGTGGTCGTGGAACCAGTGGGTGCTCATGGTTTCACGCCAGTCGCCGCGGATCTTGATGGTGCCGTTGTCACAGGTCTTCTTCGCCGGCGCCAGGTCGTTGACCCACAGGGTTTCGCCCGGTGCGCAAGGGAATGCGGCGCGCGGGTCTTCGGCCTTGGTGTTGATGCTGTCGTAACCGGCGAGCTGGATCGGCCAGCGATAGTCGTAGAACTGCCCTGGGAAGAAGAACGCGTTGGCATAGCCGTCGCTTTCCGCCGGCGCGTGACCGTTGTGCTCGTGGGTGCTGATGGTGTGCAGGCCGAAACCGTGGTTGGCCGACGGATCGATCGGCAAGCCGTTGTAATGGCGCATCATCACCGGTTGGCCATAGCGCACCATCAACAGTTTCGGCGGCAGCGTGCCGTCAAAGGTCCACACCGAGTTGTGGTTTTGCACGGGCATCGCCGGGTGGAAACGCGGGTCGACGCCCTTGGAAGTGCCATCGGTCAGCGGTACACCAGCGACGTTGTGGTACAGGCCGCCGGGGCCGAATTCGCCGACGGCGTAATGGTGCATTTGCACACTGTCACGCAGACCACCGTTGAGCCGCGCACCGGTCTGCACGGTTTTGTAGGCCGCTTGCGGGTAGAACTCGTTCCAGCGCTGATGCGCCCAGCCTTTTCCTGGTGGCCGCCCTTCAGCGGATGAGCCGATGTGGCGGTTGAGGAACACCTCGATCTGCGCCTGCCACGGGTTGCGGTCGACGATGTTAGAGAATTGGCTCGGGAACGGGGTCAGTCCCGGCTGGCGCAGGAACGCATCGAGGGCAGTGCCGGGTGGCGCACTGCGGGCGACGTTGTTCGGGTCTTGCGCGGGCGCCGGGCCAATCGCTGCCGGCGGAAATGGCAGCGGCGCGGCCGGCGTGGTCGGGTCGAGTTTTTCCGGGCCGAACTCTTCGAACAGGGTCAACTGCTGGGTGAACGGCTGCGCGCCATAGAGCGGGCTCGGCTTGCCGTTGGTGGGGTAGTTGAAACTGGTCTGCACGGTCGGCGGCAGAATGTTTTCCGTGCGAGTCGAGTCGCGGCTGCCTTTGACGCCGTCGGGCAAGTCGAAGGAATCTTCGTTGGCCTCGGGCAGGGTCAGGATATTGTTGAGCGCCCCGGCGCGGTCGTCCGGTTCGTCGTAGTACGCCGACGGGTCGGAAGTTTCTGGCTGTCGCTCGTCATCGATGGGGCTAGCGCGAACGCCGGCCATGGTGCCGAGGGTCAACATCAGAAAGACGCTCAGAGGCGTCAGCAGAAAGGTGTTACTTGGGTCACGCGTTGTTTTGTCCATCACCAGCCGCCTCATCAAGGAAGGGGTGATGGTGTTTTGCAACTACTGCGCCAAGAAATTATTTCCAGTTGTAACAGAGACTTGAGCACGCTGTGGGTTTCCCCACTCCCCGGTGACCGGGGCTTGACACCCATTGGTGGGGGAAGTTCATAAATTTTTTATGTGGTGCAAACCTCATGTAGGAGCTGACGAAGGCTCGGGCCGCGATCGGACGATCTTTTGATCCTGGTTTTTGATCGTTCCCACGCTCTGCGTGGGAATGCAGCCCGGGACGCTCTGCGTCCCATTGGAACGCGGAGCGTCCCTTGAGTCATTCCCACGCAGAGCGTGGGAACGATCAATCAATAGATCGCAGGTCTTCGGCAGGAATGGGCAAGTCAGGGGACTAATTGAAAGGCCAGGCGCACGGTGGTGCCTTCGCCTTCGCGACTGTCCAGCGTCACGCCGCCACCAAAGCGCTCCATGATGCGTTTGACCAGCACCAGGCCGACGCCAAGGCCACCCGACTTGGTGGTGAAAAACGGCCGAAACGCCATGGTGCGTTGTTCTTCATTCATGCCCTTGCCGGTGTCGCTGAGCACCACGCACACGCCACGGTCATCACTCGGTTCCAGGCTGACGGTCAGCGTGCCGCCCTTGTCCATTGCTTCCAGAGCATTGGCCAGCAGGCTGTTAAGGATCTGCGTCAGCTGCACCGGTTGGCTCAATACCATCGGCGTATTTTGTGGGTGGAACACCACCTGCACGCCGGCCTTGGCAATCTGTTGCTCGAAGGCAACGAGGCTTTCGTGCAACGTCGCCACGAGGTTCACCGGTTCCGGGTCATCGTTGAGCGGGCGTAACGATTGCAGCAGCTCGCGCACCCATTTCGACATGCGATCGACCTGGCCGATGATGTCCTTGATGTTTTTCTCCGCCGGGCCGGCATCGAACTCCAGCGCCAGTTCGGCACTGGACCGAATGGTCGCCAGCGGGTTGCGCAAACTGTGCGCCACCGCTGAAGACATCTCGCCGAGGGCGACAAAGGTTTCATTGGCAATCAGTTGCTTTTGCTGGGCCGCGAGCAGAATCGCCGCGCGCCGCACGATCCAGTACAGCCCCAGATAAATCAGCCCGCCGCCGAGTGCGGTGGCCAGCCAGATCAGCGTCAGCCCACGTTCCATGCGTGCGATCAGGTCTTTGGGCTCCTTGTAGATCTCGACCATCGCCGTGACGTTTTTGCCTTCAGCGTCGAACAGCGGGATGTAGTTTTCGATGAAGATGTAATCCGGCGGGATGACGAACTTCTGTTCCTCGCGGGCCTTGTCGACGTCGTGGTAGCTGGCGGACACCGGAATTTTTTCGTTGAAGGCGCGATCGAGATCCTCATCGGCGTGGATGCTCGTACCGATCAGAACCGGGTTGGTCGACCAGATCACCTGGCGGTCAGGCGCGTAAATGTTGGCGAGAATCACGTCCGGCAAGTGTTCGATGTGATCGAGAAATTCGCCGCGTGCATCGGCCCGGGCCTGCGGGCTGACGTCAGGGAAATGCTTGTCCTGACGCGGATCGAGCAGCTCACCCATGGTTCGGATGTTGGGAATGGAAACGTGGCGCACCTCGGCTGACGCAATCGCCTGAATGAACTGCGCCGTGAGCAAGGCATCGCGCTGCACGCTTTCCTCGATCACGAATCGTGTAGAGACTGCCCCGAGCGCCACGGCGACCGTACCGATCACCGCCATGCTGATCAGTGAAAACCAGCGCAGCAGGTTGAACGACTGCTTGCGCGAGCTCAATCGGAGATTGCCCTCCTCGACCGGTAGAGATTTTGACTGCATGTTCATGGCGGCGACTTCCCGATACGTCCCTATAGGGTTATAGCCCACGGGTGGGGGTTTGCCCGGTTGCGGGGATATCGACCCGATGCACACCTCCCAAACCCACCCAAAATCCCTGTAGGAGCTGCCGAAGGCTGCGATCTTTTGATCCTGTTTCTAAATCAAGATCAAAAGATCGCAGCCT
>NZ_RWIM01000145.1 GCF_009764645.1 Pseudomonas sp. PB106
CGCGTGCGACGGTTCTCATGGTCGATCCAGACAACAAAATCGCCCTCGAAAACCAAGCGATGCGCCAGCGAATGGCTCCAGCCAAAGCCCAACCCGACATCGATCTCGACCGCGCTGCTGCGATACAGGCGGGTGAACTCGAACGGCAGTACGCCATCGAGCACCGCATCGGTCAGGGTCAGCAGTTCCTCGCCAGTGACCATCGACACCGGACAACCGTTGGTGCAGGTCAGTAGCGCGCAATCGGCGCTGTCGCCGTTGGGGTTTTTCGCTTGATCAGAGGCGTCGTCGTGGTGTTCGTCTTTCTTTAACGAGGCATTGCGTTGGGCATCCCAACGCAGCTGCATTCGGCCCTTTTTCACGCCGGCGGCGATGCCACGGGCGGCGACCGATTTGTATTGATCAACGTATTTGATGAACCCCTCGACGATGCCAAACATCGCCTTCACCAAGCGCTTCACCGCTGACAGCAATTGCGCTGCGCGATCTGCCAGGCGCAGCGTCAGGTAAGCAATCCCTGCGCCCGCTCCGACGAACGTCAGAACCACGCCGATCAACACGTCGATCAGCACCTGAACGATCACCATCGACGCCGCCTCAGCGGTTTTCCCGGCGATCTCGCTGGGCGGCAACATCTCCAGCCAGAGGCTTGCAGTGCGTAGCAGTAAACAGAGAGCCGCTTCGTCGCTGACCAGCAATTGCAGCTTTTCCATGACGTCGGGGGCCGTCGCAGCGAGCGCCATCAACTGCGTGGCACCCTCGCCCAATCGCTCGGCAAACGCCCCGGGGTCCTTGAGAATGTCCGAAAGCAGACCAAGGCTGTCCCACACGCCTTCGATGGCCGCCCAGCTCCCGGCCAACATGCCATTGCCGGCTGCGGTCGCCACCGAATGCGACCACTGCGGCTTGAAACCCTGCCATTCACTGCGCAACCAGCCATCCAGTTCTGCTGTCAGGCCGTCATAGGCAGTGAACAAATCATCGACCTGACCGCTGGTGACTTTGTTGTGCACCAGCACGCGATAGAACTTGCCGGCTGTTCCTGTGAATGAGCCTTTGCCTTGCGCATCCAGAGTGATGGGAGTCGTTTGGCCACCGTCCATGGCGATTACATCGACCACGATGTTGCCCAGCGGAATGTCGTAGACCGATTCGAATCTGCTCTCGATCAGCATCGAGCCGCTCTGTGGGCACTGGACGACGCTGGAGAAGAATTCGTCATCGCTGCTGCTGACGGCAGTACTGCTGTCACCGAAGCGGATGATCCGCTCCATGCCCATCAGCGATGGCAGATCCGCCGCGTGACTAACCTTGTCCGCTGTGCGGCTGGCCCAATGCTTGAGCTGCTCGCGATAAAGACTGAGGGTGTCGGGAAAGCTGTCGAGTTCTTGCTCGATACGGGTGACGGCTTCCATCAGCGCACGCGAGTGTGCGGAGTGGACTGAATAAGCGGGTCAAACATGAGCGTTCCCTCGCGCAAAAATTAGGCGCGGGAACTGTGCGGGGGATTAATCAGAAAAGAAGTCAGGCAAGTAGGTGATGACTGTAGGATTAATCTGTAAAAAAAAGCTCACAACAAAACAGACACATGAAAACGCAAACGTGGCGTGAGGTTTCCCTCACGCCACGTTTATAAAACATCCGGCAATTTGTTTAGCCCACAGAGCATTTATGGCTCAGCGTCGCGCAGGTTCAGCTCTTTCAACTTAAGCTCGGCCAATGGATGCCCGGCCTTTGCCGCCATTCCCCACCAACGTGCGGCTTCAACAGGATCAGGTGCTTTGCTGGGCGTGCCTTTGAGGCTGATCACGCCGACTTGATAAGCCGCTTTGCCATCACCGGCCAAGGCGGCCAGCCGCAACAGACGCACACCTTCCTCACGTGCGCCCAAGCCAACCCCGCGAAACGTCAGGATGTGCCCATAAAAGCTTTGCGCCCCGACATCGCCCAAGTTGGCCATGCGCGCAAACTGACCTTCGAGCCAGCGCCAGCCACGCGGCTGGCGGACAAACCACGACCAGTGAAACAGCCGGCGGGCCAACCAGTAACTGGCCCGCGCCTTGAGTCGGAGAAACACTCAGGCCTCCGCCGATTCCGGGTACTTATATTCAAAAACCCGGACAACTTCCGACGCATGCCAGGAGGCGGCGGCGACACCATCGGACGGCCCGGAGAAACGCCCCAGACGTTCGACACATTCAAAAAAACCGGTACGCGGCAGGCGACTGGCGCCTTGGCTGATGACCAGCGAACTGCGCAACGGTTGCTCGGCCTTGGCGTCCAGCGCGGCCAGATGCTCTAGCGCTGCGGTCAGCGTCTGCATCGCCGGCGTCGGCAATTGCAGGCGTTCGAGCAACGCGCGGTAGGTCAGCAGATGGCGCTGGCGCCGCGCCTGGTCCAGTTCCCCCAGCAATCCATCCCAATGTTGACGACTGATGCGTACGCTCACGATTCATCCCTCCAACCTGGCACCGTCAACTCCCAGGCCAGGCTGCGGCGAATCGCGGCGTCGGGCTGACGCTCGCCACTTTCGATCATGGCCAGATAAGACGGGCTGATGCCTACCGTGCGGGCCAGCGCCTCGATGGCGATGCCCTTCCCTTCGCGCAAACTGCGTAGTTGATCCAGACCTGGAAGAATCGGGTCTGATGATGTCGCGACAGGCGCTGGGGCCGGGCGCGACGGTGTTTCGTTGAGACCTGCTGCTTTCAGTAGAGCCTGATATTGAGCCCAAGGCAGAACCGCGTATTCGGGTTCGCCATCGCGTGCAATTATCTGAATATCCATGACTACCCCGTAGGACAACAACACTTAGCGAGTCGGCACTTTTCCCTAGAAGTGTAATCCTAACAGCGGCTAAGGTCGCGGGGGCATCTATCTGCGAAAGGGACTACAACAATCAGGGCTTTTTCGGGCCCTGAAGTTGAAGTTGTTCAGGGGTATCGGGCAGGCGTTCGACCACAGCGAGTTTTTCCGGCTGCTGGCGGTTGCGCCAGATGCGGAAGGCGTTGAGTTCATCATCAAGGGTTTTCATCAGCCAGGCGAGAACGGCAATGTCGTCGAGCATGCCAAATACCGGGATGAAATCCGGAATGGCATCGACCGGACTAAGGAAATACATCAACCCCGCCACCACCGAGACCAGCGCTTTGCCACTGATGGCCCGGTACTCGCCACGCCAGTAAGCCAGGCACAATGCCTGCAGCAGACGAAGATCATCTTTGAGTTTGCCGAGGCGATTGCCTTGCGCGGCACCTTTGCTGGCTACGGCAAACAGCAAGGTCGGTAAACGTCCACGAGCGAGCAATCGGCCGGCCAGGGGCAGGAATCGAGCGAAATTCCACGGAGCCTTCATCTATTCCTCCCGTTGAAATGTTATCCACACAAATTGTGGATAACCTTGTGAACAGAGCTGCATTTCAGCGCTGAGAGCCCCGTTTTATAAGGGCTGCGCTCAGATCGGGCGTTTTTTACTCACATAAAAAACCCCAATATTTCATTGACTTGGCGGCTCAGGGCGTCTAGTGCGGGCAGCCTCAAAGCTATGACTCCCGGGACCCGCATCGGTTCGCTCTGTTTACCCTTGCCAACCTCCAGATGCAACAACGCCCCGCATAAGCGAGGCGCTGTTGTTGAAACCGAGGCCGATTACTTGGCGGCAGCGGCGTCTTCTTTGGCTGGATCCTTGATGGCCAGCAGTTCCAGGTCGAAGACCAGAACCGAGTTGGCCGGGATTGCCGGGCTTGGCGACTGAGCGCCGTAAGCCAGATCGCTAGGGATGTACAGTTTGTACTTCTCGCCAACGTGCATCAGTTGCAGGCCTTCGACCCAACCCGGGATCACGCCGCTAACCGGCAGATCGATCGGGCTGCCGCGCTCGACGGAGCTGTCGAATACGGTGCCGTTGGTCAGCTTGCCGGTGTAGTGAACGGTCACTACGTCGGTAGGCTTAGGCTGTGGGCCGTCGGCTTTCTTGACTACTTCGTATTGCAGGCCGGAAGCAGTCGTCGTTACACCTGCCTTCTTGCCGTTTTCTTCGAGGAATTTCTTGCCGGCGGTTGCCGACTCTTCGCTCATCTTGGCCATGCGCTCTTCAGCACGCTTTTGCAGCGCGGCGAAGGCTTCGACCAGTTCTTCATCTTTCAGCTTCTGTTCTTTCTTGCCGACGGCATCTTCGATGCCCTGGGCTACCGCTTTGGAGTCCAGATCATCCATGCCTTCCTGAGCAAGGCTCTTGCCCATATTCAGGCCGATACCGTAGGAAGCTTTTTGCGCCGGGGTTTTCAGCTCTACGCTGGTCTGCGAATCACAACCCGCGAGGACCAGGCTAACCAGGGCAACCGCCGCCGCCAACCGATGCTGTTTCATGCTATTTCCTTGTTCATGCGCCGAAAGGGCAATCGAGTAAAGCCGCGAGCTTATCAGGCCGCCACGACCAATGGCTACCGGCATGAGAGCAGGAATCTTCCGATAAGTTCAGGGATTAAAACGCATTTGGGCAAAGGCACGATGAAGCTTCTGTCATCTGTGCCTGACAAGCCTTCCCACACCATCTGGCGTAATGGCCACTTGCCCAGCATGGTCCGGCTCAGGCATAACAGCGCAACAATTCGACAAGGATGTTTATCTTGCGCCTCTTATTCCGTGTGCTCACCCTGATCGTGGTGCTGCTGGGACTCGTCCTGGCAGTGATTCTGTACTACGTCGCCAACCCGAAATTGCCCTTCTACACCCCCGCCCAGCAGGTGCATTACCTGAATCAGTGGAGTGAAGAAGAACGGCAAACCTACTATTTCACGCCGCAGGGCACGCAGGTCAAAGGCTTGCGCTATGAGTGGTTTCAGGCGCTGGAGTTGCCGTTCTCCGAGCAGCGATTCGCCGCTCCCGACTACCTTGCCCGTTTCGGCTTTCTCGTCGATCCGCAACAGAAAGCCACGGCGAACAATCCCGGCAACCTGCCTGTCGGCTTTGCCCGACATCAGAATCCTGGCAGCTCCGAGCAATATCTGGACATAACTTGTGCGGCTTGCCACACCGGCGAATTGCACTTCAAAGGCCAAGCCATACGCGTGGATGGCGGCGCGGCGCAGCATGTGTTGCCTTCCAGCGTTCCTACATTGCGCGGTGGCAGTTTCGGACAGGCATTGGTCGCCAGTCTGACCTCAACCTACTTCAATCCATGGAAATTCGAACGCTTCGCCCGAAACGTGCTCGGTGATGAGTACGACGCGCGTCACGAGCAACTGCGCAAAGACTTCAAGACCTCGCTCGACACCTTCCTGAAAGTCGCCTGGAACGATACCCACCGCGGCCTCTACCCGACTGAAGAAGGTCCCGGCCGTACCGACGCGTTCGGGAGGATTGCCAATGCGACGTTCGGTGATGCGATCTCCCCTGCCAACTACCGCGTGGCCAATGCGCCGGTGGACTACCCGCAACTGTGGGATATGTGGACGTTTGACTGGGTGCAATGGAACGGCTCGGCCCAGCAGCCGATGGCGCGCAATATCGGTGAGGCATTGGGCGTCGGCGCTACCCTGAGTTTCTTCGACAGCAACGGCCAGCCACTGCAAGGCGATGCGCGTTACGCCTCCAGCGTGCGCGTGCGTGATCTGCACAAGATTGAAGAAACCTTGCAAAAACTCAAGCCGCCCGCCTGGCCGGAAGATCTACTGGGCGCTATCGATAAACCCCTGGCCGCCAAAGGTCGCATGCTGTTCAGCGAGAACTGCGCCGGATGCCACGTCCCGCGGACAACCCAGGAGGGCGAGCGCTGGGTGCAGCACCTGCACATGCTACCCGTTGACGTCATTGGCACCGATCCGAATGCAGCCACCAATATCGCGAATCACCGCTTTGATCTGACGGCCCTGCAATGGGATTTGCAAGAACTGAAGAATATGGACGTCAAGCTGCATCCAGAGCCCAAAGAACCGCTGGTTCTGAGCCAGCTATCAGTCGCCAAGGGGCTGGCTTACGTCACCGCATTCGTCGAAAACCGCGCCTACCGCGAAGCCAAGGTTACGCCGGAAGAAAAGCCAGACCTCGATGGCTTTGGCCTGCCAATCGGCGTGCGCGAAAAAGTCGCCTACAAGGCGCGCCCATTGGCGGGCGTCTGGGCCACTGCACCGTTTCTGCACAACGGTTCGGTGCCGACTATTTACCAGTTGCTCTCACCCCAGGATGAACGCCCAACCACCTTCTATAAAGGCACGTTCGAATACGAACCACGGCATCTGGGTTATCGCACCGAAGCTTTCCCCAATGGCTTTCTGTTCGATACGCGGATCAGCGGCAACCACAACAGCGGTCATGAATTCCGCGCCGGCGAGCGCGGTAACGGCGTCATCGGCCGACTGCTGCAACCGGAGGAACGCTGGGCGTTGTTGGAATACCTGAAAGTTCTCGGCGGCCCACTGGAGGCGCAATTGCCATGATCCTGCCAACCTTCAAGAAAGAACTGCCACTGCTCGCCCGAATCTGGTTGTGGCTCGGGCGTTTACTCGGCAAAACGCTGTTGATACTGCTCACCATCGGCCTGCTCGGCTGGGCTGTCGCCACCGCGTGGTTTGCCTGGCAACAGCGCGGGCCGGTGTCGGCCATCGAGCAGATTCCACCTGGCGAGGCGGCGATGACGCAGGACGTGATCCAGACCGCTGTGCGCATCGTCGATCAACATCGCGAACCCACGCGGTATTTGCGCGACGCGCATGCCAAGGCCCACGGCTGTGTAAAGGCTGAGGTCCAGGTCTTGCCTCAGTTGGCGCAGTCGTTGCGACAGGGCGTTTTCAGCGAACCGGGAAAAACCTGGCAAGCGATCATTCGCTTGTCCAATGGCAACGCTTACCCGCAATTCGACAGCATTCGCGACGCCCGTGGCATGGCGATCAAATTGCTCGACGTGCCGGGTAAACAGCTGTTTGGCGAACGTGCGCAGCGGCGTGAACAGGATTTCGTCATGTTCAGCCACCCGAACTTCTTTGTCAGCGATGTCGCCGAGTACCGTCAGAATGTGGCCGCTCAGGCTGACGGCAAAAAGGTCATGGCGTTTTTTCCGGGCTGGGATCCACGCACTTGGCAGATCCGCCATTTGTTTATTGCCTTAGCCACGCTGTCGCCGCCGCCAGACAGTCCGACGGGGACGACCTACTTTTCGGTCTCGCCCTACAAATTCGGGAAGGCCAATGCAAAGTTTCGGGTGATGCCGGATCCGGACAGTTGCCCGGCCTACGCCTTGCCGAAACAGAATCAAGATTTGCCGAACTTCCTGCGCAGCGCTCTTAGTCAGCAGTTGTCGGCGGATCGAGTGCCGGCGTGTTTTGTCCTGCAGATCCAGCGTCAAGATGCGAACCGGTACATGCCGATCGAAGACACCAGTATTGAATGGCGTGAGCAGGACTCACCTTTCGAGACCGTGGCGCGGATCACACTGCCGCCACAGGACTTCGATACGCCTGCGTTGAATCTTGCGTGCGACAACCTTTCGTTCAATCCGTGGTTCGGCATTGAAGCGCACCGGCCGATTGGCGGGATCAACCGTCTGCGCAAAGCCGTGTATGAGGCGGTGAGTGATTATCGGCATAGCCGGAATGCCCTGTAGGAGCTGTCGAGTGCATGCGATCTTTTGATCTTAGAAAAGCAAGATCAAAAGATCGCAGCGTACCGCAGCTCCTACAGGGGTTCAGGTGATTTCTCAAATCGCAGACAGCAAAAAGCCCGCACTAGGCGGGCTTTCTGTGGAGTCTGGCGTTCAGTGTTCCAGATTCCGAATATGGCGCAGCGGACGGGACTCGAACCCGCGACCCCCGGCGTGACAGGCCGGTATTCTAACCGACTGAACTACCGCTGCGCGAAACGCTTGAAACGAATGGTGGGTGATGACGGGATCGAACCGCCGACATTCTGCTTGTAAGGCAGACGCTCTCCCAGCTGAGCTAATCACCCTTTGCTTCGCTTCGTTACGGGACGCATTATGCCACAAGTTTTCGTAAAGTGTTGATTTAATTGAGGTTTTTTTCAAATAAATCCGAAAACCGGTAAAACGACACATCCCGCGGGTACAACCTTGGAGCAGAAAAAAACCCGCCTTGGCGGGTTTTTCCGTGGTGACCTGGCGTTCAGTGGTCCAGGTTACCGAATATGGCGCAGCGGACGGGACTCGAACCCGCGACCCCCGGCGTGACAGGCCGGTATTCTAACCGACTGAACTACCGCTGCGCTAAACACTTTAAACGAATGGTGGGTGATGACGGGATCGAACCGCCGACATTCTGCTTGTAAGGCAGACGCTCTCCCAGCTGAGCTAATCACCCTTCGCTTCGGTGTGGCGCGCATTCTACGGAGCGACCCAACCTCTGGCAAGCACTTTTTTAAATAATTTTCTCAGGCCTTCCAAAGGCTTAGAGAAGGGTTGGCCTATGAGACGGCGAAGACAATAATGCCCCCCTTTGTATAAAGGAGAGACTCACCCCATGTGGTTCAAAAACCTGCTTATCTATCGCCTGACCCAAGACCTGCCTGTCGATGCCGAGGCGCTGGAAACTGCACTGGCCACCAAACTGGCGCGTCCATGTGCAAGCCAGGAGTTGACCACCTACGGTTTCGTCGCGCCGTTCGGCAAAGGCGAAGATGCTCCATTGGTGCACGTCAGCGGTGATTTCCTGCTGATTTCCGCGCGTAAAGAAGAACGCATTCTGCCGGGCAGCGTCGTGCGTGACGCGGTCAAGGAAAAGGTCGAAGAGATCGAAGCCGAACAGATGCGCAAGGTCTATAAGAAGGAACGCGATCAGATCAAGGATGAAATCATCCAGGCGTTCCTGCCGCGCGCCTTTATCCGTCGCTCGTCGACCTTCGCCGCCATCGCGCCGAAGCAGGGGCTGATCCTGGTCAACTCGGCCAGCCCGAAACGCGCCGAAGACCTGCTGTCGACCCTGCGTGAAGTGATTGGCACCCTGCCCGTCCGTCCGCTGACCGTGAAAATGGCACCGACAGCGGTCATGACCGATTGGGTCACCACACAGAAAGCCGCCGACGACTTCTATGTTCTGGACGAGTGCGAACTGCGCGACACCCACGAAGATGGCGGTATCGTGCGGTGCAAGCGTCAGGATCTGACCAGCGAAGAAATCCAGCTGCACCTGAGCACCGGCAAAGTCGTCACTCAACTGTCGCTGGCCTGGCAGGACAAACTGTCGTTCATGCTCGACGACAAGATGACCGTCAAACGCCTGAAGTTCGAAGATCTGCTGCAGGATCAAGCGGAGCAGGACGGTGGCGATGAGGCACTGGGTCAGCTGGATGCCAGCTTCACCCTGATGATGCTGACCTTTGGCGACTTCCTCCCGGCGCTGGTGGAAGCGCTGGGTGGGGAAGAGACTCCGCAGGGGATCTAAAGCCAACCAGTTCCCAATGAAGGAACCGGTACAAATGTGGGAGCTGGCTTGCCAGCGATAGCGGTACATCAGATGGCTGAAAGTTGCCTGATACAACGCCATCGCTGGCAAGCCAGCACCCACAGTTCGATTTGTGTTGTTCATTTAATAATAAGGACCAGGCCATGCGCGCACTGGCTGCACTCAGCCGCTTTGTCGGCAACACCTTCGCTTACTGGGTTCTGATATTCGCCGTCGTGGCCTTCCTGCAACCGGCGTGGTTCCTCGGCCTCAAAAGCGCGATCGTGCCGCTGTTGGGCCTGGTGATGTTCGGCATGGGCCTGACCCTCAAACTCGACGACTTCGCTGCTGTCGCTCGCCATCCGTGGCGTGTGGCGCTGGGCGTGGTTGCCCATTTCGTGATCATGCCCGGTGTGGCGTGGTTGCTCTGCCAGGCGTTTCATCTGCCACCGGAAATCGCGGTCGGCGTGATTCTGGTTGGCTGCTGCCCAAGCGGCACGTCGTCCAACGTGATGACCTGGCTGGCTCGCGGTGATCTGGCGCTATCGGTCGCGATCGCTGCCGTTACCACCCTCCTCGCCCCGTTGCTGACCCCGGCGCTGATCTGGCTGCTGGCTTCAGCGTGGTTGCCGGTGTCGTTCATGGAGCTGTTCTGGTCGATCCTGCAAGTGGTGTTGCTGCCGATCATTCTCGGTGTGGTTGCCCAGCGTCTGCTCGGTGACAAAGTTCGCCACGCGGTAGATGTGTTGCCGCTGGTGTCGGTGGTCAGCATCGTGATCATCGTCACCGCCGTAGTCGCCGCGAGTCAGGCGAAAATCGCCGAATCCGGTCTGTTGATCATGGCCGTGGTGATGCTGCACAACAGCTTCGGTTATCTGCTGGGTTACTTCACCGGGCGTCTGTTCAAGCTGCCACTGGCCCAGCGCAAGTCGCTGGCCCTGGAAGTCGGCATGCAGAACTCCGGCCTGGGTGCTGCGCTGGCCAGTGCGCACTTTTCGCCATTGGCGGCGGTGCCGAGTGCCTTGTTCAGTGTGTGGCACAACATTTCCGGGGCGCTGCTTTCGACGTACTTCCGACGCATGAGCGAGAAGGAAGATCGCGAGGCCTCGGCGCAACAAGCCGCCGACTGAGCCGAAACTTGATCCCCGGATTAATGCTGGTCAAACTGTCGCGCAACGCGGGGACGACCCTGCGGCTCGATCGAGTCATTAATCTGGGGACGACCCCGTCAATCGATGGAGGTCTCTCATGTCCTGGATCATTCTGTTTTTCGCCGGCCTGTTTGAAGTGGGCTGGGCCGTCGGTCTGAAATACACCGACGGTTTCACCCGTCCGCTTCCCACCGTTCTGACCGTTGCGGCCATGGCCATCAGCCTTGGTTTGCTGGGCCTTGCGATGAAGGAATTGCCGCTGGGCACGGCGTATGCGATCTGGACCGGTGTCGGAGCCGTGGGCACCGTGATTGCCGGGATCATTCTGTTTGGCGAGTCGATGGCATTGATTCGGCTGGCCAGTGTGGCGTTGATCATTACCGGGTTGATTGGGCTTAAGGTCAGCGCTTAGGCCTCTGGACCCATCGCTGGCAAGCCAGCTCCCACAGGTTCGGTGGTGTACACAAATTAGGTGTCCACTGAAGATCACTGTGGGAGCTGGCTTGCCAGCGATGAGGCCTGCTCAATCAGCGGTTATCTAACCGCCCCGCGTAACTCCCCCACCAACCCCTGCAACTTCGCCGGCTCAGCCGCCTCAACAGTGACTGGCGAACCCGCCACCAGCGTCACCCGCGACCACAACCGGTGAAACAAGCCCTTGTTCGGATCGCGACTGAAGAAGCTCCCCCACAATCCCTGCAACGCCAGCGGAATCACCGGCACCGGCGTCTCTTCGAGAATTCGCGTCAGCCCGCCCCGGAACTCATTCATCTCGCCATCTGCCGTCAACTTGCCTTCCGGGAAGATGCACACCAGCTCACCGTCTTTCAGATACTGGGCAATCCGCGTGAAGGCCTTTTCGTAGATCTGAATGTCTTCCTGGCGCCCGGCGATAGGAATGGTCCCCGCCGTGCGAAAGATAAAGTTCAGCACCGGCAAGTTGTAGATCTTGTAGTACATGACAAAGCGAATCGGCCGACGCACCGCGCCGCCAATCAGCAAGGCGTCGACGAACGACACGTGGTTGCACACCAGCAGTGCCGCGCCTTCGTCAGGAATCGCGTCAAGGTTGCGATGTTCGACGCGGTACATGGAATGGCTGAGCAGCCAGATCATGAAACGCATGCTGAACTCGGGAACGATCTTGAAGATGTAGGCGTTAACGCCGATGTTGAGCAGCGACACCACTAGGAACAGCTGTGGAATCGACAGTTTCACCACGCTCAACAACACGATCGAAACAATCGCCGAGACCACCATAAACAGTGCGTTGAGAATGTTGTTGGCCGCAATCACCCGTGCCCGCTCGTTCTCGGCGGTGCGCGACTGGATCAGCGCGTACAGCGGCACAATATAGAAGCCGCCAAAGATCCCGAGGCCGAGGATGTCGACCAGCACCGCCCAGGTGTGCACAAAGCCCAGCACCTCAATCCAGCTATGGCCGGTAACACTGTCGGGGATTCCGCCGGAATGCCACCACAGCAGCAGCCCAAATACGGTCAGACCGAACGAGCCGAACGGCACCAGACCGATCTCGACTTTGCGCCCGGAGAGCTTTTCGCAAAGCATCGAACCGAGCGCGATGCCGACCGAGAACACCGTGAGAATCAGGGTGACCACGGTCTCATCACCGTGCATCCACTCCTTGGCATAGGCCGGTATCTGCGTCAGGTAAATCGCCCCGACAAACCAGAACCACGAATTGCCGACAATCGAGCGCGACACAGCCGGTGTCTGGCCCAGACCGAGTTTCAACGTGGCCCACGACTGGCTGAAGATATTCCAGTTCAGGCGCATTTCCGGGGAGGATGCCGCCGCGCGCGGAATGCTCCGGCTGGCCAGAAAACCCAACACGGCGATGCCGACGATGGCGATCGACACCAACGGCGCGTAGTGAGTCGAAGACATGATCACCCCGGCGCCAATGGTGCCGGCGAGAATCGCCAGAAACGTGCCCATCTCCACCAGACCGTTGCCACCGACCAGCTCATCCTCACGCAGCGCCTGCGGCAGGATCGAATACTTCACCGGCCCGAACAGCGCCGAGTGCGTGCCCATGGCGAACAGCGCCACCAGCATCAGCGACAGATGATCGAACAGGAAACCGACGGATCCCACTGCCATGATGGCGATTTCCGCGAGTTTGATCAGACGGATCAACGCGTCCTTGGCGAACTTTTCACCGAACTGCCCGGCCAGCGCCGAGAACAGGAAAAACGGCAGGATAAACAGCAGCGCGCACAGGTTGACCCAGATCGAGCGGTCACCTTCGATGGTCAGCCGATAGAGAATGGCGAGGATCAGCGACTGTTTAAATACGTTGTCGTTAAACGCACCCAGCGACTGAGTAATAAAGAACGGCAGGAAGCGCCGGGTGCGTAGCAGGTTGAACTGTGAGGGGTGACTCATCTTCCGTGTTTTCCTGATTTTTTGAATAGGTAGAGAGGCCTGGGGTACTGCCTATTGGAATCTCGAAACGCGATCCAGGCCACACCTAACCTAAACTTTTCAGGTTATTGCTTCAATCCTGCGATGCACGGCGAGACGAACAGCTCGCCACGCCAGGCGCCCTGCACAGTGCGCTTGCCGACAATCAGCCACATCACCGCCAGTAACATCACCAGCGCCGAACCGAAGACACTGAAAAACGTCAGGTTCAGGATGCTCGCCAGCTTCAACGTCGCCAGCGAATACACGCCCAGCGGAAAGGTAAAACCCCACCAGCCGAGGTTGAACGGGATGCCGTCACGCAGATAACGCACAGTGATCAGCACCGCCATCAACATCCACCACAGGCCGAACCCCCACAGGGTGATGCCCGCCACCAGGCCGAGGCCCGAGGCGATTTCGCCGACACCCGGCAGACCGTTGGCCGCAAAGATGGTCGGCGCATCACTGCCCAGCAGCAACATGCCCAACGCACCCGTCCCGATCGGGCCAAGCGCCAGCCAGCTCGAGGCCGCCATGTTTTCGTGGGGCAGCTTGTGCAAGGCCATGCGCAACAAAAGGATCGTCAGAATGCTGAACGCGACGGGTAGGGAAAATGCCCAGAGCACGTAGCTCGTCGTCAGCACCACCAATTGCGAGTGGGCGTCGGTCAGGTGCGGCGCGAGCAGTCCGCCGCTGGCCGCCGCCACTTCTGCCGCCACTACAGGTAACAGCCAAACCGCCGTCATCTGATCGATGCTGTGTTCCTGGCGGGTAAACATCATGTAGGGAATCAACACGCCGCAAGCCAGCGACATCGCCACATCAATCCACCAAAGCACTTCGGCCAGATGAATCACGCCATCGCCCCAACGCGGCAGACCGAACACCAAGAAACCATTAATGATGGTCGCCAGGCCCATGGGAATGGTGCCGAAGAACATCGACACAGTGGAGTGGCCGAAAATCCGCCGCGCCTCGTCGAAAAATACAATCCAGCGCGCGGCGTAGGCGATTGTAAACAGCGTGAACAACAGCATGTTGAACAACCACAACCCTTCGGCCACGGCGTGCAAACCGGGAATTGCAACCGGCAGTTGCGCCAAGGCCAGCGCCAGCACCCCGGTACCCATGGTCGCGGCGAACCAGTTCGGGGTGAATTGGCGGATCACCTCACGCGGATGCTGAAGTTGGCTGAACGGCTTGATGTCGGGTTTAGCGGTGTTGGGGCAAATCATCACGAACTCCTGTCCTCTGGTGAGGTTGAGTCCATGGTAGAACCGAATCGAATATCTATATAACGGGTAATATCTCTAACTGTTATCTGTTTTGCCAATATGCAATCAAACACTACCTTCGGATTCGATCACCAGAATCCGCGCCACGCCTTGTGGATGGGCGACATGCTCGGTGCCGACCGAGGCGTAGAAAATGTCGCCGACGTCTAACTGCACCCGTTTTTCCTCGCCGTTTTCACGGTAATGCATCATTACCTCACCATCGAGCACTACGAACACTTCCTCGCCGTCGTTGACGTGCCATTTGTACGGCTGATCGGTCCAGTGCAGGCGCGTGGTAATGCCGTTCATATTGGCGATATCCAGCGCACCCCAAGCGCGCTCGGCGGTGAAGGACTTGCTGCGAATAATCTTCATGAATCGATCCCTGAAATAATGGCCGGCCAAGGCTAACCGAAACCGTGGCCATTATGGAGCGCTGCACGCCTTGACTGCCGCTGGACGCAAGCTCAACACCAGTGCGCCAACAGCCAACACAATCAACACCGCACCATAGCCATCGGTGGTCGCCAGCAGCCCATAGCTGCGCGACAGATGCCCGGCCAACAACGCCGGCAAGCAGAACGCCAGATAACTGAGCACGTAATACGCCGACATCAAACCCGCCCGTTCGTGGGGCAAGGCCAGTGGCACCAGGCTGCGCACGGCGCCGAGAAACCCGGAACCGAAGCCGCAACCGGCGACCAATGTGCCGAGGAAAAACAGCGGCAGACTGGCGCTGTGCACGCCGAGCAGGATCAGCACCAACCCCATCGGCAGCAAGCTTGCGCCCAGTTGCAATGCGCGTTTGGCGCAGCGATTGCGCAAGGTGAAGATCATCAGCGCGCCGGTCACGGTCAGTGTTGCGACCGTCGCGCCGCCGATCAGGTTGGACGTTGAACCGGTGGCGGTGCGCACCAGTGACGGCGCCAACGATGCGTAAAAACCACCGAGTGCCCACGTTGCGGTGTTCAATGGCAGAACCTTCCACAACGTCGAGCGCGCTTGAACCGGCACGTGCAACGTTGGGCGTAGCGACGCCCAGGCGCCGGCCTGCGGCGAGACGCTTTCTGGCAGGCGCCAGACATACACGCCCTGCAATACAAACAGCGCCAGCAACCACCAATAGGTCAGCTGCAACGGTGCCGGGGCAAATTCGGCGAGCAAACCGCAACCCATGCCACCCAGCGCCATCCCTAACAGCGGCGCGACGCTGTTGATCAACGGGCCTTGCTGGCGATCGGTGTCGAGCAACGTCGCACTCAATACCGCCGTGGCCATACCGGTGGCAAAACCTTGCAGGACGCGAGCACTGATCAGCCACGTCACGCTATCGGCGTAGATGAACAACAGCATCGCTAGCGCATTGAGCAGCACGGCGGTGAAGATCACCGGTTTGCGTCCGAGGTGATCGGACAGCGAGCCGACGGTCAATAGAGCCGCCAGCAGACTGAGCGCGTAAACGCCGAAGATCAGTGTTAGCACCGCTGCCGAGAAATGCAGCTGATCCTGATACAAGTGATACAGCGGCGTCGGCGCCGTGGACGCGGCGAGAAAACTGAGTAAGGTAATCGCCAGAAACCACAGGCTGGATCGATGGGAAGCGACGTTATCTAAAGGGCTGGCCATGTGCACACTCCGCAAAAGCTAATTTTTTGCTTTTGCGGAGTGTGCTACCCCCTCGCGCTTAAAGCAAATTCTTTGTGTTAAGGTCTGCCGCATGGCTATTAAAGAAGGTTTACGCCCCGGCGGTCGCAGCGCCCGGGTGCAAGAGTCGATTCACTCGGCAGTCCGCGCACTGCTACAGGAACAGGAGCGCTCGACGGTGACCGTGCCGCAAATTGCCGCGCGCGCCGGGGTGACGCCGTCGACGATTTATCGGCGGTGGGGCGATCTGGCGGCGCTGCTCGCCGACGTGGCCCTCGCTCGCATGCGTCCGGACAGCGAGCCGGCTGAAACCGGCAGTCTGCGCAGCGATATCCGCGCGTGGGCCGAGCAATATCTCGACGAAATGAGTTCCGAGCCCGGACGCAACATGATGCGCGATGTGCAGGCCAGTGCTACGCCGGGCTATTGCGTGATAATTATTGGCGCACAGTTGCAGACGATCATTGCTCGGCACCCGGATGAAGCGGCGCCGAGTGTTGATCGGTTGATCAATCTTGTGGTGGCGCCGGTGGTGTTCCGGATTCTGTTTTCGGCGGCGGCACTCGAAGTGGAAGAACTACACAGGTTGATTGATATCGCGTTGCAGCAGGACTGACGCCATCGCTGGCAAGCCAGCTCCCACAATGATCTCCAGTGAACCCAAATTTTGTGGGCGCCGCGAATAATGTGGGAGCTGGCTTGCCAGCGATGAGGCCCGACCGGTCACCGCAAAAAACCACCCGGTTCCAGACCTGCGACACCCCGCCACGCCACGACCTTGGTCGACACTGACTAACCGCCCCGCGCATGCGAGACTGTCCGCCCGGGCAGGAGTGCCGGGGAGTCTTCTGTCGGGAGTGTTGCATGTCGTTGTCCACCGGGCTGATCGCCGCCGTCGCCCTGGCCTATATGGCCATCATGTTCGCCATCGCCTTTTACGGCGACCGTCGCAGCGCGCCGTTGCCGCCGCGCATGCGCGCCTGGGTGTACAGCCTGTCGCTGGCGGTTTATTGCACCAGTTGGACATTCTTCGGTGCGGTTGGCCAGGCGGCTGAACAACTGTGGTCATTCCTGCCGATTTACCTCGGGCCGATCCTGCTGCTGGTGGGCGCGCCGTGGGTTCTGCAGAAAATGGTGATGATCAGCAAACAGGAGAACATCACCTCCATCGCTGACTTCATCGCCGCGCGCTACGGCAAATCGCAATCGCTGGCGGTGGTGGTCGCGCTGATCTGCCTGGTCGGCGTTTTGCCCTACATCGCCCTGCAACTCAAAGGCATCGTTCTCGGTGTGAACCTGCTGATCGGCGCCGGCGCCGACGCCATGGGCACTCGCGCCCAGGACACCGCGCTGATCGTGTCGCTGGTGCTGGCGCTGTTCACCATTGTCTTCGGCACGCGCAACCTCGATGCCACCGAACACCACCGTGGCATGGTGCTGGCGATTGCCTTCGAATCGCTGGTCAAACTGTTCGCCTTTCTCGCCGTCGGCGCCTTCGTCACCTACGGTTTGTACGACGGTTTCGACGATTTGTTCAATCAAGCCATGCTCGCGCCACGCCTCGAGGAGTACTGGAAAGAAACGATTAATTGGCCGTCGATGGTGGTGCAGACCGGTGTGGCGATGATGGCGATCATCTGCCTGCCCCGGCAATTCCATGTAACCGTGGTGGAGAACATCGACCCGCAGGATCTGCGTCTGGCCAAATGGGTGTTCCCGGCCTACCTGGCTTTGGCCGCGCTGTTTGTAGTCCCGATCGCTTTGGCCGGTCAGATGATGTTGCCGAGCGACGTCTTGCCCGACTCTTTTGTGATCAGCCTGCCGTTGGCGCAAGCCCATCCGGCGCTGGCGCTGCTGGCATTTATCGGCGGCGCGTCGGCGGCGACGGGCATGGTGATTGTCGCCAGCGTGGCGTTGTCGACCATGGTTTCCAACGACATGCTGTTGCCATGGCTGTTGCGGCGCAACAATGCCGAGCGCCCGTTCGAAGTGTTCCGCCAGTGGATGCTGTCGGTGCGCCGCGTCAGCATCGTGGTGATTCTGTTGCTGGCCTATGTCGCCTATCGCCTGCTCGGCTCGACCGCGAGCCTGGCGACCATCGGCCAGATTGCCTTTGCGGCCGTGACGCAATTGGCCCCGGCGATGCTCGGCGCGTTGTATTGGAAACAGGCCAACCGTCGGGGTGTTTTCGCAGGGCTCGCTGCCGGTACGTTCCTGTGGTTTTACACGCTGATTCTGCCGATTGCCGCACACAGCCTTGGCTGGTCGCTGAACAGTTTTCCGGGACTGGCGTGGCTGCACAGCAATCCGTTGAACCTGCCAATCACCCCGCTGACGCAAGGCGTGGTGCTCTCGCTGGCGGGCAACTTCACCTTGTTCGCGTGGGTTTCTGTGCTGTCGCGCACGCGGGTTTCGGAACACTGGCAGGCCGGGCGCTTTATCGGTCAGGAAATCAGTGCAAGACCGAGCGCACGCTCAATGCTGGCGGTGCAGATCGACGATTTGCTGCAACTGGCTGCGCGGTTCGTCGGTGAGGAACGCGCGCGACAGAGCTTCATTCGCTTCGCCTATCGTCAGGGCAAAGGCTTCAACCCGAACCAGAACGCCGACGGCGAATGGATCGCCCACACTGAGCGCTTGCTGGCCGGTGTGCTTGGCGCTTCTTCGACACGCGCTGTGGTAAAAGCCGCCATCGAAGGTCGGGAAATGCAGCTGGAGGATGTCGTCCGAATCGCTGACGAAGCCTCGGAAGTGCTGCAGTTCAACCGCGCCCTGCTGCAAGGCGCCATTGAAAACATCACCCAAGGCATCAGTGTGGTCGACCAGTCGCTGAAGCTGGTGGCGTGGAACCGCCGCTATCTGGAGCTGTTCAACTACCCGGAAGGTTTGATCAGGCTCGGCCGGCCGATTGCTGACATCATTCGCTACAACGCCGAACGCGGTTTGTGCGGCCCCGGGGAAGCCGAAGTCCACGTGGCCCGGCGCCTGCACTGGATGCGCCAGGGCCGGGCGCACACCTCGGAACGGCTGTTCCCTAACGGCCGGGTGATCGAACTGATCGGCAACCCCATGCCGGGCGGCGGATTCGTCATGAGTTTTACCGACATCACCGCGTTCCGCGAAGCCGAACAGGCGCTGACCGAGGCCAACGAAGGCCTGGAACAACGGGTCAGCGAGCGCACCCAGGAACTGTCGCAACTCAACGTCGCGCTGACCGAAGCCAAGGGCAACGCCGAGTCGGCGAACCAGTCGAAAACCCGTTTTCTCGCGGCGGTCAGTCACGACTTGATGCAACCGCTGAATGCGGCCCGGCTGTTCTCCGCCGCCCTCTCCCATCAAGACGATGGCTTGAGCAGCGAAGCGCAGAAACTGGTGCAGCATCTGGACAGTTCGCTGCGTTCGGCGGAAGACCTGATCAGCGACCTGCTGGATATTTCCCGTCTGGAAAACGGAAAGATCAACCCCGATCGCAAGGCGTTTGCGGTCAACGAACTGTTCGACACACTGGGGGCCGAATTCAAGGCCTTGGCACAGGAGCAAGGCCTGACGTTCCGCGTACGTGGCAGTCATTTGCGCATCGACAGCGACATCAAGTTACTGCGGCGGATTCTGCAAAACTTCCTGACCAACGCGTTCCGCTATGCCAAAGGCCCGGTGTTGCTGGGCGTGCGCCGGCGTGGCGGAGAATTGTGTCTGGAAGTCTGGGATCGCGGGCCGGGGATTCCGGAAGACAAGCAGCAGGTGATTTTCGAAGAATTCAAACGCCTCGACAGTCACCAGACCCGCGCCGAAAAAGGCCTGGGGCTGGGCTTGGCGATTGCTGATGGTTTGTGTCGCGTGCTCGGTCACTCCTTGCGTGTACGCTCGTGGCCGGGGCGCGGCAGCGTGTTCAGTGTCAGCGTGCCGCTGGCCCGCACGCAAACCGCACCGGTCAGCGCAGCCGCCGAGCTGAACGGCAAATTGCTCAGCGGCGCGCAGGTGCTGTGCATCGACAATGAAGACAGCATCTTGATTGGCATGAACAGTTTGTTGAGCCGCTGGGGCTGTCAGGTGTGGACGGCGCGCAATCGTGAGGAATGTGCGGCATTGCTCAACGATGGCGTGCGTCCGCAACTGGCGCTGGTGGATTACCACCTCGATCACGGCGATACCGGCACCGAGTTGATGGCCTGGCTGCGCACCACGTTGGGCGAGCCAGTGCCCGGTGTGGTGATCAGCGCGGACGGGCGTCCGGAAACGGTGGCGCAGGTGCATGCGGCGGGACTGGATTATCTGGCCAAGCCAGTGAAACCGGCGGCGTTGCGGGCGTTGTTGAGTCGGTATGTGCCGCTTTAAAAGCAAAAGATCGCAGCCTGCGGCAGCTCCTACATAGATCCCTCGTAGGAGCTGCC
>NZ_RWIM01000146.1 GCF_009764645.1 Pseudomonas sp. PB106
CGCGTGCGACGGTTCTCATGGTCGATCCAGACAACAAAATCGCCCTCGAAAACCAAGCGATGCGCCAGCGAATGGCTCCAGCCAAAGCCCAACCCGACATCGATCTCGACCGCGCTGCTGCGATACAACCGGGTGAACTCGAACGGCAGTACGCCATCGAGCACCGCATCGGTCAGGGTCAGCAGTTCCTCGCCGGTGACCATCGACACCGGACACCCGTTGGTGCAGGTCAGTAGCGCGCAATCGGCGCTGTCGCCATTGGGGTTTTTCGCTTGGTCGGAGGCGTCGTCGTGCGGCTCATGCCGTTCCATCCGGGTCGAACCACCCGACTTGTCTCGGGCAAGAGGCGCCGGGTTCGGCACCAACACCAGCGAATCGGCCTGACGAATGTTCAGCGGAATCGAGGGTGTCGGTTTCAGCTCAACGTCTCGCGCGTGGAGAATCAGCGGTTTCAACGCGATCGCGTGCTTGTTCAGCTCCGGCTCCGGCGTCGACGTCAATTCAGCCAGCCGCGAAGCCGAAGCCGCCAGCCATTCCCGCGCCCGTGGCGACTTGACCTTCGCCAGCACTTTGCTACTCAAGCGCAACGGCACACCGACGCCACCCGACACGCACATCAGCAGAAAGCTGATCAGCAGTTCGACGCGGACTTCAGCCACGACTTCGGCCAGATACTGCGGCGGCAACATCTTCAGCCAACTGGTAAACGCCGCCAGATGAATGAACAGCAGCGGTTCATCGCTGAGCATCAATAGAGCGTTGGCGATGGCTTCACTGGAAGCCTGCAACAGCGCCTCAAGTTCGAGCGCACTCAGGTATTCCAGCAGTTTTTCGCTATTGGACTGCAGATCGGCGAGGAGGGCGAAAACCTGTTTGATGTCATCCCAGACGCCATTTAGAGCTTTTTCAAAACCGCGCCAATCGGCCTGCTGCAATTGCCCGTAACGATCAAGAAAACCGGCGCTGGAAAACGCCGCCCACTGCGGCTGAAACTGCGCCCACTCACCGCGCAACCAGCCTTCCAGATTGCCGAGAACCGCTTCATAGGACGCGTAAAGCGTCTGCACATGGTCGCTGGAAACATCGGGAAAAAAGGTGATGCGATAACGCTGGCCCCGCTCGCAATCGTCCACTTGCAGAATGCCGCTCGGGCCGATCGTGTGGCGCAGTGGTTCGCCGAAAGTCAGCACACCGCCAACATCGGCAATCACCGGTTCGAGCGTGACCGGCGTATCGCCAATCGGCACAAACCGCGCCGCTTCGAACATGTGCACCAGCGTCAATGGCCCACTGGCCGAACACATGACCACCGAGGAACTGATCGGTTGGCGCGATTTGATCGGCGCACTGAGACGAACGTCGTTGCCGACGGTGAACACCTGTTCGACCTCCAGCGCCGTGCCTGTCCAGAACTGCTCGGCCCAGGCGTCATAGTTGTTGAGGCACAGGCGGAATTCGCGAATCAGGGCTTCAAAATCGGGGTGTTCAGGATTCAGGGCGGCAACCACCAGCAGACCGATGCTGTTGTTGAGCTGCAATAACCGTTCGGGTGGCTGCATTCACAGTCTCTCGCGCACGTAAAAAAGGTGCGGGGACTTTGCGGGGGATCAAACAGGAAAGAAGTCGGGCGAGTAGGTTAAGTCTGTAGGATGTTTCGCTAAATGCTTGCGAGTGGTTCAGCGTTGCAAACGGACATTGCCCGTTGCCCAATGTCCGTCGCTCTCGTTATGCTGCTGAACCCTTTAATCAGATCCGAGCAGCGGCCTGTATCAAGTCGCCTGGGATGTCTTTGTTAACGGATCCGATGATGAATGCACCGCTGAAGGCGTTCGGCCCGATCAAGGCCGTGATTTTCGATATGGACGGTTTGCTACTCGACACCGAGGGCATTTACACCGAGGTCACCTCGTTGATTGCCGGGCGTTATGGGCGCACCTTCGACTGGAGCATCAAGCAGAACATCATCGGTCGCGGTGCCAACGACCTGGCGAACTACGTGGTGCAGGCGCTGGATCTGCCGATCACCGCCGAAGAGTTTCTGGTGATCCGCGAGCCGCTGATGCGCGAGCGTTTTCCCACCGCGCAAGCGATGCCGGGCGCCGAGGAGCTGATCCGTCATCTCAAGGCGCACAACATTCCCATCGCGGTGGGCACCAGTTCTTCGCGCCAGTCGTTCGGTCAGAAAACCACGTTGCACCGCGACTGGTTTGCGTTGTTCGATTTCATCGTTACAGCGGACGATCCGGAAGTCGGCGCAGCCAAACCGGCGCCGGATATTTTCCTCACCGCTGCCCGGCGTCTGGGCGTTGCGCCTGAAGATTGTCTGGTATTTGAGGATTCGCCGTTTGGCGTGACCGCCGCGAAAGCCGCCGGCATGACTGCCATCGCCATCCCCGACGCCGCCATGGCCGATGAAAAATACGCTCACGCTGACGGGATTCTTCGTACGCTGAAAGCCTTCACACCGAGTGCCTGCGGATTACCGGCGCTGGAATGGGCTTAAACACCTGACACAGAAAAACGCCGCCCCTCTGTAAAAAGAGGGGCGGCGTTTTTCGTTCAGGCGACTCGGAAACAATCAGGCGCCGAAACCACCGTCGATGGTCAGGCTGGCGCCGGTGATGTAACCGGCTTCCGGGCCTGCCAGGTAGGCGACGAAACTGGCGATTTCTTCGGCTTTGCCGTAGCGACCGACGGCCATCAGCGGGATCAGGCTTTCGGCGAAATCACCGTGCGCCGGGTTCATGTCGGTGTCGACCGGGCCAGGTTGCACGTTGTTGACGGTGATGCCGCGTGGGCCGAGGTCGCGGGCCAGGCCTTTGGTCAAACCGACCAGCGCCGACTTGCTCATCGCATACACACCGCCGCCGGCGAAGGGCATGCGGTCGGCGTTGGTGCTGCCGATGTTGATGATGCGTGCGCCTTCACCCATGTGTTTGGCGGCTTCTTGGGAGGCGATGAATACGCTACGAATGTTGATAGCTACAGTCTGGTCGAAGTCTTCGAGTTTGAAGTCTTCCAGCGGTGCGACGGCCAGTACGCCAGCGTTGTTGACCAGAATATCGACTCGGCCAAAGGCTTCGACGGTGGCGCTGACGGCGTGGCGGATGGCGGCGGCATCGGCGCTGTCGGCCTTGATCGCCAAGGCTTTGCCGCCGTTGGCGGTGATGCTGTTCTGCAACTCTTCGGCTTTAGCGGCGGAGCTGACGTAAGTGAAGGCTACTGCAGCGCCTTCAGCGGCGAGACGTTTGACGATGGCAGCGCCGATACCACGGGAACCGCCTTGAATCAGAGCGACTTTGCCGCCGAGGTGTTGAGTGGTCATGTTCGATCTCCAGACTATTCAAGGCGGAATGCCTTGGTGTTGGTGCCGAGTATCGGCGTGATATCGACAACTGTGTAGACCATGATTGCTATAGTCTGTGTAAACCAGAAGTTTATAGTGACGACCATGGAAACCTTCAGCAGCATCGAATGCTTCGTGCGCAGTGCCGAGGTCGGCAGCTTTGCCGAAGCCGCTCGGCGCTTGAGTCTGACCCCGGCGGCAGTCGGCAAGAGTGTGGCCAAACTCGAAGTGCGGCTCGGCGTGCGGCTGTTCCAGCGTAGTACACGCAGCCTGACGCTGACCGAGGCTGGACAACTGTTCCTCGATCAGGTCAGTGGCAGCCTGACCACGATCCAAAATGCCGTGGCCAACCTGTCCAGTGTTGAAGGGCTGCCGGCGGGAACGCTGAAAGTCAGCATGGGCGCAGCGTTTGGTTGTCTGCATATCGTGCCGATGCTCGGTGAGTTTTTGCGGCGATATCCGGCGATCAACCCGGACTGGCATTTCGATAACCGACAGGTCGATCTGATCGGGCAGGGCTTTGATGCGGCCATCGGTGGCGGCTTCGAATTGCCGCAAGGGGTGATCGCGCGCAGGTTGACCCCGGCACACCGGATATTGGTGGCGTCCGCCGATTATTGTCAGGCTCATCCCGAGATCGTCGAGCCGGAGGACCTCAGCCATCACGACGGCATTCTGATCCGCTCGCCGCAGACCGGGCGCGTGCGTTCCTGGCAGTTGACCGGGCGCAATCCGCAGAACTGCCAACCGTTGACACTGCGGGCGCGGATGACCATGAGCGATTCCGAGGCCGCTTGCAGGTCGGCGGCGCAAGGCCTGGGAATTGCTTTAGTGAGCATGCCGTTTGCGGTCGGGTATCTGGAGGCAGGGACGTTGCAGCGGGTGTTGCCGGATTGGTATGTCGATGACGGCAACATTTCGATCTATTACGCCGAGCACAAATTGTTGCCGGGCAAGACCCGGGCGTTTGTGGATTTTGTGATTGAGCAGTTTGCGGAGCGGGGGTTGGCGCGGCGGTTTAGTGCGATTTGAGTAGGGCTTTGGACCGAGTTGCTGCCTTCGCGAGCTTGCTCGCGATGAACGATAACTCGGTCTAGCGGGCAAACCGCCCCGGCCAGCCAATAATGTTCTTCGGGCGCGGCGTCGCGTAGGTGCGGACTTTCGAGGTCGATAACTTCAGTCGCACCAGCGATTCCGCAATCGTCACCGCTGCCGTCACGCCGTCCACCACCGGCACCCCGGTACGTCGACGAATCTGCTCATCCAGCCCGGCCATGCCGCCGCAACCCAGGCAAATCACCTCGGCTTTATCCTGCGTCACCGCCAGTTCCGCCTGATGGACGATCGCTTCCAGCGCACGCTGCGGCTCGTGCTCCAGTTCGAGCACCGCCAATCCACTGGCCCGTACCGAGGCGCAACGATCCCACAGCCCGGACAGCTTCAACCGGTCCTCGATCAGCGGCACGGTGCGATCCAGCGTGGTCACCACCGAATACGCATGGCCGAGAAACATCGCCGTGCTCGCCGCTGCATCGGTGATATCCACCACCGGCACGTTAAGCAATTCCTGCAGGCCTTCGCGCCCGTGTTCGCCGTAACCGGCCTGAATCACCGCGTCGAACGGCTGATCGTAGGCCATCACCCGATCCATCACGGCGATGGCAGCGAGGTAGCTTTCGAAATTGCCTTCAATCGAGTCGGCGCCAAAGAACGGCGTCAAACCGACGATTTCAGTACCAGGTGAAGCGACAGCCTGCGCCGAGCGGGCGATGGCATCGGTGATGGATTCGGTGGTGTTGACGTTAACCACGAGAATACGCATGGGGAAATCCTTATAGCGGGCAGTTCTGCGGCCCGGAGTCCGGGCCGCGAGGGAGTTAATGGCAGACGTTGTCGACGGCAATCGATTCGCCACTGACGTCGGCGTAGTGCGGCTGACGCTTGGCGATGATCAGGTAAAGCATTCCGGCGATACCGGCGCCGATCAGCCAGGAGAACGGCGAAACACTGTGGAAACCTGGAACCAGCGCGAGGACGATGGCGATCAACGCCGCAGGAATAAACGCCGCCACCGCGCGGAAATTGATCCCGCGGCTGTAGTAATAAGCGCCATTGGGATCTTCGCTGTAGAGCTGCGGGACGTTGATCCGGCCTTTGCGGATCAGCCAGTAGTCGACCATGATCACGCCGTACAGCGGGCCGAGCAGGGCGCCGAGGCCGGACAGGAAGTACACGATCACCAACGGGCTGTTGTAGAGATTCCACGGCAGGATCAACACGGCGATGGTGGCGCTGATCAGCCCCGCACGGCGGAAGGTCAGGTATTTCGGCGCCAGGTTGCTGAGGACGAAGGCCGGAGCGACGAAGTTGGCCATGATGTTCACCGCCACGGTGACGATCAGGAATGCCAGGCAACCGAGCACCAGGAAGAAGGTGTTGGGGATCGAGGCGATGATCTCGGTCGGGCTTTCAATGATCCGGCCATTGATCTGAAATTGCGCGCCGCAGAGCAGGACAGTAATCGCGGCGAACACCAGAATATTCACCGGCAAACCCCAGAAATTTCCCACCTTGATGGTCTTGCGGCACGGCGAGGAGCGGGCGAAGTCGCAGAAGTTGAGAATCAACGTGCCGTAGATCGCCAGCCACAACGCGCCGCCAGCGAAGATGTTGCGCCACATCTCGCCACCGGTCAGCGGGTCGCGAGTCGACCAGGCGATGGTCGCGTTGGCCTGGAAGTACATCCACGCGGCGAGCGCGGCGACAGTCAGCAGAATCACTGGCCCGGCGAACGCCTCGTAGCGACGCACCATTTCCATGCCGTAGGCGAGAATCGCCAGTTGCACGAACCAGATCGCCACGAAACATACCCAGCCCAAGGTCGACAGGCCAAGAATCGAGTTGTGGTCGTATTCGGCGAAACCGGGGTGTACCGCTGTGAGCAATACACGAAAGACCACCGAGGCCAGATACGTCTGAATGCCGAACCAGGCGATAGCGATAACTGCCCGGATCAGTGCAGGAATTTGCGCCCCGTGAATGCCGAAACTGATCCGGCTGATGACAGGAAACGGCACACCGGTTTTCTGCCCCATGTAACCGGACAGGTTCATGAAGAAATAAACCAGCGCCGCGCCGATCCCCAGCGACAGCAGAATCTGCCAGCCACCCAGGCCCAAGGCATAAAGACCAATGGCGAAGGAGTAGTTGGCGATGTTGTGCACGTCGTTCGTCCACAGGGCGAAGATGCTGTATTTGCCCCAGCGCCGTCCTTCGGCCTTGGTCGGCGCGAGGTCGCTGTTGTGCAGACGGGGGCTTAGTTGTAACGGCTCGGTCAGACCGTCATGGGGTAACGGTTGGTCGAGAGCAGAGGCGGGCAGATTCAGCGCGATGTTATTGGAGAGACTTGTACGCATTCCGGCAGGCTCCTGATGTTCAAGGCCGCGATGACTGTGCATAAGCCGTCAGGCTCGACAAATCTTCGTCGCGGCAGTGAAAAACATCACTGGTTACGGGGCATCTGCAGCCTGTACGGGATAGGGCGCTTCAGGCTTGCGGATCGAAAGTGTGAGTATGTTTTGCAGTTTTGTATACAAAACATGTATGCACTAAAGCCAGATTTGTGCCAGTTAGCGATCTATACGCAGCTGTGCTCATTTCGAAAAGTTATCGATGTGCGCTAAGTCTTTGAAAATAAGTGGTTAAAAATTGACCGATTGAACAGGTATTTATTTTTAATGAGGGATTTTCAGGAAGGGCGAGGGGGAGTGATTTTCAGGCGGGATGTAACTTTTCAGGGCGCGGAAACAAAAAAGTGCACACACAAATGGCACCGATGGTGACAGTCGTGTGTACACATTTTCAGAGTCGCTACAGAACCCTGTAGGAGTGAGCCTGCTCGCGATAGCGGTGTATCAGCCAGAAAATTCATCGACGGATACACCGCTATC
>NZ_RWIM01000147.1 GCF_009764645.1 Pseudomonas sp. PB106
GCAGCTCCTACATGGGATCGCGGTCTCATGTAGGAGCTGCCGAAGGCTGCGATCTTTTGATCTTAACGTTTGAGGATCTGGTCCATGACCCAGTCAGTCTTGAAGGCCTGTTCAGCGACGGCGGGATGTTGTGATTCGCCACGAATATGCCCATTCATGCCCAACACGTGATGCCACTGAATGTGTTGGTGATGGGGGATTTCCAGGCTAATGCTCTCATCCGCATGCAGCTCGACTGGGCGTTCATCGAATACGGAAAAACCAATCCGCCCAAGGCTGCCGATAATCTCGACCCGATCCTCACGCCGATCAGCGACAAAGCTCCAGCAGCCCATGCCCAGTGCCCCGGAGGCGAACCGCCAACTGGCGCTGACGGCATCTTCCGCCGCATACAGCCCGGCCTGACGCGCCGTGAATCCGGCCACTTCGACGATGTCGCCGAGCAGGTACTGGAACAGATCGAAACCGTGACTGGCCAGGTCAGCAAAGTAGCCACCACCGGCCACCGCAGGATCGGTGCGCCAGTTGTTGCGCCCTTCCAGATCCGCCGGCGACGGCGCCTTGGTCAGCGTCCAGCTCAAATGGCGAACCTCACCGATTCGCCCCTCCTCCAACCATTGCCGTACCTGCGCAAAACGCGGCAACGAGCGGCGGTAGTAAGAAACGAACAGGTGCAAACCGGCCTCGGCAAACGCCTGCTGCATCTCGCGGCTTTGCCCGGCGTTAAGCGCCATGGGTTTTTCCACGCAGCAATGTTTGCCGGCGGCGGCGACTTTGAGGCTGTAGGCGTGGTGGCTGTCGGGTGGCGTGGCGATGTACACCGCGTCGACCTCGGGATCGTTGATCAGCGCATCGACATCGGTGTAGACCCGAGCGATGCCGTGGCGCGCGGCGTAATCGCTGACCGCCTCAAGACGTCGCCCCATCACCGCCACCAGCGCCGAACCGGGCGCCTTGTAGAAGGCCGGCCCGCTCTTGCGTTCAGCGACGCTGCCACACCCGATCATGCCCCAGCGCACCACGCTCATGTCTGTTCCTTTAGCCGATGCGCAAGGCGCGCAAATCAAGGTGACCGTCCTGCAACGGCGGGCACCAATAATAGCCGCCGGTGATCGGGCGGCTGATGCGATACAGGCCATCGGTGATGCCGTCTTCCAGACCGCTCATGCGACGCAATTGCGCTTCAAAAGCGTCCAGCGAAAAGCCGAAGGCGAGGAACATCAAACCGGCGCGATCACCTTCGATCCACGGCATCGAACGACGTACCACGAACGCTTCCGGCGCGAAGCTTTCCTGCGCGGTGCGTTTGACGTGGGCGGAGATTGGCGCGTCGTCGATTTCTTCGTTGTCGCTCAGGCGACGGCCCATGATGTTGTCTTTGTCGTCCGCCGAGAGTTTGTGAAAACCCTTGAGGTCGTGCTGCCACTGCTGGATCGCGGCAAAACTGCCGCCGACCATGCCGTCAGTGCCTGCGCTTTGCAGGGCAGCGGCGATGGCGGCTTCGTCGTGGGGGTTTTCGGTGCCGTCTTCGTAGCCGGTCAGGTCGTGGCCGTCCTTATGGCGGAAGGCTTCCTGCATCTCGACCAGACGCAGGGCCGGTGCCAACGCGGCTTCGAGGGCGTTGCAGCGGTTGAGCAGCTCACCCCGGTCGACGCCGTGCAACCACACCCACAACGCGTGCTGGGTCGACGGGTTTTCCACGCCGACGCCAGACATGGCCGGGAAGCTGCGCAGGCCTTCGATTTGTACGTTGAGGGCCTTGACCAGGGACTCACCGAAACCAACCACTGCCGACTTGCCGTCCACCTGATTGATCAGGTTGTCGAACGCCTGCGGCAGCGCTTCAACTGATTCCAGAGCGAAAAACAGGTGACGTGCTTGTGGCGGAACAGGGGTGGCGAGAATGCCTGGCTGGTAGTAACTCATGTCAACTCCTTGAAAAAGTGCGCGGGAGTTTACCTGTGGCCGGAGGATTTGTGTGGGTTTGGATGGTGGCAAAAGCCCCTCACCCTAGCCCTCTCCCAAAGGGAGAGGGAACTGAATGGGGGATATTTGCGAGGTACGCCGACTTGAACGTGCTGCTGTGAATCCATAATCGACGCAAAACGTTCAGGTCGATGTATGAAGCAAGATGATGCCGCGCGCATTAAACCTAAGCCTTAGCGCGCGGTAAATGGTGGTTGGATCTTTTGCGTGGGGTGCAAAGGAATTGCAGGATGATAACGGGAACTGGGGTCCCGCTGTGGGTTCCCTAGTTGGCCTTTATTAGTTTTTGCGCGATCCATTGGGCCATTTGCGGGACGACGGCGTTTCCGGCAGCGAAAGCCTCTGCAAGGTTGGACGCATCCAGTCCGAGGCAAAGCCCATCATTTTCAGACGTTCGCTGCCGCTCAGCCATCTGATGCCATCCGTTCGGGTGAGCGACGAAAGTGGTACAGCCCATAGCGATTTGGGAGCCCGCTTTGTTTGCCAGTAAAGTATTGGCAGCCCATGCATCCGCGGGGCGTGGCCAAGGCTGCGACTGAGACGCTGGAGGTATTGCTTCCACTGGCGCGGCGTCAGCCAGCAGCTCCATGGGGGGCATTCGTTGATGACCTGCGACCAAGAATATTCGACGACGTTGCTGGGGGACTCCGAAATATTGAGCATTAAGCACTCGCCAGCATCCCACATACCCGCTGTCCGCAAGGGCCCGGATGACTGTTTCAAAGTCTTGGCTATCGTTGATAGCGAGCAAGTTAACGACATTCTCAAGCACCACCCAGCGAGGTTGTGTCTCTTGGAGGATGCGTATGACTTGCCAAAACAGGCCGCTGCGTTCGCCGCGCAGTCCCCGGATGTTTTGGTTGTTGGGGCGGCTGCCGGCGATGCTGATGTCTTGGCAGGGAAAGCCTGCGGTGATGACGTCGACAGGTTTGAGGTCGTGGGCGCCGCAATGGCGTACGTCTTCGTATTGGGTGGCGTGTGGAAATCGGTCGGCAAGGACAGCCCGGTTAGTGGGGTTGAGTTCCACTTGCCAGGCAGTGCGGTAACCTGCGTTTTCGAATCCTGCATCAAATCCTCCTATGCCTGCGAACAGGCTTCCAATGGTGGGCTGGGGCACGTCTGCACTCGTGTGGGCAGATGCTCAGGGCATTCGGATAGGAGGCTCGGGGCCTTCAGGTGATTGAGTGTCCGGCAACGCGGGCACTTGATTTGTAGGTCGGTGAAGCCTCGCGCTGTGGCGAGTTTGCGGTGGCATTGGCCACAGCGGATGTCTTGCATGTTCATGTCCCTTTGGCTGTGGGCCAGCCGTTGTCGGGTCTATCGTGGGTGTCCTTATTCAACGCAATAGGAATGATCCCGGCGACTGTTCGCCCCTGCAGGTTCGTCACCATTGGACAGTGACCCGTCCGTCCGCGCCGTCCGGTGCCGCGCTGGCGCCACGGCCTCCGCCGCCATGTCCTGGCGTTTGGGGTTTTCGGGCGTCGTTCCAAGAAGCGCCTGATTCGCCGCCCCCGCCCGCGCCTCCCAGAAAACCATCATTTCGAGCATTGCCGATGGGATGACCCGCGAGGCCGATGCAGTCGTGTTCGTCGCAGCCATACCCCTGACCTCCGTGTGCCGCAGTGCCGTCGAGTAGTCCGCCTTCTCCGCCGGTGGCATATAGGTGGTTACCGAATGCAGATACTCCGCCTCTTGCCCCTTTAGTGTTGAGGTCAGCGGCTCCCTTGCCGCCGGCGCCGACGACAACCCTCATTGAGGACATGCGCCGTACACTCACGAGTTTTCGGGTGACGCCGCCGCCCGACCCACCTGATGGCCCGGGTAAGGTTATAGACCGCGCACCGCCACCGCCGCCGGCAATGACGACCACCCATGCATGGGTTACGCCCGAAGGAACGATCCAATCGAAGGTGCCGGGGGTGGAAAAGACAGCGCGACCGCGGAATGGGTACAGGCTAGCGAGGGAGTTGGGGGTCACCATCGTGTTGGTCTCGGTCCCTGCTTTGACAGCATCTTGGGTAGCGATGCGCGCCATGCCGGCTGATAGTTCTGTGGCCTGGATCACTCTGTCGGCAATGGTTTTTAGTGACTCGAATTTTTCCTTGAGCCACAGCGTCCGGTTGGTCAGTTGTTTTATTGGCAGGTTGGTGACGCCGTCAGGGCCACCGACGACAGGGTCGGAGGTTTCTATCTGATAGACGCCGGGCGTCCATTGGTTGACTTCAGTTAAGTCGGCCATTAACGGGCTGCCCGGCCCGGTCACGTTGATCGGTGACGGGAGACAAGATACCGGTGAGCAATTCGGCGCGCTGCCGGGAGATTCTGTCCGCGCTGTAGGCAATGGGGCCGGATGCGGTAGGCTCGCAATGCTGAGAACGAAGATCCGTTCGGGTTCGAACGTCCCGTTGCCGAATATTCTTACAACTTTTCGCGGTTTGCCCGCGTAATTGCGGCAATTAGTGTGGGTGTACGGTAGGCATCAACCGCGTATGCCAGCTGAACGCAAGCGCGTTGGCGAGCGGCTACCAATGCAGATCGAAAAAGGAAATTTGAAAATGGATGAGGAAATCACGCTTGAGCACGAAGGTATTAACTACACCGCTACCTACAGCGTGTTCGGGGACACGTTGACGGTGTACTTGCCCAACGGTGAAGCTCGATCAACTGAGTTACGTGGGTTGCCCGTTGAGTCGGCTGCGTTGGTGCATCTGAAGGGTTACGTGCGTACCGTCACTTTGAAGCAAAACTAAGGAGAGTTAGACATGGCTGCAGGAAACATCGAGCGATTTAACGTGCTGGTGGGGGCGATTTTCGCCAAGCTTTATCAAGAGTTTCCCGTCGCCATCGAGCTACATCCAGAAGACTTTCAGGAGCAATTGGCTGTCAATCGGCCGGAGCCAGATGTTGACGATTATGACAATCGCCGTGATGGGAAATTTTTCGTTTCTACGGTTCTTTGGTTGAGCAACCATGACTATCTAGACTGTGGTTCCCACGTAAGCACGGGTGCGGTGATGGACTGCGTCATGACTGCCAGAACGTTAGAGCTTTTGAAAGCGATGCCTTCGAATCTTGAAAGCAAGGATCCGTCTCTGGGTGATCAGTTGATCAGTGCGACGAAGGACGGCATGACTGGTAAGGTCAAAGAGCTCGCTTCTGAGTTCCTGACGAAGGCCGTTGTTTTCGGCACAAAGGCTGCGACGGATTGGGTTGGCTAGCGTATTTCTCCTTCTATTGCGCTACCCATCAGATGCAGCTTTCAACCCGACAAGGCCCGTGTCCGTGGTGCAGTGGGGAATCCAACAAATCTCTAAAAGTGGGTGTCGCCGGACGCGACCTTGACTTTGAAAATTAGCACTCAATTATTCTTCTGATTTAACTGGATGACTATGCGGCTTTCATTGCGACAAATTTGGCGAATCCTGCGTACAAGTAAAGCGACATCTTATGCTCTGTTAATGCTAGGGCCAATGTTTATTCGTCCATTAGCCTTTGTCAAGGAGCCCAAACAACCTCAGCCTGCGTATGCGAAGCTCCCCGGGTTGTTGCATACGCCTTTATTGGTAGCAGGCGTTATGGCTCCTGCGTTCCAGTCTATTTATCAGTGGGTGTTCTGGCGAGAAGCGAGTAAAGAGAATCACACGCAGTCATGCGCAGATCTGTTGTACCTACTTCACGAAACAGAAGGAAGATATTTTTGGGGCGGCTTCGTTGTTACTATTTCATTATTATACGTTATAGCGACCCTTCGTTGGGGGTATCACAGGACCGCTATTTCGCTAATTCGAAGGTGGTTGCCAGATCTTTCCAACCCGCCTTTTAAGTATTTTTTAGTGACAACAGCTGCATTTGGGCTTTGGCTAAGTTTGTGCGTCACAGTTATCGTGTATGGGTTGTGGCACTGGAGGCTGGATGATGACTTGAAAATTATCATCAACGATTATGCAGCGCGCCACTTATCAGGATTGACCATAATGTTGCTGTTTTTGGGGATCTGCTTTAGGTTTGCGGGCAGAAACAGTGAGCTGGGGATGAAGGCATTATATGGCGGCCGAGGCAAGCTGAGCACAGTCGTGAGTATGGTGGCCGTTGGTGGTATGGCAGCGCTATCAATAGCATTAATAACAATGTAAACCCCCTTCCCAAGAAAGCTAGTAAGGGGGGGGTGGTCTTCAACAGTCTTTTATTTCTATAGCGGTTGTGCCAGGTAAAAATACAGCCTCTCGGAATCTCACCTCCTTGTCTAGAGAAACTGAGACGATAGCACGGTATTTATCTCTGATTTCGGCTGGGCACTTTGCTCCGAAAACCACCTCAGTTATCGGCGCCGGAAGATCGTAGGAGCCTGCGACTTGTCTTATATATCGCCATTCTTTCTCATAAGCCCAGTCGTTAGTTTTTGAGAAGAAAGCCCGTCGGACCTGGTCATCGTTGAAAGAGATAGATGATTTTGGTTTGTCATTAGCATAAAACGTTGTAGATGCGCTAAATCCCTTTTCGAATGAAAACTCACTTAGCTCATCTGAATAGGTTACTTGTTGGCATTTTTCAGCATCCGCCAGATCTGACCCATCTACCGCGTCGAAACCAACCGCGATTCCGCGGTGACTATCTCCGTAATGCGACCACATCAATGTGTTGGCCGGGTTTTCAGTTAAGCTGAATATGCCAACTCCATTAAGAAGTTTAGATAGGGAGTTGAAGTATCCATCAGGAGAGCTAAATCCGGCAACACCTACTTCCTGATAGAAGTCGCACATTATTTGATACTTTTTATCGAAACTCTTGGCCGATTTTATTCTGTTAAGTAGATATTTGAGCTGCTTTCCAGTGCGACCATAAAAAGAGGATCCGCTCTTTTTCGTCATGAAAATATTCATGATGAATCCCGAAGCTTGCGCCGCTTTTACATCTCGCGCGTGCTTCTTTAGTTCTTGAGGCGTTAGTGGTTTTATTTGGCACTCAAGCGGATCATTCAATGTGTCTGGTCTAGCCAGCCAGATTGATTTTTTTGTTATTATGTCCTCCGTTCTATCGCTGGTAGCTCTATATTTATAAAGCGTTTTGACTCTCTGTTCCTTGGGTTTTGCTTGTTTTGCGTCCGGTTGCATTGATAGTGATCCGATGAGCAGTTGTATTTTTATCTAAAGAAGCAGATCCCTGGAGGACTGCGAGTTTTTAAATAATTGGAAGTGGAGGAACTACACACACAGCGACGTTAGTCATATCATATGGTAACGATTACGGCCATCAAAATCGTGATTGGTTTTTTGGCAAACGCGCATCACGACGCTTATCAGCCTCGCTACACGCACTGGCATCTTGATTTCTTGCACCGATGCAGTTTTCATCTGAACTCCAACTCGACAGTAAGGACGTCAGGTATGAAGCAATACGATTGGTCGGCATGGACTGACCGAATCAAGAGCTTCACAGGCAAATGGGCTCTTGAACGCTGGTTTTTGATGTACCTGCACGAGCAAGACAACATCGATGCACTGGCGCTGGAGATAAAGACACGGCTGGCTGCTGAAGGCCGTTTTGCTGAGGTACGGGTACAGTCCATTTGGGTCGATGGAACACCGCAGGCAGAATTCAGCCCTAAAGGTCATCTGCCGGGTGTCAAGAAACCACAGTGTGAGTTGGCCGACCTGTTGCTTTGCGTGCGCTGGGAATCGTCTGTTGGCCTGTTACAGCGCGAGCAGGCGTTGTTAATTCAAGCCAAAGTCGCGATTAAGCACAACGAACTGCCTAGCGGGAAATCGACAAGGAAAGAACGCCTGCTTTTCGAAAGCTGCAATCGACATAAAAACATTACGTTGTATCCCGGCGTTAAGCGATTAAATCCGATTGGTGCGTATCAGTTAGGCAGCAGTACCAGTGGCAAAACCTACGGCTTACGCGATTGTGCTAGTTTCTTGTTGATGGCGAAAGGATCTTGGCCCGTGGCTACAGCCCGCATGGGACCAATGCAGGTTGGCTGGCCTGTAAGCAAGACAAAAACTGAGCTTACACCCCCCGATTCTTACTTGGATGCTGTTATCAGCATGGCATCTGGCACTGCACCGACAATGGGGCGGGAGGTAAAAACGGGAGCGCCCGCCAAAAACTGCGTTTGGACCAAAATGGTGAACGATCTACGTGGAAAATACCAAAAGATCACGATGGATGGCTATAAAGGGCAGGCTCGTTTGATCACTTCTGCTGAAAATGTTTCAGCAGCAAGCTATGTGAGCTCAGTCCTTGATAAGACTAGAGGATATAACAATTTCATCTCATGCCTTCAAAACGATCCTTCGGTTTCCCCCAGTGTTTTGCATTGGTTTAATCGAGCGAATTGGCGATACGCGAGACATTTAAAAAATCGATTCGATTGGAATCCCAAATATAGTAAAGGGTTTATGAATTTGTTCCTGTTTTACGACAATCCTTTTGATCTCAGTCTTTGGCGTGATGGAGTATCTGATACACCACCTCATAATGCCGATCTCAGTGACGGAAATGATCCGTATATTTCTACCGTAGTGATCACTGTACGCAGTCATGAGAAATACGACCGTACTGAAGATTAAAAATTGATTTACCTTTGATGGTGAAAGGCCGTTATCGCTAGCGGCCTTTTGATTTTTCGTTAATAGGATATTCCTAGATTCCTGTTGTATCTACCCAGCTGATCCTCACCCCCCACCCGAAAAATATTCGCCAAATAATCCAGCAACACCACCTCCTCACCGTTGATCATCTGCCGCACATACGTCGCTGAAAACGGCGTCTCGTACTTGGTCGGATCCCGCGGTTTGTGCGTGCCCAACTGGTATTCCTTGCCCGTGATGGTCATGGTCGTCACCAACGGCACTTCGCTCACCAACCCGCCGTTATTGAATACCTGCACGTTGGACCGACATTGCAGTTGCACACTCTTGAACGGCGTCACCAGCTTTCTGGCGGCTTCGACGTACAGGCTGTTCCAGGTGATTTTCCCTTCCAGCTTATCGATGCCATCGGGCAACTCGATCAACCCGACCATGCCTAGGCCTTGGAAGTCGCTCATGACAGTTTTGATCGTGCCCAGGTCGATCTCTTCACACTTGCCAAAGAAGCTGGCGCCATCCAGATAGAGGTTGGCGTTGGTGATGCGGTGCGCGCTGAAGCCTGCCATTTATACGGTCCCCAGTTTGGCGAGATAGTCGCCGGTGATTTCGGTTTCAAAGGTGCCGCGTTCGAACGGTAGCGGTACGGTGAGCTTGTAGTTGAACAGAGCGTGGCCTTGTTCGAGTTCGGTGGTCGGGTTGCGTGCCGGGTCGTACCAGCATTCGCCGCCGACGAGTGCGCCGTCGCCGATGAGTTTGCGCAGGAACAGGTTGACGCTTTCGGTGAGGCTGGTGACCAGCGCGGTGGTGATGGGTTGGTCGACAAACTGCAAGGCGCTGTAGCGAATGGATTCGTCGACGACGTCTTTGGTGCGGCGCACGTTTTCGAAGTTGCGCATGTGGGTGACGCTGGGCCATGCGGCGGTGCGATTGCCCCACAGGCGCAGGCCGGTGCCGTAGGCGTTGAAGACGGTGGTGATGCCGTTTTCATTGAGCAAGTTGACTTCGCTGGTGGCGTCGTCGATGCGCGCGGTTAACGGCCGTTCCAAGCCAATGACGCCGAGTAATGGTTGGTTGGAGCTGCTCCACCAGTAGCCGTGATCGTTGTCGATTTTGGCGCGCAGGCCGGCAGCGCGGATGGACAGTGGTTGCAGGCGTTCGCCGTTGCTGGCGGCGTCGTAAACGCGCACATGCGGGTAGCACAGGCGCACGCGATCGCTGCTGGTGTTGAAGTTGATGTTGCCGAGGGGGCCGCGCCCGGTGAGCACGTGTTGGACAGTGGCGCCGATGGGCGCGTCAACGTAGGCCACGCCGCCGACCCGGGTGGCGGCGACGATCAACTCGGCGGTCACCGCGTTGAGAGTGCTGAACCCCGGGGCAATGAAAATTTTGGGGAAGAAGCCTAGCCGGTTGTAGCTGTCTTGAAAGGCTTTAAGACCCGTGCGCAAACCTGCCTCGTCGATGCCACCGATGATGTCGGCGGCCGTGACCTTGGCGGGATCGGTGTAGGTGTAGCTGACCTTGATGGAGGCATTGGCGGGGATGCTGCCGCTAGCCAGCCGGGTGACTTGGCCGGTGGCTAAGGTCACGGTGAAGTCGGTGCCTTGCTGGTAGACGTCGGTGCCCTCGGCGGGCATCAGTTGCAGTTGTTGCAAGGCGCCTTCGGGCCGGCGCTGGTAGAGCCAATGGCGCGCCAGGTAGATGACGGCGTCGCGCAGGACGGTGGGCACCGGTTCGAGCGGCAACTGGTAGCGACCACGCAGGTAGCCGTCGACCAGTTCTTCGGCCTGGCGGACGCTGTTGTCGATGACGCTTTCGTCGGGCTCGCGAGCGCTTGCGTCATCGTTGGACAGTTGGGTGAGCGTCATCAGGGGGATGGCGTTGCCGAGGTCGGCGCGGGTGCAGTAGCGCATGCTCAGCCTGCCTTCAGTTCGACCAGTGCTTCCGGGAACAAGCACAACGCTAACGGGTTGGCTTGGGCTTCGAGGTCCCAGCCTTTGCCCATCTTGCGCGGCTCGGCTTTGCTGTAGAACGGCTGGCCCAGGGTGTTGACGGTTTCGTTGTAGTTGGCCGGGGCGTTGAACAGGCGGAAGACGCCGCGCGCCACGGGAAAGACTTGGGCGACGTTGGCGGGGATGAAACGCTGGCCGCTGACGGTGACGTCGTATTCGATGAACTCGATGCCGCCGAAGGTGAAGCCGTTGCGCAGGTCACCGCCAATGCGGTCTTGGGCTTCTTGATAGTGAGCGAAGGCTTCTTTGACTTTGGCGTGGTCGGTGAAGGCGTCGAACCAGTCGGGCCCGCAGAAGGCGCGGAAGCCGTTGACCATGACGCCACCGAGTTTGGATTCGGCGTGGCGCTTGGCGTCGAGGCAGGCTTTGCGCACGTTAGTGCCGGCGCTGCTGAGGGCGACGGTAACGCTCTTTTGTTCAACGTCGAATTCGTCGAACAGGTCGAACAACAGCGAGCCGTCGGCGTCGAGCAGTTGGCCGCGCAAGGCGCCGACGCGCTGGAATTCGCGGGTGGTTTCGATGCTGTTTTTGAGGTCTTGAAGGTGGTCGTTAATGACGGTGGCGATGGGCGCGGTGGCGCTCTCTTGGCCAAAGGCGGCGATGCCTTGCAGTTGGCTGGGCAGCATGGGCCGGCTGATGGGCAGGTGCAGGGTTTCGAAGGTGCGGCGTTTACGTTTGTTGCCTTTGACGGGGGCCGGGTCGTCGTTGCGTGAGGTGTTGGGCACCAGGACCAATCGGCCTTCGCGCTCGTCGATGATGACGCTGGTGCTGGTGACGCCTTTTTCATCGAATAGGCCCATGGCGCCGACTTTGCCGGGGATGGCCGGGAGCTTGTTCACGGCGGCGGTAAGGTTGGCGACGGTGAAGAGGTCTTGCAGGTTCATGGAATGGCTCCGTTAAAGGATGGCGCGGGCGACGATGCATTGGGCGTTGAGGTCGTCGAGGGCAGCGGCTTTTTGTGGCTCGGTGATGCCTTGCGGCCAAACGAGTTCAGGCAGCGCGAGCACGGCGCCACGGGCGATGACCACTGCGGGTGTGTCGCCGGCGGTGGCGTCGATGGGTTCGGCGAGCACCGCGACGGCTTTTTTGGCAGGGCCGGTGCCGGCAGGGTCAAGGGCTTGGTATTTGCTGGCGACTTTGGCCAGGACTTGGCCCAGGGCATACACGCTGCCGCCCAAGAGCGTGACGCGATCTTTGGTCCAGCCGGGGCTGACTTGCACCAGCAGCAGGTCGCCGAGGTCTTTGGGTTGGTTGAAGGTGGTCATGCTCAGCCCTGCCTTTGAGTGCGGGCTTCGGCATCGGCCAGCAAGGGGTTGGTAACCGGGCTGGGGGTATTGGCGGCGCGTTGCTGGGTGGCGACTTCGGTAAAGCTAATGGCGCCGGTGAGGTCTTTGAACAGGGATTTGAGGCCTTCGCTTAACGGTCGGCGCTGCTCCCCTTCGCCAAAATGCAACGGTGTTGCAGTGGACTGGGCGGCGTCGAGGGCGGCAATGACCACGGGCGCGTGCAGCGGCTTCATGCCAGCGGCGACGAGTTGTTCGGCGTAGGCGATGCTGGTGGTATGGATGGCTTGTTGGGCGGCGGCGCGGGCGGTCTGGTCGCGTTGGGCGAGTTCGGCTTTAAGCCGCTGGTTCTCGGCCTGTAGGGTGCCGGTGTCAGGTGCAGTGATTGGGGGTGTTTGGGGCGCGGGCTGGGGCGGTGGCGCTGCCGGTGCGCTCTCGCCGAAGTGGATGACGCCGGGCTCGCTTTCGGCCAGTTCGATCGGACGCAGGCCTTTGACCGCCGGCGGCTGGGCACCGAGGAAGCCGACGTGGCGCAGGTAGTAAACACCGGGCACGGGGTTGTTGGGCGCTGTTGGGTGGTAGAAGGAGGCGGAGACTTTTTTGTAGCTGCCGTTGGCGATGCTTTCGGCGAAGGTGGGGTCGATTTGTTGAGGGGTGGCGATCAGGCCTTCGGGCGTGGCCGCGAGGGTTTTGACCCAGCCGGCTGCGGGGGCGTCGTGTTGGGGGTGGCCGATGACCAGCGGGGCTTCGTGGAGGCTTGGGTTGTAGGCGGCTACGGTGGCGGTTAGGTCTGAGTCGGTGAAGTTTAGGGTGGTGCCGCAGGAAGCGGTGTGGAGGCCGGGTTTGAAAATGTGGAGGGGGTTCATGGTGTGCGCTGCGTTGGGGAGATTCGCAGAGCTTGGGCTTGATGGTTGGTGTGGGCTTTTAATCGGATTTAAAGGGTGAACTGCAGGGATTGCTGATGATGTGGCGGAAACTACGTACGTGTATGGCGCCCTGCTTGTTTATAAAGCATTTACCGCTGATGCTCCACGCAACCTTGAGCGGTTGCGGGGAGCGCGGTGCCGTTTGCCTGCTAGGCCTGTTGTGTATAGCCTTCGCTCCCATGTTCTAGGCGCCGCTTTAGCGCTTCGAAACATCTAAAACGAAAACATCGATCAGCCCAACTAGGCTTGGTGGTAGCGTCTGTTGAATACTAGCTTTCAGTTCTTGGGCAGTGCTGATGATCGTATTTTTGAGGCCCGCGACCTTTTCACGAGGGCCGAACCAGATCGCAAGATAAATGCCCTGCTGTTCTGCATCTGGGTGGATGGAGTAGCGATCATAGAGTTGCGCGGATGCAGCCGTGTATATCTCTTTATGCCACTGACCTTTTACCTCCACCACCAGCAATCGTCTTTTACCACCGATGAACTTAGTCGCAGTGAAATCGCTGCGATTTGCACTTTTTAGCTGATGCTCTGGCGTGATCGCGATGCCTTGAGGCTCAAGTCTTAGATTGAGACGTTCTGCAATGATTAAAGTCGCCGGGACCTCACCAAGTCGCTCACCTTTCTCGTAAAAGCGACTTGCGGAGTCGAATTCTCCACCATCTATGGCTTTCTGAAAGTCTTGGAGCTCTTGGAGGACGAGTTGACGAAGGCCTTCAACGTTCACCACCATATTTCGATCAAGCCGATTGACGATTTCCTCGGGGAGCGGAGGTGCGAAATCTCTCAGGGCATTTTGCCTGACTTTACCAGCACGTATACTCTTAAGGTCGTTGTACATATCCGTAAATCGAGAGTCAGCAAGCAACCGGTCAATGATAAGAACCGCATCTCTGGATTCATCAGAATGTATTGACCCAACTAAATCAGTCAAAAAACGGTATGCGTGTTCTTCTATGGGGCTATCTGTCCCCCAGTGATTGGGCAGGTCTACTTTAGGCCATTTATCGATGAAGGCATCTAGAACCGCCTCAACTTTACCAGCCGTGAGTTTTGGCCAATAAGAATGCTCGCCGTAGTTGAATCTTCCAGAGCGATTACTAAGCGGGAACACTGAGTTTTTATCAGATCGGAGCCAGTTCCAGTAGACGGCAGGTGTAGGGTCTAGAAAGTAAAAAGCTCGGACGAACCAAAAAATACGTTTGTGCTCGAGGTTTTCGTCTCCTGTAGGATTGGGCCAGGCGGACATGAAATCATCACAACGGCCTAAAATAATTCTTTGCAATTCATCACGATCACCGACCTCGGCAGCAATCTCAAAAAGCGTATCTAACGGTCCGAGTTGCAGTTCAGGGAAATTTCTAAGCCATTCCGTCGAGAGCGACGCACGTAAATCGCTGAAAGCATCGTCCCCTCGCAGTAACCAGACGTCTGGATCAGCAAAGTTGGATTGTTTTAATTGCGGCTCAATATATTGCCTGAGAAAGCTCTCGCTTTCTGCTTTATTAATAAATATTAGCCGATCAATCTCTTTTTTTAGTGCGTCTCGATCTTTTTGAGAGACCCCGCTGTAGCCCATGTCAACATTCGTCCTAAGCGCCCTCAGTAGCCGAGTATCAATACTCTTCAAGCTGCCATCTGCGCGCATGATCTCTAAGCAGGCCGCGAATAGGACCATTTCTGCATGTAATGTTTCTCCGGCACACTTTAATTCCGAGAGTTTGGCTAGGTCTGGTATTGATGATTCAATGAAATTAATGCAGTTTTTGAGTGCATTTCGAACAAGTGCCTCGTCGCCAGTACTATGCTCGATTTCGTCTGGATCCATAAGTATCAACTTAGAAAAATGGATGAGGCTATTCCAATGACGTCCACTTTCAATTAATTCTCGGTTATCCTGTAAAAACTGGAGATTCGCTAGGCGGATATTGACTTGTTGTAGCTGGCGACGCTTGATTCGTCGAGTGCGCCTGTATCGAGGTATTTTATTACGCTGTACTAAATTCGCGTATTCCTTATTGGACTTGGCCCACTCACGCATGAAAGGAGCTTTCTCCAAAGCCTGCTCACGCATGCTTCGCCTGAATGAGTTTGCCCCCTTCTCGGTCTTACTTTGATAGCGATGATGCACGGCGATAAAGTTAACCCATAACTTTGGGTTGTTTGATTCGAAAGCCAAATCCACTAAAAACTTGCGGTCATGAAATTGTAATTGCAATCCGGAATGGGAGTGGACTTCAAATTTTTCTATTCTCGTTCTGAATATATCCTCGCTATCAGTGAGCCCTCCAAAGACATGAGTTAGAATTCTATTACGCAAATCTCCATCATTCCTGAGCACTTCTACTGCCTTGCCATAGCTCGCTGGCTGGTCATGAAAATTGAGGTTCTCGAGCCATTTCCATATGCGCTCAGAATCAAAGGGGGCAGTTGATATCTCAAAATAACGATCTAGAATAAGGCCAATTATTTTACTAACGCTTACTCGGCAATCGCACAAGTAATATTCTTTACCGCACCTGCAGGACAGATTGCTGGATAAATCATCCAGCAACCACTGAAGCGAGTCTGGTTCTAAATCCTCAATGAAGCGTTTTAGAAAATATCGACTACCTATTGGCCGCTCAAAAGGTTTGTGTTTGGCGGGATATAGTTTTGCACACGTGCGAAAAAAATCTGCCAAGTACGCTGATGCAAATTTTTCCGGGCCCAGATATTTTATAATTTCTACAGCAATTTTCAGTGAAGTATGGCTGGCTTCGGAAATAAGAAATGCTAAATCAGCTTGATGGTCATGATTCTCCAGATCAAGCAGACATCTACTTGCTAACAAGCGAGTGGGTTCGGTTTCATCGCTGTTCAAAACGAGTTGACGCAGCTCGGTTGTCAAATGCGCAATAGCTGGTGAACCTGTTAGAAGTTCAAGAACCAGATCACGCAAATGTCCGTCACTTCCGCTTGCAAGCAGGGGTTTGATTTCATTCATGACATCTTGAGTGAAAAAACCCGCAGCACTGAATCTGCGCCAGGAATCTCCTCGCCGGAAGTAGGGGTCTTTCGCCTCTACGTCTTTCAAACGCTCTATAAGCAGCCGTTTTGAGAGGGGTTCAAGTTGAGAAGGATCGCCGTTCGCTAGCACTGCATACGGATCAAGCTCAATTGCCGCTTCCTGAATAGATTTATTGCCGAGTGCCGCCATCCACCCCAGCAGCCCCCGAAGTTCGTCCCGTACAGTGGCGTTTGGAGCGATTATGGGTAGGCATTTATGGATCGTTAGATGGTCTGTCGGGTCAGCTATTCGCTTGACTAGGTAGTCCGCAGCACAGTATTCGGCAACGATCTTGTGAACCGGTCGATGCTGATCCGCGCTTTCTCCGGGCTTGAAAAGCCGAGTTGCGAGGATGCCTTCAGCTGCTGTAGTTCTTTCAAACAGTGACGCCAGTAGAGGATAGATTCGGTCTGCTGTCGCTTCGCTCATTCCTATGCCCTCTGCACCTGAAAGCAAAAGCTTGGCGAACACCTCAGACGATAGGTCGACCTTTTGTGCGATCGGAAGAGTATGGCTGGTCTTTGCCACGGTGGCATTAGCTTCCTTTGCTAGGCGCTCGACCGCTTGGGAAAAAATGCTTCGTTTATCTGTGAAATGTCTGCCGCTTTCGATGTAAGCGTCTGCGAACATCTTTAAGAACTGGGGGTTGGGCAGTAGTGCTCCTAAATCAAATCGAGCGACTTCTGCCTGGAACGTTGCAAAATTTTCACCTTGAACATGGTGATGGAAAATTTCCCGCTGTTCTTCTTCTTCGAACTCGACCAGTTTGATCACGAGCGGTGAGCATCCGAAATACTCTTCGAATGCGCTGGTGGCTGCCGTTCCCCATTCGCTGGATCGACTCGAGATGATCACATGCGTTGGCTTTGCTTTACTCGCGTTAGCCAGGAGGTCATGAATACCGCTTTGATCGATTTTGGCCAACTCGTCAAACGCATCGATCACGAGCGGAGAGTTCTCAATATCTGTGCCCACACGCTTGAATCTATTCGCGGTAACAGTAGAAGCTCCCAGTTGTCGGGCCAAACTCCCCATAAGCTCAGTTTTGCCGCCGCCGGGCTCAGCCAAGACAACGATGTAATTTGAGGCGGCCAAGAGCTCCTTTTCTGTGTAGGTGCTGTCTTTGTTCGAAAGTCTGCGCGGAAGGTAAATTGTTGAACTCATAGGGAAAATTCAAATGCCTTGTCATGTCCGCACCAGATTTTTGGTGCTGTATTATTCAAGCTATGCCGTTCCACTAGCTTTTTCAGGTGAAGATCGTACGCCATTTTAAATGTAGCTTCTCGTACTAATTAGTGGCTGATAAGAAAACGCTTGACTGTAACGGCTGCGTGAATTAGCTTCAGGGCGTCCTTCTCGAGCTTATCGCGAAGCTGACAAGCTGTTTACCCCTAATGGGTCGTTTAGAAGATGCACTAAGTGCCTTCTTGACCTCTGTATACACTCTCTATGGAGATTGATTATGCCTGCCTACTTTAAGCTCGATACCTTTTCTAATATCCTGCGCTATCTAATTCTTGCTGCTCAAGCTAAGCGAGTAGTGCCTTACAACGAATTAGAAAATGCTTTTGGCCTTAGCCATAATATGGCCGGTCGTTACGCAGGCGCTGTGGGTGATTTTTGTCGCGACAACAAGTTGCCCCTATTGAACGCGCTCGTCATCAATACGACCGTCTGCAAGCCTTCAGACGGTTTTGACGACTATTTAGATGATTCAGGAATGACTTGGGGAGACTGTCTCGCTCACTGCTGGAGGTATTTTCATCTAACGACGTCTCGAACACATCAAGTGAAAAACTTCTCGGGCTTAACAGACTTAGTACGGGAATGGGGTAAAGCAGAGCTTTAACTGCATAATTTGAGCGACGTGTATGGGGTGATTAAGGTATGCCCCTTACTGTTGGTCATTCACCTGGCAGATATCATTTGTTGACGGTTGAGGTGCGGCTGTCGTGCCTAGCGATATCCCTTTCCTTGCCAAAGGAGTTTATTGTCTAGGCTGAAAAATAAAACAACCCGCCGAAGCGGGTTTTTAATCAGACTCGTTTTGTAGCTGAATCGTAGACCTCTTCATCTCGGCGAGCACCAACGCACAACACCAAAATGATTTCAGCACCGTTAACGCGGTAAACGATTCGTACATCTCCTGTCCTTATCCGGCGGTATCCGGCCAAGGCCCCCCGAAGGGGTTTGCCGATCTTGTCGGGCTCTCCTGTGGCGATGCGCTCCCGAACGACCTTCAGGACACGTTTCGCTTCGGCGCTTCCGAGCTGTTTGAGATCATTTTCTACAGCTGGGTGAAACCGAACATTCCAGTTCATCTGCGTTTGCCTAACTAAAGCGAGCCTCCATGTCTTCAAGGCTCACGGTGACAGTGTTGTCGAGGGTGGGCAGGCGTTCGATGGCCAGTAGTTCCGAGCGCAGATCTTCAAGTTCGTCCTGCAGTGCCTGGTAGGCGTCGACCCCTACCAGAACGGCTGCTGGTTCGTTGTCCTTGAATATCACCAAATGGGTCACTTCCCCACTGGCGACATCTTTCAATCGCGCTCCAAAACTGCGTGCCATAGCAGTGGCGGACACTGCCTGCTCAGCTCGGTTTAGGAGTGCACTCATGCTGTTGTTCCTTCAATCATCAACTCAGTAGTCGTTCGTAGGTTCGTAGGTTCGTAGGTTCGTAGGTTCGTAGATTCGTAGGTTCGTAGGTTCGTAGGTTCGTAGATTCGTAGGTTCGTAGGTTCGTAGATTCGTAGGTTCGTAGGTTCGTAGGTTCGTAGTTAGTCGTCGTAAGATCAGGAAGCGCTGAGCGTCGATGCACGCAAAGTATTGCGTATGATCATGCGCAACACAATACGCATCAGCATCCGCACCGACCAGTGGTCTATACAGCATCGTCACGACAATCTCTACGCCACGCTTTCTATCGCTATGAATCCCCCGCCTTTCTCAAGTGATCAAGACACATAATCAAAACAGCCTCTTCTGCCTCTGCTTGCAGATCTCCAGCGTTGCTTACTGGCAAGTATGGTCTCGCGGGTATGTCACCCCATAGCTGCGGGAAATCTACCCGTTCCCCGCCGAATTGCATCATCGCCGCATACGGTTTGTTGCTGCCAACCACGGCCGAACTGTCGGTTGCGTGCGTGGTTATGAGTGACTTCCGCAGTAAGGGGCCTGAGTTGTTGGTTGATCTGACTGAGCATGTGGCTGCCTCGTTGGTTGAGCTGGTGGCGATGGAGGATGAGGCGGCTCGGCATGTTGCTAAGGAGGTGGCCGATCGGATGGCGGCGCATTGGGGTGGGCAGAATGTCTACTTCCCGATGGGGCTGGCGGGTAAGTTGAGTCGGCGGGATCGGCAGATTTTTGAGGAGTTCAATGGGACAAATCATAGTGATCTGGCGAGGAAGTATTCGGTGTCGCTGCAGTGGATTTATAAGATTGTGAAGGCGGTTCGGAAGGATGAGGTGGCGCGTCGTCAGGTAGATAAGTTCGCCCCGTCGGTTGATGACTGACGGGGCGTTTTTTGTTGCGCTGGGTGCAAGGGAATTGCAGGGGTTGTCCCAGTTTGTGCCAGGGTAGCCCGGGATGGATCGGGTTTATCTCGCGTCTTGGGTATGATTTAGGTCACTCGTCAACAGCAAGACACCTCGGTCGGCCCCCTCTCCCTGTGGGAGAGGGCTGGGGTGAGGGTTTGCGTCATTACGCCATGCACTCGGGCTCAACCCCGTCCAGCGCTTGAACGCCCGGCGAAAACTGCGCACATCGCTGTAGCCGACTTCCTCGGTGATGCGCTCGATCGGCATATCGCGATTGGCCAGCAGACTCATCGTCCGCGCCTGGCGCACCTGCTCCAGCAACGCTTCAAACGTCAGCGCATGTTCGGTGAGGCGGCGACGCAAGGTGCGGCTGCTCATGTTCAAGTCACCGGCAATCTTTTCGATATGGCTGCCAGAGGTCAGATCCCTGGCAATCGCCCGCTCGACCGCCTGAATCAGATCGAGCTTCTGGTGCACCTGCGCGGCTTCCAGCTCCAGCAAGGCGACCGCCTGACGCAGCGCCAGCGAATGGTGATTGGGCAAATTCACGTCGAGCCACTGCGCATCAATCAGCATGCGATTGTGCAGGCAACCGAAACGCACCTGCGGGCCCAGCAGGCGATGGTATTCACTCAGATAACTCGGCGCGGCATGCACGAATTCCACAGCAATGGCTTTGAATGACTCCCCGACCAACGCACGGCCATACACCAGCAGGCTGGCGAAAAACTCCTCGACGGCAAACACCTGCACATCGGCGAACGGCAGGCGGCATTCAGCATCCAGGTGCACCTGCGCACCGACCACATCAACGCTCGACACCACAATCCCGCCCGAGGTGTGCTGGTGGCGAATCCCCAGCGCAAAAGCGTCGCGCAAGGTCTTGCACAGCGACAGCACATGCCCGAGCAAACCCAAAGTGCCGAGCACGTTCTGCGCGCCGACCCACAACCCCAAGCCTTGATTGGGCAGCACCTTGAGCGCGCGTTGAATCATCGCCACGGCCTGGCGATAGGAAATCCGTTGCGTCGGATCCTGCAAGTCTTCGAGGGTAAAACCCAGGCCACGGCACAGGCTTTCGGGATCGATGCCCTTGTTCTGCACGACTTCGGCGAGGGTTTGCAGTAGAAACGGCGACACCAGCGCCAGTTCAAAGGTCGGGTCTTGGACTTTTACGTTCATGGCGGCTGACATTCCGGATCATGCTTGATTGTTATTTTTGTTACCGGTTATGTCGAAGGAAGTTAGCACAGGCTTGGACGACTGTCCGCAGAAGCCCCCCTCAATGGCCGCGAAAACCCTGCCCCGCCGGGCGCCAAGCGCTTATTTCTATAGTGCCGGACGTCCCGCCTGCCGGCGTTGCGCCCAAACACAATAATAATGAGGACGGATATGCACCCGAACCGCGCGACTTTGCCCCTGCGCCTGGCCCTATCTTTGCTGGGCTGCGCCGCGACCCTGCCGGCGCTGGCCACTGAAGCCGGCGTCGACAACATCGGCCCCGGCACCGACGGTTTCTTCATGCTGCCGCTGGAGGTCGACAGCCTTCCGGAGAACATGGTCGCGTTCAACGTCTACTACAACCATTACAAGTCGCGGAAACTCAATATCAGTTCACTCGGCGGCAAAGTGCCGAATGTCGAAATCGAATCGACAGCGGTGATTCCGCGCCTCGACTACTTGAGCCCGGTGCGCGTCTTTGGCGGGCGCCTGGCCGGCTACATCGCGCAGCCGTGGTTGAAACAGGAAGTCTCGGTATTCGGTCTGGACGACACCCGCGAAGGCATGGGCGATACCACAGTCGCGCCGATCATTCTGTGGGACATGGGCAAGAACCTGACCCTCGGCGCCGCACTGGAAATCACCGTACCGACCGGCGAATACAGCGTCGACCGGCTGGCCAACACCAGCAACAATTTCTACACCTACAAGCCGTTGTTCTCGTTCACCTGGCTGCCGACCGAGCGCACCGAAATCTCGATGAAGACCACCTACAGCTTCAACGAAAAGAACAAGGACACCGACTACAAATCCGGGCAGATCTTCCACTTCGATTATTCGGCCAGCTACAAGATCACCGACGACCTGATGCTCGGCCTCAACGGCTACTACCTCAAGCAAACCACCGACGACAAACAGTTCGGCCACACCGTGCAGTTCGCCGGGCAAGACGTCGATGATGGCGTGCGCGGCCAAGTATTCGCCATCGGCCCGGCGCTGCACTTCACCTTCCTCAAATACGCCAGCGCAGAGATCCGCTGGGCCAAGGAATTTGACGTGGAGAACCGGCCTGAGGGGGAAATGCTCTGGGCGAAAGTCAGCATCCCCTACGCCTTCTAACCCCACCGCACCCCCCTGTAGGAGTGAGCCTGCTCGCGATAGCGGTGTGTCAGAAAACACATCAGCAACTGACACACCGCTATCG
>NZ_RWIM01000148.1 GCF_009764645.1 Pseudomonas sp. PB106
GTGTAGGAGCTGCCGCAGGCTGCGTTTTTTGCTTCTGACAGACATAAAAAAAACGCCCCGATCGGGGCGTTTTTTATGCAGCAAGATCAAGCGTAGCTTGGGGTCTCGCTGCTTTCTTCAACCAGCTCCAGCGCGATGTTGTTCTGCGCATTGATCTTGCGATACAGCGCAGCATCGGTTTCCAGCACCTTTTCACGGGCCGGGAAGATTTCCGCCAGTTTGCCAGCCCACTCGCCTTTGGCCTTGGCCGGGAAGCACTTCTCGATCAGCTCAAGCATGATCGAAACGGTGACCGAAGCGCCTGGCGAAGCGCCGAGCAGCGCGGCGAGGGAACCGTCCTTGGCCGACACCAGTTCGGTGCCGAACTGCAGGATGCCGCCCTTTTTCGGATCTTTCTTGATGATCTGCACCCGTTGGCCGGCCACTTCCAGGCGCCAGTCTTCGGCTTTCGCCTCAGGGTAGAAACGGCGCAGGGAATCCAGACGCTGCTCCATCGATTGCATCACTTCGCTGACCAGGTACTTGGTCAGGTCCATGTTGTTTTTCGCCACCGCCAGCATCGGCCCGATGTTGCCGGCGCGAACCGACAGCGGCAGGTCCATGAAGGAGCCGTGCTTGAGGAACTTGGTGGTGAAACCGGCGTATGGCCCGAACAGCAGGGACTTTTTGCCGTCGACCACACGGGTGTCCAGGTGCGGCACCGACATTGGTGGCGAACCCACAGCAGCCTGGCTGTAAACCTTGGCCTGGTGCTGTTTGACCACTTCCGGGTTGTCACAACGCAGCCACTGGCCGCTGATCGGGAAGCCGCCGAAGCCTTTGCTTTCTTCGATGCCCGAGGCCTGCAGCAACGGCAACGCCGCGCCACCTGCGCCGAGGAAGACGAACTTGGCGTCGACTTCGCGGGTGCTGCCGCTGTTGACGTCCTTGATGCTGACGGTCCAGTCGGCGCCGTTACGCTTGAGGCCGGTCACGCGCTTGCAGTATTTGACTTGAGTGTCGGGAGCGCTGGTCAGGTGCTTGAGCAACTGATTGGTCAGGGCGCCGAAGTTGACGTCGGTGCCGTTCATCACGCGGGTCGCGGCGAGGACTTCGTCCGGCGAACGGCCCGGCATCATCAACGGCATCCACTCGGCCATCTTGGCCTTGTCTTCGGTGTACTCCATATCGGAGAACGCGTGATGCTTGTGCAGGACGTCAAAACGCTCCTTGAGGAAGGAAACGCCACTGTCACCCTGCACGAAGCTGAGGTGCGGTACCGGGCTGATAAAGGATTTGCACGAGCCGAAGGTGCCTTTCTTGGTCAGGTACGACCAGAACTGCTTCGAGACTTCGAACTGGGTGTTGATGTGCACGGCTTTCTTGATGTCGACGGTGCCATCGGCAGCCTGCGGCGTGTAATTCAGCTCGCACAGGCCCGCGTGGCCGGTACCGGCGTTGTTCCAGGGGTTGGAACTCTCGGCGGCACCGGAATCCATCAGCTCGACGACTTCCAGCTTGATCGCGGGGTCGAGCTCTTTGAGCAGTACTGCCAGGGTGGCACTCATGATGCCGGCCCCAACCAGAACTACGTCGACTGCTTCGTTATGCGCCATTTAACGCGTCTCCCAAATCTGCAGCACCAAATTGTCGGCATGGCTGCCAGGCGTTCCGGGACAGGTCAGTAATGTCCGGGCTATCCGTGGTCAGGTTCGCCATGTCCGAATCTTCGCAATTTTTCGCAACTTCGACGGATGTATGCGGCTTGGCTTTCAAGAGCTCCATGAACTCATTTCAGCACGCTGCTGGCAATTCGACTTATGGTCGAGACATCCGTTTTTGTGCAACCAAATCCGTAGCGGACAGGCTTCAGGCTCCGATATTCGAGGTATACCCGGTCCTGTGTCGTTGGGCTGTTTCAGACGCTAATGGTGCATGTTCAGACGCAAAACTTTTCATTTGCTCGCCACACTCTTGTGAAGTTGTGAAAACCCGTTTTTTTCACGCTCTTTTGAAGACGTGAACCTCAAAAAAGGCTGTCACAGCCTGGCACCGTGCCCGCAGGGGCAAAAACAACGCGGCGGCCGAGCGTCATGACAGCTCTGCAGATTCGCGAAAAGCGGGTTTTTGCCGGAAGAACAGGCAAGCGCGCCAACTTCACTCGATCTGTGTGGGCGGCTCTCTGTGGGCGATTTTTGATGTCGATGCATGCGCATTGACGCTGTTGCGGGGCCCGATCAGGAGACGTCCTTATAATCGGGGGGAGATTGTATCGAAGAAATGCGCGGTGTTGCTCGTGTTTAATGACTTTTATTAGGCATCCGGTCAGATGCTCAACATCGCCTGCACCCGTGCGCGGGGCTGCGACGCTATGACGCGGGCGCTGGCGGGCAGTGGCTGGTGCAACCAGTTGAGGCGTATTTCTTCGATTTCCACCCAACCGTCGCCCATTGGCTGCAGGCTGCACTGCTTGAATGCCTGGCAATGGCCGTCGCGGTCGAGCAGGGCAAAGCTGCGATGCAGCGGGCGTGGAGCGAACAACGAGATCAGATAACGCATGGTCGAGTACCTTGTTGGAGGACTGCTTTGAAGGTTGGCAACGCGCCGTGACGTCAACGTGTATGGCGGGTGAACAATCTGTGACAGGAACCGCTTTCGACGGGGTTTGTCAGACATTTCAGTATTCGCTGCCGGGCGCTGGTTACCCGCAGTGGCCCACCGCTATACTGCCGGCCTGTTTGTGCCTGATTCTGGAGAGAAGAGCATGTTGCAACGCCTGTTGTTCGGTTTGATCACTGTGGCCGGTTTGACCCTGGCCGGCTGCGCCCACAGCCCGCAACAACTGAATCCGGAGCCGAAGCTGACCACGCAGTTGCCTGCGGTCGGCCGTGGCCAGCCAGTTGTCGTGCGTGTGGTTGACGGTCGTCCGTCGCCAACCCTCGGTACCCGTGGCGGTCTGTACCCGGAAACCAGCGCCATCACCGTGCAGCGCGAGCAGATCCTGCCGAAGCTGCAGGCTCAGGCTGAAGCCGCCGTACGTCTGCTCGGTTTCACCCCGACCAACAACGCACCGAACGCGCCTCAGCTGACCGTGACGTTGGCCGAGCTGAAATACCAGTCGCCGAAAGAAGGCATGTACGTGACCGAAGCGACCATCGGCGCGACCTTCCGCTCCGACGTGCAGAACGCCAATCGCCGTTACAGCGGCCGTTACGGCGCGTCGCTGGACCAGCGTTTCGGCATGGCGCCGAACCAGGAAACCAACACCAAGCTGGTGAGCGACGTGTTGAGTGATGCGCTGACGCGTCTGTTCAAGGACCCAACCGTGGGTCAGGTGCTCGCCGAGTAAGCTTTTCGGCAGATGCAAAAAAGCCCGGTGCCAGCAATGGCTCCGGGCTTTTTCATGCAGATCGATTCCCTGTAGGAGCTGCCGAAGGCTGCGATCTTTTGCTTTTTACGCAGGAATGGCTTTCGCCTTAGGCTCCCGATCCCAAACCCGATGCTGCCCGATCGCCGCAAAGAACGGCTTGGTCAAC
>NZ_RWIM01000149.1 GCF_009764645.1 Pseudomonas sp. PB106
GGTTAAGATCTTTCGTCTCAACCGAGGCGCGCATTCTACAGCAGCCTCATTTGCTGTCAAGTGATTATTTTCAGAAGTTTTCGAAGAATTCTTCAACAACTTCAACCACTTGCGCTTCAGATCTCTCTGCAGCGGGAGGCGAATTCTACAGCGTTACACGCTGCTGTCAACACCTCTTTTTCAACTTCCTTTTGGCTTCGATGAACTGAAGCAACCTGCTGCCGAAACCTGCATAACTCATTGAATCTCAAGGAGTTTTCCGTTTCGACTGCGCCGGAAGTGGGGCGAATTATAGACACCTGAGATCTGCCGTCAACACCTATTTTCATAAATCTGTCACATCGGTCAAAAAACCCCGAAAACACGAAGGCCGACCATAAGGGGTCGGCCTTCTTTGCCCTGCCCTTCTGCTTAAAGGCTAGGGAATGCGAATTGCGAAGCCTCGTGGCTCGCACGCTGCGGCCAGCGCTGAGTGATCGCCTTGCGACGAGTATAGAAACGCACACCATCCGGACCATAGGCATGCAAGTCGCCGAACAGCGAACGCTTCCAGCCGCCGAAGCTGTGGTAAGCCACCGGTACCGGCAGCGGCACGTTGACGCCAACCATGCCGACTTCGATCTCGTCGCAGAACAGACGCGCCGCTTCACCGTCACGGGTGAAGATGCAGGTGCCGTTGCCGTATTCGTGATCGTTGATCAGTTGCATCGCCTCTTCCAGGCTGTTCACGCGAACGATGCACAGTACCGGGCCGAAGATCTCTTCTTTATAGATGCGCATCTCTGGGGTGACGTTGTCGAACAGGCAGCCACCGAGGAAGAAGCCTTCTTCGTGACCCGCGACGCTGAAACCACGACCGTCGACCACCAGGGTCGCGCCCGCTGCCACGCCGTCATCCACATAACCGCTGACTTTGTCGCGCGCCTGACCAGTCACCAGTGGGCCCATATCCAGACCGCACGAAGTGCCAGCACCGATTTTCAGCGCCTGGATCTGTGGCACCAGTTTCGCTACCAGCGCATCCGCCACTTGGTCGCCAACACACACGGCAACAGAAATCGCCATGCAACGCTCGCCGCACGAACCGTACGCCGCGCCCATCAGTGCGCTGACTGCGTTGTCCAGATCGGCATCCGGCATCAGCACCGCGTGGTTCTTCGCGCCGCCCAGCGCCTGAACGCGTTTGCCGCGCTTGGTGCCTTCGGCATAGATGTACTCGGCAATCGGCGTCGAACCGACGAAGCTCAGCGCTTTGACTTCCGGCGCTTCGATCAACGCGTCAACGGCAGTCTTGTCACCGTGCACCACGCTCATCACGCCTTTCGGAAGGCCAGCTTCCAACAGCAACTGAGCAATCAGCAGTGTCGAGCTTGGATCACGCTCGGACGGTTTGAGGATAAAGCAGTTGCCGCAGACGATCGCCAGTGGGTACATCCACAGCGGGACCATGGCCGGGAAGTTGAACGGGGTGATACCGGCCACGATACCCAGCGGCTGAAAGTCCGACCATGCGTCGATGTTCGGGCCGACATTGCGGCTGTACTCACCCTTGAGGATTTCCGGGGCGGCGCAGGCGAACTCGACGTTCTCGATACCGCGCTTCAATTCACCGGCGGCGTCTTCCAGGGTCTTGCCGTGTTCTTCGCTGATCAATTGCGAAATGCGCGCTTCGTTCTGCTCCAGCAGTTGCTTGAAACGAAACATCACCTGCGCGCGTTTGGCCGGTGGCGTGTTGCGCCAGGCCGGGAACGCAGCCTTAGCGGCATCGATGGCTTTCTGGATGGTTGCCTGGCTGGCCAATGGCAGCTTGTGGATAGCCTGACCGGTGGACGGGTTGAACACATCAACCGCGCGACCGTTCTCGGTCACCAGTTCGCCATTGATCAAATGCGGGATAACGCTCATCGAAAACTCCTGAATTCTTGTCCGCAGACGCCCGCGAGGGGCGCCGGCTGTTTGTACTTATATATAGAGGGAAAAATCAGTCGAGCTTGTTCAGCACTTCGCCGACCGCGTCGAACAGACGATCGAGGTCTTGCGGCTTGCTGTTGAAGGTTGGGCCGAACTGCAGGGTGTCGCCGCCGAAGCGTACGTAGAACCCGGCTTTCCACAGGGCCATGCCCGCTTCGAAAGGACGCACAATCGCGTCACCGTCACGCGGGGCAATCTGGATCGCGCCGGCCAGACCGAAGTTACGAATGTCGATAACGTTCTTCGAACCTTTCAGACCATGCAGCGCGTTTTCGAAATGCGGCGCGACTTCGGCGACGCTCTGCACCAGGTTTTCCTTTTGCAGCAGGTCGAGTGCCGCCAGGCCAGCGGCGCAGGCCACCGGGTGCGCCGAGTAGGTGTAGCCGTGGGGGAATTCCACGGCGTATTCCGGGGTCGGCTGATTCATGAAGGTCTGGTAAATCTCGGAACTGGCAATCACCGCGCCCATCGGGATCGCGCCGTTGGTGACTTGCTTGGCGATGCACATCAGGTCCGGGGTGACGCCAAAGGTGTCGGCGCCGAACATGTTGCCGGTGCGGCCGAAACCGGTGATCACTTCGTCGAACACCAGCAGGATGTTGTGCTGATCGCAGATCTCGCGCAGACGCTTCAGGTAACCCTGCGGCGGAACCAGCACGCCAGCGGAACCGGCCATAGGTTCAACGAAGACGGCGGCGATGTTCGAGGCATCGTGCAGCTCGATCAGCTTCAGCAACTCATCGGCCAAAGCGATACCGCCCTGCTCCGGCATGCCGCGGGAGAAGGCATTGCTCGCCAGCAACGTGTGCGGCAGGTGATCGACATCCATCATCGCCTGACCGAACAGTTTGCGGTTGCCGTTGACGCCGCCGAGGCTGGTGCCGGCGATGTTCACGCCGTGATAGCCACGGGCACGGCCGATCATTTTGGTCTTGGTTGCCTGACCTTTCAGACGCCAGTAGGCACGGACCATTTTCACCGCGGTGTCAGCGCACTCGGAACCGGAGTCAGTGAAGAACACGTGATTCAGGTTGCCCGGGGTCAGCTCGGTGATTTTCTCGGCGAGCTGGAACGACAACGGATGGCCGTACTGAAAGCCCGGCGAGTAATCGAGAGTGCCCAATTGCTTAGAGACCGCTTCCTGAATTTCCTTGCGGGTGTGGCCAGCGCCGCACGTCCACAGACCCGACAGCGAGTCGTATACCCGGCGGCCCTTGTCGTCGATCAGCCAGCTGCCTTCGGCGCCAACGATCAGCCGCGGATCGCGCTGGAAGTTACGGTTGGCGGTGTACGGCATCCAGTGCGCGTCCAGCTTCAATTGGCTGGCCAGTGGCGACTGAGCGTTTTCAGGCATGTTCATCGGGCAAAACCTCGCAGGGCATAAGCGTCAGGGAGATAAAAAGCGTTGTTGCAGCTAAATTGCCACGCGGATAAAGTCGGTGAAATTCAACTCTTCTAACCTTCAGTTAGAACTCCGCTAAACAATGAGAACAATAAGATGAGCAGCCGCCGTCCCGATCCGCTGGCCCAGGTCAGTGACTTTGATATTCGCCTGCTGCGGATTTTTCGCAGCGTGGTCGAGTGTGGCGGCTTCTCAGCGGCGGAAACCGTGCTCGGCATCGGGCGCTCGGCGATCAGCCAGCAGATGAGCGATCTGGAACAACGCCTCGGTTTGCGTTTGTGCCAGCGCGGGCGCGCCGGGTTTTCGCTGACAGAGGAAGGTCGCGAGGTGTATCAATCGGCGCTGCAACTGTTAAGTGCGCTGGAAAGTTTTCGCACTGAGGTCAACGGCCTGCACCAGCATTTGCGTGGCGAGTTGATCATTGGCCTGACCGACAACCTCGTCACCCTGCCCCACATGCGCATCACCCATGCCCTCGCCCAGTTGAAAGAGCGCGGGCCGGATGTGCAAATCCAGATCCGCATGATTGCGCCGAACGAAGTCGAGCAAGGCGTGCTCGATGGACGCCTGCATGTCGGGGTGGTGCCGCAGGCCAGCGCGTTGTCGGGGCTGGAATATCAGCCGCTGTACAGCGAGCGTTCGCTGCTTTATTGCGCGGTGGGTCATCCGTTGTTTTATGTCGATGACAAACAACTCGATGACGAGCGTTTAAACAGTCAGGACGCGATAGCGCCGACGTTTCGTTTGCCAGCGGATATCCAGGCGCATTACCAAGCGCTCAATTGCACGGCCAGCGCTTCCGACCGTGAAGGCATGGCGTTTTTGATTTTGACCGGGCGTTACATTGGATATTTGCCGGATCACTACGCCAGCCTTTGGGTGCAGCAGGGGCGTTTGCGTGCTTTGAAAGCTGGAACGCGTTTCTACGACCTGAGCCTCGCATCGGTCACGCGCAAGGGGCGGCGCCCTCATTTGGTGCTGGAGAGCTTTTTGGAGAGTCTGGCGGCGACGCGTTGATAATGCGCGCGACGTTGGTTAAGTACAGCAAGATCAAGGGATCGCAGCCTTCGGCAGCTCCTACAGGGGAGATAAGTTGAGCAAGTGGACAGGTTTTTGCAGAGGAGGAATTACTTCGTTCCTTTGATAAGAAGCCCTAAGCCATGCAGCCAGATTCCGCACCGTCCAGCGACTTGATCTACGGCCTCAACGACCGCCCCAAACCACTCGCCGCCACCCTCGCGGCGTTGCAACACGTGCTCGCCAGTTTCGTCGGCATCATCACCCCGCCATTGGTGATTGGCTCAGCGCTTGGGCTGACTGCATATCTGCCGTACCTGATCAGCATGGCGTTGATGGTTTCCGGTGTCGGTACGTTTATCCAAGCGCGGCGGCCGTTCGGCATCGGGGCGGGGATGATCTGCTTGCAAGGCACCAGTTTTGCCTTTCTCGGTGCGGTGCTGTCGGCCGGTTTTTTGGTCAAGCAACGCGGTGGCAGCCCGGAAGACATTCTCGCGATGATTTTCGGTGTGTGCTTTTTCGGCGCGCTGGTGCAGATCGTCCTCAGCCGTTTCATCGGTCAATTGCGTCGGGTCGTTACGCCGCTGGTGACCGGGATCGTCATCACCCTGATCGGCATCAGTCTGATCAAAGTCGGTATCACCGATCTGGGTGGCGGTTTCAATGCGCCGGACTTCGGTGCGCCGGGCAATCTGGCGTTGGGCGTATTCGTATTGCTGACGATCATTTTGCTCAACCGCTCGAACACGCCATGGGTGCGCTTGTCGGCGATCATTATCGGTTTGGTGCTCGGCAGTCTGGCCGCGTGGTTCAGTGGGAAACTGGTGCCACAGCCATTGCCTGACTTGCCGTTGGTGAGTTTTCCTACGCCGTTCAAGTTTGGATTCAGCTTCGACTGGACGGCTTTCCTGCCGGTCGCGCTGATTTATCTGATCAGCACCATCGAAACCGTCGGCGACCTGACGGCCAATTGCATGCTCGCCCGCCAGCCCATCAGTGGCCCTTCTTATATAAGCCGCCTGCGCGGTGGCGTGCTCGGTGATGGCGTGAGCTGCATGATCGCCGCGACCTTCAGCGCCTTCCCCAACACCACGTTTGCGCAGAACAACGGCGTGATCCAGCTGACCGGCGTTGCCAGCCGCTACGTCGGGCTATACATCGGCGCGATTCTGTTTTGTCTCGGCATGTTCCCGATGATCGGCGCGGTGCTGCAACAGATTCCGAAACCGGTACTCGGCGGCGCAACCTTGGTGATGTTCGGCGCGGTGGCCGCTGCCGGCGTGCGCATCCTCGCGCAATCGCCGCTGGATCGGCGCAGCATGTTGATCATCGCCACTTCGTTCGGCGTTGGCTTGGGCATCGCTGCGCAACCGAACCTGCTGCACCTGCTACCGAAACTGGTGCAGAACCTGTTTGACTCGGCCATCACCAGCGGCGGTCTGACCGCGATCATCCTGTGCCTGTTACTGCCGGAGTCGAAAACCGAGGCGGCTGAAGTACCCGCGCCGCTGAACAAGATCGAACAGGCGTAACGGTTTTATCGCGCAAGGACTTGTCGGATGCCTGTGGGTGCGCTATCAACGCAACTGGTTGCACCCACAGACAAAACCCGGAAGTGCCTATGACCTTTGAAGTCCCAGCCCACGGCGGCAAACCCGCCAGCCGCATTCGTCAGAAGAACGAAGAGACCATCCTCAAAGCCGCCGAAGACGAGTTCGCCCGTCACGGGTACAAAGGCACCAGCATGAACACCATCGCGCAGAATGCCGGGTTGCCCAAGGCGAACCTGCATTACTACTTCACCAACAAACTCGGTTTGTACGTGGCGGTGCTGAGCAACATCATTGAGCTGTGGGACAGCACCTTCAATACGCTCACGGCCGAGGACGATCCGGCGGAAGCGCTGACCCGCTACATCCGCGCGAAAATGGAATTCTCCCGTCGCCAACCGCAGGCTTCGCGGATCTTTGCGATGGAAGTGATCAGCGGCGGCGAATGCCTCACCGAATATTTCAATCAGGATTACCGCGCCTGGTTCACAGGCCGCGCGGCAGTGTTTCAGGCGTGGATCGATGCGGGCAAAATGGACGCGGTCGATCCGGTGCACCTGATCTTCCTGTTGTGGGGCAGCACTCAGCATTACGCTGACTTTGCGACGCAGATCTGTCGCGTCAGCGGTCGCAGCAAGTTGACAAAGCAGGACATGGAAGACGCCGGCAACAACCTGATCCGCATTATCCTCAAAGGCTGCGGCCTCACTCCTTCTGTATAAGACGTTTATGCCTTTCACCCTCAGCGGTTTTTGCGAGTACCGCGAAGAGATTCGCAAAAGCCGCTTTATCACCTTCGCCACGCCGATCGGCAGCCCTGCCGATGCGCAGGCGTTCTTCGAACAGCACAGCGATCTGAACGCCTCGCACAATTGCTGGGCGTGGAAACTCGGCGATCAATATCGCAGCAACGACGATGGCGAACCGGGCGGCACCGCTGGGCGACCGATTCTGGCGGCGATTGAAGCGCAGGATTGCGATCAGGTCGCGGTGCTGGTGATTCGCTGGTACGGCGGCATTCAACTGGGCACCGGAGGTTTGGCCCGGGCTTATGGCGGTGGGGCGAACAAATGTTTGCAGACGGCAGCGAAGGTTGAGCTGATCAGCCGGGTGCCGTTGAGTTGTGCTTGCGGGTTTGCCGAGTTGGCGCTGGTGAAGTTGCGGGTAGCCGATCTCGGTGGATTGGTGATCGAAGAAAACTTCACGGCCAATGGGGTTGAGTTGAAGTTGGCCGTGGGTGAAGCGCAGATCGATGTTTTGCAGACGCAGCTTGCTGATCTGAGTCGCGGGCGCATTTTGCTGCAACGATAAAAGATCAAAAGATCGTCCGATCGCGGCCCGAGCGTTCCGCAGCTCCTACATTTGAAATGCGTGCCCCCCTGTAGGAGCTGCCGAAGGTTGCGATCTTTTAGGGCATCCCCAGTTTTCCTCATTCCCCATACTTGCCCACATCTGCTGTGCACCCGACTGTGGATAACCTGAGTACATAACGCTGTAACCCTTCTGTCACGCGGCTTTGCGCGGTTTGTTCACTTTTCGTTCAATTCGCCCGACGAAGTGTAAATATCAATTAGAAACAACCAGTTAGCCTCGTTTAGCACCATTAGAAGAAAGCACCTCAGTGCTTATGCCCGGTCATTCAGCTTGCGCACAATTACTGTGGAACAACCTGTGGATAAGCCGTTCATGACCGCCGCTGTCGCAGGTGCGGCCTAGTCCCCGGACGATTGCTCGTTTTTTGATCAGTTAATAGCGGGCAAAACTGGAGCCCGATCAACGGCTTTGCGCTGATTTGGTGCCGCCGTTGCAGCCGATGTGTACGCGCGGCTCTACACCCGATGCTGAGAGACGCGGCCTGCTCGGGTTCCTGACTCAATGGCCAGGAAATTGCTTTATCCACAGGCACAACTTCAAGCAAGTCGAGCCTGTCATGCCCATTGCTCCTGCAACCCCGCGCCTGCAACTGCGCCATATCAGCAAACGCTACCCCGGTTGTCTGGCCAACGATGCCATCGACCTGACCATCGCCCCCGGAGAAATTCACGCCCTGCTCGGCGAAAACGGCGCGGGCAAAAGTACCATGATGAAAATCATCTACGGCGTCACCCACGCCGATTCAGGTGAGATGCTCTGGCAAGGTCAACGGGTGAATATCCGCAACCCGGCGCAAGCGCGGCAGTTGGGGATCGGCATGGTGTTCCAGCATTTCTCGCTGTTCGAAACCCTCAGCGTGGCGCAGAACATTGCACTAGCGATGGGCGCGGCGGCCGGTACGCCGAAGCAACTGGAACCGAAAATCCGCGAAGTGTCGCGCCGTTATGGCATGGCGCTGGAGCCGGAACGACTTGTCCACAGCCTGTCGATTGGCGAGCGGCAACGGGTAGAAATCATTCGCTGCCTGATGCAGGACATTCGTCTGCTGATTCTCGATGAACCGACCTCAGTGCTAACCCCGCAGGAGGCCGACGAGTTGTTCATCACCCTGCGCCGCCTCGCTGCCGAGGGCTGCAGCATTCTGTTTATCAGCCACAAGCTCGGTGAAGTTCGGGCGCTATGCCACAGCGCGACGGTGTTGCGCGCCGGGCGCGTGGCCGGGCATTGCGTGCCGTCGCAGTGTTCGGATCAGCAACTGGCGCAATTGATGGTCGGCGAAGCGGCGGCGTTGATCGGTGATTATCCGAAGGTCAGCGGTGGCAAGGCGTTTTTGCAGGTCAGCGGCTTGAGTTGGGCTAACCCGGACCCGTTCGGCTGCTCGCTTTCAGGCATCGACCTGGAAGTGCGCAGCGGTGAAATCGTTGGCATCGCTGGCGTTGCCGGCAACGGTCAGGATGAATTGCTCGCCCTGCTCAGCGGCGAACAGACCTTGCCTCGGGCCGAAGCGGCCACCATTCGATTCGCAGAGCAGAACGTCGGCGATTTACGCCCGGACGCGCGACGCAAACGGGGCCTGGCGTTCGTGCCCGCCGAACGCCTCGGTCACGGCGCGGTGCCGGAGTTGAGTCTGGCGGACAACGCCCTGCTCACCGCTTTCCAGCAAGGCTTGGTCAGCCACGGCCTGATCGAACGCGGCAAAGTTGAAGCCCTCGCCCAACAGATCATTCAGCGTTTCGGCGTGAAAACACCTAACACGCAAACCGCTGCACGCAGCCTGTCCGGCGGCAACCTGCAGAAATTCATCCTCGGTCGGGAAATCCTTCAGCAACCGAAACTGCTGATCGCCGCGCACCCGAGCTGGGGCGTCGACGTGGGTGCCGCCGCGACCATTCACCGTGCACTGATCGCGCTACGGGATGCCGGCGCAGCGATTCTGGTGATTTCCGAAGACCTCGATGAACTGTTCCAGATCAGCGACCGCCTCGGCGCCTTGTGCGGCGGACGTCTGTCGGCGTTGCACGACACCGGCGACACACAACTCAGCGATGTCGGCGGCTGGATGGCCGGACAGTTCGACAACCCACCTTCAGCCGTCACGGTTTAACGGAGTTTCAAAAACATGCTGCTTTCCCTCGAACCCCGTGGCCAGCAATCGCGATTGATGTTGTGGTGCTCGCCGTTGTTGGCGGCGGCGCTGACGCTCGGCTGCGGTTCGCTGCTGTTCATCGCCCTCGGCCATGACCCACTGCAAACCTTGCACACGTTGCTGATCGCGCCAGTCAGTGATTTGTATGGTGTCTCCGAACTGCTAGTGAAAACGTTGCCGATTTTGCTCTGTGCACTGGGCCTGGCGGTGGCGTATCAGGCGCGGATCTGGAACATCGGCGCCGAAGGTCAATTGCTCCTCGGTGCACTCGCCGGCAGCGCGTTGGCGGTGAACATCATCGACATGCAAAGCCGTTGGGCGCTGGCGTTGATTCTGCTCACCGGCACCCTCGCTGGTGCGGCATGGGCCGGGCTGACTGCGTGGTTGCGCACCCGCTTCAATGCCAACGAAATCCTCACCAGCATCATGCTCAATTACATCGCGCTGAACCTGTTGTTGTTCTGCGTACACGGGCCGTTGAAGGATCCGGCCGGATTCAACTTTCCCGAGTCGGCGATGTTCGGCGACGCCAGCCGTTTGCCGTTGTTGATGGAGGATGGCCGCGTGCATGCAGGCGTGTATTTCGCCTTGCTCGCACTGGTGGCGGTATGGGTGTTGTTGCAGAAAAGCTTCGTCGGTTTCCAGATCAAAGTGCTTGGCCTGGACAAGCGTGCGGCGGGCTTCGTCGGCTTTCGCGAGAAGCGGCTGATCTGGCTGGCGCTGTTGATCAGCGGCGGCTTGGCCGGGCTTGCGGGCGTCTGCGAAGTGACCGGGCCGATTGGCCAATTGGTGCCGCAGGTGTCGCCGGGTTATGGCTATGCGGCGATCACCGTGGCGTTCCTCGGGCGACTGAATCCGATCGGGATTCTGTTCTCCAGTCTGCTGATGGCACTGCTGTACATCGGTGGCGAGAGCGCACAGATGAGCCTGAATCTGCCGCAAGCGATCACCCAGTTGTTTCAGGGCATGATGCTGTTTTTCCTGCTCGCCTGTGACGTGCTGATTCTTTATCGGCCACGCCTGAACCTGCGCTGGGCGAAGCGCACTTCGACCACTGCCGTAACCGCCGGAGCGCTGTGATGGATATCGACCTGTTGAGCAATATTTTCTACGCCATGGTGCGTTGCGGCACGCCGCTGTTGCTGGTGGCGTTGGGTGAACTGATCTGCGAGAAGAGCGGCGTGCTCAACCTCGGGCAGGAAGGGATGATGCTGTTTGGCGCGGTGATCGGTTTCATCGTCGCGCTGAACAGCGGCAACCTGTGGCTTGGCGTGTTGTTGGCGATGCTTGCCGGCATGTTGCTGTCATCGCTGTTTGCCTTGGTGGCGCTGGTGTTCAACGCGAATCAGGTGGCGACCGGCCTAGCGCTGACGATTTTTGGTGTCGGGCTGTCGACCTTTGTCGGCGCGGCCTGGGTAGGCAAACCGCTGGCCGGTTTTGAGCCGCTGGCGATTCCGTATCTGAGTGAAATTCCGCTGATCGGGCGGATGCTGTTCGCGCAGGATTTGCTGGTGTATCTGTCGTTCGCGCTGTTTGCGCTGGTGGCGTGGGTGATCATCAAAAGTCGTGTCGGGCTGATCATTCAGGCCGTCGGCGAGAACCCGGATGCGGCTAGTGCGATGGGCTTGCCGGTGTTGACCGTGCGTACGTTGGCAGTGCTGTTTGGCGGGGCGATGGCCGGGCTGGCGGGAGCGTATCTGTCGCTGGCGTACACGCCGATGTGGGCGGAAAACATGACCGCCGGGCGCGGCTGGATCGCGCTGGCGCTGGTGGTGTTTGCCAGTTGGCGGGTGTGGCGGTTGTTGCTCGGGGCGTATCTGTTTGGCCTCGCCAGCATCCTGCATTTGGTGGCGCAGGGGTTGGGGCTGGCGATTCCGTCGAGTTTGCTGGCGATGCTGCCGTATGTGGCGACGATTGTGGTGTTGGTGCTGTTGTCGCGGGATGCACTGCGTACAAGATTGTATGCACCGGTTTCGTTGGGGCAGCCTTGGCAGGCGGGGCATTGATGCGTTGAGTTCAATGGCCCCATCGCTGGCAAGCCAGCTCCCACAGGTTTAGTGGTGATCACAAATTTTGTGCACGACACAAACACTGTGGGAGCGAGCTTGCTCGCGAAGGCGTCCGCACAGGCAACACCTGAGCAATGCCCCACGCCAGTTCGAAGACCAGGAAAACCAGCAATATCGAACTGGCGCCATGCAACAAGGCATACGCCTGCCAAGCCGCAAACAGAAATCTGGCCACCGCGTCATACCGTCCATAAAGCGCCTGCGGATCACGAATCCGCAGCACCGCCCAAACACACACCACCGACCCCAACAGATTCGCCATCAACATATGCACAGGCTGAAACGCCGGCAGTTCGCCTGGCAAATTCAGTGCGCTCAACAACCCGTGCACAAGCGCAAAACTCCACGGCGTGGCAAACGCTGCTGTGACGATCAGGTCATACCAGGCACTGCCGCGCACCACGTTGCGATACTGGGTTGAAGTCCACATCGTCCTTGCTCCAGAAATTCAGGGAGCAAGCACGGTAAAGCCTGGAGTATGCTCCAGGGTCAACAGCTGTTTTGAGAGCCAGCATGCGTATCGGTGAATTAGCCCAGGCCAGCGCCGTCAGCCGTGACACGTTGCGTTTCTATGAACAGCGCGGGCTGATCGCGGCGCAGCGCAGTTCCAACGGTTATCGCGACTATCCGCCGGAAATGCTGCAACTGGTGCTGTACATCAAGACCGCACAGCGTCTGGGTTTTACCCTCGGCGAGATCGGTGACAGCGTCGCCGCGTTGTGGAACGCCCCCGATCCGGACAACGCCGTCGCGCAGTTGCTGCGCGACAAACTGCAACTGATCGAAACCCGCATGCGCGAACTCGACGTGCTGCGGCAAGAGCTGCAACTTCGGCTCGGTCAGGCCTGTCCATTGAATCCATGATCCTCATTCATCAAGGAAGCCCATCATGTCTGCAAAAAACGCACTGATCATCGGCGCCTCCCGGGGCCTTGGCCTCGGTCTGGTGAAAACCCTGCTGGCCGACGGCTGGCAGGTCACCGCCACCGTGCGCAATCCGCAAAACGCCGAGGCGCTGCAAGCGCTGGGCAAGGTGCGGATCGAGAAGCTCGACATGGACGATCAGCAAGCGGTGATCGCGCTGAGCCAACAGCTCAAGGGCGAAACCTTCGACCTGCTGTTCGTCAACGCCGGGGTCAAAGGCCCGGCCGATCAGACACCGGGCGGCGCGACACTGGCCGAAGTCGGTCAGCTGTTTTTTACCAACGCCGTGGCGCCGATCAATCTGGCCCAACGCTTCGCCGGGCAGATCCGTGACGGCAGCGGCGTGCTCGCGTTCATGAGTTCCGGGCTCGGCAGCGTGACCGTGCCCGACGCGCCGGAACTGGCGTTGTACAAGGCCAGCAAGGCTGCGCTGAATTCGATGACCAATAGTTTTGTCACGCAATTGGGTGAGCAGAAGCTGACGGTGTTGTCGCTGCATCCGGGTTGGGTGAAGACCGACATGGGTGGTGAAGGTGCGGACCTGGACGTGGAAACCAGCACCCGTGGGCTGGTGGACCAGGTGAACGCGTATGCCAGCAAGGGCGGCCATCACTTCATCAACTACAAGGGTGAAACGATTCCCTGGTAATTGCTGATCCCTTGTAGGAGCTGCCGAAGGCTGCGATCTTTTGATCTTAAAAACGAAATCAAAAGATCGCAGCC
>NZ_RWIM01000150.1 GCF_009764645.1 Pseudomonas sp. PB106
CCTTCGCTGCGGGATCGATCCGGGCGCAGCGCCTACGGTTTGCTTCGCTGCACCTCCTCTCGCTGTGTTTGGCTGCGCCAAACGGTCGCTGCGCTCCCACGCCCGGATCAATCCCTCCACTCAGCCTGCCGACGTCGCCCGTGGGTCAAGATCAAAAGCTGCAGCCGAGCTAACGCTCATCCTGTTGAGTGGTGAGAAGCACGGCGTGCTTGGCTTTTGATCTTCGTAGGAGCTGAGCTTGCTCGCGAAGGCGGCCTGACAGCCGCCCAATCTCTTGCTGACAGCACGCGATTCAATTGTAGGAGTGAGCCTGCTCGCGATGGCTATCTCTCAGACTCAGTTGCCATTGCGGATGTACCCAAATCCTTGTGGGAGCTGGCTTGCCAGCGATGGCGATCTATGAGCCGGCCAATTCCCGCCGGTTGGGCACATTCACTGTAGGAGCTGCCGAAGGCTGCGATCTTTTGACTTTGATTTTTTAAGATCAAGATCAAAAGATCGCAGCCTGCGGCAGCTCCTACACATGCGTATTTCAATTCGGGATGTTTAAAGGATGTTTCGATTTTGCAGAACCTTCCCACAAGGTTTTCAGGTTGTCCGTCGGACGTCCGGTCTCTAGCCTGTGTTCGTCGCTGCCAAATCAGCGACCGGGCATGGAAACCCGAGGACACGAGAGAGCAGATACGCCTTTCATAACGTATGCTTGCGCACTTCATTGTGTGCACTCTGTTATGGCGGTTGTGCGCGGGAGACATTCGTGTCTGCCGGGTTGCTCTCTCCCGGATTTCCAGCCTGCGTACAGCTGCCACCCATTTTTCCTGGAAGTCGAATGGGCCAGCTGCAACTATCAGTGAGAGAGAATCACCATGAAAAAACCAACACCCAACCCCCCAGAACCAGACACCAACACCACATCCCCCTACGCCTCGGTCGACAGCAAAAAACTCCACGAAGCCGCCGACCGCGCCCTCGATTTTTACCTCAACCCCTCCGCCCACATCATGTCCAGCACCAACGAGCCGGAACCCATGTACCTCGCCAATCCCAGGTACAACACCGAATCCCTGCTGGCCAACGCCAGCGAAACCCTCGGTTCAGCCAGCGAAATGCTGATCAACTTCGCCGCCTCGCTGGAAACCTCACACCGCAAGACAGCATTGGGCATCGCACAAGTCGTCATGCTGGGCGAACTGGCGGTGAATCAAGCGCTGGATCACGTCGAGTTGAAGGATGGCTGATTGATCGTTCCCACGCGCAGCAAAGGAATGCAGCCCTTGACGCTCTGCGTCAAATTCGCGAGCTGGAACGCGGAGCGTCCCGAGAGGCATTCCCACGCGGAGCGTGGGAACGATCAAGATACAAAAAAACCGTACCTCCAGGGGAAGCACGGTTTCTTGTGTTGAGACGAGGAAGCGATCTTAACCGGGGTCGCGTCGAGGGTACTCCTGACGCGCATGCAAGATGCTCACAATCTCAATGTGGTCCGCCACTTGATAAACGACGAGATAGTTCGGGCTTACCACAATCTCTCGAGTGCCGGGAGAGCGGCCTTTGCGATACAGCTGTGGATGCCAACAAAGCGCAGATGTAGTTTTTACGACGGATTTGTGAAGTGCAGTCGCCGCTACAAAATTTCGCTCGCCAATGTACTTCAGGATTTTCGAGAGTTCGACCCGAGCCTTGGGTCGCCACTTAATCTGCATCAGCGCTTTTGCGCATTGATTCCATCAAGGCATTCATTTCCTCCATCACTTGTTCATGGGGAATACTCGGACGCGGATCATCGAGAGAGGCCTGTACTTCGGCCCGAAACCAACGGTCATAACTCGCAGCCTGCTCCTCGGGATCAAGATCCGAAACAACCGGGCACAGTGGGTCGATCAAGGACGGGTCGATCATAGAACCTCCGGGTTTGGTGCCTCGAAGTCTATTCGTTAACGGTATCGCTGTCGTCGCTGTCTGGATGAATTGCATGTAGGCCAAGCTCCATGAGGATCAAGTTGTCCCGGCAAATCCTAGAGCCTGCACTTCCGACGGCCAACCGCCAGAACTTGTCAGAAAACTCCCCGAATTTCTGAAAACGTTCCGTTTTCCGTAGGACGCAACTCAAGCGTCAGCGCAAAAAAAAACCGCGACCCCCCTCACCAGAGAATCGCGGCCCATCAACACCCAACCCCTACTGCTGCAAAACCGTCGCCTGGTTAGCCGATCCAAACTGCTGAATATTCGCCGTCTGCGTAACGCCACTCTGATCGACATTGGCAATGTTCCCCGTGCCGCCCTGGGTCACGTACGCCACGTTCATCGTATCCGCCTGCTTAACAGTGATCATGTTGTCACTGCCATACAGCTGCGCGGTGTATGCCTGGTTGCCCGAGCCCGATTGATCAAATTCGGCGCTGTTGCCGCTGCCATTCGAAGAACCCTGCACCAGGTTGCCGGTGCCGCGTTGATCGGAAATCAGAATGTTGTCGCTGCCATTCTGATCAAAGTACAGCTCGTTATAGGACTCAGCCTGACTGACCGTGGTCTTGTTGCCTGTCCCGGTTTGATTGGTGGTCATCACATGCCCGACGCCGTCCTGAGTGAAGCTGGCGATGTTGCCACTGCCTGCCTGAGTCACGGTTGCGCGTTGGCCGCTGCCGAATTGGCCGCCGTGTTGCGGGCCTTTCCAGTTGCTGGCGTAGACCTTGTTGTCGTTGCCCACGGAGGTGGCGTTGAGCACGTGGCTGTCGCCGTTCTGGTAGGTGAAGTGCACGTTGCCGTTGCCCACCTGGTACAGCGCCAGCGTCGAGTTGACCGATTCGAACTGGTCGGCGTAGATCGCGTTGGTGTTGCCGACCTGGGTGACGGCGGCGGCATTGTTTTCACCGAAGCTTTGGTCGACCACGGTTTCGTTGCTGTCGCCGTATTGGTTGACGGTGGCCTGGCTGGCGAGTTGCGAGTCTTGCCAGATTTCGCTGCCGTTGAGGTTGCCGAACTGGTTGATGGTGATGTTGCCGCCGGTGCCGTTGCGCTGGTCGCCGTAGGCGTAGTTGCTGTCGCCGGCCTGGTTGATGCCGATCTGGCCGCCGTTGTGCAGCACTTGTTCGGCGGTGCCGTAGTTGGCGGTGCCGTATTGGGTGATCACGGCGCTGTTGCCGGTGCCTTCATAGAGTTGCTCGATGTTGGCTTCGTTGCTGTCGCCAAACTGGAAGGTTTTGCCTTCGCTGCCGTTCTGCGAGTCCTGATAGACGAACGAGAAGTTGCCGGTGCCTTGCTGCTGTTGCAGCGCAGTGTTCGGTGAGCCGAAGCCCAATGACTGGCTGGCGTGGGTGGTGTTGAAGGCGCCGACCTGTTGCTGGGTGATGGTGCCGTTGTCTTCGTAAAGCTGTTCGGCGTAACCGGCGTTGTAGTCGCCGACGGCGTCCTGGGTGATCACGCTGCTGGCGTGGTCTTGCACGGCGGCGGCGTCGTTGCCCTGGCCCAGTTGGGTCTGGGTGGCGCTGCTGAACGGTGCCTGGGTCTGTTTCACGTCAGCGATGTTGGCCGTACCGGCCTGACTCTGGGTGGACAGGCTGTCGTCGGCCATGGCCTGGGCACTGATCATGACCAGGATGGCGGCGGTGAGGGGCGTCAGTTTGAACATGATGAACTCTCCGATGATTTGCAGTGCTTAGCGATATTGCTTGACCGAAACGCTCATGCCGTTGCCCGACTGGGTCACGGCGCTTTGCAGCCCCGTGCCGGCCTGCTCGATGCTGGCGTCGTTGTTGTTGCCGTTTTGCGAAATCTGCGCGCGGTTGTGGCTGCCGTTCTGCGTGATGGAGGCGGCGTTGCCGGAACCGTTCTGGTTGATCAGCGCCATCAGGTCGCTGCCCTGTTGCAGGATGTACGCCTCCTGATTGCTGCCCGACTGCACGATCTGCCCGAGCAGCGACTGACCGTTCTGTTGCAGCAGGGCGACGTTGGCCTGGCCGAGCTGATCGATCAGGGCTTGCTGACCCACGGGTGGGGGCAGTTCGCCGAGGTCGCTGCTGGTCGGGGCCAGGTCGTCGTTGTCCATCAGGTCGTCGGCACGCACGCCCGCACTGCTGCACAGCAGAAGCAGGCAAAGCAGGGCGGCGGTCGGCGTGTTCATGGCTCACATCCTGTCAGGCGTTAACCGGTTTCAATTCAGCCCCCAGCCACCCGAAAGTGGCTGGGGTGCTGGCTTACAGCGTGGTCACCGAGACTGTGCGCACGGTGCCCTGGGACGAGCGGATCGTCGCGGTCGGGTTGGCCGATGGCACCACCGTCGTGTTGTTCAGCGTCAGCCGCCAGCGCCCGGTCACCGGTACGGTGGTGGTGCCGAGGGTGACCAGCCCGGTCGGGGTGGTGACCTGCACGGTGATGGTGTTGCCGGTGGTCACTGACGAGGTGCCGGTGAAGTCCCAGTTGAAGCGTCCGCCGGAGCGTGCCTGCACCGTCGATGCGGTCACGGCGAAGGTTTCCGCCGCTGGCCGTGGCGACACTTGCACCGTGACCGTGGCCGGCGTCGACAGGGCGCCGAAGCTGTCCCGGGCGATGTAGGTGAAGGTCGTGGTGAACGCCGTGGTCACGGTGGCCGGTGGGGTGTAGGTGATCACCGTGCCGTCAGTGCTGACCGTGCCACGGCCGGCGGCCGGTTGGGTCAGGCTGGCGACGCCCAGCGGCACGTTGCCTTCCGGATCGGTGTCGTTGGCCAGCACGTTGATCGGGATCGCCACACCCAAGGTCGCAACGCTGTCGGCGACGGCGGTCGGTGACCGGTTTGGCGCGACGGTAATCGTCACGGTCGCCGGGTTGGCCGAGGCCAGGCCTTTGGCGTCTTGCGCCTTGTAGGTGAAGGTCGTAGTCAGTGGCGCATTCACCACCGCTGGCGGGGTGTAGACCACGGCAGCGGTGCCGCTCAGGGCGACGGTGCCTTGGCCGGCGGCCGGTTGCGTCAGTGCGGTGATGCCCAGCGGATTATCGCCATCGGGATCGCTGTCGTTGGTCAGCAGGCTGAGGGTGATCGGCACGCCGAAGCTGGTGCTGCCAGTGTCGGGGTTGCTGATTGGCGCCTGGTTTTCGCCGGTGTCCGGCGCAGTGCCGACCACGACGACAGACTCGGTGTCACTGCCACCGGCGGCGGATTTCACCGTCACGGTGGCCGGTGGCTGGGTCAGGTCGGCAACGGTGATGCGTTGCAGCGTGCCGGTTTTCGACAGACGCCCGTAGCCTTGGGCAACCATGTCCGGGATCGCCACTTCATCGGTCGATGTCGCTTCGATCAGCAGACTTTTGTTGGCCCAGCTGTAGCGCGCGGTCTGCACTTTCACCACGTCGGTGAGCTTGGCCGAGACAGCGGTCGGACGCGTGGTCCCGGCCGGGTTGGTCGCGGTCACGACCACCACTGGCGGCAGCGCGCCGTTGCTCAGGCGTTGGCCGAAGAACAGACCGGTGTTGTCACCCAGCAGGTTGGTCTGGCACGGCGTTGGTGGCGGGCCGGGGAGCAGCGCCACGCTTTCGCGGAAGCACAGGGTCGAGCTGGTGTCAGCCTTGGCGAACACTTCGGCACGTACACCCGCTGAGGTGCGGCGATAGGTGGCGCGATCGATTTCAACATGGGTTTGTTGACGGTTGTCGAGCACCTTGCCGGCGACCGTGAACAGGCTGGTCTGAATGGTGCCAGCGCCGGACGGCCCGACGATCCGCACGAAGTTGGTATCGAACGGGCTGCCGGTCACGGCTTCAGTGAGGTTCGGGTCACCGACGAACGTTTCGACGCTACCGGTGTCCGGATTTACTTCAGTGTAGGGGCCGTTGATGCTGCGCAGGAACGGGCCGATGGCACCGTTGAGTGTGCCTGTGAAGTCGCCCGGTGCACCGATGCCGATGTCTTTGGTGATGTTGATTGCACGGCGCCCAGGGGTGGTGACGTTGACCGTTTCCACGCCATACGGGTGAGTGATGACGTAGGTGCCGGCCACGGGAACGTTCACCCGGATGCGGATCCGCGCAAAACTTTGCTGATCGCCATCCGCAGGGTTTTCCGAGGCGAACGCCGCTTCGATCCCGGCGACATACGCGTCCATGCCAAAACCGGCACCGTTGTTGGGGATAGCGGTCTCGGCGAGGAACCAGAAGGCTTCCGGCGGCCAGTTGTCGGGGAACACCATCGGCAGGCTGTCGTCGTAGATGCCGGGTTCCGGCAACAGGGTGCACATGTAGGCCGGTGGCGTGGTGACGCCGACGCGCGAACTGGCGGCGCGGGACTGGCACAGTTCCATCGACAGATTATTGTTGTCCTGATACCACATCGGGAATTTCCCGGTGGCGAAGGTGTAGGGGCCGGGGTCGACGGCGGCGAGTTGCGCATAGGCACTGCCGGTCAGCGAGAGAGCGAGCCCGAGCGCGTTGAGCGCAAAGCGTGGCCACTTGTTCATGATGCCTCCTGATGCGGATCTGGGCATGTGAGCGTTCATTGCACGATGACCACTTCTTCGGTATCGCTGCCGCCGTTGGACGACGTCACGCGCACCTTGGCCGGTGGTATCGGCGAGATCCCGGTGGCCAGGCTTTTCACCGCGCCGTCGCCACTCAGCGCACCAATCGCGGCGCCGCTGATGGAGGTGGCGGTGAGCACCGGCGGCGAGGTTTCGTCACTGGTCGACGCCACTAGCGTCAGTTGCCCGGAGCTGAGGCTGTACTCGGCGCGCGAAATCACCACCAGGTCGGTCAGGTTCATGGGCAGGGTGGTCGGCGTGCTGCTGGCGATGGCCAGGTGGTTGTCAGCGGTGACTTGCAGGACGCTCGGCAAGGTCGGGTTGGCCGATGATTGCGCGTACCAGGCACCGGTGGAGTTGGCTTCGGTCATGTTCAGCACCGGGGTGGTGCTGGTCACGGCGACGGTGCCCGGCGCTGGCGGTGCGAGGACGAACACGTCTTGCTGCGCCACGGGTGCGCTGTCGCCGGCCTTGCGTGAGTAGGTGCTGCGCTGGGTGATCATTGGCGTTGGCCGCACCACCGTCGACAACTTGCCCGACACGGCAAACGTGTTCGAACGCAGATCCAGACCGTTCGGGCCTTCGATGCGTACGTAGTTGGTATTGAACGGGCTGCCAGTGACCGCCTCGCTGAGGTTCGGGTCGCCGACGAATTGTTCGGCGGCGCCGGTCACCGGGTTGGTCTCGGTGTACGGGCCGTTGACGCTGCGCAGGAACGGGCCGATGTCACCCTTGAGCGCGCCGTCGTAGGTTTTCGGCGTGCCGATGCCGATGTCGCGAGTCATGTTGATTGCGCGGCGGCCGGGGGTGTCGATGTTGAACACGTCGACGCCGTACGGGTGGGTGATCACGTAGGTGCCGGCGGTCGGCACGTCAACCCGAATGCGGATTCGCGCGAAGCTGACTTGATCGCCCTCGACCGGTTCTTCGGCAGCGAATGCGGCTTCGATGGCGCTGACGAAGGTCAGGTCGATGCCGCGTGCGGCGTCGACAAGGGTGGTCTCGCCGGTGAACCAGAACGCTTCATCGGGGAAGTTGCTCGGGAAGACGATCGGTTGCGCGTCATCGAACACGCCGGGCGTCGGCAGCAGCGAGCACATGTACGACGGCGCGCCGGGAGCGCTGGGCACCCGCGAGCTCAGTGCTTTGGACAGGCACAGATCCAGCGTGCGACCGTGGGTGTCCTGATACCAACTGGCGAAACCGCCGTTGGCTGGCGCGTACGGACCGGGGTCAACAGCAAACAAAGCGGCCTGAGCAATGCCCTGGGCCAAGGCGCTCACGACCAGGACGGTCGCGGTTTTGGACAGTAAAGGGTGCATGAGTTAATCCCTCTATCAAAGTACCTGCCCCTTGGGGATGGGTCAGTTGCACAGGGCCTGTACACCTTCCATGCCAAGGTGGGGTGGATAGGCGGGAGATGGGCGGATTAGAAGGGTTGGCGCGTGTGAGGCTGAGGTTTTCTGGCCGCGGGGAAAGGGCGTCATTCCCCAGGATTGGGGACGGTGGGGATACCCTCAATGGCCCGCTGTACACAAAACCCCTGTAGGAGCTGCCGAAGGCTGCGATCTTTTGATCTTGATTTAGAAACAGGATCAAAAGATCGCAGC
>NZ_RWIM01000151.1 GCF_009764645.1 Pseudomonas sp. PB106
GCAGCTCCTACAGGGTGTACGACAAACCAATGTAGGAGCTGCCGAAGGCTGCGATCTTTTGATCTTTAGAGTTTCAACAGCCCAATTGCCTTGTTAAGTTCCCCGGCCAACGTCGCCAACTCATTGCTCGTCGTCGCCGAATCCACCGTTTGCTGCACAGTGTTCTCGGTCACATCGCGAATGCTCACCACCGCTCGATTCATCTCCTCGGCGACCTGACTTTGCTGTTCCGCTGCAACGGCGATCTGCGTGTTGCTCTCGCGCATCTGCGCCACCGCGCCGGTGATTTCCGCCAACGCTTCGCCAGCCTCCTGCGCCTGCTGTACGCAATCGTCAGCCTTGTACGAACTCTCCTGCATGAAATCCACCGCATCGCGCGTGCCGGCCTGCAACGCTGAAACCATGGTGGTGATCTCATCGGTGGAGGTTTGCACGCGTTTGGCGAGGTTGCGCACTTCATCGGCGACCACCGCAAAGCCACGGCCCATCTCTCCGGCGCGGGCGGCTTCAATGGCGGCGTTCAAGGCGAGCAGGTTGGTCTGTTCGGCGATGCTGTGAATCACGCTGACCACGCCGTTGATCTTCTGACTGTCCTCGGCCAGCCGCTGGATCATCTCGGCGGTCTGCTGCACGCCGCTGGAGAGCCCGGCGATCGAATGCTGCACGCGGCTGACCACTTGCTGACCGCTGCCGGCGAGGGTGTCGGCGGTTTGCGAGAGATCACGGGTGGCGCCGGCGTGTTGGGCGATGTGATAAACCGTGGCGGTCATTTCGTTGATCGCGGTGGCCGCCTGATCGGTTTCGCTTTGCTGACCGAGCATCCCCTGACGCACCTCGTTCATGCTCGACGCCAGCCGCGCCGCGCCGACATCCAGTTGCCGAGCGGTGTTGGCGACCGTGGTCACCACGCGTTGGTAACCGGCCTGCATCGCGTTGAACGCGTTGGCCATCTGCCCGACTTCGTCTTTGCCAGCCAGCGGCACGCGCGCGGAGAGGTCGCCGCTTTTCTCGACATGCAGCATCACGTCTTTCAACGTGTTGAGTTGGCTGAGCAGGAAACGGATCAGCAGTTGTGAGGCGCCGAGCATCGCCAGCATCAGGATAAACACCGCCACCGCGTAGTTGGCGAAGCGCTCGCTGAACACTTGGCTCAGGCTCGGACCATAGGCGATCACAGCGACCTTTTGGCCATCGGCACGGCTGAACACTTCAGCACCCATCAGCGGGTTTTCGCCAAACAGGGGCAGGTGATTGATCTCGATCCAGCCCGTGCTGTCGGTGATTTCCAACAGCGGCTGATCATTGAGGCGCGGCGCTTCACCGCGTTTGAAGGTCAGCACTTGATCGGTTTTGGGCAGCGCTTGTCCACTTGGCCAGGCCTTGAGCAATTGCGCCTGGGCCTGCGCGGACGCTTGTGAGGCGTGACTGCGCGCCTGTTGCTCGAGTTGTACGGCGTACAACACCAGCAACAGGGTGGTGACGAAGGCGACCGCGTTGACCGCCCAGAATTTGTATTTCAGCGAGATATTGCTAAGCCAGGCACCCATGGAGGTCTTCTCTGATAGCGGAAACAGTTTTGGCAAGGTGCCAGCATTGTGCCGCTACGCAGGAACGGGGATTTGATGTAGGTCAAGAGATTAAAAGATCGCAGCCTGCGGCAGCTCCAACAGAGGTACGCCATCCCAATGCAGGAGCTGCCGCAGGCTGCGATCTTTTACGAATTACACAATGTCGGCAGATTGAAGAATGCGCGAGCGCAAGCCGTCGTGTGCGCTGCCAGATCGTCTTCGCTTTCGCCACGATGCAACGCCACCTCACGCAGCACTTCTGTCAGATACGCTGGCTCGTTACGCCCGTTCTTCGGTTTCGGTCGCAACGTTCGCGGCAGTAGGTACGGCGCATCGCTTTCGAGCATCAAACGTCCGGGTTTGATCTCTTTTACCAGTGGATGCAAGTGCGTGCCCCGACGCTCGTCGCAGATCCAGCCGGTAATGCCGATGTGCAGATCCAGATCGAGGTAGCTGAACAAGGCTTTTTGCTCGCCGGTGAAACAGTGCACCACGGCGGCGGGCAGTTGATCGCGGAAGTCTTTCAAGATTTCCAGCAGGCGCTGACTGGCATCACGTTCGTGCAGAAACACCGGCAGCTGCAATTCAACGGCCATGGCCAAATGTTCTTCGAGGACTTTTTCCTGCTGTGGACGCGGGGAGAAATCGCGGTTGAAGTCCAGCCCGCACTCACCCACGGCGACGACGTTGGTTTCCTTCAACAAACTGCGCAGGCGTCGCGCGCTGTCAGCGTTCCAGTCACTCGCCGAATGCGGATGAATGCCAGCGGTGGCGAACAGTCGCTGGCCACTTTCATCGAGTTGCTGGCACAGCTCCAGAGCCTGTTCGCTGCCCTCGACACTGGTGCCGGTCAGCACCAGTTGGCAGACCCCGGCGGCATAGGCGCGGTCGAGCACGGCCTGGTGTTTGTCGGCGAAACTTGGGTTGGTCAGGTTGACGCCGATATCGATGAGTTGCATGGTTGCTACCTCGGGCCGAAGGCCGGAAAGCATACCAGAGCTGTAGATTCATAAGAAAAGCCAAGAACTACAACGAGTTATAGCTGTCTCTTGATGCCGCGACGCAGCCCGGTTTGGCAAAGATGCCATCACTGTGCCAGTCTCTCGCACGTTGCCAGCGCTCATGGCGCTCTGTTTCCGTCGGTGATGTTGACCGTTCTGCGGTCAAATCGCCCCGTATTCTTTCCGGAGAGTGGATGGTTCGTCCCTCGGTTTTGCTCCTGTTGTGTGGTTCGCTGCTCCTGCCGATGACGGCGGTCGCGCGCCTGCCCGGGCCGCTGCAAGCCGTGCCGGCGGCCAAAGTGCGCGACTTGTCGGAGATTCGCAGCAGTCGTGTATTGCGCGTATTGGTCAACCAGAGCCGCAACAGTTCCGGCGAAGTCCAGGGCCAGGCCATCGGTGTCGAATACCATCGCCTGCGCGCCTTCGAGCAATACCTCAATGGCCACGCCCGCGACGGCCAGGAAGTCACCCTCAAGATCATTCCCAAAGCCAAGGATCAACTGCTCGGCGCGCTGCAGCGTGGCGAAGGTGATCTGGTCGCGCCCGGCGAGTTGCTCGATTTGCCCTCGGGTTATGCGGTGGCCAGTAGCGAACCGATCGCGAGCAACGTGCCGCTGGTGCTGGTCGGCATCAAAGGCGAGCGACGCTACACCAAGGTCGAACAACTCTCCGGCAAGACCTTAGCGTTGCCAACTGGCAGCGCGGCGGGGGAGGCGGTCAGTCAGCTCAACCAGAAACTCGCCTTGCACAAACTGGCGCCGATCAAGATCGAATGGGTCGATCCGACATTGGCCGTCGAAGACGTCCTGGAAATGGTTCAGGGCGGGATTTTTCACCTGACCATCGTTGAGCAACCGATTGCCGAACGCTGGGGCAAGATCCTGCCGAAATTGCGCTTTGACCGTCAGCTGATGATCAGCGAACCGGGCGAGGAATACTGGTTTGTGCGCCGCGATGCGTCGATGCTGCGCGCCAGCATTGATCGCTTCCTCGGTGGTTATAAGAAGCCGTCGAACGAAGACGCAGCATTTCTTCGCATCTATCGGCGCCTCTACCAAGTCCACTATCCATTGGCCAAGTCCGACCGCCAGCGCCTGGAAAAACTTCGTCCGACCCTGCAAAAGCACGCGGATGCACAGAACATGGACTGGCTGAATCTGGCAGCGCTGGCGTTCAAGGAATCCGCGCTGCAACCCAATGCGCGCAGTGGCAGCGGGCCGACCGGGCTGATGCAGATCACCCCGTCAGCCGCGCAACGGGTGGGCGTCAACAATATTCAGAATCTTGATGCAAATGTGCAGGCCGGGGCCAAGTACCTGGCGATGATTCGCCGCAAGTTTTTCAGCAGCCCCAAGCTCAACGAGCGTGAACGTATGGCTTTCACGCTGGCGGCCTACAACATCGGCCCCGAACGCGTGCAGGGCATGCGCGCGGAAGCCCGGCGCCGGGGGCTGAATCCTGACCAGTGGTTCTTCCAGGTCGAGCGTATCGCCATGGAGCAGGTGGGAATGGGGCCCGTCAGCTATGTTAATAGCGTGAACAAGTATTACTTGGCGTTCGACCGGGAGCGGGAGTCGTTGGAGCCCGGTGGGCAGAAAGTTGTCTCACGCAAATGATCAACTAAACTGATTGTTATGGCGGAATATTTGCGCTTTTAACATTTGTTTTACTGATTAATATAGCGGCCAACCAACACACACAACTTCTCGCAAAAACAAGGAATGCCCCATGAGCTCTCTGATCAACAAAGTACTGTTCACTCGCGCTGGCTACGGTCTGACCCTCCTGCGCATCGCTGTCGGCGTGATCTTCGCGGCTCACGGTTCGCAAAAACTTTTCGGCCTGTTCGGTGGTTATGGACTGGCGGGCACTGCGCAGTACATGGACAGCATCGGCCTGCACCCGGGCTACCTGATGGCCACACTGGCCGGCGGTACCGAGTTCTTTGCTGGTCTGGCCTTGATCATCGGCCTGCTGGTGCGCCCGGCGGCGTTGGGCCTGACCTTCCTGTCGCTGGTGGCGATCTTCACCGTACACATCAGTAACGGTTTGTTTATGGCCAACAACGGTTACGAGTTCGCCCTGGCCCTGCTCGGCGGCAGCCTCGCGGTACTGATCGAAGGCGCCGGCAAGCTCTCGGTGGATCGCGCCATCGCCGGTTGAAGGCTCTGGCTCAAGCAAAAGGCCCGCATTGTGCGGGCCTTTTTTGTTGCGGCTGATTCTTGACACTGATCGGTCACGTTCTCTAGGATGTTGCCCATGCGCCGATTTAAACAGCTACTTGCGGGGCGCCAGGTGACTTGAACAGTTGCCGTCAGAAGCCGGAACAGGGCTTCGAAATACCGCTAAAGCGCTGGTTCGGTGTTGCCTCTCACCTGCCATGCAGACTTTTGAGGCAGAGACACGACACGATGAATGCACTACGCCCTCAAGCACGTCCCGCGCCGATCACGGCACATATCACCCAGCGCAACCCGAAAATTCTCCTTGGCGGCAAACATCAGCCGACGCTGTTGCGTTATCTCGATGGTTGGCCACGCCGCAGCGGCGGTCCTGCCGCATTCCTGATCCAGTTTGTCGAAGACGGCGAGTCGCTTGCACGTTTTGCCAGTGACAGTTTCGACCTGGCGGTGATTCAGTCGCCTAGCGCTGAAGATGCGCCGGAAATGATCAAGCAACTGACCCGCGTTGCCCGGCAGGGTTTGATCGCCCGCCGCTGATACGGATTACGGATAGTCGATGGCGACGATGTAGACGAACTGCTCGCCAGTCGGCGTCTGCACTCCCACTTCAGCGTCCAGCGCCTTGCCGATCAAGGCGCGGGCCAGTGGCGAGTCGATGCTGATCAGGCCTAGTTTCAGGTCCAGTTCGTCCGGGCCGACAATGCGGTAGCGCGATTGCTTGCCATCTTCGTCTTCGATGGTCACCCAGGCACCGAAATAGACCTTGTTCGGATCGCTGGGTTTTTCGCTGACAACCTTCAGTGCTTCCAGACGCTTGGTCAGGAAGCGTACGCGGCTGTCGATCTCGCGCAGCATCTTTTTGCCGTAGGTGTACTCGGCGTTTTCCGAGCGGTCACCTTGCGCCGCCGCCTCGCTGACCGACTGCGTCACCTGCGGGCGACGCACATGCCACAGCTCATGGAATTCGGCGCGCATCCGCGCTTCACCCTCGGGGGTGATCAGCGCGGTGCCAGCGGTGCGGGGAGGGCGATAACGGCTCATGGCAACTTCTTGTGATTAAGACGGCTTGAGTCTATCAACCCTCGCGCAACACTGTCAGTGGGCTCGCATTCAGCGCCCGCCGTGTACCAAATACGCCGGCCCCGCCAATCAGCACCGCACCAATCAATGGCAGTACCAGCAGCCACGGATGCGGATGCCACGGCAGGTCAAAGGCGTAGCGATACAGCACCAGACTCACCACTTCCGAACCGATTGCCGCGAGCAGACCGCTGACCGCGCCGAGCAAACCGAACTCAATGCGGCGGGCCTTGATCAGCAACCGTCGTTCCGCACCCAGTGCGCGCAGCAATGCACCTTGGCGAATGCGCTCATCCAGCGTTGCTTGCAGGCCTGAGAACAGCACCGCCATCCCCGCCGCCAAAACAAACAACAACACATATTCCACGGCCAGGGTGACTTGGGCGAGGATGCTGCGCAGCTGTTCCAATAGCGCCTCGACCTGCAGGATGGTCACCGCCGGGAAGGCGCGCGACAGCTCGACAATCTGCTGATCATGACCCGGTGCCAGATAAAAGCTGGTCAGGTAGGTCGCCGGCAGATCCTTCAATGTGCCTGGCTGGAAGATCATGAAGAAGTTCGGCTGGAAGTTGTCCCAGTTGATCTCGCGCAGGCTGGTGACCTTCGCTTCACGATTGACCCCGCCGACGTTGAACACCATGTGATCGCCGAGTTTGAGCTTGAGGCTCTCGGCGACTTTGCCTTCCACCGAGACACCCGGCACATCGTCGGTCGGTTGATCCTTCCACCATTCACCGGCGGTGAGCTTGTTGCCCGCCGGCAAGTCCGCCGCCCAGGTCAGGCTCAAATCACGCTGAATCGCTCGATCACCGGCCGAATCCTTGCTGACGATTTGTTGCACCGGATCGCCGTTGATGCTGATTAGCCGTCCCGGCACGACTGGATAGAGCGGCGCGGCTTGTGCAGAGACATTGACCAGATGATCGGCAAAGGCCTGTTTGTCTGCCGGCAGGATGTTCAGGGCGAAGTAGTTCGGCGCGTTTTTCGGCAACTGGTTTTGCCAGGTGTCGAGCAGTTCACCGCGCAGCAAAGCGATCAGGGCCATCGACAGCAGAATCAAACCGAATGCCAGCGATTGCCCTGCCGCCGCCAATGGATGACGCAGCAGTTGGCCCAGACCCAGGCGCCACGGCAGCGAAGCGCGAGCGAGCATTCGCCGCAAACTTTGCAGCAACAACAACAGCAAACCGCCCAAGACCAACGCAGCCACCACGCCGCCGCCGAGCAGGGCGAAGGTCAGCAGCAGGTCCAGGCTCAGGCGCCACATGATCAGGCCAAGCGCGCCCAGCGCCGCGCCGTACACCATCCAGGTGCTCGACGGGATGGGCAGCATGTCGCGACGCAAAACGCGCAGCGGCGGCACTCGTCCCAGTGCAGCGAGGGGCGGCAAGGCAAACCCGGCCAATGCCACCAGCCCGGTGCCGATCCCGGCAATGGCAGGAAACAGTCCGCCCGGCGGAACATCGCTCGGCAACAGATCATGCAGCAGCGCGAACAACCCCAGTTGCGCCAGCCAACCGAGCAACGCGCCGCTGAGCGCGGCGATCAGTCCGAGGACGGTCAATTGAATGCTGAACAGCAGCATGGTTTCCCGGCGCGACAAACCGAGGCAACGCAACAGCGCACTGGCGTCGAAACGCCGGCTGGCGAAACGGTTCGCTGACAACGCCACGGCTACACCGGCCAGCAACACCGCGACCAGACTGGCCATGTTCAGATAACGCTCGGCCTTGCCCAGTGCACCGCCAATTTGCCGATTGCCATCGCGGGCGTCCTGAATGCGCTGGTTGGCCGCGAGGCCGGGTTTGATCAGTTGCCGATAGGTTTCCAGTGCCTGCGGTTCGCCGCGCCACAACTCGCGATAACTCACCCGGCTGCCGGGTTGCACCACGCCGGTGGCGGCGAGGTCGTCGAGGTTGATCATGACTCTCGGCGTGAGGCTATAAAAGTTGCCAGCGCGATCGGGTTCGTAAGTCAGTACGCGGGTCAGCTTCAGCGTCTTCATGCCGACATCGATGCTGTCGCCGATCTTCAGGTCCAGCGCTGTCAGCAGGCGCGCTTCGACCCAGGCTTCGCCCGGTTGCGGTTCACCGCCAATATCTTCGGTTGCGAAGGGTGCCGGAGCACTTTTCAGTTCGCCACGCAAAGGATACGCGCGGTCGACAGCCTTGATGCTCGACAGCTGAATGCCGTTGTCGGTGGCGATAACACTGGAGAATTCCACCACTTGCGCATGGCTCAGGCGTAATTCGGTGCCGCTCTTGATTTGTTCCTCGCGCGCCGGCGAACTGCCTTCGAGCACCAGATCGGCACCGAGAAATTCGGTGGCGCGCAGGGTCATGGCGCCGTTGAGGCGAGCGCCGAAATAACCGATGGCGGTACTCGCTGCCACTGCCACGACCAAGGCGAAAAACAATACGCGCAATTCACCGGCGCGGGCGTCGCGCAACAGTTGGCGAATGGCGAGACTGAACAGACGCAACAGCGGCAGACGTGCCATCAAGGCTCCAGAGGGGCGACCAACAGCCCGGCTTCAAGACGGATCAGGCGCCGGCAGCGATGGGCCAGGCGTTCGTCGTGGGTCACCAGCACCAGGGTGGTGCCGCGTTCCTTGTTCAATTCGAAGAGCAGGTCGCTGATGCGCTCGCCAGTGTGGCTGTCGAGGTTGCCGGTGGGTTCATCGGCGAACAGCACGTCTGGCTCAGCAGCGAAGGCGCGGGCAATCGCCACACGCTGTTGCTCGCCGCCGGAGAGCTGGCGCGGCGAGTGCGTGAGGCGCTGACCGAGGCCAACGCGTTGGAGCAATTCGGTCGCTCGCTCACGCGCATCTTTGCGGCCGTCGAGTTCCAGCGGCAGCATGACGTTTTCCAGCGCATTGAGGCTGTCGAGCAACTGAAACGATTGAAAGACGAAGCCGACATGCTCGGCGCGAATGCGTGCGCGCTGGTCTTCATCAAGATTGCTCAGGCCTTGCCCGGCGAGGGTGACCTCGCCGCTGCTTGGCAGGTCGAGGCCGGCGAGCAGGCCGAGGAGGGTGGATTTGCCGGAACCGGACGCGCCAACGATGGCCAGGCTGTCGCCCTTGTTCAGTTCCAGGCTGAGTTCGTGCAGGATAGTCAGTTCACCTTCCGCGCTGGGAACCACTTTGCTGAGGTTCTTCGCGGTGAGAATGCTTGCGCCCATGGAGAATCCGATGCGAGTGTGGTTTTTGAGTGCTGGCCTGGCCTTGATGTGCATGGCCCAGAACGCAGCGGCGGGTACTGTCCTGATCGTTGGCGATAGTATCAGCGCCGGTTTCGGACTGGATACCCGCTTGGGGTGGGTGTCGTTGCTCGAACAACGGCTCAAACAGGAGGGTTTCGACGACAAAGTGGTCAATGCCTCCATCAGCGGCGATACCAGTGCCGGAGGCCAGGCGCGCCTGCCGGCGCTGCTTGCAGAGCATAAGCCGGAGCTGGTGATCCTCGAACTCGGGGGTAACGATGGCCTGCGCGGAATGCCGCCAACGCAATTGCAACAAAATCTTGCCTCGATGATCGACAGCTCCCGCCAAAGCGGTGCCAAGGTGTTGTTGCTCGGCATGCAACTGCCGCCTAACTACGGCAAGCGCTACACCGATGCTTTCGCCGAGGTCTACGGCAAACTCGCGGACGACAAAAAGATCCCTCTGGTCCCGTTTTTCCTCGAAGGCGTCGGTGGTCATCCGGACCTGATGCAGGCCGATGGTCTACACCCGGCAGCCGGGGCTCAGGGCAAGTTGCTGGAAAATGTCTGGCCGACGCTAAAACCGCTGTTATGAGGCTTTTCTACTGGCAGGCTTTCGGCTAATGTGGCGCCCCCTTATTTGGAGCCCCCGATGTCGCGTTCTGCCTGGTCCCTGTTTGCCTACCAACTGATCGAGCCTGACGAGCAGCTGGATCTGTTCGCCTGCCAGGAAGTGCGGGTGCATCTGGTGACGCGTCAGCTGGAACTCGGTGGCTCGGCTGATCGCACGCTGTGCGGCAGCCTGCTGCCGGCGCAACCGCGCTGGTCGAGTGTGGATCGCCGGGTGTTCCAGGATCAGCGTTTGTGTTCGCTGTGCCGGGCGATTCTGGAGTCGCAGAAGCGTGGCACCTCGCCGATCTGGCCTGAGCTGCGTTTCGAGCTTTAAGATCAAAAGATCGCAGCCTGCGGCGGCTCCTACAAGTGCACGCGTTTCCTTGTAGGGTCTGCCGCAGGCTGCGATCTTTTCAAGGCCTGACGCGGTCCATCGGCCTGTCTCCCCGAATATTCAAAGTGCGGTGTACAATCGCGCTCTTATACCCTTGATGATCATGCGAAGGATTTTCCGGATGTTGCCGCGCTTTCCCGCCGTCACCCGCTGCCTGTCACTTGCCGCCCTGTGTGTGGCCGGTCCCGTTGCTGCATTGGAGTTCCCCCTGCCACCGCCCGGTGAAGACATCATCGGCCAGGTCCAGGTGATCAAAGCCAAGTACGAAGATACCTTCGCGGATCTGGGCACCACCTACGATCTGGGTTATTCGGAAATGGTCGCGGCCAACCCGGGCGTCGACGCCTGGTTGCCGGGTGCAGGCACCGAAATCGTCCTGCCGACGCGTTTCATCCTGCCGCCGGGCCCGCGTGAAGGCATCGTCATCAACCTGGCTGAATACCGCCTTTACTACTACCCGAAAGGCAAGAACACGGTGTACACCTTCCCGCTGGGTATCGGCCGTGAAGGTTGGGGTTCGCCGATCGCGCACACCACGATCACCGCGAAGACGCCGAATCCGACCTGGACGCCTCCTGCCTCGATCAAGGCTGAACACGCCGCCGACGGCGATCCGCTGCCAAACGTGGTGCCGGCCGGTCCTGACAACCCGCTGGGGCCGTTCAAGTTCACGCTGGGCACGCCGGGCTACCTGATTCACGGCTCGAACAAGAAGTTCGGCATCGGCATGCGCACCAGCCACGGCTGCTTCCGCATGTTCAACAACAACGTGCTGGAAATGGCTGGAATGGTGCCGGTCGGGACGTCAGTGCGCATTCTCAACGACGCATACAAGTTCGGTCGCAGCAACGGCAAGGTCTATCTGGAAGCGCACACGCCGATCGACGACAAGGGCAACCCGTCCGTGGTCGACAAACACACGGCGGTGATCAACGCCATGCTCAAGCGTGAAGACATCACCAACAACCTGCGCATGAACTGGGATGTGGTGCGTGATGTGGTCGCAGCCGAAGATGGTCTGCCTACCGAAATCGGCACGCCGAGTGCAGCGGCGCCGATGGTATCGAGCACGCCGGTCGAGTTGCAGTAACCGGTCTGCCAAAACCCGCCGATGCTTTAAGCGTCGGCGGGTTTTTTATTGCCCGGACAAAAGCATCAGGCACAAAAAAGCCGACCCAAAAAATGGGTCGGCTTGATAACAATCCCGAAGGACTATTACTTGCGGCTAGCTTTTTCCAGCATGCGCAGAGCACGCTCGTTAGCTTCGTCAGCAGTCTGTTGTGCTTTTTGAGCAGCAGCCAGAGCTTCATCAGCTTTACGGTAAGCTTCGTCTGCACGAGCCTGGGAGCGAGCAGCTGCGTCTTCAGTAGCGGTCAGACGTGCTTCGGTTTCTTTCGATGCGCTGCTGCAACCGGTAGCCAGAACTGCGGCCAGAGCCAGAGCAGAGAATTTCAGAACGTTGTTCATCGTGTTCCCCTTCAAGGACTTTCAAATTAAGTGGCTGTCTCCTCACGATTGAGGAAATAGCCGGCGTACATACTACCCATTACTTGTAGTAAGTAAACTGACGTAGCGCAAGAAGCAAAAAAAATTGTAGGCGCTGATTCTTTTTCGAGCAACTTTTAACTGCGTTGTATAAAAAATATCCAGCTGCAAGCCCCGCGCAGAGCGAGTTAATGAGAAAAAGTTCCCGCTTTCATGTGTTGTTTTCGCAGTTTTGTCTAAAGTCTTTCTAGATGAATTCGTCCACACTTTTGTTCCGATTTTGCGTGCTGCTTCGCTTATCTTTGTCCATGTTGAGGTGACTTTAAAAAAGGTTGCACGTCTTAAGTCTCAACATCCGGCGATGTTCAGGTGAGCAACCCGGGAAGATCTTTTCCCCTGCCACCTCTGCGTCCATCGGAGCAACCCCCGTCAACCGTCTTGATGACGAGCGCACCTTGAGCATTTTCGCCATTGGTGCCTACTATTTATCAGGTGCTCGGTTGCGCGAGATCGGTGTGGCTCTTCTCGGTGTCCATCAGGCACGGGGTGGCGTAGATGTTCCTTCGCCGGAAAAACATCGGTAAGGTAGGGGTCAGAATCCAAGACCCGCGAGGAGTAGTGATGAGCGAGGCGTTGTCCATCCACCATGACCAGGCTGGTCATCAGTTCGAGACCACTGTGGACGGTCATCGTGCCTATCTGACCTATATGGATCTGGGGAAACAGACCCTGGATATCTATCGCACATTTGTGCCCAACGCCCTGCGTGGCCGCGGCATTGCCGCTGCGCTGACCGAAAGCGCGCTGCAATACGCCGAGGAAATGGGCTACACGGTGATCCCGTCGTGTTCCTACGTCGAGCGCTACATGGAACGTCACCAGCGCCGCGCCGCCAAGATCTGAATCGCACACACAAAAACGCCGGGCAATGCCCGGCGTTTTTTTATGCCTGCGAAACGTTGATCAGCTGCGCTGACGTTTCGGCAACACGTCCTTGAGCTTGGCGTGCATGCTGCGCAGGGTGTTCTCGGTGGCAGACCAGTCGATGCACGCATCGGTGATCGACACGCCATATTGCAGGTCGGCAAGGTCTTTCGGAATCGCCTGGCAGCCCCAGTTCAGGTGACTTTCGACCATCAGGCCGATAATCGATTGGTTGCCTTCGAGGATCTGGTTGGCAACGTTTTCCATCACCAGCGGTTGCAGGGCCGGATCCTTGTTGGAGTTGGCGTGGCTGCAGTCGACCATGATGTTCGGCTTGATCTTGGCCTTGTCCAGCGCCTGTTCGCACAGGGCAACGCTGACCGAATCGTAGTTCGGCTTGCCATTGCCACCGCGCAGCACCACGTGACCGTAAGCGTTGCCTTTGGTGGTGACGATGGACACGCCACCTTCCTGGTTGATACCGAGGAAGCGGTGCGGGCTGGAGACCGACTGCAGGGCGTTGATCGCCACGGTCAGGCCGCCGTCGGTGCCGTTCTTGAAGCCGACCGCCGAGGACAGGCCAGAGGCCATTTCACGGTGAGTCTGCGATTCGGTGGTGCGCGCGCCGATGGCCGACCAGCTGATCAGATCCTGCAGATACTGCGGGGAGATCGGATCGAGGGCTTCGGTGGCGGTCGGCAAGCCTTTTTCGGCCAGATCCAGCAGCAACTGGCGACCGATATGCAAGCCGTCCTGAATCTTGAACGAGTCGTCCAGATATGGATCGTTGATCAGGCCTTTCCAGCCGACGGTGGTGCGCGGCTTTTCGAAATACACACGCATGACCAGATACAGGGTGTCGGAGACTTCCTCCGCCAGCACCTTGAGGCGATCGGCGTATTCGTGGGCAGCCTTGATGTCGTGGATCGAGCACGGGCCGATCACTACGAACAGACGGTGGTCGGTGCCATCAAGAATGTTGCGAATGACTTCGCGGCCCTTGGTAACGGTGCGCAGGGCAGCGTCGCTCAGAGGGATATCACGCTTGAGCTGATCGGGAGTGATCAGGGTCTCGTTAGAGGCGACGTTTAGGTCGTTGATCGGTAAATCAGCCATCGTTTACTCGTCAGGTCACGGGTGCCGGCCGCCAGCGATCCCCGCGCGGCGGAGCACAGCAGATTTAAGCGCGTCGGGGAGCGGAACCTTAGCGCGTTAAGCGCCTGGTAGACAATGGGCAAAAGGTGCTTTAGTCCAGCGCTGGCTGCGCAAAAGCCTTGTGTACGCTGTCGTGGGAGAACTCGTCGGCGTGTTGCTCGACCCATTGCAGGGCCAGCGCCTGAATATCGTGCAAATCATCGTGGGCGTCATTCATGCGGCAGAAGCGCTCGATCTGACACACCTGCTCACCCATTCGCGCGCTGAACAGCGTCTGCTCATCGGTAAAGGCAATGCCCACCAGGTAGCCTTTTTTGCGCCGCAGGCACCACGCTACATAGCCCGGATAACAGATGTCGGCATTCAGTGTCGGCATGCGCACTTGCAACGCCGTGCCGTGGCGCCAGGCACGGTGGTAATTGCAAGCGATGCCGCCGAGGCTGATAGTGTGCAGCTGTCGCCTGGAAATACACTCGGGCTTGAGTAACGTCAGTTCAACCGGCACTTCGTCCGGATGAGGAATGAAACGTCCCATGAGCACAGACTCCCTGTGTCAGCCATTTGACATTGTTTCCCCCAGTATAGTGGTCGAATCCGAACTGACCGATTTCGACGCTGACCAACGGCTATTGGCGATGAGCGGCGTTTCGCTGGTGATTTTCACCAGCGTCGGCTGCGCCAGTTGCCGCTATGCCCGCGAAGTATTGCCGGGGATGGTATTGGCGGTTGATCACCTTTGCTGGATAGATGCCGGTGACAACGGCGGGCTGGTCGAGCGTTATCAGGTCTTTCATTTGCCGGCGTTGTTTGTGGTGCGCGACGGCGAGTTCTTTGGGGCATTGCACACACGCCTGACTGCCGATGCACTCAACGAGGCATTGGCGCAGGCTCTGGGTCGAATTGCAGAGGAGTTGCCATGATGGGGGCAGTGAATAAACCGGGCTTTGATAAGCCGAAAGTGGGGATTATCGGCACCGGTGCAATTGGTGGTTTCTACGGGGTGATGCTGGCGCGCGCCGGTTTCGATGTGCACTTTCTGTTGCGCAGCGAGTTCTCGGCGGTGGCCGAGCGCGGTTTGCAGGTCAACAGCGCGGTGCATGGCCCGCTGACGTTGAATCCGGTGCAGGCCTATTCTTCGGCTGAAGACATGCCCAAGTGCGACTGGCTGTTGGTCGGGGCGAAAACCACCAGCAATGCCGGTCTGGCGCCTTCTATCATTCAAGCGGCCAAACCCGATGCGAAAGTGCTGGTGCTGCAAAACGGCCTCGATGTCGAAGACGACTTGCGTGAGCTGTTGCCCGACTCCCTGCATCTGCTCGGCGGCTTGTGCCTGATTTGCGTGCATCGCGAAGGGCCGGGGCAAGTCACCCATCAAGCCTTGGGCGCGGTGAACGTCGGTTATCACAGTGGCCCGGCCGTCGATGATGTTGCCCGTATGGCAATTGTCGAAGAGGGCTCAGGCCTGTTCCGCGCCGCCGGTCTTGATTCCCAGGCAATGCCCAATCTGCAACAGGCGCGCTGGCAGAAACTGGTGTGGAATATTCCCTACAACGGCTTGTCGGTGCTGCTCGGCGCCGGCACCACACCGCTGATGGCCGATGCCGACAGCCGCGCATCGATTCAGGCATTGATGGCTGAAGTGGTGCAGGGTGCCAAGGCGTGTGGGCATGACATGCCACCGGGTTACGCCGGATTTCTGTTGAGCATGACGGAAAAAATGCCCGACTATTGGCCGAGCATGTACCACGATTTTTTACACAAGCGACCGCTGGAACTTGAGGCAATTTACGCCCGGCCACTGGCGGCGGCGAAAGCGGCAGGCTATGAGCTGCCGCGCATCGAAGCGCTGTACCGCAATTTGCGTTTTATCGACCGACGCAACGTTTAGGTCGGTTTTTTTGTAGGCGGGGGAAGGCATGGCCAAGAACATCGATGACAAACTGGTGCTGGCGATTTCGTCGCGTGCGCTGTTCGACCTGAGCGAGAGCCACAAGGTCTATCTGTCGAGCGGCGTCGAAGCGTATCGGCAATATCAGATCGAGCACGAAGACGAAATTCTCGCACCCGGCGATGCGTTCCCGCTGGTGGAAAAACTTCTGGCACTCAACAGTCGCCTCGGCCGTGCGCGGGTCGAGGTGATTCTGGTCTCGCGCAACAGCGCCGATACCGGGCTGCGCGTATTCAACTCGATTCACCATTACGGGCTGGCGATTTCCCGGGCGGCGTTTGTCGGCGGGCGCAGTCCGTATCCGTATTTGAAAGCCTTCGGCTGCGACTTGTTTCTGTCGACTCATGCCGAGGATGTGCGCGCGGCACTGGACGCCGGTTTCGCCGCTGCGACAATTCTGTCCGGTGGCGCCAGTCGCGCGGCCAGCGACGAGTTGCGTATCGCCTTCGATGGCGACGCAGTGATCTTTTCCGACGAGTCGGAGCGCGTCTATCAGTCCGGTGGGCTGGAAGCGTTTCAGGCCAAAGAGCGCGAAGCGGCCCGCGAACCTCTGCGCGGCGGCCCATTCAAAGGCTTTCTGGCGGCGCTCAATTTGCTCCAGCGCGAATTTCCCGACGACGATTGCCCGATCCGCACGGCGCTGGTCACCGCGCGCTCGGCACCGGCCCATGAGCGGGTGATCCGCACGTTGCGCGAATGGGATATCCGTCTCGACGAGTCTTTGTTTCTCGGTGGCCTGACCAAATCGGCCTTTCTCGAAGCGTTCGCTGCCGACGTGTTTTTCGATGATCAGGCCGGCCATTGCGAACTCGCCCGCGAAGTGGTTGCCACTGGCCATGTACCCCACGGCATCAGCAACGAACCAGCGGTCTAAAGCCCAAACGGTTCAAGACGTTGCGCCACACGTCGTAGTCGTCAAGGCACTGCTAAGCTGAATCAAATCTCCGCCATGTTGGCTTGCGAGGAGGTCATATGATTCGTTCGATGCTGTATGCCACTGACCTCGGTCTGTACGCACCGTTAGTGATGCAGCATGCCCTGGCATTGGCGCGGACGTTCAATGCCGATTTGTATGTGGTGCACGCGGTTGAGCCGATGGGGCTTTTTGCCGAATCGGTGCTGCAGAGCTATCTCGATGAACAGGCATTGAACGAATTTCACAGCCAGGGTCTTAAAACGGTCATCGCCAACATCGAGCAGCGAGTACTGGACAGTTTTCGCGAAGAGCTGGGGGAGGAGGGCGAGCAGGATCTGCAACGCATTCGCGCAGTTCGCGTTGTGCAGGGCGATCCGTCGCAGGTGATTCTCGACCAGGTGCAGAAGCTCTCGGTGGATTTGCTGATCGTAGGAAGCCACAGCCACGGGGTGGGCGCGGAGACGCCGTTGGGGCGCACGGCGGCTCGGGTCCTGCAGTTGGCCAAGGTGCCGGTTTATCTGGTGCCGTTGGTGGAGCGTCGGCGGCGGGAGGATCGCTGAAGCGGGAATAATGGCACTTTGATAAAAAAGTTCTAGATTTATTCTTCAAACCATTAATATAGTTATATACCGTCGCTGATGCCCGTGGCGTCTACCTGCTTTGAGGGATTCATATGAAGCTTCAACAATTGCGCTACATCTGGGAAGTGGCGCACCACGACCTCAACGTTTCCGCTACAGCCCAAAGCCTTTACACCTCGCAACCGGGCATCAGTAAACAGATCCGCCTGCTGGAAGACGAACTCGGCGTTGAAGTGTTTGCCCGCAGTGGCAAGCACCTGACACGCGTCACCCCGGCCGGCGAGCGCATCATCACCACTGCTGGTGAGATTCTGCGCAAGGTAGAAAGCATCAAGCAGATCGCTCAGGAATTCTCCAACGAGAAGAAGGGCACCTTGTCGATTGCCACCACGCACACTCAGGCACGTTATGCGTTGCCACCGGTGATCAGCAATTTCATCAAGCAATACCCTGATGTTGCGCTGCACATGCACCAGGGTTCGCCGATGCAGATCGCCGAAATGGCCGCTGACGGCACCGTCGATTTTGCCATTGCCACCGAAGCGCTCGAGCTGTTCGGCGATCTGGTGATGATGCCGTGCTACCGCTGGAACCGTTGCGTGGTCGTGCCGCAGGGCCACCCGCTGACCAAGCTGCCGAAGCTGACCCTCGAAGCCTTGGCCGAATACCCGATCGTGACTTACGTGTTCGGTTTCACCGGTCGTTCGAAACTCGACGAAGCCTTCAGCCATCGTGGCCTGACGCCAAAAGTGGTGTTCACCGCTGCCGACGCCGACGTAATCAAAACCTACGTGCGTCTGGGGCTGGGCGTGGGCATCGTCGCCAAAATGGCGGTCGACACCAAACTCGATAACGACCTGGTGGTGCTGGATGCCAGCGAGCTGTTCGAATCGAGCATCACCAAGATCGGTTTCCGTCGCGGCACCTTCCTGCGTGGTTTCATGTGCGACTTCATCGAGAAGTTCGCCCCGCACCTGACTCGCGAAGTGATGGCCAAAGCCATCCAGTGCCACAACAAGCAGGAACTGGAAGAACTGTTCGACGGTGTCGAACTGCCGGTTCACTGATCCGTTGTCTCAGAGCACCTCGGTGACACCAAACTGTTGCCGGGTGCCCGCCACCAGAATCTCCACCTCATCGCCCTCGAACTTGCCCAGCAGGCTTTTGCCCAGCGGCGAGCGCGGGGTGATGACGGTAATCGGCTGACCCACCACGTCGACTTTCAGACCTGCCGCGTCCGGCGCCAGAAACAGCCATTGCTCGCGACCCTTTTCGTCCTCCAGACCGAGCAGGGCGCCGATCTCGATCCCACGATTTTCATCGTAGGCGCGCAGCGTCAGGTTCTGACACAGCGCCAGTGACCGACGAATTTCCTCAACCCGTTTCGCCTGACCCGCCGCCAGATACGACGCCTCAAGCCCCAGCGTGTCGTACTTGTTTTCGGCGATGTTTTCTTCGTGGGTCGCGGTTTCGTAGGCGGTCTGTGCGGCGCGTTCGGCAATATCGAGGTCGATGCGCAGCTTGTCGAGAATCAGTTGGTGAACCGTGTGCTTGTTCATGATCAATCGCAGAATTGCAAAACGTTGGCACGGCTTTTTTCGCTGGGAGCGTTCTGATCCTGTTGCAACCAGAACTGACACTTGGGGTTCGACTGATTGCGAATGCTGCTGCGGGCCTGATCCATGCGTTGCTGTTGCTCATTGCGGCGCAGGTTTTCTTCGTACTGATCGAACAGCGGACTCTGCGGCGGAATCTCCGGCTGGACCTGAACCTGGGGCGCTGGCGGGTTGGCCAATTGCTGCACGGCTTGAGCAACCGGTGCCCATTGTTCAGTAAACACAAAGCGCGAAAGCAGCCAGCAGGTCAGCGCAATGGCGAGAAAACCCAGCCATATGCCCAAGGCTATGCTGCCGGTCAAATGCAGCGCGCTAAGCTGAACAGGCAAAGGGCGACGCGGGTTGGGGCGATAGGGCATGGCGGCCTCCTGGCGGATGATTGCGGGCGAGTGGCGATTGTCGCACGAAGATTAATCGCCGTCGGCTCTTCTGCGCGAGGTGATTTATGCGGACAATCGGTGCTTTTGCCAACGGGAGATTTGCATGCCGGTACTGAACACCCGCTGGGATATTTTTTGCACTGTCGTCGACAACTACGGCGACATTGGCGTGACCTGGCGCCTGGCCCGGCAATTGGTAGCCGAGCATGGACTGGATGTGCGCTTGTGGGTCGATGACTTGCGAGCCTTCGAACGGATCTGCCCCGAGATCGACATTGGTGCCGCGCAGCAATCCCGGCAGGGCGTCGACGTACGGCACTGGCCCGTTGAGTGGCCGCACACAGAGGCGGCGGATGTGGTGATCGCCGCATTCGCCTGTCAGTTGCCAAGTGATTACATGGACGCCATGGCGGCGCGGGAAAAACCGCCCCTGTGGATGAACCTCGACTACCTCAGCGCCGAAGACTGGGTCGTCGGTTGCCATGGTTTGCCGTCGGTCAAATACAAATCGGTGCAGAAGTTCTTCTTCTTTCCGGGCTTTCAACCGGGCACTGGCGGGCTGCTGCGTGAGCGAGGACTGCTCGAGCAGCGTCGGCAGTTTCAACAGGATGGCGAGGCGCAGCGACAATTCCTGCAAGGTCTGGGGATTGATCGCGCAGCGGATGCGCAGCTGATTTCACTCTTCGCCTATGAGAACGCCGGGCTGGCCAGTTGGCTGGACGTATTGTCGGCGGACACCAAGCCGACTCACTTGTTGGTACCGGAAGGGCGGATTCTCGGTGACGTGGCGCGCTGGCTCGGGGTGGAAACCCTGACAGTCGGAGCCATTCATGTCCGTCAGGCACTGACCGTACAAGTGCTGCCGTTCGTCCGACAGGATCAATACGATCAGTTGCTGTGGTGCTGCGATTTCAATGCGGTGCGCGGCGAAGATTCGTTTGTTCGCGCGCAATGGGCGGGGCGGCCGATGCTCTGGCACATCTATCAACAGGACGAAGACATCCATCTGGACAAGCTCGACGCCTTCCTCGCGCTCTATACGAAAAGGCTTTCGCCGGCGGCTGCCGAGGCGATGAACGGTCTGTGGCGTGCGTGGAGTGCCGGTCAACCGATCGGTGAACACTGGCTCGCGGCCCGTAATCATTGGCCAGAACTGCAGGAAAATGCCGAAGCATGGTGTCTGGAACAAGGCTTGCAGGCCGATCTTGCCGGAGCGCTGGTACAGTTTTACCTAAATTGGATATGATACGCGGCCTAGATTTTTGTAAATCCCATCCAAATTCGGATATTCGCAATGAAAACTGGTAAAGAACTCAAACCCGGTACCGTGATCCGTATCGACAACGATCCTTGGCTGGTTCAGAAAGCTGAATTCACCAAGTCGGGCCGTAACAGCGCGATCATGAAGACCAAGCTGAAGAACCTGCTGACCGGTTACAAGACCGAAACCGTTTACGGTGCGGACGACAAACTGGACGACGTGATCCTGGATCGCAAAGAAGCCACCCTGTCTTTCATCAGCGGTGACTCCTACACGTTCATGGACACCACCGACTACACCATGTACGAGCTGAACGCTGAAGACATCGAAGCTGTTCTGCCATTCGTGGAAGAAGGCATGACCGACGTTTGCGAAGCCGTATTCTTCGAAGAGCGTCTGGTTTCCGTAGAACTGCCAACCACCATCGTGCGTGTAGTTGACTACACCGAAGGTTCGGCTCGCGGCGACACTTCCGGCAAAGTCATGAAGCCAGCCAAGCTGGCCAACGGTACTGAGCTGCAGGTTGCTGACTTCATCGAAATCGGTGACAAGATCGAGATCGACACCCGCGAAGGCGGTTCCTACAAAGGCCGTGCCAAATAAGCACTGCTTTTTGCGGAAAGAAAAAGCCCGACCATTGAGTCGGGCTTTTTTGTGCCTGCGATTTGCGTATGGCTTCAAACGGTAACGTGCAGACGTACATCAACATTGCCACGGGTGGCGTTGGAGTACGGGCAAACCTGGTGAGCGGCGTCGACCAGCGATTGCGCGTCGGCTTGTTCCAGGCCAGGCAGGCTGATGTGCAGATCGATGTCCAGACCAAAGCCGCCAGGGATTTGACCAATGCCGACGTGGGCGGTGATCGAGGCATTGTCGGGGATTTTGCGTTGAGTCTGGCTGGCAACGAATTTCAGCGCGCCGATGAAGCAGGCCGAGTAACCGGCTGCGAACAGCTGCTCAGGGTTGGTCGCCGCGCCGCCAGCGCCACCGAGTTCTTTCGGGGTGGCGAGTTTGACGTCGAGGATGTTGTCGCTGGAGATCGCACGACCATCACGGCCGCCGGTGGAAGTGGCGATTGCAGTGTAGAGAGTTTGCATGGTGTGAGCCTCGTAGGGTGTGATGTGTTGCGCTAATTGTTTGCGCGCTAAGTAAGTGCGAAATGAATGTATCGCATGAATATTTTGCGCGCAATATAAATTTTAAAGAATAATTCGCGTTGATTGGCGAAGATTCGCTTAAACACTTGTAGGAGCTGCGGCACGCTGCGATCTTTTGATCTTAAAAACCAAGGTCCAAAGATCGCAGCGTGCTGCAGCTCCTACAGGGGGAGAGGGTGCAGTCAGGTGAGGGTTTGTTGGAGGTTACTGCGCAGTGCTTGTAGTTCTGTCTGCAGGTTTTGCAGGCGTTCGATGGAGAAACCGCTGGCGCCGAGAATGCATTGCGGAACGGTTTGGGCTCTCTCTTTGAGCTCACGCCCCTTGGCAGTCAGTTCGACGATGACGACCCGCTCATCGTCCCGGCTACGCGTACGGCTCAATAAGCCTTCACCTTCCAGCCGTTTAAGCAGCGGCGTCAGCGACCCCGGATCGGTGAGCAATTTTGTGCTGATTTCTCCCACCGTCAAACCATCCTTCTCCCACAACACCATCATCGCCAGATATTGCGGGTAGGTCAGGCCCAGCGCTTGCAGCAGTGGTTTGTAGACTTTGGTCATCATCAGCGAGGTGGAGTGCAGGGCGAAGCAGGCCTGGTTATCCAGTAGCAGGTCGTCGCAGGTGTCGCGTTCGGAAGTCATGTCAAAGCCTTGATCGGTGATGGTCATGAATCTAGCGCCCGAATCTTTAATGCGCCAGATAATTCTCCGGCACTAGTGGCGACCCAAGTCCCGCTGCAGCGCCAGATCCCACGGCGGCACAGGGCTGAAGCGCGTCTTGAGATATTCCAGCAACAGGCGGCTACGTGAGTTGGTCTGCTGCTCCATTCGCAGGGCGTAAATGCCAGTGGACTCGGGTTTCGGCAGGCCGTTTTCGCAAAACAACGGCAGCAGTTCCCCGCGCAGCAAATATTCGCTGGCCAGCCAGGTCGGTAGATGCGCGATCCCCAATCCGGCCAAAGCACCGCAGACCAGCGCCTCGGCGTTGTTGGCGCTCATGCGAATCCGTGCCGGACGGTGCAATTGCAACTGTCCGTCCAGTTCGAATCGCCAGGCGAAGGGCGGGGCGAGGCCTTCCCAGTCCAGGCCGTCATGCTCATTCAACTGCGCAGGATGACTCGGGATGCCTCGCCGCTTGAGATAATCGGGGCTGGCGCATGCGATGCGCACCATACTTGCCAATGGTGTGGCGACCAATCGCGTATCGGCCATTTGCCCGGCACGCAGAACCAGATCGACTTTGCCCAGGTTTGAACCGGCCATATCGACGAAGCTGTCGATCAAGTGCAGTTGCACGTCGAGCCCGGGATATAAGACCAGAAAGTCGGCAATCACCGGCGCCAGATGTCGCCGCCCAAACGCCGCTGGCGCATCAATGCGAATCAAGCCCTCGGGTGCGCTGCTCAGGGACACCGCTTCGGCGCGAGCCAGTTGCAACTCGGCAACGATTCGCCGTGCGCGGTCGGCAAATGCCAGACCGGCAGGAGTGGCGCGAACGGCGTGAGTCGTGCGGATGAATAACTGGCTGCCGACGGCGCTTTCCAGGTTGTCGATTCGTCGCGCCACTGCCGAGGGTGTCAGCGGATGGCGGCGCGAAGCGGCGGAAAAACTGCCGCTTTCCAGCACATCGAGAAACAGTCCGAGCTGGTCGGTGAGTTGATTGGGATTCATGAACGCAATGCCTGTGCGAAATCAGCACAGCCATTGTGCGTTGCTATGCGTTTCCCCGCCAGCCGCGACTGCGTAGGATGAATAGTCTGACGTGAGAGGAATTTGGCTGTGATGGAGTTTTTGCTGTACCTGCTGTTCGGCGCTGCCCTCGGCACACTCGGCGGCATCTTCGGTATCGGCGGTGGACTGATCGCCATTCCACTGCTCGGCGTGTGGTTCGGGCTGGATCAACAGATCGCTCAGGGCACGGCGCTGGTCATGGTCGTGCCCAACGTGATGTTGGCGTTGTGGCGCTACCACCAACGCAACCGCATTGAGTTGCGTCACGCATTGCCATTGGCGCTGATGGGATTCTGCTTTGCCTGGATCGGCTCGATCTGGGCCGTCGGCATCGACGCGCAAACCATGCGTATCGGCTTCGTCGCTTTCCTCGTGGTGCTGTCGGTCTACAACCTGTTGAAGATGTTTGGCCGGCAACCCGCCGCGACGTCGGAGATGCGCTATTCGTGGCCATGGCTCGGTGTGCTCGGCGCGGCGTCCGGCACCATGGGCGGGCTGTTCGGTGTCGGCGGGGCGGTGGTCGCAACGCCGGTGTTGACCAGCCTGTTCGGCACCACGCAGGTGGTCGCTCAGGGCTTGTCGCTGGCGCTGGCCTTGCCGAGCACCGGGGTGACGCTGGTGACGTATGCGGTGCATCACGAAGTGGACTGGATGATCGGCCTGCCGCTGGCCATCGGGGGTCTGGCCAGCATCAGTTGGGGCGTGAAAGTCGCCCACGCCATGCCGGAAAAAATCCTGCGCGGGCTGTTCTGCGGTTTTCTGGTGCTGTGTGCGGTGATGCTCGCGTTTAAAGTTTAAAACCTTCGACGATGTGCTCGGCCAGGCACTCGGTGATCGGCGACGGATGATTGAGGTTGCGCACCAGCATGATGCTGGCTTCCGGCAGCAACGGCAGGTCTTGGTCGGCGCCGAGAATGCGCATGTCCGGGGTGATCAGGCTTTCCAGTTGCGCGGTGATCGCCAGACCCGCGCTGACCACGGCCATCAGCGCCGACAAACTGGTGCTGTTATAGGCGATGCGGTAATCGCGGCCCATCGCGTCCAGCGCATTGCACGCCCACAATCGGCAGAAACAATCACTGTTGAACATCGCCAGCGGCAGCGGCGTTTGTTCATGGGCGCTGAAATTCTGCGCCTCGGCCCAGACGAAACGCTCCTTGCGCAGCAGTTGGCCGATCTCGTTGCCCGGTTCGCGGGTGACGATCGACAAGTCCAGATCGGTGCGCTGCAACAGTTGTTTGGTCGACTCGCAATGCACCTCGATCTGGATCAGCGGATAGAACTGCGCAAACCGCGACAGGATTCCCGGCAGAAAACGCATCACGTAGTCATCCGGCGTACCGATGCGCACGGTGCCGACCATGTGCGGCTCGCGCAGCGTGTTGAACACTTCGCTGTGCAGCTTGAGGATGCGTCGGGCGTAACCGAGCAGCACCTGGCCCTCAGCTGTGAGGCGCACCTGACGTCCATCACGCTCGAACAACTGGCGCTGCAACACGTCCTCTTCCAGACGCTTCATCTGCATGCTCACCGCTGATTGCGTGCGGTTGACCATTTCGCCGGCGCGGGTGAAACCGCCCTGATCGGCAATCGCCACGAAGGTGCGCAGGACATCGGTATCGATACTGGGGTAGGCGGACAATTGATGAATCTCCGTGATGCATGCCATCAGAAACATTCGTTGGATTGATCTTAGCGCCGGCGCGAGACTTGAGCCATCCACAAGGAGGGCAACACGATGAAAGGTCAAAGAGAGTATGCAAGCGAAGAAAAATACAGCGGCCATATCGTTTCCGATCTGCTGCACAAGTTTAGCCGCTGGTACGAACTTCACCGCGAACGCGAGTTGCTGGCCAGTCTGAGCGACGAAGCGTTGAAAGACATCGGGGTCAGTCGTGCCGATGTTGAACACGAAGCCGTGCGGCCGTTCTGGGACGATCCGATGCATAAATGATGGGCGCTACGCTACACAAACCAACTTCAGGTGAGGTAGGTTGCGAGCAGACAAGGAGATGCTCATGCCCGCAACAGTATCCTTTTCCCTTAAACAGGCGCGACGTCTGGCGCTGGCAGCTCAAGGGTTCAACGGGCGCCAGCCGCCGAACGTCAAGGCCGCCCACATCAACCGGCTGATCGAACGGCTGGGCCTGCTGCAAATCGACTCCGTCAACGCCGTGGTGCGCTCGCACTACCTGCCGCTGTTTTCCCGTCTCGGTTCCTATTCCTCTGACTTGCTCGACCAGGCTGCCTGGAGTTCGGGGCGGCGTCGTTCGTTGTTTGAATATTGGGGCCACGAAGCATCGTTGCTGCCGCTGTCGATGTACCCATTGATGGGGTGGCGCATGCAGCGGGCTAAACGCGGCGAGGATATTTATCAACAACTGGCAAAGTTTGGCCGTGAACAGCAGGACGTTGTTCGCCGGGTTTTGAACTCGGTTCAAGAACAGGGCGCCGTCGGTGCGGGCAGTCTGTCGACCCGTGAAGACAAGGCCGGGCCATGGTGGGACTGGAGCGCGGAAAAGCACGCGCTGGAGTGGTTGTTCGCCGCCGGTGAAGTGACGGTAGCGGGACGGCGTGGGTTTGAGCGTTTGTATGATTTGCCGGAGCGGGTGATTCCTTCGTCCATTCTGCAGCAAGCGTTGCCCGATGAGGCCGAGGCCCAGCGTGGTTTGCTGTTGCATGCGGCGCAGGCATTGGGCGTCGGCACTGAGAAAGACCTGCGCGATTACTTCCGCCTGAACCCGGCGGATGCGCGTCCACGTCTGGCGGAATTGGTTGAGGCGGGGCAGTTGCAGATGTGCGAAGTCGCCTGTTGGCGGCAGATCGCCTATTGCCTGCCGGAGCCGAAAGTCCCGCGCAAGGTTGTCGCCAGTGCGCTGTTGTCGCCCTTCGATTCATTGATCTGGGAGCGCAGCCGCACCGAGCGCTTGTTCGATTTCCGCTATCGGTTGGAGATTTACACGCCGCAGGACAAGCGGGTTTACGGCTATTACGTGTTGCCGTTTTTGCACAATGAGCGGGTTGCCGCGCGAGTTGATCTGCGTGCCGAGCGCGCGTCAGGGCGGTTGGCGGTGCATGCAGTGCACGAAGAGGAGGTCGGGTTGGATGAGGAGGGAATGCTGGCGCTGGCGCTGAATCTGCAGCGGATGGCGGATTGGTTGGGGCTTGAGCGGGTGCAGCTCAATTGCCAGCGCGCGAGTGCAGGGCGGTTGCGGGTGGCATTGGCCAAAATCGACGACCCCCTGTAGGAGCTGCCGAAGGCTGCGATCTTTTGATCTTGATCTTAAAAAACAACATCAAAAGATCGCAGCCTTCGGCCGCTCCTACAGGGGCGGCGGCGAGGCGGTTTAGCGGCGAACTTGTTTGAGTGTTTCAGCGATGAGGAACGCCAACTCCAGCGACTGATCAGCATTCATCCGTGGATCACAGTGGGTGTGATAGCGATCCGACAAGCCGTCTTCAGTGATCGGCCGCGCGCCACCGATGCACTCGGTGACATTCTGCCCGGTCATCTCGATGTGAATGCCGCCGGCATAAGTCCCTTCCGCCTCATGCACTTGGAAGAACTGTTTAACTTCACCAAGAATCTGCGCGAAATCGCGGGTCTTGTAGCCGCTGCTGGCCTTGATGGTGTTGCCGTGCATCGGGTCGGAGCTCCACAGCACTTGCTTGCCTTCACACTGTACCGCGCGGATCAGCGCGGGCAGGTGATCACCGACCTTGTTCGCGCCCATCCGTGCGATCAGGTTGAGGCGCCCAGGATCGTTGTCCGGGTTGAGCACGTCGATCAGGCGAATCAGGTCGTCGGGATTCATGCTCGGGCCGACCTTGACGCCGATCGGGTTGTTCACGCCACGGAGAAATTCAACGTGCGCGCCGTCGAGCTGACGGGTGCGGTCGCCGATCCACAGCATGTGCGCCGAGCAATCGTAGTAATCGTTGGTCAGGCTGTCGCGGCGCACGAAGGCTTCTTCGTAGTTCAGCAGCAACGCTTCGTGGGCGGTGAAGAAACTGGTCTCGCGCAATTGCGGCGAGCTGTCCATGCCGCAGGCGCGCATGAACGCCAGGGTTTCATCGATGCGGTCGGCGAGGTGGCTGTACTTCTCGGCCAGCGCCGAGTTGGCGATGAAATCAAGGTTCCATTTGTGCACCTGATGCAGGTCGGCAAAACCGCCCTGAGCAAAGGCGCGCAGCAGGTTCAGCGTCGCGGTGGACTGATGATAGGACTGCAGCAGACGTTCCGGATCCGGCACGCGGCTCTTTTCGTCGAAGCCGATGCCGTTGACGATGTCGCCGCGATAAGCCGGCAGTGTCACGCCATCGATGGTTTCGTCATTGGCCGAACGCGGCTTGGCGAACTGGCCGGCCATGCGCCCGACCTTGACCACCGGGCAACCGGCGGCGAAGGTCATGACGATTGCCATTTGCAGCAACACTTTAAAAGTGTCGCGAATTTTCGCTGCGGAGAATTCGGCGAAGCTTTCCGCGCAATCGCCACCCTGAAGCAAGAACGCCCGGCCCTGCGTGACCTCGGCAAACTGCCGACGCAGTTCGCGCGCTTCGCCGGCAAACACCAGCGGCGGGTAACTGGCCAGGGTTTGCTCGACCTGGCGCAGGTGCGCAGCGTCGGGGTATTGCGGTTGTTGCTGGATCGGCAGGGCGCGCCAGCTATCAGGACTCCAGGGTTGGCTCATCACGGTCTCTAAGGTTCTACGCACGGAAGGCCATGTTAGCAGCAATTAGTGCGTGACCTGCTCCCGCCCCATCACCGACAATCGCCGCTTTGCCACGGCGCCACAGCGGTGCCATCGCGTCACCGCGCCCGGTGACCATCAGGAGACGAAATGACTGAGGAGCGCGTCGAGCATCTGCTCGCCGAAGTACAGGACGAGTTCGGCGTGATTCGCGTGCTGGAAGTGGCTGACTACCGGTTTCTCGAATTCGGCGATGCGATCGAGCAGAGCTGCGTGTTCACCGCTGACCCGAGCTGGCTGGAATATGACTACACCCGTGCGATGCTGATCGGCGCGTTGTGCCATGAGCAGCCGGAGAGCGCGCTGTTTCTGGGGCTCGGCGCCGGTACGCTGACGCAAGCCTGCCTCAAGTTTCTGCCGCTGGAAGATGTAGAGGCCATCGAACTGCGCCCGGACGTGCCGCGTCTGGCCATCGAGTACTTGGGCCTGGATGATGATCCGCGTTTGTACATTCGCGTCGGCGATGCGCTGGAGTTGTTGCCGAGCGCTGAGCCTGCGGATCTGATTTTCGTCGACCTGTACACCGATGTCGGTCCGGGCGTCGGGCATCTGGCCTGGAGTTTTCTCGGCGACTGCCAGAAACGCTTGAATCCGCGCGGCTGGCTGGTGATCAACCAGTGGGCGACCGATGACGGCAAGCCGTTGGGCGCGGCGTTACTGCGCGGGCTCTATCACCGCCATTACTGGGAGCTGCCGGTGAAGGAGGGCAATGTGATCCTGATTGTCCCGGCGGATCTCGATCAGGCACTGGACATACAGGCACTGACCGCACGGGCCGAAGCCCTGGCGCCGCGGTTGGGGTATTCGTTGCAGTCGTTGATCAACGCGATTCGCCCGGCGACCTGAGTCGTCGTTGACGGCCCCTTCGCTGGCAAGCCAGCTCCCACAGGGTTCGCGCCGTATGCAAAATGAGTGAACGACTCGGTCACTGTGGGAGCTGGCTTGCCAGCGATGGCGCTCTGACAGGCGCCATAATTATCAGATCCCCTTAAAGATTCCAGGCCGCCGCTCCACCAGCGAGCGCACTCCCTCCTGGGCATCCTCACTCGCCAGCAACTTCTTCACCAGCGCCGGCAACCCCTGCGCCGCCGCTGTCTCACCTTCATATAGCGCCTGCCGCGCCGACATCAACGTCGCTTGCACGCCGAGTGGCGCCTGCCGGGCTATCCGGTCAGCCAACTCAATCGCCCTCGGCAACAGGTCTTCACTGGCCATCACTTCCTGCACCAATCCAAGATGCAACGCATCGTGCGCATCAAACTCATCGCCGGTCAGCAACCAGCGCATCGCATTGCCCCAACCCGCCATCTGATGAAAGCGCAAAGTCGCGCCGCCAAAAGGAAAGATCCCACGCTGCACTTCCATTTGCGCGAAACGGGTATTGCTCGCGCACAGGTTTATATCAGCGGCCAGCATCAACTCGATGCCGATGGTCAGGCAGTAACCTTGGGCAGCGACAATCACCGGTTTGCTCACACGTGGCCCGACGAAAACACCCCACGGATCGCAACCACCGGTCGGTACCTGCCAGCCTTCGGCCAGTGCCGAGCTGGCATTCACCAGATCCAGACCGGCGGTAAAGTGTTCGCCATGACCGAACACCACCGCCACCCGCGCTTCTTTGTCGGCCTCGAACTCACCGTAGGCCAGGCTCAGGTCATTGAGCAGGTCAAGGTCGAACGCATTGCGCTTGGCCGCTCGGTCCAGGCCAATCAAATGGACGTGACCACGGCGTTCACGGCTGACGCGGCCGGAGCAGGGCTGATTCATGGCAAAATCCTCGAGCGGGAAGGGCGGTTGCAGCGACGGTATGCCGCATGTCGGTGAATCGTTTAAGCGTCATCGCCCGCAGGGCCGGGCCTTTGAAAAATAGACCTTGGCGCGATTATCCGCAAAACCCCGTTACACAGCGGTGACACACGCATTCAGACGATAAAAAAAGCTCCCTTTTCGGGCAAAATCCGGTATAGTGCGCGCCGGCCTTTAACCGGGCCGCGTTTAGGTAGCGCAATTCCCCGAAGTCAGCTTCGGCTGCACGTCCGCATTGCGGGCTCTTCCCGGACGATTCTTTTTTTTCATTCATTCGTTTTCGCAAATCCCCGCCGACAAAGCTGCCAGGGCGACTCTTGAGTCTCAACACGGCATGCGCAGCTTTGGAGCATGGGTCTTTGCGGATGCACTTAGAGGCAGACCCATGACCCAGGAAACCGGCGGATTCGCCGCTTTTAATCTTAATCCGAATATTCTTGCAGCCGTCGCAGCGACCGGCTACGAAGAGCCTTCGGCGATTCAGCAGCAATCGATCCCGATCATCATGGCCGGCCAGGACATGATTGGTCAGGCGCAAACCGGTACCGGTAAAACCGCCGCGTTCGCACTGCCTATTCTGCACCGCATCGATCCTGCCAAGCGCGAACCGCAAGCCCTGATCCTGGCGCCAACTCGTGAGTTGGCGCTGCAAGTAGCAACCGCTTTTGAAACTTACGCCAAGCAAATGCCGGGCGTTACCGTTGTGGCCGTTTACGGCGGCGCGCCGATGGGCCCACAGCTGAAAGCAATCCGTAATGGCGCACAGATCGTTGTCGCCACTCCGGGCCGTCTGTGCGACCACCTGCGTCGTGACGAAAAAGTCCTGTCGACCGTGAATCACCTGGTTCTCGACGAAGCTGACGAAATGTTGAAGCTGGGCTTCATGGATGACCTGGAAGTCATCTTCAAGGCTCTGCCAGCGACCCGTCAGACCGTTTTGTTCTCGGCTACCCTGCCGCAGTCGATCCGCGCCATTGCCGAACGCCACCTGCGCGATCCGCAACACGTGAAGATCCAGACCAAGACCCAGACCGTTACCGCGATCGAACAGGCTCACCTGTTGGTTCACGCTGACCAGAAGACTTCGGCCGTTCTCAGCTTGCTGGAAGTGGAAGATTTCGACGCTCTGATCATGTTCGTGCGCACCAAGCAAGCGACCCTGGATCTGGCCAGCGCCCTTGACGCCAAAGGCTACAAAGCTGCAGCGTTGAACGGCGACATCGCCCAGAACCAGCGTGAGCGCGTCATCGACTCGCTGAAAGATGGCCGTCTGGACATCGTTGTCGCGACCGACGTTGCTGCTCGTGGTCTGGACGTTCCGCGCATCACTCACGTGTTCAACGTTGACATGCCGTACGACCCGGAATCCTACGTTCACCGTATCGGCCGTACCGGCCGTGCCGGTCGCGAAGGTCGTGCACTGCTGCTGGTGACTCCTCGTGAGCGCCGCATGCTGCAAGTGATCGAGCGTGTAACCGGTCAGAAAGTCGCTGAAGTCCGCCTGCCGGATGCTCAGGCTGTTCTCGATGCGCGCATCAAGAAACTGACTAACAGCTTGTCGCCGCTGGTCGCTGATGCCGAATCGACTCACGGTGAGCTGCTCGATCGTCTGACCGCTGACATCGGTTGCACCCCGCGTGCTCTGGCCGCTGCGCTGCTGCGCAAAGCCACCAACGGTCAAGCGCTGAACCTGGCAGCGATCGAGAAGGAACGTCCACTGGTGCCGAACAACGCACCGCGTGGCGACCGTCCTGAGCGTACCGGTGATCGTCCTGATCGTGGTGACCGCGAGCGTCGCGCGCCAATGCCTCTGGGCGAAGGCCGTGCTCGTTGCCGCACCGCGCTGGGCGCACGTGACGGTATCGCTGCGAAAAACCTGCTGGGCGCCATCCTCAACGAAGGCGGTCTGGCCCGTGAAGCGATCGGTCGCATCCAGGTACGTGACAGCTTCAGCCTCGTCGAGCTGCCGGAAGATGGTCTGGACAAACTCCTGACCAAACTGAAGGACACTCGCGTTGCCGGTAAGCAGCTGAAACTGCGTCGCTACCGCGAAGATTGATCCGCCCTTGGGCTGATTGATCGCACATAAAAAATCCCCGACTGGTTCGGGGATTTTTTTTGCCTGTTTTTCAGGATCAAAAGATCGCAGCCTTCGGCAGCTCCTAGATTGGAAAGCATTTCCCTGTAGGAACTGCCGAAGGCTGCGATCTTTTGCTTTTAACCGAAGCGATAAATATCCATGCCCAATGCCCCCATGGTGAATCCCTTGTGCGCCACGCTGAATGCACCTCCTGCACCCCGCGCAAAATACAGCGGCAACAAATGCTCATCGCTCGGATGACTGCGCAGCGCATTCGGCGCCTGTTGGCGATAATCATGCAGCGCCGCCTCGTCATCGGCTGCGAGCTTGTCGATCACCCAGTCACGGAAGTCCCTTGCCCAAGGCTCGACACTTTCCGGCCCGGCGTGCCAGTCCAGTTCGCGCAGGTTGTGGGTGATGCTGCCGGAGCCGATCAGCAAAATGCCCTGATCGCGCAAACTCTGCAGCGCCTGACCGACCCGGGTTTGCAGTGCTGGGCCGCCACGACTTGGCAGAGAGACTTGCACCACCGGAATATCCGCTTGCGGATACATCAACGACAACGGCACCCAAACACCATGATCAAACGGTCGTTGCGGGTCGAGGCGCGCAGGCAGGTTACTGGCGCTCAGCAGATCAGCCACCTCGGCAGCCAGCTGCGGATCGCCTGGCGCCGGGTACTGGACTTCAAACAATGCACGCGGAAAACCGCCGAAGTCGTGCCAGGTTTCCGGTTGCGCGTTGCTGCTGACCAGCAGTTCGTGGCTCTCCCAATGGGCGGAGACGATCACGATGGCTTTGGGTTTCGGTAGTTCGGCTGCCAGCCGCGCCAGCGCCGGGCCACTGGCCCCGGGTTCCAGTGCAAGCATGGGTGAGCCATGGGAAATAAACAGGCTGGGAAACATGATGGGTTCCTGAGCGTTAAGATGATTCATCTTCGGTCAGTTCATCGATCGAAATCTAATATAAGTTTTAGCGCTTTTTGATCGATTTTTTGGGAGTGAGGCATGCAGCCTGAGTTTTGGCACAAGAAGTGGGATTCGGGGCAGATCGGTTTTCACTTGGCGGACGTCAATCCGTATTTGCAGCGACACTGGGCGGTGCCGGCAACGGCGCGAGTGCTCGTGCCTCTGTGTGGGAAAAGTCTGGATCTGGCTTGGCTGGTCGGGCGCGGTCATCAGGTATTGGGAATTGAGCTGTCCGAAAAGGCTATCGAGGATTTCTTCAGCGAGCAGCAGATTCAGCCGCTGATCAGCGAGAAGGGCGCATTCAAGGTCTATCACAGCGAATCCATCGAATTGTGGTGTGGGGACTTCTTCGCGCTGACTGCCGGCGATGTGGCCGACTGTACGGCGCTGTATGACCGGGCAGCGTTGATTGCCTTGCCGCCGGCGATGCGCGAGCGCTATGCGGCGCATCTTCAACAGATATTGCCGCAGGTTGTGCAGGGGCTGTTGATTACGCTGGATTACGATCAGGCGCAGATCTCGGGGCCGCCGTTTGCGGTGGGGGATGCTGAGGTGCAGCGATTGATGGGGGATGGCTGGGCGTTGCAGGTGCTGGAAGAGCAGGATGTGCTCGGGGAAAGCGGGAAGTTCTTGCAAGCGGGCGTTACTCGGTTGGAAGAGCGGGTTTACCGCGTTTCATCCCGATAGTTCTGTGCCGATAGTGTTGGCCTCATCGCTGGCAAGCCAGCTCCCACAGGGTTCTGTTGTGTTCTCTCGATTTTCAATACACCACAGACTAGTGTGGGAGCTGGCTCGCCAGCGATAGGGTCATCAGGAGCAGCCAACTAATTCAGATGCAATAAAAAAGGCCCGCATCACTGCGGGCCTTTTCATTGTCACCGGTCAGATCAACCGCGACGACGCAGCGCGTCGATACGCTCTTCCAGCGGCGGGTGGCTCATGAACATGCGGGCAAAGCCCTGCTTGATGCCACCGTTGATGCCAAAGGCGTTCAGGGTGTCCGGCATGTGCACCGGCAGACCCTGTTCGGCGCGCAGACGTTGCAGCGCACCGATCATCGCGCTGGTGCCGGCCAGGCGTGCACCGGCTTCGTCGGCGCGGAATTCGCGTTTGCGCGAGAACCACATGACGATCGCACTGGCGAGAATGCCCAGTACCAGTTCGGCGAAGATGGTTGCCACGTAATAGGCGATGCCCTGGCCTTCTTCGTTTTTGAAGATCACTTTGTCAACGAAGTTGCCGATAATCCGTGCGAAGAACATCACGAAGGTGTTCACCACGCCCTGAATCAGCGCCAGCGTAACCATGTCGCCGTTGGCAACGTGACCGATTTCGTGGGCCAGCACGGCTTTCACTTCATCAGGCGAAAAACGCTCCAGCAGGCCCTGACTGACCGCGACCAGCGCATCGTTCTTGTTCCAGCCAGTGGCGAACGCGTTGGCCTCGTAGGCCGGGAAAATACCGACCTCGGGCATCTTGATCCCGGCTTCACGGGACAGTTGCTCGACCGTTTGCAGCAGCCATTGCTCATGACGAGTACGTGGCTGGCTGATGATCTGGGTACCGGTGCTCATCTTCGCCATCCACTTGGAGATGAACAGCGAGAACAGCGAGCCGGCGAAACCAAAGACTGCACAGAAAACCAGCAGCTGACTAAGGTCGAGATCGACCCCGTTGGCCGCCATGAACCCGTTGAAGCCAAACAGGCTCAGGGTGATGCTGGCTATCAGCACGACCGCCAGGTTAGTGGCCAAAAACAGCAGGATGCGCATCATGGTTGTAGAAATCTCCTCAAGCTAAAGATGTAGCGTACTGCGGGGTATATAAGGTGCCGCACCGGGCTATTCAACTGAGTGACTATTTCAAACTGTGTCCTACAGCGGATTCTTTGGTGCGCAGTCCGTTTCCCACGGCAGATACCGACAGGGATGACGACCAGCCGCATCCCGTCGCCATTACGTCAGACGCAGGTAAACGGTACGAATCGCAAGTGTAGAAGGCGTGCGCAGAGGCGCGATGCAGAAGTGTTGCTGAATCAGACAGTGCGCAACTCAGAGGTGTTGCGCACTGCTGGCCAGTTACTGGCGGTAGGACTTGAGGAAGTTGCCGATACGACCGATGGCCATTTCCAGATCATCGACGCGGGGCAGGGTGACGACGCGGAAGTGATCCGGCCAAGGCCAGTTGAAGGCGGTGCCTTGCACCACCAGCAGCTTTTCGGAAAGCAGCAGGTCGAGAACGAATTTCTCGTCGTTGTGGATTGGGCAGACCTTCGGGTCAATCCGCGGGAAGGCGTACAACGCGCCCATCGGTTTGACGCAGCTCACGCCTGGAATGTCGTTGAGCAGCTCCCAGGTGCGGTTGCGCTGTTCGAGCAGGCGGCCCTGCGGCAGCACCAGGTCATTGATGCTCTGATAGCCACCCAGTGCGGTCTGGATCGCATGCTGACTCGGCACGTTGGCGCACAGACGCATGTTGGCCAGCATGTCGATGCCTTCGATGTAGCTCTGCGCGTTGTGCTTCGGCCCGGAGATGGCGATCCAGCCAGAGCGGAAACCGGCCACGCGGTACGACTTCGACAGGCCGTTGAAGGTCAGGCACAGCAGGTCCGGCGCCAGCGAAGCAGTGCAGATGTGCACGGCGTCGTCGTACAGGATCTTGTCGTAGATCTCGTCGGAGAACACTACGAGGTTGTGCGCTCGGGCAATTTCCAGCATGCCCAGCAACACTTCCTTCGAATACACCGCGCCGGTCGGGTTGTTCGGGTTGATGATCACCATGGCTTTGGTGTTCGGGGTGATCTTGGCCTTGATGTCGGCCAGGTCCGGGAACCAGTCGGCGCCTTCGTCGCACAGATAGTGCACGGCGTTACCACCAGCGAGGCTGACGGCAGCGGTCCACAGCGGATAGTCCGGGGCCGGCACCAGCACTTCGTCGCCGTTGTTGAGCAGCGCCTGCAACGACATCACGATCAGCTCGGACACGCCGTTACCCAGGTAGATGTCTTCAATGCCGACACCTTCAACGTTTTTCTGCTGGTAATACTGCATGACCGCTTTGCGCGCACTGAACAGGCCTTTGGAGTCGCTGTAGCCTTGCGCGGTCGGCAGGTTGCGGATCACATCCTGAAGAATTTCTTCCGGCGCCTCGAAACCAAACGGCGCCGGGTTGCCGATGTTCAGCTTGAGGATGCGCTGGCCTTCCTCTTCCAGTCGTTTGGCGTGCTTGAGCACCGGGCCGCGAATGTCATAGCAGACGTTGGCGAGCTTGTTCGATTTGCTGAACTGCATGGCGATGTGATCCCGAAAATGAACGATCCAGACGCTGTATGAACTACCGTACTGGGATTCCTGCGTTTGCATGCCAACCGGGTGCCGGAACGTCACGCTGCAAAAAATCCGTTTGAGTGCATGTAACGCGGCTGCCAGACTGGCATCCAATGAGGCGCAATCATACGTGCCGCCCGATCCGTGGAAAAGGTACAGATCGGGCTTTTTCAGCCGCAGAGGTGTGATGATGGAAAAGTTGGAAAAAACCCTGGAAGAATGGAAAGCCATGCTCGATCCGCAGCAGTACGAGGTTTGCCGCCTCAGTGCCACCGAGCGACCGTTCTCCGGCAAATACAACGACACCAAAACCGACGGTGTTTATCACTGTGTTTGCTGCAACGAAGCATTGTTCGACTCCAAAGCCAAATTCGACTCCGGCTGTGGCTGGCCGAGCTTTTATGAGCCGATCGGCGAAAGTGCCATGACCGAACTCCGTGATACCACGCACGGCATGATCCGCACCGAAGTGAAGTGCGCACGCTGCGACGCGCATCTGGGCCACGTGTTCCCGGACGGCCCGCCGCCAACCGGCCTGCGGTATTGCATCAACTCGGTGTGCCTGAATCTCGAGCCACGCGAATAAACCGCTGAAGGCGACCTTCGGGTCGCCTTGTTTTTCGACAATTAAATTGCACGCAATTTAATTGCTCGCTATGTTTGGCCTTTCCCGACTCTCTACGGAGCCCTGAACCATGAGCGACAACCTGCTGGATATTCCGTGCACCACCATCAAAGGTGAGCAAAAGACCCTGGCCGATTTCGCCGGCAAGGCAGTTCTGGTGGTCAACACCGCGAGCAAATGCGGCTTTACCCCGCAATACAAAGGCCTCGAAGAGCTGTGGCAGACCTACAAGGATCAAGGTCTGGTCGTGCTGGGTTTTCCGTGCAACCAGTTTGGCAAGCAGGAGCCGGGCAACGAAGGCGCAATCAGTGAGTTCTGCGAGCTGAACTTCGGCGTCAGTTTTCCGCTGTTCAAGAAGATCGAGGTCAACGGCGCCGGCGCGCATCCGCTGTTCGTGCAACTGAAGAAGCGAGCTCCAGGCGTGCTCGGTTCCCAGGGCATCAAGTGGAATTTCACCAAATTCCTGATCGGCAAGGACGGCCAGTTGGTCAAGCGCTTCGCCCCGGCCACCAAGCCGCAGGACCTGAGCCGCGAGATCGAAGCTCTGCTCAAATGAACCAACTGCCCGTTGATTCGCTGAAGCTCGACAGCCAGTTGTGCTTCAAGCTGTATGCCGCATCCCGGGCGGTGATACGCGCTTACAAGCCGATGCTCGACCAGCTCGGCCTGACGTATCCGCAGTATCTGGCGATGCTGGTGCTGTGGGAATGGCGGGACGTGGCGCCGGAGCAGCCGACAGTCAAGGCGTTGGGTGAACGGCTGGCGCTCGATTCCGGTACGTTGACGCCGCTGCTCAAGCGTCTGGAACAGTTGCAGTTGGTGCAGCGTCAGCGTTCGGCGCGTGATGAGCGTGAAGTGCACCTAAGCCTCACTGCCACGGGGCAGGCACTGCGTGAGCAGGTCGGGCCATTGAAGGCCCGGTTACTCTGCGACAGTGGCGTGGATCTGAATCGACTCAATGATTTGCGCGATGGCCTCGATCACCTGTTGGGCCAGATCAAGGCGTTGTCGTAGTCGGCACCCACTGATCGAGCAGCGCGGCGAGTTCTTCACGGCGGAACGGCTTGGCCAGATAGTCGCTCATGCCCGCCGCGCGACAACGTTCGCGTTCCTCGGACATGGCGTTGGCGGTCAAGGCGACAATCGGCAGGTTTGGCCAGCGCCCGCTCTGGCGAATCTGCCGACTGGCCTCGTAGCCATCCATGACCGGCATGTTGCAATCCATCAGCACCAGATCGAATTCGTGATACTCCAGTTGATCCAGCGCCTCGGCACCGTGAGCGGCAACCACCACCTCGCAGCCGAGTTTGCCGAGCATGCCTTTGGCCACCAGTTGATTGACCGGATTGTCCTCGACCAGCAGCACTCGCCCGCGTCGCACCGAAGGTGAAGCCTGCGGGCGCGCATCATCGGTGTTGGCAATGTCCGGTTGCAGGGTTCGGCGCAGATTCTGATACAGCGCATTCCGTGCCAGCGGCCGGGCCTGTTGTTGCAGAGGCGCGAGGGCGGCGGCTTCTTCGCTCGGCAAGAAACTGCCATAAGCAGTGACCAACAGAATCGGCGCTGCCAGCGTCGGACGCAGGCCGAACAGACACTCCGGGCAATCGGTGATGACCACGTCTGGCGTCAGCCCCAGCAGTGAGTCGTCAATGGTGCGTTGCTCATAGGCCACCCCCCATGCGGGCAACAAACTTTGCAACAGCTCCGCCAGTCCGCTGCTGGCCGGGGTGATGGCGAGCACCTTGCCATTCAGTGGTGCCGCCGTGAGCGCACGGGTATGGCAGGGCAGTGGCAGTTCGGCGCAGAACTGGCTGCCGAACCCGCTTTCGGAGCTGATGGTCAGGCGTCCTTGCATCGCTTCGCAAAGGTTGTAAGTCAGCGCCAGGCCCAATCCGGTGCCACCGTACTGGCGGGTGATACCGGCTCCCGCCTGAGTGAAGGGCTGGAAGATTTTTACCTGCGCATCCTGCGCGATGCCAATGCCGGTGTCGCAAACTTCGATACGCACGCCATCCTTATAGGTCGACAAGCGCACATCGACCCGACCGAAGCGGGTGAATTTCAACGCGTTCGACAGCAGGTTGCTGACAATTTGCCGAACCCGGGTCGGGTCACCCAGCACCAGCGCCGGGAAGTGCGGGTCGATCAGGCAGGTCAGCTCGACGCTCGGCGCGGCATTCTGCGAGAGCAGATTGGCCGTGTCTTCGATCAACGAGCCGAGGTCGAACGGAATGTGCTCAAGCTCCAGCTGCCCTGCATCGAATTTCGACAGGTCGAGAATATCGTTGAGCAACTCCACCAACACCTTGCCCGAGTCGTGGGCAATCGACAGCTGCTGCTGTTGTTCGGCATTCAGCGGACCATCCAGCGACAGCGCGATCATCCCCAGCAGGCCGTTGAGCGGTGTGCGGATTTCATGGCTCATGTTGGCGAGGAACGCCGAACGTGCTTCGGCCATTTCCAGCGCGGTGCTGCGGGCGACTTCGAGTTCCTCGTTGGACTGGCTGAGCCGGGTGTTGATCGCCTTGAGCTCGGCGGTACGCGCCGAGACGATGTTTTCAAGTTGGCTGAGGTAGTCGGTCAAGCGGTTTTCTGCGTTGCGCCGTTGCTGGATTTCGGTGGCGATGTTTTCGAACTGCTGATTGGCGACTTTGACCAGCACGCCAATTTCATCGTTGCCGTGTCCGGCGGGACATTCCAGGGTGGTTGGCTCGGCACTGCGCGGGTCGCGCCCACTGAGTTCACGGATCACCCGCACCAGCGGTTTGGTCAGCATCACGTAGAACAGCGCCAGCAGCAGGCCAGTGAGGATCAGGCTGCGGGCGAAACCATTGAGCAAGGTCACCTCGGCCCGGCGCAGAAAACGGCTGCCGAATGCATAGGTGTCGACCTCGAGGCGCAACACACCCAGGGATTCGTTGGGCAAGTGATCCAGATAGAGGCGGTCTTCGAACTGACGTTTGGCACCGAACAGAAAGTCGCTGATCACCCGATAGCCGCTTTGCAGTTCCGGCCGTTTCACGCTGGCCAGCACGGTATTGTTGTTGTCGGTCAGTTGCGCGGCGATGATCGCCGGCGAGCGCAGCAGGCCCAAGGTGAGCTCCTGGGCCAGTTCTGCGTCGATGTTGTAGGCGATGCGTGATGCCGGATTGTGGCTGATTTCCAGCAAAGACAGGATTTCACGGTTGATGGAGGCGTCTTCACTGGCATAATCGATGCCGATCTGCAGCAGGCTGAGCAGCGTGCCCAGAATGAACCCGACCAGCACAGTAAGCCTGGCTTGCTTGTACGACAGCCGGTGGGTGAATTTGATATCCATGGGGTGTTGAACCACTTCCGTTTCCCTTCGCTGCTCAAGCATAGTCGATCATGTATGGATACCGAGGTTCCCGAATCGCCTTGTAACAAGGCGCCGCGCGGGAATTTTGATCTGTGGGTCGTTGCTGGATCGCCATCATCACTGTGAAAGTGCCCGAGGAGAAGACGTGGATTCCCGATTGAATGCTTTTCTTGAACGCGCCGAGTCGGTTCTGGCGCGGATCGAACCGTTGCTGCCGGCACCACGTCCGGTTATCGACTGGGGCACCTGTCTGGCTGCACGCTGGCAGCGCGACGGGCGCAGCGGTTATTTGCTGCCGCTGGAAGTCAGCCTCGATATGCGCCTGTCCGACCTGATCGGTGTTGACCGTCAGCTCGAACAACTGGGGCGCAACACTCAACAATTCCTCGACGGCATGCCGGCCAACCACGCATTGCTGTGGGGCTCGCGCGGCACGGGAAAATCCTCGCTGGTGCGCGCGCTGCTGGCGGAACACGCCGCGGCAGGTCTGCGTCTGATCGAGATCGAGCGTGATCATCTGGCCGACCTGCCTCGCGTGGTCGAGCAGATCGGAAAGCTGCCGCAACGATTTGTACTTTTTTGCGATGATTTGTCGTTCGAGTCCGGTGAAGGCGATTACCGCGTCCTCAAAAGCGTGCTCGACGGCTCGCTTGAACAGGCGCCGGATAACGTCTTGCTGTACGCCACTTCCAACCGTCGCCATCTGGTGCCGGAAAAGGAAAGCGATAACGAAAACTGGAAGCGCGTCGACGGCGAACTGCACCCAAGCGAAGCCGTGGAAGACAAAATAGCGCTGTCGGACCGGTTCGGTCTGTGGCTGTCGTTTTATCCGTTTACCCAAGAACACTTCCTCAATGTCGTCGAACACTGGATCGGCCAGTTGGCCGCCAAGGCCGGCCTGAGCTGGCAGCGCGACGAAGAACTGGACATCCTTGCCGTGCGTTGGGCCACCGGCCGCGGTAATCGCAACGGACGTTGCGCGTACCAATTCGCCCGTTACTGGGTGGGACTGAAATTGTTGGAGCACAAGGCATGATTGATTTGCAACAAAGCGGCCAGGGCCTCGAAGGCTATGGCATGTTGGCCGCACAACTGGAATCGCTGCTGGCGGACGAGCGCGACTTCATCGCCAATGCCGCACAGTTTTCGGCGTTCCTGTTCAACCAGCTCGATGACTTGAACTGGGCGGGTTTCTACCTCAATCGCAACGAGGAACTGGTGCTCGGCCCGTTTCAGGGGCAGATCGCTTGTGTGCGCATTCCATTCGGTCGCGGTGTTTGCGGCGCAGCGGCAGCCACCTTGCAGACCCAGCGGGTTGAAGACGTTCACGCGTTTCCCGGGCATATCGCTTGCGACAGCGCATCGAACAGTGAACTGGTCGTACCGCTGGTCAAGGGCGGCCGCCTGATCGGTGTGCTCGATCTCGACAGCCCGAAACTGGCGCGTTTTGGCGCTGACGATCAGGTCGGCATCGAGCAACTGGCCGCGATCTTTCTGCGTCTGACCGACTGCTGATCACGCGGTAAGGCCAGCCTTGTGCAGCAGGCTGGCCGGATCCACGGCGTCAATCTGCTGTGGGTCGAGAAAACGGCTGGCGTACTGCATGTACACACCCTCGTTGATGAACAGGCCAAACAGCTGCGCATCGATGTGCGCCTCGCGGCACATCGTCGCCATGATGCCCAGCGCCTCGCTCAATGATTTGGCTTTCTTGTACGGTCGATCGGCGGCCGTCAGCGCTTCAAAAATATCGGCAATCGCCATCATTCTTGCCGGCAGGCTCATTTCTTCGCGCTTCAAACGTTTCGGATAACCGGTGCCGTCCATTTTTTCATGATGGCCGCCGGCAATTTCGGCGATGCTTTCGAGGTGACCGGGGAAGGGCAGGTGGCTGAGCATCATGATCGTCTGCACCATGTGGTGGTTGATGATGTAGCGCTCTTCACGGGTCAGCGTACCGCGAGCGATGCTCAGGTTGTACAGCTCGCCGCGATTGTATTTGTAGCGCGGCACATCCAGTTTGAAACCCCACGGATTGTCCTCGGGGATCAGTTCGTTCACATCGCGTTCGAGCAAGTGCTCAGGCTTGTCCGCCAGCAGGTTTTCCCTGACCGGCAAGCTGGGCGCGGGTGTGCGGGACTGACGCTTGTTTTCCTCCCACGACACGCCCAGACGATCATCCAATGTGCGCAACCAAGTGCGCCGGGCCACGCCATCGAGGCGCTGCAGATCGGCTGCGGCCATGGCTTCACCGCCCAGATTGCAGCGGGCAACGAAGGCAAAATCCTCGTCCAGCGCCGCCAGTGTGGCGTTGCGTGCCTGGCTCAGCACCGTCTCATCCCCGCCCTTGGCCAGCGCCTGCCAGTAATCGATCCAGGCATCACGCTTGAGCACTTCGAAGCGGGTGCGGATTTCGTGAATGCGGTCGTTGATGGTTTCGAGTTTGGTGGCTTTGTCGACTACGTATTCGGGTGTGGTGACCTTGCCGCAATCGTGCAGCCAGGCAGCGATATGCAGGGCTTCCCACTCATCTTCGGTCGGCTGGTAGGCGCTGAAGGCCGGCGCCTGACTGGCGGCCGCGGCTTGGGCGAGCATCAGCGTCAGTTCCGGCACGCGCTGACAATGGCCGCCGGTGTAGGGGCTTTTCGCGTCGATGGCGCCGGCGAGCAATTGAATGAAGGCATCGAGCAACTGCTTTTGTCTGGCTTGCAGGCGCTGGCTTTCGATACTGACCGCCGCAGCGCCGGACACCGCTTGCAAGAACGCAATGCGATCAGGTCGCAGTTTTTCCAGATCGGCTGGTGCGCCACTGTCGTTGACCAACAGGATCAGCAAACCAATGGTTTCGTCGTGGCGGTTATGCAGGCGGATGCCGATCAAGTGGACCCGTGGCGCCTGCATGGCCGACAGGACTTTCTGCAGATCCCCGGCCTGATCGTAACCGAAGTTGCTCACTACATTGTTGCTGCCGACCAATTGCTGAAACCATGTCGGGCCGCTGTTTTTTTGTAGATCGTGTCCCTGAATGTCGAAGGTCTCCAACGCTTGAGGAGCGCCGTCGATGACCAATCCATAAGGTTCCATACGATTGCCATCGCTTTCGCGCAGGTAGATCAATCCCGCCTGAGCCTGAGCGATCTGCACGGTTTCGAACAACACTCGCTGCAGCAGCGGCGCGAAACGGGTTTCCGCGCCGAGGGTGTCGGTGATACGGAAGAAGCTCGCCAGGGTGTCCTTCATGCGCGCCATCGACAGGCTCAACTGGTCGACCTCAAGCACTGGCGAACGCCGTGCGAGGGGAAAGTTGAAGTCGAAGCTGCGAATTGCATCGGCTTCCTTGACCAAAGCGTGCAGAGGTTTGACCAGAATCCGGGAAATCAGCCAGCCCAGAGGCAGACACAGCAGCAGCGTTGCCAAAGTGATCAGCGCGCCTTGCCAGCGCAGGCGGTAGGCATCGACCAGTAATTCGTCCTCCGGCACCAGGAGCGCCAGTTGCAGGCCTTTCGGGCCACCCTCTTGAATGTTGCTGCGGGCGACGATCCATTGGCGTTCATCAGCTTGCAGGCGATTGCCTTTGTGATCGCCGTTGAGCAGCGCGTGCAGGCTTGGACTCAGGTCGGCGACTTTGGCCAGATGCGCGGTGCGATCATCGACGATCAATCGACTGCTGTCGGGATAAGCCACCGCGTTACCCTCAGCATCGAACAGCGCAATCTCGGTGGACGGCGTCACCACGTGCTTGCTCAACGTGGCAGACAGGGTCGCCAGCGTCAGGTCTGCGCCAATCACCGCGTTGTCGCCACTGCGTCGGGCCAGGGTGGTGCCGACATTGTGCGTGGAGAAAAACACATAGGGTTCGGTGGTGATCTGTTCAGATTGTCGGCGCGCGTCGAGGAACCAGGCGCGACTGCGTGGATCGTAGGCATCGTCGGGGTTGTCCTGGCGGCTGATGGGCGTCAGAGCCTGATCGAAGAACAGCGATTGCGAGTGCTGCCTGCCTTGGGCGTCGTGTTCGATGCTCCAGACCTGATAAGCGGCCCCGTCGGGTGCGTGGAGCAGGGATTGGAGTGCGGCCGTTCGCAGCGGTCGCACCATGAAGAAGTCGCCATTGGCATAACCCAGGTATAGCGAGGCGAGGGTTGGATTATCGGTGAGCGACTGGCTGAACGGCCTGAGCAAGGGCAAGCGTTGTTCGAGATTCGTCGCCTGACTGGCCGGGTTGTCCGCCAGCAGACTGAGCAAGTGCCTGATCGGCTGATAGGTGGCCGCCATGTCCAGGCGCACATCCTGTTCGATCCTTTCAAACAGCTTTTCACTGCTTGAGAGGATGATCTGCGTGGTCTGGCGATAATGGAACAGACCGAGCACCACGCCGGTGAGCAACAAGAGAAAGGTGAACATGACACTGATGTGCACGTGCAGCGGAAACCGGCGTTGCTCCGGGCGCAGTGGGCTGGGCATTTCGGACTCTCCATGATGTTTAACTCACTGCTCAGCGTCCAAGCATAGTTAAGCCCCGCTCATTCTGCTTTGCCCGGTCAGGGTCAATTGTTGCTGCAGTGCTTGCTCCAGATCGAGCATCGCCAGGCTGCTCGCTTCGCGTCGCTGACTGATCTCGTGGGCGGACATTGCCTGCTCACAGGCTTGCTCAAGGGCATCGCAACAGTCGATGAGCTGTTTTGCCTGAGCGATGCGTGCTGCGCCCTTGATTTTGTGGGCGATCAGCGCGAGTGCCTCGCGATCGTTTTCAGCGGACAATGCCAGCAACTCCTGACGATCGACGCGATTACTGTTGAGCAGCTCAGTCATCAGTCGCAACGCCTGGATCGGGTTGCCCCCGGTCAGCAGACTCAAACCGTCAAAGTTGAAGGCAGGACTGCGCGCCGCCGGCTGTACTCCTCCGACCCATTCGCTCAAGACGCTCAAGCTCAACGGCTTGAAGAGGCAATCGTCCATTCCCGCCTGTTTGCAGCGTTGCACTTCTTCAGGCAAGGCATTGGCGGTGAATCCGAGCACAATGCATGCTGGTTGCCGGTTCTGTTGTTCGTGCTGGCGGATGGCGCGGGTCAGTTCGTAGCCATTCATCAACGGCATGTTGCAGTCAGCGATCACCAGATCGTAGCGATCCTTTTGCCATTGCTCGAAACCGCTACGCCCTTCCTCGGCGATGCTGAAGCGATGACCGAGAAACTCCAGTTGCTGACACATCAGCAAGCGGTTGGCCGGATGATCGTCAACCACCAGCACATTCAAAGGGGTGTCTGATGCCTGGATGGCAGGTTCGGTTTTTCGCGGCGCCGCTTCGGCGGCAAAGGTCTGCATCGGCAGGGACATGATTACCCGGGTGCCAATCCCGGGGTGGCTGCTCAAGAGCAACTGGCCGCCCATCATTTCACACAGGTTGCGGCTGATGACCAGACCCAGTCCTGCGCCGCTTCGGCTGCGTTGACTGCCACTGTCGGCCTGGGCAAACGGCTCGAACAAACGTTGCTGATCCTCGGCACTGATGCCGACACCGCTGTCTTGCACTGTTAACTGGACGAGCGCGTGTGCAGGCTCGTCGCCGGGTATCAGATCGAGGGTTACCCTGATCTGACCCTGTTCGGTAAATTTGATGGCATTGCTGACCAGGTTGGACAACACCTGTTTGAAGCGCAGCGGATCGAGGCACACATCGACCGCGAGCTCCGGCGGATTGACGGTCAGCAGCAGGGACAGGGTTTTCTGCCGGGCCAGACCGTCGAAGATGCGTACCACGGCGTTGACCGTGTCGACGAGATTGACCCGCTCGGGCACCAGACTCAAACGCCCTGATTCGATTCTGGCGATATCGAGAATGTCGCCGATCAATCCGAGCAAATCCTTGGCCGACTGGTAGGCGGTGTCGATCGATGAGCGATCGGGATGTTCCCGGGCCATGCGTTTGAGGGTCAGTTCCAGCATGCCGATCACGGCATTCATGGGGGTACGGATTTCATGGCTCATGGTCGCGAGGAACGTGCTCTTGGCGCGATTGGCGTCGTCGGCCTGTTCCTTGGCAGCGCGCAGATCGTCGAGCAGCTGCCGGCGTTCACTGATGTCGATCCAGCCGCCGATAATGCCTTGAACATCGCCGCTGGAATCACGGTAAGGCAGAATCCAGTGATAGATCGTCAGGCGTTGGCTGCCGATGTGCAGCGGTCGATCCAGCACCAGCGATCGGCCCTCGGTAATCACGCGCTGGTAATCGGCCTGGAAGGTCCGTGCTTCGAAAGCATTGCTCAGTGAACCTTCCATCACGCTTTTGCCGATCACATCTTCTCGCCGGGCGTTGAACGCTTGCAGGTAACTGTCGTTGCAACTCTGTAAAAGCCCCGCGCGGTCGCGGACGTAGATCGGATGCGGCGTGCCATTGACCAGTGAACGCATGAATTCGTATTGATCGCCCAAGGCACGTTCGGCGGCCTTGCGCTGATTGATCTGGCGTCGCATGTAGGCGTTCCACGCGAGTAGCAACAAAAGCAGCAGACATGCACCGAGCACTACCTGATAGAACAATCTCTGATAATTGCGCCATGCGCTTTGCGATGCGGCCGAGTAACCACGCCAGCGGCCATTGATGACGCCAAGCTCTTCAGGGGCAATGCTTAACAATGCCTTGTCGAGGATCGACGCCAGCTCAGGGTTATCGCGAGCGGTGGCCAGTGAGAACGCGGCCTGTCCGGTACCGATGGTGGTCGTGATCTGTAACGGTTGCTCAAAGATCTGCGAGGAGATGAAATAGTTGGCAATAACCAGCGAGTTCACGGTGCCATCGACGCGACCATCGGCAAGCATGGATACGGCGCTGAAGGTATCCGGTGTCTCGACCAAGTGAATACGTGGAAACTCTCGGCGCAAATATTCGACCATGGGATTACCCTGCGCGATCGCCAGTTGCTTGTCCTTGAGCTGACCCAGATGCGAGGGGCTGTCGGCACTCCTGCGGGTCAACAGGACGTAAGAGTTCTCCAGATAGGGCCGGCTGTAATTCAACGTCTTTTCGCGTTGCGCGGTCGGCAACAGCGCCGCGATCAGATCAGCCTGATGATCGTCGATCTGTTTGATCATTTCGGCGTCGTTACGACTGCGCTGGATCTGAAAGCGCAGGCCGGTGCGCAGGCGAATCAACTCCAGCAGATCAGCGCTGATGCCGCGCAGATTGCCGTCGCTGTCGAAGAATGTCAGCGGTGCAAAAGCCTCGTTCGCCACCACGGTGACCACCGGGTGGCGCTGGAGCCACTCCTCCTCGCGCCCGGTCAGTTGCAGTTTCTGATCGGTCAGCAGCAGGTCACTGCCGGCACTCCAGCGTTTGGCGATATTGTCGCGTTCGCTACGGGGTACGGCTTTGATCACGTTGTCGATGATGCCCAGCAGCGAGGTGTTGTCGCGGCGCACTGCAAAGCTGAAACCATTGGCTTCCTGCTTGCCGAAATTGGCCATGCGCACGTTGTTGAGGTAACCCTTGTTGATCATGTAATGGGTGGAGAGGGTGTCGCCGAGGAACACATCGGCCTGATCGAAAGCCACCGCATTGATCGCGTTCTGGTAGGACGGATAGCAGGTGATCAGCGCCTTGGGATACAGCGCTTTGACTTCGGCCAGCGGCAGATAGTGGTAGACCATGCTCAGGCGCATTCCGGCCAGGCCCTCACTGAGGCTGCGGGTCTCACTTTCACGGGTGACCAGGACGGGCTGGTCGATGGCGTAGGGTTGCGACAGTGCGAGTCTGGCGTTGCCGGCTTCGAAGCCGTTTGCGGTGCCGAGCATGTCGATTTGCCCGTCCACCAGTGCCCGGATCGCGTCATCCCGAGAAGGGAAGCGGTGGATGCGGATCGGTAACAACGTGGCTTGGCTGAGCAGTCCCGCGTAATCGGCGGTCAATCCTTCGTAATCGCGTCCGCTGACCGTCATGTCGAAGGGTGGGTAATCAGGTGCGGAGGTTCCCAGGATCAATTCATGGCGGCTCTGTAGCCATTGCCGTTGCGAAGCCTCGAACAGAACCTGCACCGACTCGCTCGCCGAACGACTCAACAAGGCGAAGTCTGACGAGGTGTCGGCCACGCTGTACAAGGGAATGCACAAGCACAGAAAAGTGCTTAATGCAGTCAGATAATCCTTCAATCGACTGGGCATGTTGCCTCTCACACGAGTGCGTTGCGTTTGGCCATTTCGATAAGTTCTACAAGGGACTTGGCTTTCAGTTTTTGCATGAGACGCTTTTTATAAGTGCTGACGGTTTTATTACTGAGGAACATGCCTTTGGCGATTTCCTTGTTAGTTCGCCCCTGGGCAAATAGTTGCAGCACCATCAGTTCGCGATCATTGACGGCTTTGAATAGTTCAAGTTCGGTATAGCGCGCATCATCGCTGCGCACCGGGTTCAACGCCTGGCTGGGGAAATAGTTGTAACCGGAAAGTACCGCTTTGATCGCACTGACCAGTTCGCTCAAGTCTTCCTGTTTGCACACATATCCCGATGCGCCCGATTGCATGCATCGGATGCCGAACAAGGTCGGGCATTGCGCTGTCAGGATAAGGATTTTCAGGGGGGAACCCATTGCGTTGAAGCGGGCCAGCACCTCAAGGCCGTCAAGCTTGGGAATGCTGATGTCGAGAATGACCAGATCAGGCGTGCATTCGCGAACCATTTGCATGGCATCGACCCCATTGTCGGTCTCGCCAACGACCTTGTACCCCTCATGCTCCAGCAACATTCGGACGGCAAGCCGTATGACCGGGTGATCGTCGACGATAAAAACGGAGTTCATAATCAAATCCCATACAAGCACGAATAAAGCGCGCACCTTAGCTCAGTTGAATGAGTGGTCGCAGGGACCAAGGTGGCCTTAGAGGCTATATGGGAAAAGTCCTACAATTAAAAAGGACTGGGCCTACTACTGCGCCGGGTCATACGTAAGTAGGCACGACTATTTTTAGAGGTGAAGGTGCGAAACTTGTCTTGGAGAAGACACTGCGCCCGTTATGTTGTTATTTGTTTAAGCGCGGGGGTTCGATCTGTTCGCAAATGCGCTGTTTAATACTGCCGAACGTGCTCGACTGACCCTTTATGGGTCGGTCGAGTCGTGCGGTTTCAGTGGTGGGAGCGACCGGTCATTTCCAGGGCCATGTCACTGGCGTAGCTGTCCGTCATGCCGGCGATGAAGTCGATCATGCGCAGGAACGACGTGTGCAACGGACCGTTCGGGTCTGGCGCATTGTTGCCGAGCAGGTCGAGAATCCGGCGGCTTTTGAACGACGGCGTGCGGCCGTTGTGTTGTTCCAGGGCCGCCCCGCAGAAGGCGTTCAGGAGGATTTCCAGCGTGGTGTAGGCGCCGATTTCATGCAGCGTCTTGCGTTTATCCTGAAAGATTTTCTTGCGGGCGATGTCTTTGGCATTCAACACGCAACGTTTGGCCGGACCGTGCATGTGTTCCACCAGATCACCCGGCAGCGTGCCGGCGAGTAACGCATCCTGCTGCTCGACAAATGCCCGCGCTGCGGCGTTGGTCAGATGTTCGATGGCTTTGCCGCGAAGAATCGCCAGTTTGCGCCGGCGTGAATCCTGTGGGCCGAGCTGGCGGTAGGTTTCCGGCAGATCATCACCGACCAGACCCAAAAGCAGCGATTCGACTTCGGCGTACTCCAGCAGATCCATCTCCAGACCGTCCTCCAGGTCGATCAGCGCGTAGCAGATGTCGTCGGCAGCCTCCATCAGATACACCAGCGGGTGACGTGCCCAGCGCTGTTCTTCCAGTTGCGGCAGGCCAAGCTTGTGGGCGATCTGTTCGAGCAGCGGCAGTTCGCTCTGGTAGCAACCGAACTTGTGCTTTTTGTAGCCGAGAGAATCGGCGTGGCGTGCCGTCCACGGATACTTCAGATAAGTGCCGAGGGTGGCGTAGGTCAGCCGTGTCCCCCCATCGAACTGATGGTATTCAAGCTGCGTGAGTACGCGGAACCCTTGGGCGTTGCCTTCGAAATTGAGGAAGTCGCCACGTTCCGCTTCGCTCATGCCGTCCAGCCAGCCACGGCCGGCAGCTTGTTGAAACCAGTGACGAATCGCATCTTCACCGGAATGGCCAAAGGGCGGGTTGCCAATGTCGTGGGCCAGACAGGCCGATTGTACGACCATGCCCAGATCGGCCGGATCGCACCAGTCGGGCAGGGCGCTGCGCAGGGTTTCGCCGACGCGCATGCCCAGCGAACGACCGACGCAACTGACTTCCAGCGAGTGGGTCAGGCGGGTGTGGATATGGTCATTGCTCGATACCGGGTGCACCTGAGTCTTGCGACCCAGACGCCGGAAGGCTCCGGAGAAAATGATGCGGTCATGGTCTTTGTGAAAGGGGCTGCGGCCAAGTTCCTGCGGGCTGTGCAGCGGCTTGCCGAGACGTTCGCGGTTGAGCAGGGTTTGCCAATCCAAGGCTGGTTCTCTCCGTCTGGTGACTGATCGCCCTAGCTTCCCGGTTCAGCCCGGCGCCTGCAAGGGGAACTACAGGCCCGCTGCATCAATGTCGATCAACAGCAGGCGTTCACCATTATCGAAAAACTGCCCGGCAGTGAGGCAATACTGGTTGCTGGTGGCATCGCGGTAAGTGTTGGAAAGCGTCAGGCGCCGCTCATCCCAACCTTCGGCGAGCAAGTGATAGAAGTACGGGCGCCATGACCAGTTGTGACCCAGATAGCGATTGTCCGCGACCCAGCCGTTGTGTCGCCATTCGAGGTTGGGCGTCAGTTGCGTACCGTGACGGTCGCATTGATAAAACCGCAGCAACCACGGAAAAGCCTCAAGGTGTGGCAGGGCACTCAACGGCGCGTGCGTTTGCGCCCAAGCTTGCAGAATCGCCATCAGCTCACTGAGTTGTTGGCGCATCTGCATCAATCGTCCGCGTTCGACGAGCTTTTGCCGCACGTAGCGCTGGCGCAGTTCTGCAAAACGTTGCACGAACGCATCGGCGGCGAAAAACGTTTCCTGCGCCCGGGCGAAGAGAAATCCCTGCACATAACGCGAGCCGCATTCGAGCGCGAAATTCAGCTGCGCCTCGGTCTCGACCCCTTCGGCAATAATCCAGCAGCCGGTTTTCTCGGCCATCTGCGCGAGCGCCTTGACGACGTCACTGCTCGGGCCGCCCAAAGCGGCAGCCTGAAACAGGCGCATGTCGAGTTTGAGGATGTCCGGTTGCAGGGCGAGTACACGGTCGAGTTGCGAATAGCCGGCACCGAAGTCGTCGATGGCGATTCTTGCGCCGGCCTCGCGATAGCGACCGGCCACGTCGGCAAGGCGCTGAATATTGCCGCCTAATTCAGTGATTTCGAAGACGATGCGCTGAGGGTCCACATCGTGTCGCGCCAGTTGCTTGAGACTCGGCAGCGCCTGATCCGCACGCAAACGGCTGATCCAGCGTGGCGACATGTTCAGACTGAGAAACCAGTCGGATGGTGCCTCGTGCAGACGGCTCAACGCATTATCCCGGATCTGCCGGTCGAGGCGGCGCAAGGCGATGGCGGGGGTTCGCGGATCGGCGAACAGCGGTCCGACCGAGGTCAGTTGGCCGTCGGCCTGGCGCAAGCGACCCAATGCTTCGACGCCTGCAATACGTCCCGTGGCGGTATCGATGAAAGGCTGAAAGCAGGCGAGCGGTTGCCCGTCGATCACGGGGCCTCCTTAGTAGTTCTTGTTCTGATGAACCCCGCCGACCGGGTAGGCACACGGGATTGAACCTCCGGATAAGAGGTTCATTCCGATGATGTTGCAAGAATGTAGCCAGATGTATCCGTTCAGCGTTTGCTGGAGCTCTGCATGACCAGTTTGATCAGCGGCCCGAGGGTCGTGCCGAGACGAACCAGTCGAGTCAGGCCACTACCGCCGCCGCTTTTCGCACCTTTGCCGGTGATGAAGCCCAACAGGGTGACTGCAGCTACGCCCCACAATGGCGCGTGCTTGATGCCGAAGCCGCCTTGCAGATTCTGCGACATGCCGCGCATGCGCTGCAGAGGCTGCAGCACTTGCCCGGTTTCATGGCGGATTTCCTGGCGATGCATCTCCATGCGCAGGCGAATCAACGCCTTGCGCATTTCCCGGCGTGAGCCGTTGTGTGGCAGTTCAGTCAGGCTCATGGCAGCAGGCGCTCCCGGTCGTTGGCCAGCTCTTCGAGCGTGCCGTGGAAGGGCGAGGACTCATCGAAAATCGCCGCTTTGAGGCGCAGTCCGCAGAAGATCGAGGCCAGGGTGTAAAAGACGCACAGGCCAATGATCGCCGCCAGACGGTAGGTGTCCCAGAAGATGATCATGACCAGTGTCGATAACCCCACCAGCAACAACAGGGCAAATACCAAGGCCAAACCTGCAAACAGCAACAGGCTGACGGTGCGCGATTTCTGTTCCTGCAACTCGATGCCGAACAATTCGACATGGCTGTGCAGCAAACCGAGAACGGCGGCGCCCAAGCGCCGCGTGGAGGAAGCGGTGCCCGCAGCCGGGCCGGATTCACCGATCGCCATGATCAGCGCCGCGTGGCCAGCAGGCCGATCAGAAAGCCGACACCGGCAGCGATACCCACCGATTGCCACGGATTAGCCGACACATAATCTTCGGTGGCGGTGACAGCCGCCTGGCCGCGCTCACGCAGCGTGTCTTCGGTCAATTTCAGGGTTTCCCGGGCGCGCAGCAGGCTGTCGTGGATCTGCTCGCGCAATTCATCTGCCTGATCGCCGGCCAGAGTGGCGGTGTGCTCGAGCAACCGTTCGGTGTCGGCGACCAGGGTCTGGAAGTCGTTCATGAGGATTTCTTGAGCGGTCTTTGCCTTGATGCTGGCCATGGGTGGATCTCCGTAAATGACGTCTGAAGCGTTCGAGTATGAGCCTTGCGCGAAGGTTCATTACAAATGACTGGTACAACTTTTGCTGTGTCGTGGTGCGTCGTCCGGCCGTTGTGCGCTGTTGCCGGGCGTGCGCCTTGAGAAACCTTATCTCAAATGATCCCGGTTCGTGTCAGGACATCGACCCTGTGCGCCAAAGCAGTTCGCTGGATGTCCAATTCAGTGACTGCCCGGTCGCAAGTTGGTGCATGAAATGCCCGCATGAACCGCTTTGGTGCCTTTTTCGCCTTTAGGTCTGCCTGTTTATGGAAAATCTGCAAAGCGCTGTGGACACCCTGGTCCACAGCTCCAACACGTTGTTCATTCTGATCGGTGCGGTGATGGTGCTGGCGATGCACGCCGGCTTCGCCTTTCTGGAAGTCGGTACGGTCCGGCAGAAAAACCAGGTTAACGCCTTGTCGAAAATCCTCAGCGATTTCGCCGTCTCGACGCTGGCCTATTTCTTTATAGGCTATTGGATCTCCTACGGCGCGACCTTCATGCAACCGGCGGCGGTCTTGAACGCCGATCACGGCTATGGACTGGTGAAGTTCTTCTTTCTGCTGACCTTCGCTGCAGCGATTCCGGCGATTATTTCTGGCGGCATTGCCGAGCGCGCACGCTTCGTTCCGCAGTTGTGCGCAACGGCGTTGATCGTGGCGTTTATCTATCCGTTTTTCGAAGGGATGATCTGGAACGGCAACTATGGCCTGCAGGCCTGGCTGGCGGCGCAGTTTGGTGCCGGATTTCATGATTTCGCCGGATCCGTGGTGGTGCATGCCATGGGCGGCTGGCTGGCGCTGGCGGCGGTGCTGTTGCTCGGGCCGCGTAACGGCCGTTATCGCGACGGGCGCCTGGTGGCGTTCGCGCCGTCGAGCATTCCGTTTCTGGCACTGGGCTCGTGGATTCTGATTGTCGGCTGGTTCGGCTTCAACGTGATGAGCGCGCAGACGCTGCAGGGTGTCAGCGGGCTGGTGGCGGTCAACTCGTTGATGGCGATGGTCGGCGGCACCATGGCGGCGTTGATAGTCGGGCGCAATGACCCAGGCTTCCTGCACAACGGCCCATTGGCCGGGTTGGTGGCGATCTGTGCGGGATCCGATCTGATGCATCCGGTCGGTGCGCTGGTGACCGGTGCGATTGCCGGCGCGCTGTTTGTCTGGTGCTTCACCGCCGCGCAGGTGAAATGGCGCATCGACGATGTGCTCGGCGTCTGGCCATTGCACGGTTTGTGCGGCGTATGGGGCGGGATTGCCTGCGGCATCTTCGGCCAGACAGCACTCGGTGGTCTCGGCGGCGTCAGCCTGATCAGCCAGTTGATCGGCACCGCACTCGGCGTCGCCGTGGCGTTGATCGGTGGCTTCGTCGTTTACGGCGCGATCAAGGCGTTGCATGGGCTGCGCCTGAGTCAGGAACAAGAGTATTACGGCGCCGATCTGTCGCTGCACAAGATCGGCGCGGTGAGCCAGGACTAAGTCTCCTCATCGTCAGCACCGGGATAAAAACCGTGCAGCAGACGGTAGCGGTCGATCCGCACTTGATCGACTTTCTCCTGCACTTGATGCGCCGGCAAGCCGAGCATGATCAACGCGTGAGAGGCGAGCATCAGGCTCGATTCCAGCAACTCCGGCACCACTTCGGTGGCGCCGGCGGATTTCAGTTCCGCCCACTGGCTGTCATCGCGGGTGCGCACCAGAATCGGCACATGAGCATTGAGTCGGCGCGCTTCCTTGAGAATGCGCAGGGCGACGTCACTTTGATCGACGGCGATCACCAACAACCTGGCGCGCAGCAAGCCGACGGCGGTCAGCAGATCGCCGCGTGACGAATCGCCGTAATGCACGTCGCTCTCGCCAGTCGCGGCTTCCTGGACGCGCACCGGGTCGTTGTCCAGCGCGATGTAAGGTTGCCGGGCGTTGCGCATAAAGCGGCCGATGGATTGGCCGACGCGGCCATAGCCACAAATCACTACGTGCTTGTCGAGGTCGGCGTTGAGGGCGCTGATTTCTTCGATCTGCGCTTCTTCATTGGGCTTGCGGTGGAGGGCGGAGGCAATGCGTGGCGCGGCGCGAAGCAGCAGCGGTGTCAGCAGCATCGAGCAGAATGTTGCCGCTAGTAAAAGGGCGCCCAGTTGATCCGGAAGCTGGCTGTTTTGCTGCATCTGCGCCATCAGCGCGAAGCAGAACTCGCCGCCCTGTGCCAACGCCAGACCACTGCGCCAAGCGGTTTCGCTGTCACTGCCACGCCATTTCACCAACAGCGCCACGACGATACCTTTGATCACCATCAAGCCAACGGTGAGACCGAGGATCAATAGGCCGTGACTGGCAAACAGTTGCAGGTCGATGAGCATGCCGATGCTAACGAAAAACACCCCGAGCAGGATGTCGCGGAACGGCCGGATATCGGCTTCGATCTGATGCCGATAGTGGCTTTCACCGAGCAACATGCCGGCCAGAAATGCGCCGAGGGCCGGGGACAGGCCCAGCAAATGCGTCAGCCACGCCGTCAGCAGAACGATCACCAGAGCCAGCAGTACAAACAGTTCCGCCGAGCGCGAGGCGGCTACTTCCTGAAACAACCGTGGCAGTAGCCAGCGACTGGCGAGCAGCAGCCCGATGAAGAGGACGACGGTTTTCGCCAGCGTCAACGGCAGCGCCCAATACCAGGCATGGGTGCTGCTCCCGGCGAACACGGGCACCAGGGTCAGCAGTAAAACCGCGACCACGTCCTGAAACAGCAGCACGCCGATAGCGTTCTGGCCATGGCTGCTGAACACCTCGCCGAGGCTGCCGAGTTCTTTGCTGACAATCGCCGTCGAAGACAGTGAAAGCCCCGCGCCGAGCAACAGCGCCGGCGTCAGCGGCATCCCCAGCAGCATCAGCAGCAAACCGAGCAGCGCGGTGCTGATCAGCACCTGCTGGCTGCCGAGGCGAAATACCACCTGGCGCAGCGCGATCATCTTCGACAGGGAAAACTCCAGGCCGAGGGAAAACAGCAGAAACACCACGCCCAACTCCGCCACATCAGGCAGGTGTTCGCTCTCGTTGACCCAATCAAAGGCACTCGGCCCGACCAGCAATCCCACGCACAGGTAACCCAGCACGGGAGGCAGCCGCAGACGACGAAACAGGGCAATCACCACGAGGGACGAGGCGAGGATGATCAACAGGTTGGCAAACACTGGACACTCCGATGTCAGGGTTTCGGCCTCTCAAGCGTAGAGGCAAAAACAGCGGGAGCATCGCGTAATCGGCATTTGTGCGGACTGATGTGCGTCAGGGTTTTGCATGAGGGGTTGCAGCCAATGGGTCAAAACCTTTGGGCGGGGTCGGGTCGACGGGGTTTCGCACCGGGCCTAGAATAGTCGCACTTATTTTTGGTTGTGCCATCATGCCTCCTGAATGTCAGTTGTTCGGCACCCTGGGGTGTCACCTGTGCGAAGTTGCTGAGGCCGAGCTGATGCCTTTTGTCGAGCATGGTCTGCTGGTTGAGCTGATCGATATCGCTGAAGATGAATCCTGGTTCGAGGCTTACAGCCTGCGCATCCCGGTTCTGCGTCGCGTCGATACCGGCGCCGAGTTGGACTGGCCCTTCAGTGCCGATCAGGTGGTGGCGTTCTTGCGTTGAGCCGATCCGGCGTCGATCCGCTCATCGTCACTTTCTATCCATTCCTTGGCACACCCCGATCGATTCGGTTACTGTATGTCCGTACAGTAATTGAGTCAGAGGGATAAACCGTGGTCAATGTCGAACAGTTGAAGAACAGCGTAAACCGGATGTCGGTTGACGTGGTGCGCGAGGCCGTTCTCGAATTGCGCCTGGACGGCTTGGTCACGGAAGGCAAGACACCGTTCAACAAGCTGCATTTCAACACTTGCTTTGCCGAGATCGAAGCCTTGTTTCAGCGCGCCGGTTACCACAAACAACTGGACGTCGTTGGCTATCAGGGCTTGTTGTACGCGTTGTATGACCCGGGTCGCTGGGAGGCGGTCGACGTGCTGCGCTGGCTCAAGGAGTTCACCGAAGCGGCGGCGCTGAAGTCGATTCCGGCCTGAGGATTGCGCTAGGTGCGTCTCCCTCAAGTGTTGGATAATGCCGGTCTGCCTTGAGGGTCCGAATTTCCGTATGTCCACATCAACATTTTCTGCTGCACAGAATCAGGCCAGCACTCTGTACTTGCCGCCCGGCCATTGGCTGACCGTCCTCGATTGCTTGTGTGAACACTTCAGTGCCATCAGTCGTGAGCAGTGGCTGGACCGGATAGTCCGTGGTCGTGTGCTGGATGGTCAGGGTCAGCCCATCGCGCTGGATTTGCCTTACAAGGAAGGCCTGCGCATTCATTACTTTCGTGAAGTGCCAGACGAAAAGCCGATTCCGGTGGTTGAGTCGATTCTGTATGCCGATGAGCATCTGGTCGTGGCCGACAAGCCACATTTTCTGCCGGTGACTCCGGCAGGGGAGTATGTCGAGCAAACCTTGCTGCGGCGGCTGATCCGTCGTCTCGACAATCCTCATCTGGTGCCGCTGCACCGGATCGACCGGCATACGGCAGGACTGGTGATTTTCTCGGCCAATCCACAAACCCGTTCGGCGTATCAATCACTGTTCCCGACGCGGCAGATCGACAAACGCTATGAAGCGATCGCACCGGCATTGCCCGAGCTGGATTTCCCGCTGGTGCATAAGAGCCGGCTGGTCGATGGCGAGCCGTTTTTCCGCATGCAGGAAGGACCGGGTCTCAGCAATACCGAGACGGCCGTGGAAGTTCGCGAAAAAAATGGCGACCTGTGGCGCTATGGCCTGTTTCCGGTAACCGGCAAAAAGCACCAACTGCGTGTCCATATGACCGCGTTGGGTGCGAGCATCTGCAATGATCCGTTCTATCCGACCGTGCTGAAGGACATCGAGGACGACTACGCCAATCCGTTGAAGCTTCTGGCGCAAGGGTTGCGGTTTATCGATCCGGTGAACGGTGAAGAACGCGCATTCGAGAGTCGCATCACGTTGCAGTGGTGAGGTCGAGCCTCGCTTTCCAGCGCCCATGAAAAAGCCCGCATTAAATGCGGGCTTTTCTGTATCCGGTGTCGACGCAGAGCTTACAGCTCTTTAACGGTACGAACCTGATCCTTGTTGATGCGGGTTTCTTTGCCGTCCAGTTGCTGGAACTCGTAGAAGCCCGAATCGTCATCGTATTTCGGGGTGTCGACGGCCTGGATTTCGCGACCGTCATTCAAGGTGATCACTGTAGGCGAGGAGCAACCGGCGAGGGTGGCCAGGCCCAGTGCGAGCATGAAAGTGGCGAGGGTCCGTTGAGTCATGGTGTGTCTCCGAATGGGAATTCTTTTGGTTACTGAGCTTGAGACGTATACAAGGCGTGAGAGTTCCTTGAGTGCTGTCAGTCTGACACAGTGTTGTGCGAATTTAACAGTTCGGGGGTGTTGAGGTTGGCCAGTCGCGGGTCGTTGTCCGGGCATTGCAGGGCAGTGGCGCCGAGACCACGCATGACCCGGCCGGGGCTGCGTTCACCGGCGTTCCAGGCCTCTTCGAAAGCCGCTGCAAGTGCCACAGGTATCACGCACAACAACGGTTCCCAATGGTCGTCATGGCGCAACATTAAAGGTTTTTCAGGATTCAGATTGGCGCTTTCGCGCATGCTTTGCAGCAAAGCTTCGTCGATGCGTGGCACATCACACGGTAAAACCAGCAAATGCGTATGGCGCGCCGCCTTTAGTCCTGCACGAATGCCGGCCAGCGGCCCTGGGAAGTCGACTTCGTCATCTACCACCAATTGATCCGCGAACGGCGCATAGCATTCGCGATTACGGTTGCAGGAAATAATCAGGTCGTCGGTCAGCGGGCGCACCTTGCGCTGCAGATGAGCGATCAGAGGCTCACCCAGCCATTGCACCAAACCCTTGTCCTGGCCGCCCATGCGCTGTCCGCGTCCACCGGCCAGGAGCAGAATGGAGCACGGTGGCATTTGCGAATTCAGCGGCATGGCAGCTCTCCATGGGGGCGGCAAAAAAAGGGGGCGCTGTGATATAACACCGGGCTGTTTCTCCTACAACTGGACGAGCCTATGAAAGCCAAGGCTGATGTACCTTTCGTGCCGCTCAATATTGCGGTGCTGACTGTCAGTGACACCCGAACGCTGGAAACCGACACTTCAGGCCAGGTCTTCGTCGACCGCTTGACCGCAGCAGGCCATAACCTGGCCGAGCGGGTGTTGCTCAAAGATGACTTGTACAAAATTCGCGCGCAAGTCGCCAACTGGATTGCCGACGATGTCGTGCAGGTGGTGCTGATCACCGGTGGCACTGGCTTTACGGGGCGTGACAGCACACCGGAAGCCGTTGCCTGTTTGCTGGACAAACAAGTGGATGGCTTCGGCGAGTTGTTCCGGCAAATCTCGGTGGCCGATATCGGCACCTCTACCGTGCAATCCCGGGCGCTCGCTGGCCTGGCCAACGGCACGCTGGTGTGCTGCCTGCCAGGTTCGACCAACGCGGTGCGGACCGGATGGGACGGCATTCTCGGTGAGCAACTGGATGCGCGTCACCGTCCGTGCAATTTCGTCACCCATCTCAAACAGGCTGCGCCGTGTGAATCCCGTGGGTAAGCCGGGCAAGACCGGCAGCCTGATGCCTGTCGAGGCGGCATTGGCGCGTCTGCTGGACATGGCACAAGCTTCACCGATTACCGCGCACGAATATTTGCCGTTGGCTCAGGTCGAGGGGCGAGTGCTGGCCGAAGATCTGATTTCGACCTTGGATCTGCCGCCCTGGCCCAACAGCGCCATGGACGGCTATGCCTTGAAACTGGCTGACTGGACGGGCGAGGCATTGCCGGTCAGTCAAAAAGTCTTCGCCGGACAGGCTCCCCAGCCGTTGCTGCCAGGCACGTGCGCTCGAATCTTTACCGGCGCGCCGGTACCGGCGGGTGCCGATTGTGTGGAAATGCAGGAAAACGCCGAGGTTCAGGCCGATGGGCGTGTGCGTTTCATCGAGACCATGACGGTGGGGCAGAATATTCGCCCACAAGGTCAGGAGACCACGGTCGGTGAACTGATTCTGCAGGCCGGAACCCGATTGGGGCCGATTGAGCAAGGTTTGTCCGCCTCTTTGGGCTGCGCCGGTCTCAACGTTGTGCGCAAGGTGCGGGTCGCGGTGCTGTCTACCGGTGACGAACTGGTTGAGCCGGGACAGGCATTGGGGCCGGGACAGATCTACAACAGCAATCGGGTGGTTCTGTGCAGTTGGCTGCAGCGCTTGGGATGCGAAGTGGTGGATGCCGGAATTCTGCCGGATGATCTGGTTGCCACCCGTGCCCGATTGGGCGAGTTGCAGGATGTCGACCTGATCCTCTCCACGGGCGGCGTCTCTGTCGGTGAAGCGGACTTCCTTGGCATTGCCTTGAGAGAAGAGGGCGAACTGGACTTGTGGAAACTCGCCATCAAGCCCGGGAAACCATTGACCGTCGGCCATTTTCGCGATGTGCCGGTGATCGGCTTGCCCGGTAACCCGGCTTCGACGCTGGTCACCTTCGCTTTGTTGGCTCGTCCCTATCTGCTGCGTCGTCAAGGCGTGAAGGAAATCGAGCCCTTGAAATTTCCTGTCCCCGCCGGTTTTGACTGGCCGCAGGCGGGAACCCGTCGTGAATATCTGCGTGGGCGTCTGGAACAAGGGCGAGCCATTATTTACCGCAATCAAAGCTCGGGTGTCCTGCGCAGTGCGGCATGGGCCGATGGCTTGGTTGAGGTACTGGAGGGCCGAACATTGGTCGCCGGAGATGAGGTCGTTTTCATTCCGCTGAGCGATCTTCTGGGCTAAGCCTTTGCTTCGAGAGTGCAGGCGCGGCGAATCAACGTCGATGCCTGCACGGCCGTTCATCAGTGACCGATCAAGGTAACCAGTTGATCGAACCGGCTGTTGGCCACCCATCCCAACAGGCCCAGCACCACTGCCGTCGCTCCTGCTGAATAGGCCAGGCGATGCTTGATGGCTTTGACGTCACCCCTGACTTCGTCCATGTCGCGACGGATGTATTTGAGGTGGGTTTCCAGCTCGGCAAAACGGGGTTCCATATCAACTTCTCCAGTGGTTTTGGCGCTGCCCGTGAAATCGGATTTCTGCGTGATGCGGCTTTCGCAGAATGGGGCAACCGGGCTCACTGATTTTCGGGCTTCAGGACTTGGCATGTGCACATCCATCTACCGATTCGATTGCACATTTGCCGCGAACCTCATTATCAAAGCTAATGAGATCTGTAAGGGTGTATCCACTCATTACATGCACATCCTTGTGTATTGTTGATCGAAATTTGATACCGCCGACACACGGTGAACCACTGACCCGATCAGGTCAATTAAGCCGTTTCCGTATGTTTTGTAAGAATAAATACCGCCTTGTAGGACGCTCGAGCCAGGCGCTTGAATTTATTGTGAATCTCGCGGCTTTTTTCCGGGCTTGAATGGTCAAGATGTTTCACACGATCCATTTGCGGAGTAACGGTTATGAGTGAACGCAGGGCGCTTTTGATTCTGCATGGCAAGCAGGCACTCAACGAGTCGGTACGCGAAGCGGTAGAAAGCCAGCGTGCGCAAGGCTGGGAGTTGGCGGTGCGACTGACCTGGGAGGCGGGCGACGCTCAGCGTCTGGTGGCGGAGGCTTTGGCTGACGGCTATACGCAGATTATCGCTGGAGGCGGGGATGGCACTTTGCGTGACATTGCCGAAGCACTGGCATTGAATCCGCAAAAAGCCAGCCTGGTGCTTTTGCCGTTGGGCACCGCCAACGATTTTTCTCGTGCAGCGGGTATTCCGCTGGAGCCCGCTGATGCACTGAAACTGCTTGATACAGCGCCGACCGCCATCGATCTGGGTGCAGTTGGCGGGCAGATTTTCCTCAACATGGCGACGGGAGGCTTCGGCAGTCAGGTCACCGCCAACACGTCAGAGGACTTGAAAAAGGTCTTGGGCGGTGCAGCCTATCTGTTCACCGGGTTGTCGCGATTCAGCGAGTTGCATGCGGCTTATGGCGAGTTGCAGGGACCGGATTTTCACTGGAGCGGCGAGCTGCTGGCATTGGGCATCGGCAATGGCCGTCAGGCCGGCGGCGGGCATGTCTTGTGCCCCGATGCCGTCGTCGACGACGGAATGTTGGACATCAGCATTCTGCCGGCGCCACAAGAGTTGGTTGGTACGCTGAAAAACCTGCTGAGCGATGGGTTCGGCATCGACAGCATGTTTGTGCGAGTCCGTTTGCCCTGGGTCGAAATCAAGGTCGCCGAGGGGCTTTACATCAATCTCGACGGTGAGCCACTAGAAGGCGAGAGCATGCGTTTCGAGGCGCGTCCAGCGGCGTTGCAGGTGCATTTGCCGAAGGACTCACCGTTGTTGTCCGGTCAGTCGCCGGTCAGTCATCAAGGCTGATGATCTGCTCGCGCACGGCAAACAGCACCAGGCCTGCCACGTCGTAGATTTGCAGACGCTTCATGATCTGCGAGCGGTGGGTTTCGACGGTTTTGATGCTCAGGCCCAGGCCATTGGCGATTTCCCGGGTGGATTTTCCGCGCACGATCAGGCGCAGGATTTCCAGCTGGCGCGCGGTCAGGTTGTGTGAGTCGGCGACTTCCGGCTGCTGTTTCTGATTGCGGGTCAGGGCCTGGTTGATCACCGTGTGCGCGATGGCCGGGCTGAGGTAACGCTCATTGTTGCGTAACGCGTCCAGCGCGTGCTCAAGCTCGGTGGCGGTGGTGTCCTTGAGCAGATAGCCATGGGCGCCGGACTCCAGCGCCTGCATGATCAGCGCAGGATCGGTGTGCATCGAGAGGATCAGCACTTTGCTTTGCGGGCGCACCCGCTTGAGCCGCTGCAGAGCCTCAAGACCGCCGGTTTCGCGCATCGAGATATCCAGCAGGACGATATCCGGCGCCAATTGCTCGACCATTTCGAGCAACTGTGAGCCGTCGTTGGCTTCACCAATCACGGCGTAGCCCGGAATATCCAGCACCAGAGCGCGCACGCCGGCCCTGATCAGCGAGTGGTCATCCACCAGAAGTAAGTTACAAGTCAACGCATAACCTTATTGGTACTGGCCCGTTCGAGTGCTCGGGGCGCCCAGGGGAGAAGTGCTTCGATTTGTGTGCCTTTGCCCGGCTCACTGGTGACCGTCAAGGTGCCGCCCAGTTGTTCGATCCGCTCAACCATCCCGGCCATCCCCCGTTGTCCTTCGCGCCCCGGATTGGCGGCGGGTGCGAAACCTTGGCCGTCATCACTGATCAAAAGCGTCAGACCTTGCGGCAGGCGTTGCACGCGAATCAGCAGATTGCTCGCCTGAGCGTGGCGCAGGATATTGGTCACCGCCTCCTGAGTGACGCGAAAGGCGGCGACGGCCATTTCTTCCGGGATACCGTTGAGGCGCTGCTGGCAATCGAGGCTCCAGTGCACGTTGGTGTTGGTCAATGTCTTGAGCAAATGCGCGCGCAGGCTGGCTTCCAGACCCAGGCTGGTCAATTGGCGAGGATTGAGGATGGCCGAGACATCGCGCACTTTGTTGAGGGTTTCTTCGAGGGTATCGCACAGCGCGGTGCATTGTTCCTGCAAGTCTTGCGGCATTCGTCGTTTGAGCCACTCGCTTTGCAATTTGGCGGCTGTCAGCAATTGGCCGATGTCGTCATGCAGTTCACGGCTGAGACGGTGCCGCTCGTTTTCCTGGACTTGCAGCAAGCGATCGGCGAGTTCTTGAGGCTGGAACTTGATTGATTTTCGCGAGAGGCGATATTGCACCCAGACACACGCGGTAGCGGCAACGTTAAGCAGCAGCAGACCCAGGCAAAGCTGTGCGGAAAACCCGTAGGTCAGCAGGCTGCCGAATGCGGTTGCGACACTCAGAATGAGGGTGAACCGGCGTGCATTTTCCCGGGAAGGTGGCCAAGTGGTGATTGACTTGAGGCTGGCGTACATAGCGGATGGAGCCAATGGATGTTCGCTGCGGGCAGACCGGCCGGTGGCTGGCGAGTCTCTGTCTGAATATGCTGTCAATTATGTTATTGATTTCAATGACGTCGAATAAGCGTTATTTGACGGTCAACTTCGGCGATGCCGGACATTGAAATCATTGTGCCATTAATACGAAGACAACTAACGGGCGGCATAATACCACTTAAGATACCGTTGGTCGCGCTCGCCATATATGTCCAATGGGTCAGGAAATACACTGGCTTGGACGCTAGTTCCATAATGGAAAAAAGTCTGGTTATTTGTTTTCGATAGATATCGATGTTGCCTGAAATCGTGTTCTTAACACACAGGCAAACCCTGAGGCTGGCAGGAAAAGATCCATGTCGGTCAGGCGTGATTATTTAATTCGATTTGTCGCTGACAGCTATGAACTATTCAATAACGACATTCAGAGCCGCGACCGAACTGTCGCACGTTACGGTGCGGCGGATCAGGCCTGTCGTCCGGAATAGCTCAAAGGTGGCAAACGTTTGCTTGGCAGCGACGATTGAAACTGACTTTGGCCTACCTGAAACGCAAAGGCTTCAATCAGTGAGGTCTGCTCAGTTTCATCCAGGCCCAGTTGACCGGTATTCGGGTCGACCAGCTCAAGTTGCCACGCCATCAGAGTGAAGCAATTGCGCAACGCATCCAGTGCCTGTTCGTGCAGGTCAACGTGTTCCTGCGTCAGATTGAGCAAGCTATAGATATGCAGGGAAAATTCGGAAATCGCTTCCAGCGCCAAAGCCTCGGCACGGCTCGCAAGTTTGAGCAGGGTGCTCTGCATGCAGTCGATGGCGTCCTTGTCGTTGCTGATCAGTTGCAGATGGTTGAGACATTCTTCGGATTTGGCCAGCAGCGTTTCAGCCTCGACCAGGAACTCGGGGAAGCGTTGTGCCCAGTCTTTGCGGTCGATTGGCATGCTTATCTCCACAGCGTCATGTCTGATGAGGGAATGCCGTGTGTGGCGACGATCATGAATCGTCGGCAGATCGCGCCCAGACGTGCAGGTGCACGGGCTGAGGTTTTCCAGGTGGGTTTCCACTGAATTGCGATCGCACACAATAGCCTGACTCCGTTCATGCAATGAGAATGGCGTCACATTAATGGCTATTGGATATTGCGAATATCAGGTTGGGCCTGATTGTTACTAGGGGAATCCCTTAGACGCGGGAACCTACGGTGCAAACTGAGGTCGCGCCGGGAAGACTGTAGCAGAGGAAAATCACGGCGCCAGTAAAGCATGATGTTAATGTGACATCAATGGGCGGTTATGGCATTTTGATAACGTTTTTTGCGGCGATCAAGATTCGCTACACGCAGCCGATAAACCCACTTAGTGAATTCATTAGAACAAGCCCAGGAGTCATTGATGGCCGGCATTCTCGACACGGTAGACCAACGCACGCAACTGGTGGGTGAGAATCGCCTGGAAATTCTCATGTTTCGCCTGGCCGGACGCCAATTGTTCGCGATCAACGTGTTCAAGGTTCAGGAAGTGCTGCAACTGCCGAAGTTGACCCTGATGCCCCAGCGTCACCCGTTTGTGTGCGGTGTGGTCAATCTGCGCGGGCAGACCCTGCCGGTCATCGATCTGTCCCAGGCGATCGGCATGCGTCCGCTGGTGCCAGGCCCGAACAGCACGATCATCGTCACGGAATACAACCGTTCGGTGCAGGCTTTCCTCGTGGGTGGGGTCGATCGCATCGTCAACATGAACTGGGAAGCCATTCTGCCGCCGCCGACCAGTGCTGGCCGCCAGCACTATCTGACGGCGATCAGCAAGGTCGACGATCAGTTGGTGGAAATCATCGACGTCGAGAAAGTCCTCGCCGAGATCGTCCCGTACAACGCCAAGGTTTCGCGGGAAAAACTCGAAGACCCGGTGCTCGAACGTGCGCGTGGCCGTGAAGTGCTGCTGGTAGACGACTCCAACGTGGCGCTTTCGCAATTGCGCGACACCCTCGGTCAGCTTGGGGTGAAAATGCACATCGCCAGCGACGGTCTGAAGGCGTTGAACATGCTCAAGGCCTGGGCCGACACCGGCGTGAACATGACCGACAAGCTTCTGATGATCTTTACCGACGCGGAAATGCCGGAAATGGACGGCTACCGCCTGACCACCGAAATCCGTAACGACCCGCGTTTGCGCGGTCTGTACGTGGTGCTGCACACCTCGTTGTCGGGCAGTTTCAACGATTCGATGGTGAAGAAGGTCGGTTGCGACAACTTCCTCTCCAAATTCCAGCCGGACAAACTCGTGGACGTGGTGCGTCAGCGCCTGATGCTTGACGAAGTGCCAGCCTGATCACGCACCCTTTGTAGGAGTGAGCCTGCTCGCGAAAGCGGTGTGTCAGCCCCAAATCATTGCCTGACTCAACGCTTTCGCGAGCAGGCTCACTCCTACGGTTTTTGCTCTTTGATTCCTGAGCAAGCTCGTATAGGGTGGCGTTTTTATCCCCCAGGGAGCTGGCCATGTTGCGTCTGAGCGCGCTTTATCGTTACCCGTTGAAATCCGGCAAGGTCGATGTGCTGCAAAGTGTCGACCTCGACAAGCTGGGGCTTGATGGCGACCGACGCTGGATGCTCGTGGACGAAGCCAGTGGCCGTTTTCTGACCCAGCGTGCCGAAGCGAAGATGAGCCAGTTGTCGGCCCTGTGGAATGAACAGGGCGGTCTGACCCTCAGCGCGCCGCAACAGTCATCTATCGAAATTCCTCTGCCGGATATCGACGCCGAGTTGCGTGGCATAACAATTTGGCGTGACACCCTGCGTGTGCCGGATGCCGGTGATGAAGCAGCCCGTTGGGTCAGCGATTTCATCGGCAAACCGACTCGCTTGGTGCAAGTGCCGCTGGATCGCGCGCGCACCACGCAGTCAGGTATAGGCAAGGATGATGACCAGGTCGCGTTCTCCGACGGTTTTCCGCTGCTGTTGATTGGCGAGGCGTCGCTGCAGGACCTTTCGCAAAAGGTTGGGCGGCCGCTGGAGATGCTGCGCTTTCGACCGAATCTGGTGATCGAAGGCAGCGAAGCGTATGCCGAGGACAGCTGGAAACGCATTCGTATCGGTGATGTCGAGTTCCGCGTGGTCAAGCCGTGCTCACGCTGCATCCTGACCACCATCGATCCGCAAACCGGTGAGCGCAGCGCTGATCGTGAGCCGCTGGCGACCTTGCAGAAATACCGAGCCGAGGCCGACGGGGCGATGTTTGGCCAAAACCTGGTAAACGACAGCAATGGTCGGCTGGAAGTCGGGATGTCGGTGGAAATCCTCGAATAACCGGTCACCGAAACGAAAAATGCCCGTGTCCTTGGACACGGGCATTTTTTTGCGCAGTACTTCTTTTTTCTCTGCGGGCCGTGGTTTTAGCCGCGGTATTCGCACAGGTAAGCGGTATCGACGGCGACTTTCAGCTGGAACTTGCTGTTGGCCGGGACGTTGAACTGGCTGCCGGCGGCGAAGGTTTCCCAGTCGCTGCTGTCTGGCAGTTTGACGGTCAGTGCGCCGGATACCACGTGCATGATTTCACGCTGGGCAGTGCCGAATTCGTATTCGCCCGGGGCCATTACGCCGATGGTCGCCGGACCTTCAGCGGTGCCAAAGGCGATCGACTTGACGGTGCCGTCGAAGTACTCGTTGACTTTAAACATGGGCGATTCCTCGAAAAGGGCTGAAAAATTGAGGCGGCCAGTATGCACAAGGCTTTCAACGCCGTCACCTGCCCGGCGCCTGTCCGGTGAGTTCTCGAATTGACCCTAGAGTGGCAACACCAGCGGCAATAATCGCGCGGTATTGCGCGCATCTTCCAGCGCCCGATGTTGCTGACCGCTGAACTGCATCCCCGCCAGTTGCAGCGCACCGTTGAGGCCCAGCGGACGCTCGAGGCGTCGGGCCTTGGCGAAACGTTGCTTGAGGTTCATGTGCGGCACGCGGCTCAAGCCGCTGTCGATTTGCAGACGCTGCCATTCCTGAAGCAATTGCTTGCGGTCGTAATCGCCCCAGCTGGCCCAACCTTCGAGGCGTGGCTGATGCTGCGCCAGCCAGCGTTCGAACGCCGGCCAGACTTCGTTGAGTGGCTGCGCCGCATCGATATTGGCTTGGGTGATGTGCGTCAGCTCGCGACAAAACGGCGTCAGCAGGGGCCGTCGTGTCGGTTTGACGAAGCGCTGGAAATGATCCTGCTCGCGCCCGGCACGATCGACCAGCGTGGCGCCGATCTCGATAATTTCCATCTCGGTGACCGGCCAGCCACCCTCGTCGGTAGTGGCTTCCAGATCTATGACCAGCCAGTGGGGCATCGCAGGGTTCCTGATTTCCGCGTTCTGATTATTCAGAGCGTAGCCAAACCCTGCATTTGCGCTCGGCTGACTACTCGACCTGCAACAGAACCTGACGATTTTTTACCTGATCGCCGACCTTGACCTGCACCCGCTTGAGCACGCCGTCGATGCCGGCCTTGAGCGGGTGCTCCATTTTCATTGCCTCCAGCACCACCAGCAATTGACCTTTGCTGACCGGGCTGCCTTCGCTGACCAGAACGTCGACGATGGCACCGTCCATCGGTGCTTTCAAGGTGCCGGAACTGACGCTGCTCTGACTGTCGATCACCGCGTGAGTTCGATCCTCCAGCCGCAGCGCGCCGGGATGCGTGAACAGCCAAAGTTGATCGGTATCGAGGCGGTAGGCGTGGCGCTGGCGCAAACCGTCTATTTCCAGGGTCACGGACTGCGCGTCGTGGTTGATCAGTTTCAATGCGAGTATGCGTTCGGCGACCTTTACCTTGAACACGCCTTGCGGTTCAGCAAGCAGTTGCAGTGCCCAGTTCTGTTCGTCGAGACCGAGGCGATAAACCAGTGGCACGCTGGCGTTATTGCGCCACCCGGACAGTGACTTGTGGTGGGTGAGGGCGCTGGTTTGATAGAACAGCACCGCGGCGATGGCCAGATCTTCGACGCTCGGCGTGTACCTGTTGAGGCTTGGGTGATCGCTGAAATGCTGCCCGATGAATGCCGTGCTGAAGTTGCCGCTGATGAACTGTGGATGCTGCAGCAGGCTGACCAGCAAGCGCTGATTGCTTTGCACACCGAGCAGCACCGTGTCCTGCACCGCGCGCAGGAGTTTGCGACGTGCCTCCTCGCGAGTGGCGCCATGGGCGATCAGTTTGCCGAGCATCGGATCGTAGAATGGGCTGACCGACTGGCCTTCGTACAAGCCGTGGTCGATGCGTGCGCCGTGTTCCTGCGCCGGCGCCCACGCCGTGATGCGACCGGTTTGTGGCAGAAAACCCTGCGCCGGGTCTTCGGCATACAGTCGTACTTCCATGGCATGGCCGCTGAGCTGGACTTGATCCTGAGTCAGCGGCAACGGCTGCCCCTCGGCAACCCATAGTTGCCACGCCACCAGATCCAGCCCGGTGATCAGTTCGGTCACCGGATGCTCGACCTGCAAGCGAGTATTCATCTCCAGAAAGTAGAACTGGCCGCGTGCATCGAGCAAGAACTCGACAGTGCCAGCGCCGACATAATTCACTGCGCGCCCGGCTTTCAGCGCCGCTTCACCCATGGCCTGACGCAACTCGGCGGTCATCACCGGGCAGGGCGCTTCTTCGATGACTTTCTGGTGGCGCCGCTGCACCGAGCAATCGCGTTCGCCGAGGTAAATCAGATTGCCCTGTTGATCGCCGAACAGTTGCACTTCGACGTGGCGCGGTTCGATCAACGCCTGTTCGAGGATCAGTTCGTCGCTGCCAAAACCGTTCAAGGCTTCGGAGCGTGCGGTACGCAGTTGTGCCGGTAAATCAGCGCCATCGTGGAGCAGACGCATGCCGCGACCGCCGCCACCGGCACTGGCCTTGATCATCAAGGGGTAGCCGATGCGTTCAGTTTCGCGCAGCAGGGTGGCGTCGTCCTGCTCGGCGCCTTGATAACCGGCGATGCACGGTACGCCGGCTGCGAGCATGGCGATTTTCGACCGGCGTTTGCTGCCCATCAGTTCGATGGCTGCGACGCTGGGGCCGATAAAGGTCAAGCCAGCCTGTTCGCAGGCGCGGGCGAAGTCGGCGTTTTCCGAAAGAAAGCCGTAGCCGGGATGGATCGCGTCGGCGCCGCTGCGACGGGCGGCGTCAAGAATCGCCGGGATATTCAGATACGACTGCTGCACCGGGGACGGGCCAATGTGTACGGCTTGATCGGCCATTTGCACGTGCAGGGCATCGGCGTCGGCGTCGCTGTAGACGGCGACGGTGCGGTAGCCCAACGCCTGGGCGGTGCGCTGGATGCGGCAGGCGATTTCACCGCGGTTGGCGATCAGGATTTTCTGGATGGCGGGCATGGTCGGCTTCCTGAAGTTTTGGCGATGGGTGTGTTGGCCTCATCGCTAGCAAGCCAGCTCCCACAGGTTTTGTTAACGACGCAAATCCCCTGTGGGAGCTGGCTTGCCAGCGATGCTCTTTAGGTAGCCCACCGAGGTTTACGCTTTTGCACAAAAGCCATGGTCCCCTCGATTCCTTCTTCCCCGGTCACCGCTTCGCTGAACCACTGCGCCGCTTCATCAAGCAAAGCTCCCGATGGCTGCCCGGCACTCGCCAACAGCAATTGCTTGGTCATGGCATTCGCCTCCGGCGCGCAACACAACACATGTTGCAGCACCTCATCCAAACGTTCGGCCAGCGCCTGCGGGTCCTGTTCGACAAAATGCACCAGCCCCAGACGCCGTGCCTGCTGCCCGTCAAACCGCGCAGCGGTCAGTGCCAGGCGCCGCGCCTCAGTCAGACCAATGCGTTGCACCACGAACGGTGCGATTTGTGCCGGCAGCAAACCGAGACTGGTTTCCGGCAGACCGAATTGCGCCTGATGGTCGGCAATCGCGATATCGCTGACACAGGCCAATCCAAAACCACCGCCGAGCACCGCGCCTTGCAGCACGGTGATCAGCACTTGCGGCGCGTGTTGCGCTTCTTCCAGCATCGCCCCGAACGCACGATTCAAATCACGGTAAGCATCGCTGCCCTGAGCGCGGGCGTTGGCCATGTCCTTGATGTCGCCGCCGGCACAGAAATGCCCGCCGGCACCGCTGAGCACCAGCGCGCGAACGCTGCGGTCGTCGCGTACCGACGCCAGCACTGCGCGCAAATCGCTGACCATCTGCAGGCTCATCGCATTGCGGCTGTCCGGGCGATTGAGGGTGATGTGCAGCACGCCGCCATGCAGTTCCAGCAACAGCGTCTGGCAATCTTGCAGGCTGCTCATTTCTTTTTCCCCGGCAGGATGCCCATCAGTTTGCAGATGATCCCCAGCATGATTTCGTCGGCGCCGCCGCCAATCGACACAAGGCGCACATCGCGATAGGCACGGGCCACCGGGTTGTCCCACATGAAACCCATGCCACCCCAATATTGCAGGCAGCTGTCGCTGACCTCGCGGCCAAGGCGCCCGGCCTTGAGCTTGGCCATCGACGCCAGCCGCGTCACGTCCTGACCTTTCACATACTGCTCGGTGGCCTGATAGACCAGTGCGCGCAGGCATTCGATTTCGGTCTGCAATTCGGCGAGGCGGAAGTGGATCACCTGATTGTCGATCAGCGCATTGCCGAAGGTTTTGCGCTCCTTGCAGTATTCAATGGTGCTCTCGACGCAATACTCCAGGCCCTTGATCATGTTCGCCGCGCCGAACAGGCGTTCCTCCTGGAACTGCAACATCTGCATCATGAACCCGGCGCCTTCGTGGCCGATGCGGTTGCGTTGCGGCACGCGCACGTCGTCGAAAAACACCTGGGCGGTTTCCGAGCTGCGCATGCCGAGCTTGTCCAGGTGCGAACTGAGGCTGATCCCCGGCGTGTTCATCGGCACCATGATCAGCGACTTGTTGATGTGCGGTTTGTCGTCCGAAGTGTTGGCGAGCAGGCAGATGAAGTCGGCGCTCGGCGAGTTGGTGATCCACATCTTGCTGCCGTTGATCACGTAGTCGTCGCCGTCCTTGCGTGCACTGGTTTTCAGCCCGGCGACGTCGGAACCGGCGCCAACCTCAGAAACACCGATGCAGCCAACCTGCTCGCCGGTGATTGCCGGACGCAGAAACTCGTCGCGTAAATCATCGGAGCCGAATCGGGCGAGGGCCGGCGTGCACATGTCGGTCTGCACACCGATCGACATCGGAATGCCGCCGCAATGAATGGTGCCGAACTCCTCGGCAGCGACAATCGAATAGCTGTAATCCAGACCCATGCCGCCGAATTTTTCCGGTTTGGAAATACCGAGCAACCCGAGGTCCCCGGCCTTGCGGAAGATCTCGTGGATCGGAAAGCGACCGGCCTTTTCCCATTCATCGACGTGCGGATTGATCTCGTGCTCGACGAACTGGCGGACGGTACGGCGCAGGGCTTCGTGTTCCGGGGTGAAGATCATTGTTATTGTTCTCCGTAAAATCCGTGGCGGTCAGAACCGGCTGACGCCGAAGCTGTTGGGCTGCAGCGTGCGAATGTCGGCTTCGTGGCAGATGTCCAGCAGATAGCCGAGCAGGGTGCGCGTGTCGCGTGGATCGATCAGCCCGTCGTCCCACAAGTTGGCGCTGCCGTAGAGCGCGGTGGATTGGCTGTCGAGTTTTTGCGCGGTGACCTGTTCGAGCATGTCGAGCATTTTCGGGTCCGGCGTCAGGCCGTCCTTGAGCTGTTTGGCTTCGGTGACGATGCGCAGGACTTTGCCGGCCTGCGCGCCGCCCATCACTGCCGTGCGGCTGTTCGGCCAGGCGAAGATGAAGCGCGGATCGAGACCGCGCCCGCACATCGCATAGTTGCCCGCGCCATAAGAGCCGCCGACGACGATGGTCAGTTTAGGCACTCGCGCGTTGGCCACCGCTTGAATCAGTTTCGAACCGTGTTTGATCACGCCTTGCTGTTCCGATTCGGTGCCGACCATGAAGCCCGTGGTGTTGTGAAAAAACAGCAGCGGCGTCTGGCTCTGGTCGCACAACTGAATGAACTGCGCTGCCTTGCTCGCGCCGTTCGGCGTGATCGGGCCGTTGTTGCCGATGAAGCCGCAGGCGCGGCCCTGAATCTTCAATTGACCGCAAATGGTTTGCTGATCGAACTCGCCCTTGAATTCAACGAAGCAGGATTCGTCGGCAATGCGCGCGATGATTTCGCGCACGTCGTAAGGTTTTTTCGGATCATCCGGGATCAGCCCGAGCAACTCTTCGATGGGGTAGAGCGGCTCTTTGTATTGCGGCTCCGGCAGCCATGGCAGCTGCTCGTTCCACGGCAACATACGGAGGATTTCGCGCACCTGACGCACGCCGTCGGCATCGTTTTCGGCAAGGTATTCAGCCGTTCCGGCAACCTGCGCGTGCATCTCCGCGCCGCCGAGTTCTTCATCGGTGGCGACTTCGCCGGTGGCTGCTTTCAACAGCGGCGGGCCGGCCAGAAACAGCTTGGCCTTGCCGCGCACCACTACCACGTAATCCGACAGTCCCGGCTGATAAGCGCCACCCGCGGTGGCCGAGCCGTGCACCACGGTGATCTGCGGCAAGCCCATCGCCGACATCCGTGCCTGATTGGCAAAACTGCGTGCGCCTTCGACGAAAATGTCCGCCGCGTAATTGAGGTTGGCGCCGCCGCTTTCGGCGAGGGTGATCACCGGCAGTTTGTTTTCCTGGGCGATCTGCTGCAGGCGCAGGGATTTTTTCAGGCCGCTTGGCGAGATCGTGCCGCCCTTGATCGCGCTGTTATTCGCCACGACCATGGCGCGGATGCCGCAGACATAACCGATGCCGGCGATCAGTCCGCCGCCGGCCGAGCTGCCGTCCTTATCGTCGTGCAGTTTGTAGCCGGCGAGGCTGGCCAGTTCGAGGAACGGCGGGCCGGGATCAAGCAGCAGGTTCAGGCGTTCGCGGGGCAGTAGTTGCCCGCGTTTGTCGAATTTCGCTTTGGCTTCGGCAGCCTTGTTCAGCAGGTTCTGTTCGAGTTGCTGGACGTGTTCGATCGCCGTGAGCATCGCCGCACGATTGCGGACAAAGGCCTCGCTGTGCGGGTCGAGTTGAGACTGGATCTGCGGCATGGCTTACTCCTTGTCCTTGAGCACGTCGGGTAAGTACGCGCGGTGGAAGCCATTGAATGACTCGCTATGCGTGGCCTTGTGCAACGGCCACGCACGACTGCCGAGGCTGGCCGCGCCATCGATTTTCAACGTGCTGCCGCTGATGAATGCCGCCGCCGGGCTGAGCAGAAACACAATCGCCGCGCTGACTTCCGATTCGGTGCCGATGCGCTTGAGCGGCACATGCTCACGCAAGGTAGGGATCACCGCTTTGAACGCGCCTTCATAGGTGTCCATGCCGCTGGATGCGATCCAGCCCGGCGCCACCGCGTTGACCCGCACCCCGGCATATCCCCATTCGAACGCGGCGGTCTTGGTGAAGTTGTCCATGCCCGAGCGTGCAGCGCCCGAGTGGCCCATGCCGGGCATGCCGCCCCACATGTCGGCGAGCATGTTGACGATGTTGCCGCCGTGCTTGCTCATCGACTGGTTGAACACTTCCCGCGCCATCAGAAAACCGCCCACCAGATTGGTGCGCAGCACGGTTTCGAAACCTTTCTGATTGATTGAAGCCAGCGGCGACGGGTATTGGCCGCCGGCATTGTTGACCAGACCGTGGATCGGCCCGTGCTCGGCAATCAGTTCCTTGACCAGTTGTTTTACCGCGTCTTCATCGCGGATATCGCATGCCTTCCAGTGTGCGCGGCCCCCGTCTTCGGCGATTTCAGCGGCGACTTTTTGCAGTTTTTCCGGCTTGCGCCCGACCAGCAGCACATTGGCGCCGAGTGCTGCCAGTTCATGGGCGGTGCAACGACCGATGCCGCTGCCGCCGCCAGTGACGATGATGGTTTGGCCGCTGAACAGATCGGCATTGAAAATCGACGCGTAAGCCATGCACAGCATCCTCTAGTCGAGCTGTTCGGCGATGCTCTGCGGCACCGGGATCTGGATTTCCAATAGTTGTTGGGCGAAGGCTTTGCCTTGCGGATCGATGCGCAGACTGGCCATGCCACCACCGCCGAGGGCGTTTTCCAGGAGAAAGTTGAGGCTGTGGGTGCCGGGCAGATACCAGCGTTCGACCCGGCCATGAATGGGGTCGAGCACGTGGCGCATCCAGTCGACGATCACCGCCGGGGTCAACGCTTCGGCGATCCACGGCAGGTATTCGGGTTTGCGCGGCAGCACGCCAATGTTGCTGTGATTACCCTTGTCGCCGGAGCGTGCCACGGCGAGTTTTACCAACGCCACGCTGGCATCGGCACGGCCCTGGGGTTTCGGTGGTTGCTGGGCAATCGGCAAGTCGTCGCTGTCGAGGGTATCCAGCGAGGGCAGGGCGCAGGGATGGCGTTCGCCGGCCAGATCAACCTGCAAGGTGCAGGCGCTTTTATTGATCAGAAATGAAAACAGACGAATCAGCGGGTACACCGTTGGCCGCCCGCCGACGATGCCGGTCAATCCCGGCGCCATTCCGGTTGCGGCCTGGGCGATTTCCCGGGAGAACAGCACCAGCGCCTGTTTGCTCGGATGGCGCACGGCGAGTTTGATCACCACTTCGCGGCTGTCCTGGCGCTGGCCGTGGGGCCCGTAGGTCGCTTCGCTGCCGAGAAGTTCGATGTCGGTTTCGCTGTAAGGCGCCCAGCCGCGTTGACTGAACATTTCCGAAGTCTTGTCGAGGATCGCCTGACTGACGCGGCGGGCTTTATCCACCGCATCGATGCCAGCGATGAGGCAACTGGCGGTGCAGCGAAAACCGTCCGGATACGTGGCGCTGACCTTGTATTTGTCACTCGGCGGCAAGCCTTTGGCGCCATGGACGTGGACGACGTTTTTACCTTGTTGTTGAAGCTTGACCTCGGTGAAATCGCACACCACGTCAGGCAGCAGATAGGCCTGAGGATCGCCGATCTCGTAAAGCATTTGCTCGCCGACGGTCAGTGGCGTGACCAGTCCGCCGGAGCCTTCGGGTTTGCTGACGATGAATTGGCTGTCGGCGCTGACTTCAACGATCGGGAAACCGATGTGCTCGTAATCCGGCACGTCGCGCCAATCGGTGAAATTGCCACCGGTGCATTGCGCGCCGCATTCGATGATGTGTCCGGCCAGTGCCGCCTGGGCGAGTTTGTCGTAGTCGTGCCACGACCAGCCGAATTCGTGCACCAGTGCGGCGCTGACCACGGCGCTGTCGACCACCCGACCGGTGATGACGATGTCAGCGCCCAGGCGCAAGGCTTCGACGATGCCCGGCGCGCCGAGGTAGGCGTTGGTCGATACGCACATTGGCGGCAGCGGGGCGCCACTGAACATTTCAGTGGCGCCGCTGAGTTGTTTGAATTGCGGTTGCAGGTCATCGCCCAGCAGTACGGCGATTTTCAGGTCGATGCCGGCCTTGGCGCAGGCCGCCTGCAGGGCGGCGGCGCAGGCTTGCGGATTGACCCCGCCGGCGTTGCTGATGACGCGAATATTCTGTTCGGCGAGTTGCGGCAGCAGTGGCGCCAGCACTTCGACGAAGTCGCCGGCGAACCCCGCTTGCGGATCCTTCATGCGCGCGCCGGCCATGATCGACATGGTGATTTCGGCCAGATAATCGAATACCAGATAGTCCAGATTGCCGCCTGCCACTAACTGCGCGGCGGCGGTCGAGGTGTCTCCCCAGAATGCACTGGCGCATCCGATGCGAACGGTGTTGGGCATTTTTATCTCCGACTCAGGAACCTGCGACAGAAGTGTCTGGAGGCTACCAAGCAAGCGCTTGGTTTGTAAACAGTTGAAACTATCTTCCGCCCAAGCGCTTGCTTGGTCGCGGCTGGCGGCTTAAATTGCGCGCAACCCTGCGGTTACAGGGGGCAACAGACTGATCGACTGTAGGAGAGAACGGGTGGACGAGCAAAAAGCCCTTAGGGTCATGCGCGAATTGGTCGATGAAGGTCAGTTGACTGACCCCGACAGCGCGCGCGGCAAACTGCTGCAAGTGGCGGCTCACCTGTTCCGCAACAAAGGCTATGAACGCACCACGGTGCGCGACCTGGCCGGTGCGGTCGGCATCCAGTCGGGGAGCATTTTCCATCACTTCAAAAGCAAGGATGAAATCCTTCGCGCGGTGATGGAGGAAACCATCCGTTACAACACCGCGTTGATGCGCGCCGCGCTCGCCGATGCCAGCAATGTGCGCGAGCGGGTGCTGGCACTGATTCGCTGCGAATTGCAGTCGATCATGGGTGGCAGCGGCGAAGCCATGGCGGTGCTGGTGTATGAATGGCGCTCGCTGTCTGAGGAGGGCCAGGCCAAGGTCCTCGCGCTGCGCGACGTTTACGAAGACATCTGGCTGCAAGTGCTCGGCGAAGCGAAGGACGCCGGGTTTATTCGCGGCGACGTATTTATTACCCGACGTTTCCTGACTGGCGCACTGTCCTGGACCACCACCTGGTTCCGTGCCGGCGGCAGTTTGAGCCTCGATCAACTGGCCGACGAGGCGCTGATTCTGGTCCTCGAAGAGCGCTGAAGCGCTTTCTATCCAGCCGGGAAACTGGCTAACTGGGCGAAACCGCCTAGCTTGAATGCATTGATCGGTATTTTTTCGGGGAGTGGGGTGTTTTGAAGTCTTTGCCAATTCGGACGGCCGCGGGATTTTTGCTCGCAGCGCTGGCTGCATTATGGGTATTGCCCGCTCAGGCAGCGCAATTGGTTCGGGTTGGCGCGGCGCATTTTCCGCCCTACACCATTCGCCCGGAAAACGGTGCCGACACCGGTCTGCTGCCGCAATTGGTCGAGGCGTTGAACCGTCTGCAAAGCGACTATCAGTTTGTCCTGGTGCCGACTTCGATTCCGCGGCGCTTCGGTGATTTCAAGCAAGGCCGGATCGACATGGCGATCTTCGAAAACCCGGATTGGGGCTGGAAAGACATCCCCCACAGCGATGTCGACATGGGCCTCGAGGATGCCGAGATTTTCGTCGCGCAGCGTGAAGACGGTCGTCAGCAAAACTACTTTGCTAGCCTGACCGGCAAGCGTCTGGCGCTGTTCAGCGGTTATCACTACGAATTCGCCAACTTCAACGCCGACCCCAAGTTCCTCGCGCAAAACTTCAATGCCACGCTGACCTATTCCCACGACAGCAATCTGTTGATGGTGTTGCGCGGGCGTGCCGATATTGCCTTGGTGACCCGTTCGTATCTGAGCGATTACCTGCTGCGCAACGAGAAGGTGCGCAATGAGTTGCTCGTCTCACAGCGCATCGATCAGGTCTACCACCACTACGCGATCCTGCGCCCGACTGCACCGATCACTGGTGAGGCGTTCGGCAAATTGCTGCAAGGGCTGCGCGACAATGGCGAGATGCTGAAGATTTTCGATCCGTACAAGATTGCAGTGGTGCCGGTGCCTCACAGCTGAGCCAGCGATTTGCGTGCGAACGCTAAATTTTCCCGCCCGGATCACGTCACTTCGTTGAACTGTCGACGATTATCGTGAGCCCGACCCATGTCCAATCTGAATGACCTGACTGCCTTGGCTTTGCCTTCGGGCAGTCAACTGATCGCTGATTCCACCGAAAGCCGTCTGAGCCTGAGCCTGGACGGGCAACCGCTGATTCGCCTGCGTCTCGATCGTGAGGGCAAAGGGCCGATCCAGATCGATGAGCGTTTTGCTTTGCCACCGGGGCAAGCGCTGTGGGCGGCCTGTTATTGGCTGTTTGCCCGTGATCCGGAGTGCCGGCAATTGACCTGGCAACTGGATCAGCCACCGACCGAAGCCTTGCTCAGCGGTTTGCTGGTGAGTACTGAAGTGGCCGGTGAATATCGCTGCGAGCGCACGTTGTTCTGGCAATTGCCACAGCCGTGGCTCGGCACTTCGCTGAGCGGCAGCTATCCGCAGCAAATGGTCATCAGCCAGGGCAAGCGCCATCCGCTGCGACCGGTGAAGCCGCGCGGTGAAGTCTATCGGCGCTTCGATGCACGTCTTGGCGCGTGGATTTCCCTGCGTACCGTCGAAATCGAAGAAGATCTGCCGCGCTTCAACCGTTGGCAGAACAGCCCGCGCGTGGCCAGTTTCTGGCAGGAAGAGGGCAGCCTCGAGAAGCACCGCGAATACCTGAGCAAGCTTGACGCCGATCCGCACACGTTGACGTTGATTGGCTGTTTCGATGATCAGCCGTTTGCTTATTTCGAGGCCTATTGGGCCAAGGAAGATCGCATCGCGCCGTTCTACGATGCCGACAATTACGATCGTGGCATTCACATGCTGGTGGGCGAGGAAGATCATCGTGGCCCGCACAAAGTGGCGAGCTGGCTATCGGCGCTGGTGCATTACCTGTTTCTCGATGATCCGCGCACGCAACGGGTGGTCGCCGAGCCGCGTGCCGACAACGCGAAGATGATCGGGCATATGCAGAATCAGTGCTTCCACTGCGAGAAGGAATTCGACTTCCCGCACAAGCGCGCGGCGCTGATGATTCTGGGGCGTGAGCGGTTTTTTGATCGGTGCAAATTGGCTTGAGGTGATCTGAAAGCAAAAGATCGCAGCCTTCGGCAGCTCCTACATTTGGGATGCGTTCCACTGTAGGAGCTGCCGAAG
>NZ_RWIM01000152.1 GCF_009764645.1 Pseudomonas sp. PB106
TGGCGCGGGCGTTGAGCTGGGCGTAACTCAGGCGTTGCTCGCCGAACACCAGAGCGCAGGCATCCGGGGTGGCGCGTACCTGATCTTCGATCAGCGCATGCACGCTGCGCTCCAGCGGATATTCGGTGGCTGTAGCATTCCATTGCGAGACGATCACCTCGCGTTCGTCTGCGTCGAGCAGCACCAGTTCGGCCAGCGGTCGCGCGGCATCGGCCACCACGGCCTTGAGCAGGTTCAACCAGTGCCCGGCCAGGCGCTCGATGCTGCTCGCCTCGAACAGATCCGTGGCGTAAGTGAAGGAGGCTTCCAGGCCTTCCGGGCTGTCACCGGTGTCCAGCGCCAGATCAAACTGCGCGGTGCGGTGTTCCCAGCTCAGGCTTTGCAGTTGCAGCCCCGGCAATTGCGCGACGAGGTCGGATTCGGCTTCACTGCGGTGGTTGAACATCGCCTGGAACAGCGGGCTGTGGCTCAAGTTACGCTCAGGCTGCAAGGCATCGACCAATTGCTCGAACGGCAGGTCCTGATGCATCTGCGCGGCAATCGCCGTCTGTTTGACCTGTTGCAGCAATTGCGCGAAACCCATTGCCGGATCGAACTCGGCACGCAGCACTTGGGTGTTGACGAAGAAGCCAATCAATCGCTCGATTTCCAGGCGGTTGCGGTTGGCAATCGGCACGCCGACGCGGATATCCGCCTGGCCGCTGTAGCGGTTCAACAAGGCCTGGAACGAGGCCAGCAACAGCATGAACACGGTCACACCTTCGCGCCGGGCGAGGGTTTTCAATGCCTCACCAAGCGCCGGTTCAATGCTCACGTTCAAACGTGCGCCACGGAAACTTTGCAACGCCGGACGCGGATGATCGGTGGGCATTTCCAGCAACGGTTGCTCGCTGCCCAAACGGGTTTTCCAGTAGCTCAGCTGGCGCTCGCGCTCGCCGCTGTCCATCCACTCGCGCTGCCACACCGCGTAGTCGGCGTACTGCACAGGCAAGGCCGACAGTGGCGCCGTGGTGCCTTGGCTGAACGCTGCGTAGAAGGCGATCAGGTCTTCGATCATCACTTGCATCGACCAGCCGTCAGAAACGATGTGATGCAGCGTCAGTACCAGCACATGGTCATCGTCACTGATGCGCAGCAACGCCACCCGCAGCAGCGCACCGCTCAGCAGGTCGAACGGCTGCGACGTCTGTTGCTCGACGAACGCCTGAATCTGTTCATCCGAAGCATGGGCCAGCGCCTGCTCTTGCAGGGCCACTTGAGCCGTCGGCTGAATGATTTGCTGCACTCGCCCGTCGTGATCGACGAACGCGGTGCGCAGGCTTTCGTGGCGCTGGATCAGCGCCTGGAAGCTTTGCTGCAACGCCGTGCGGTCCAGTGCGCCACGTAAGCGCAGCGCCGTTGGAATGTTGTAGGCCGCACTGTCAGGATCCATCTGCCAGAGAAACCACTGACGTTCCTGGGCATAAGACAGCGCCAGCGGTTGCTCGCGACCCACCTGAGGAATCGACATTTGCGGGGTGTGCTGATCCGCGTCCAAGGCGTGGACAAACGCCTCAAGGCTGCTGTGCTCGAACAGCGTGCGCAGCGGTACCTGAATGTCCAGCGTGCGGCGAATGCGCGAAACCACCTGGGTGACCAGCAACGAGTGGCCGCCCAGTTCAAAAAAGTTGTCGGTCAGGCCGACCCGCTCAAGCTTGAGCACGTCCTGCCAGATGGCGGCGACCTGCTGTTGACGCTCACTCTGCGGTGCAACGAACGTCTGTTGCAGCGCACTGGCGTCGAATTTCGGCAGCGCCTTGCGCTCCAGTTTGCCGTTCGGGCTGACCGGCATTTTCGCCAGCCACACCCAATGTTGCGGCACCATGAATTCCGGCAGACTCTGGCCCAGATGCGCCTTGAGTTGCAGATTCGCCGCAGAGCGCGTCGCCTCATCGGCGTTCAACAGCGCCTCATCGGTGGGCACCACATAGGCGACCAACAGCGAACCGTCCTGAGCAATGACCACGGTTTCCAGCACCGCGTCGTGCTCGGCCAGACGCGCTTCGATTTCGCCCAGTTCGATACGCAGACCACGGATTTTCACCTGATGGTCCATACGCCCGGCGTACTCGATCACACCGTCAGCGCGGTACCGCGCCAGGTCACCGGTGCGGTACAGGCGCTGACCATCACTGAACGGGCTGGTGACGAAACGCTCGGCCGTCAGTGCCGGACGACGGTGATAACCCCGCGCCAGACCCTCGCCACCCAGATACAACTCACCGATGACACCGACTGGCAACGGCGCCAGGCTGTTGTCG
>NZ_RWIM01000018.1 GCF_009764645.1 Pseudomonas sp. PB106
CCTTCGGCAGCTCCTACATGAGATCACCTGTAGGAGCTGCCGAAGGCTGCGATCTTTTGATCTTCAAACCTCAGGACTCGATACCTAATTCATGTTTCACCAACGCCAATAACTTCACCGTATCAATCGGCTTGAGCAGAAAATCCACCACGCTCAAATGCATCGCCGCAATCGCGTCCTTCACATCGGCATCGCCCGAAACGATGATGAACGGCATCGCCGCCCGCACCGACTCGCGCACTTGGCGGATCAGATCCAGGCCATCGACATTGCCCATGCGCAGATCGGTAATCACCAGCCCGATCGAAGGTTTCTCCGCCAGCATCTTCAACGCCGTTTCGCCACTGGCTGCGGTCATGCAACGAATGCCGTCCAACGCGAGAATCTCCGATAGCAGTTCCCGGGCATCCTTGTCGTCATCGACGATCAAGACGCGCTGCGGCGGCAGATCGGGTTCGAGCATCACTGCGCTGAGCGCTTCACGCTCGGCATCGCTCAAAATATCGTGGTCGGACATGGCGTTCTCTAAATGTTCAAATCAATCCCTTGGCAAGTGGTCAGACATCGCAGGGCAGAGCTTCAATGTGCACTTCGTCGGATTTTTTTCCAAGGGGGTAACCGAGGGAATTTCCGACTGTTTGCGTAGGGCATCTCCGAAACTTCGCCCATGGTGGCAAAACCTAGACTTACGTCCAATGGGCACCCTGTCCGTAGGGGCCGACCATGGCCATAACGATCCGACAACAACAATTCGAAAAAGACTGCGGTAATGGTTATGAGTAAAGCGGATGCCTTCACCCAGGCAGGGAAAACCGCGGTATTGCAGAACATTCAGGGCACCCTGCAATTCCTCCAGCGCTTCCCGCCCTTCAATCAGATGGAACACGCCCACCTCGCCTATCTGGTGGAGCAATGTCAGCTGCGGTTTTACGCTCAGGGCGAGAGCATCATCAAACCCGGCGACGGCCCGGTCGAACACTTCTATATCGTCAAGCAAGGCCGGGTGGTCGGCGAACGCCAGCACATCACCAAGCCCGGCACCGAGACCACTTTCGAAATCACCACGGGCGAATGTTTTCCCCTGGCCGCGCTGCTTGGCGAACGCGCGACGCGCACCGAACATCTGGCCGGCGAAGACACCTTCTGCCTGCAACTGAACAAACTCGCCTTCATCAAGCTGTTCGCCCTCTCCAACGCCTTCCGCGACTTCGCCCTGCGCGGGGTCAGCAGCCTGCTCGATCAGGTCAATCAGCAAGTGCAGCAGAAAGCCGTGGAAACCCTCGGCACGCAATACTCGCTGAACACCCGCCTCGGCGAACTGGCCATGCGTCATCCGGTGACATGCAGCCCCGACATGCCGCTGCGCGAAGCGGTGAAGCTGATGCACGAGCAACAGGTCGGCAGCATTGTCGCGGTGGATGAGCACAAGGCGCCGCTGGGGATTTTCACCCTGCGCGACTTGCGCCATGTCGTGGCGGAAGGCGTCGGCGATTTCAGCGAAGCCATCGAACACCACATGACCCGCGCGCCCTTCTACCTGTCGCCGGATCACAGCGCCTTCGACGCGGCGATCGCGATGACCGAACGGCACATCGCCCACGTCTGCCTGGTCAAGGATCAGCGCTTGTGCGGCGTGGTTTCCGAGCGTGATCTGTTTTCCCTGCAACGGGTCGATCTGGTGCATCTGGCGCGGACGATTCGCAGCGCTCAGCGCGTCGAACAGTTGGTGACCCTGCGCGGCGAGATCGGCCAACTGGTCGAACGCATGCTCGCCCACGGCGCGTCGTCGACGCAGATCACCCACATCATCACCCTGCTCAACGACCACACCGTGTGCCGGGTGATCGAACTGACCCTCGCCGAAAAAGGCGACCCCGGCATTCCGTTCACCTGGCTGTGTTTCGGCAGCGAAGGCCGGCGCGAACAGACACTGCACACCGATCAGGACAACGGCATTCTGTTCGATGCCCGCGACGCCGCGCATGCCGCAGAGATTCGCGGCAAGCTGCTGCCGATTGCCCAGCAGATCAACCACAGCCTGGCGCAATGCGGCTTCACCCTGTGCAAGGGCAACATCATGGCCGGCAACCCCGAGCTGTGTCTGTCACGGGCGGAATGGGCGCGGCGCTTTGCGGCGTTTATTCGTGAGGCAACGCCGGAGAACCTGCTGGGGTCGAGTATCTATTTCGATTTGCGCGTGGTCTGGGGCGATGAGCAAAGCTGCGAACAGTTGCGCCGGGGCATTCTTGATCAGGTCGGCGACAACCGTTTGTTCCAGCGCATGATGGCCGAAAACGCTTTACGCAATCGTCCGCCAGTGGGGCGTTTCCGTGAGTTTGTGCTGGCGCGCAAGAATGGCGAGAAAGCCACGCTGGATCTCAAGGTTCAAGGCCTGACGCCATTCGTGGATGGCGCGCGCTTGCTCGCATTGGCCAACGGCATCGACGCCAACAACACCCTCGAACGCTTCCGCCAGTTGGTCGACAAAGAGGTCATCGAACGGCTGGACGGCGCGGCGTATGAAGAGGCGTATCACTTCATTCAGCAGACGCGCATGCAGCAGCATCAGTTGCAGACCCGCGAGAATCTGCCGTACTCCAACCGCGTCGATCCCGACAGCCTCAATCACCTCGACCGGCGCATCCTGCGTGAATCCCTGCGCCAGGCCCAGCGCCTGCAAAGCAGCCTGACCTTGCGGTATCAGCTATGAGCCTGTTTTCGTGGCTGCGCCCGGCCAGTCCGATAGTGCCAGCGGAGTTGCAGCAGCGGCTGACCCAGTTGCCGACGATCAACGAACTGAACGAATGCACCCTGCGCGAACAGCGCTGGGTGGTGCTGGATCTGGAAACCACCGGACTCAACCTGAACAAGGATCGGGTGCTGTCGATTGGCGCGGTAGTGATCGAGGATGGCGCGATCGATTTCAGCCAGCAGTTCGAACGCACGCTGCAATGCCGCGAATTGAAGCTCAGCCCCAGCGTGCTGATTCATGGCTTGGGGCCAAATGCGATTGCCGCAGGCAGTGATCCGGCCGAGGCCTTGCTGGAACTGCTTGAGTTTATCGGCGACAGCCCGGTGCTGGCGTTTCATGCGCCATTCGATCAGCACATGCTCGGGCGCGCATTGAAGGAACATCTGGGGCACAAGTTGCAGCAAGTGTTTGTGGATGTCGCTGATATTGCGCCGCTGGTGTGCCCGCAGGCGCAGATTCGCGAGGCCGGGCTGGATGAGTGGATCGAATGGTTCAAGCTCGAAGTGTTCGAGCGGCATAACGCGAGTGCCGATGCGCTGGCCACGGCGGAGCTGGCGTTGATTCTGTTCAGCCGGGCGCGTCAGCAGCAGATTCATAGTCCGTTGAATTTGCAGCAGCGGTTGAGTCAGTGGAAGCGCCGCCAGCAAGCGCCATCCTTCTAAAGCCCCATCAAATCCCCCGGTAGGAGCTGCCGCAGGCTGCGATCTTTTGACCTTGGTCCTCAAAAACAAGATCAAAAGATCGCAGCCTTCGGCAGCTCCTACGGGTTAACCAAGCACATGATCTGACCAGTGGCCAATTGCTAACCATTCCCACCTCTGCCAGAATCGCGAACAATTCGCGTTAGTTAATATTTCCCAATCGGTGATATTCGGTGCCTTCAGCCCAAAGCCCTCACAGTGATGTCGTTGGTGCGATGTATCGCGACCATCGCGGTTGGCTATTGGCTTGGCTGCGCCGCAATGTGGCCTGCCCGCAACGGGCCGAGGATCTGAGTCAGGACACGTTCGTGCGCCTGCTCGGCCGCGATGAATTGCTGACGCCCCGCGAGCCCCGGGCTTTTCTGGTGGCGATCGCCAAAGGCCTGTTGTTCGATTACTTCCGTCGCGCCGCGCTGGAACAGGCTTACCTCACCGAACTGATGCTGATCCCCGAAGGCGAACAACCTTCTATAGAAGAACAGCAACTGATCCTCGAAGACCTCAAGGCCATCGACCGCTTGCTCGGCAAACTGTCGACCAAGGCCCGCGCCGCTTTCCTTTATAACCGCCTCGATGGCCTCGGCCATGCCGAGATCGCCGAGAAGCTCGGCGTTTCCGTGCCGCGTGTGCGCCAATATCTGGCGCAAGGCATCCGGCAGTGTTACATCGCCCTGTACGGTGAGCCGACGTGAGCCCGGCCAGTTCCAGACCGGTGCCGGCCCATGTGCTGGACGCGGCAATTGCCTGGCAACTGACCCTCGATTCGAGCACTGCGCTGGAACGCGAAGAGTTCGCCAAATGGCATGCGGCCAATGAAGAACACGCCCGCGCCTGGCGCCAGTTGGGCATGCTTGATCAGCGTTTCAACGTGGCCAAAGGTCCGGCCCGTAGCGCCTTGCTGCAATCGCGCGAGGGCATTCGCCGCCGCGTGCGCACGTTGGGCAGCGGTCTGGCCAGCGTCGTGGTGATCGTGGGGCTGGGGCTGTTCGCCAGTGAAAGATTTCTGCCGCTGGATTACTGGCTCGCCGATCAGCGCACCGCCACCGGTGAGCAACGCATCGTGCATCTGTCCGATGGCACCGTGCTCAATCTCAATACTCACAGTGCCGTGGATGTGCGTTTCGATGAGAAGCGCCGACTGATCGTGTTGCAGGAAGGCGAGATTCTGGTCGAAACCGGCCACGGCGATCCGCGGCCCTTCATCGTCGAAACCCGCGAGGGCAGCATGCGCGCCTTGGGTACGCGGTTCCTGGTCAAGCGCGAAGAAGAGGGAACGCGTTTGAGCGTGTTGCAGTCGGCGGTGGCGGCGCACGCACAGACGAATCCGCAAGAACAGATCCTGCGTGAAGGCCAGCAAGTGCTGCTGCGCAGTGATGGCTTGGGCTCGATTGTCGCCCTCAACCCCGGCGCTGATGCCTGGACGCGCGGCATGCTGGTGGTCGACAACGCCAGGTTGAGCGATCTGGTGCATGAGCTCGGGCGTTATCGTCGTGGGCATCTGGGCGTGGCGCCGGACGTGGCGGACTTGCGCATTACCGGCAGCTTTCCGCTGCATGACACCGACAAAGCCTTGAGCGCCCTGCTGCCGACCTTGCCGGTGCAAATCGAGCAGCACACGCCTTATTGGGTGACTGTCGCGAAGGCTGATTCCAAGTCTGATTAATGGTTTGTCTGAACGGCCGCCATCGCTGGCAAGCCAGCTCCCACAGGGAGCTGTGGTGAATATCAATTTTGTGAACAGCACTGAACCCTGTGGGAGCTGGCTTGCCAGCGATGAGGTCGCAGTAGCCTCCACTTTCAGTTAATCGAAATTATTTTCATCCAGCCCTATCACTTTTTCAGTTTCATCCGGCACACAGGCAATTGAGAAATATTTCCATTCAGGAGCCGCCGTATGTCCCGTTCGCTAGACACCTTGTTGCGCCCCAGTCTGCTGGCTGTCGCCATCGCGCTCAGCACGCCGCTGATCAGCAACCCGTTGCTTGCCGCTGAACAAGCGTCCAGCGTGCGCGCCTACAACCTGCCGGCGGCGCCGCTGTCGACCACCCTCAACCAGATCGCCAGCCAGGGTGGCCTCGCGCTGTCGCTGAGCCCAGCGCTGGCGGCGGGCAAGACGTCGGCGCCGGTCAACGGCCAATACGACGCGGCCGGCGCTCTGCGCGCGGCCCTGCGTGGCACCGGTCTGCAACTGGAACAGAGCGGCGCGGGCACTTACACCTTGGTCGCCGTACCTGACGGCGCGATGGCCCTGCCGGAAACCGCCATCATCGGTGTGGAAAACCTCGAAAGCGCCTGGGGCCCGGTCGAAGGCTACACCGCCAGCCGCACTGCCGCCGGCACCAAGACCGACACGGCACTGGTCGAAGCACCGCGCTCGATTTCCGTGGCCACCCGTCAGCAAATGGAAGACCGTGGCGTACACAGCCTCGACGACGCCGTGCGCTACATGCCCGGCATCACCGCCAGCAGCTACGGCAGCGACACCCGCATCGACTGGCTGCGCGTACGGGGTTTCGAGCCGACCCAGTACCTCGATGGCTTGGCACTGCCACGCGGTATCTACGCCAACCCGAAACCGGAAACCTGGAACCTCGACCGCCTCGCCCTGCTGCGCGGCCCGGCTTCTTCGGTGTACGGCCAGACCCCGCCGGGCGGCCTGCTGGACATGGTCAGCCGTCGTCCAAGCGCCGAGGCCAGCAGCGAAATCCAATTGCAGTACGGCAGCGACAATCACCGCCAGATCAACTTCGCCAGCACCGGCAAGATCGATGAAGCGGGCCAGTTCCTCTACGGCATCAGCGGCGTGGTGCGCGACAGCGATACGCAGATCGACCATATCGAAAACAAGCGCTACAACATCGCGCCGAGCCTGACCTGGAACATCGACGACGACACCAAGCTGACCCTGCTCACGCAGTTCACCCGTGACGATACCGGTGTCACCAGCCAGTTCTATCCGATCCAGGGCACCAAGATCGACATGCCCTTCGGCAAGATCTCCCACCACAAGAACCTCGGTGATCCTGACTACGACTTCTACGACCGCACCTACTACGCGCTCGGTTATGCCTTCGAACATCGCCTGAACGATGTCTGGCAGTTCAAGCAGAACCTGCGTTACACCAAGTCGGATCTGGCGTTCCAGACGGTCACCGTCAACAGCTACAACCCGTCGTTCGCCGGTTTCACCGTGGACGATCAGGGCAATGTCGGTCGCGGCACCACCAACGTCGATGAGGACATCAGCCAATTCGCCGTGGACAACAACTTCCAGGCTGACTTCGCTACCGGCGACATCCGTCATACCCTGCTGCTGGGTCTCGACCATCAGCGCAGCAACGACAACTACACCTCGATCTTCGGCAGCGCGCCGGAGATCAACGTCAACAACCCGATCTACGGCCAGACCATCGTTCGTCCACCGCGCTCCAGCGCGTTTTACGATTACGACCAGAAGACCACCCAGACCGGCCTTTACGTGCAGGACCAAATGGCTCTGGATCAGTGGCGTCTGACCCTGGGCGGGCGCGAAGACTGGGTGCACACCAGCACCAAATTCTTCAACAAGGACGACGCCACCAACACCCAGCGTGACAAGGCCTTCAGCGGCAACGCGGCGATCAGCTACGTGTTCGACTCGGGCTTCGTACCGTACCTGTCGTACGCCGAATCCTTCCAGCCGACCGCTGGCGCCGATGCCACCGCCACCGACTCGTTCAAGCCGACCGAAGGCAAGCAGTGGGAACTGGGCATCAAGTACCAGCCACCGGGCAGCAAAACCCTGCTCAGCGCGGCGGTGTATGACTTGACCCAGAAGAACGTCTCGGTCAACAGCATCGTCAACAACGTGACCATCACCAGCCAGACCGGCGAAGTGAAAGTCAAAGGCCTGGAGCTGGAAGCAGTCTCCGACGTGACCGACAACCTGAAAGTCATCGCCGCCTACACTCTGGCCAAATCCGAAGTGCAAAAAGGCGTCGACAAGGGCAATCGCCTGCAACTGATGCCGAACCAACAAGCCTCGCTGTGGACTGATTACACCTGGCATTCCGGCGTGCTCGACGGCTTCGGCATCGGCGGCGGTGTCCGTTACACTGGCAACACCTATGGCGACAAAGGCAACACCTGGCTGGGCAAAGCGGACGCCTACACCGTGTTCGACGCCGCCGTGCATTACGACCTCGGTCGTCTGGACAACAGCCTCAAAGGTGCGTCGCTGGCACTTAACGCGACCAACCTGTTCGACAAGGACTACATTTCCACCTGCGACGGCTTTTATTGCTACTACGGCGACCAGCGCAGCGTCATCGCCAGCGCTACTTACAAGTGGTAAGCGACTGAGCTGAACCAGGCCCTGTTACCAGGCCGTCCCTCGTGGACGGCTTTGGTGTTTTTGAAGGTCATGAAATGAAAAGTAAAACTATCCGTCGCTGGTCGTTCATCCACACCTGGACCAGTCTGATCTGCACCGTGTTTTTGCTGATGCTGGCGCTGACCGGTCTGCCGTTGATTTTCAGCCATGAAATCGATCATCTGATCGGTGATGCCCCAGAGTTGCGGGAGATGCCGGCCGACACGCCGCAGCTCAATCTGCAGCAACTGGTGGACGCGGCGCAGAAACATCGTCCCGGCGAAGTCATGCAGTATTTCGGCTATGACGACGAAGACCCGAACGCGGCCTTCGCGATCATGGCGAAAACCGCCGGTACCGAACCGAACTCGTCGCACACCTTCATGCTTGATGCGCGCACTGGTGAAGCGCTGGAAACGCCTTCGGCCAACGGCGGCTTGATGCTGTTCATCCTGCGCTTGCACGTCGACATGTTTGCCGGGCTGCCGGGCAAGTTGCTGCTGGCGTTCATGGGCTTGCTGTTTGTCGTCGCCATCGTGTCCGGGACGGTGTTGTATTTGCCGTTCATGCGCCGGCTGAAATTCGGCACGGTGCGTCAGGAAAAATCGACCCGTTTGCGCTGGCTCGACCTGCACAACCTGATCGGCGTTGTCACCCTGACCTGGGCGTTGGTGGTCGGCGTGACCGGCGTGATCAGCGCCTGCGCCGACCTGCTGATCGCCGCATGGCGCAACGATGCACTCACCGCGCTGATCGAGCCGTACCGCGATGCCCCGCCGCTGACGCAACTAGCACCCGCCACGCGTTTGCTCGACATCGCCGCTGAAGTCGCGCCGGGCATGAAACCTGACTTCATCGCCTTCCCCGGCACACGCTTTTCCAGCGAACACCATTACTCAGTGTTCATGAAGGGCGGCACGCATTTGACTTCGCACTTGCTGACGCCGGTGCTGATCGACGCCACCACCCTGAAGGTCACCGCCGTGGCCGAACGGCCGTGGTACATGGACGCCATGGGCATGTCGCAACCGCTGCACTTCGGTGACTACGGCGGCATGCCGATGAAAATCCTCTGGGCCACGCTCGATGTGCTGACCATCATCGTTCTCGCCAGTGGCGTATATCTGTGGGTGGTGCGACGCAAAGCGGCCAAGCCCGTGCTGGAAACGGCGGAGGCGTCTGCATGAAGCCGCGTCAATCGAATTTCTGGAAGGTGTTCAGCACGCCGCTGGTGATTGCGCTGCTGAGTGCAGCGGGGTTGTTTGCGGCGTTGTTGGGGGATGGGATCTGGGATGCGTTGAGCTGGGTCGGGCTGGGTGTGCCGGCGTTTGTGGCCATCAAGGGATTGCTGCTGCGCAGGTAGTTTTGGCGTTGTCGGTAATGGCCTCATCGCTGGCAAGCCAGCTCCCACAGGTTTTGCGATGAACGCAGATTTCAAGTTCGGCAGAAATCCTTGTGGGAGCTGGCTTGCCAGCGATGGCGGCCTTTGGAGCGCCACAAATTACCTCGCCAGCCTCGCCGCATCTGGCTAGGCTAACCTCCTGCTCTTCGACGATCACCGAGGTTCATCCATGTCCGCCCCAAGCATGACCCTGTACCACAACACCCTCTCCCCGTTCGTGCGCAAAGTGATGGTCTTGCTGCATGAGACCGGTCAGCAGGATCGCGTCGCGCTGCAAGACTGCGTGCTCAGCCCGGTCAGCCCGAGTGCGCAGCTCAATGTCGACAATCCACTGGGCAAGATCCCGGCCCTGCGTATGGCCGATGGCAATGTCATCCATGACAGCCGCGTGATCCTCGAATACCTCGACCAGCAGCACGTCGGCAACCCGCTGATCCCCCGCGAAGGTGCGGCGCGCTGGCGGCGCCTGACCCTGGCCTCGATGGCCGACGGGATCATGGATGCTTCGGTGCTGGTGCGTTACGAACAAGTGCTGCGCGCCCCGGAAAAGCATTGGGACGAATGGCTTGAAGCCCAGCGCGACAAAATCCGCCGCGCCCTCGCGGTGCTGGAACACGATGCGATTGCCGAGCTGACCAGTCATTTCGATGTGGCGGCGATCAGTGTGGCGTGTGCGCTGGGTTATCTCGACCTGCGCTTCCCGGATCTGGGCTGGCGCGACGCCAACCCGCAACTGGCCAACTGGTTCTTTGAAGTGAGCCAGCGACCGTCCATGATCGCGACCATGCCCAAGCCTTAGTTTTTTGGCGCCTGTTCCGGCCTTATCGCTGGCAAGCCAGCTCCCACAGGATTTGCGTCTTCACCGAATCCATTGTGGGAGCTGGCTTGCCAGCGATGGCACCACCTCGGTTCCACAGGCAAAAACCCGATAATCCGCGTCACCAACTCATCCTTCCAGCACTGATCCTCACGCAACCCCAGCGACCGGCTCATTGCATCGCCCCCACATCAAACTCCAGCGGCTTGCCCGGCTTCTGCCCAATCCCGTACCAATCCAGTTTGCGCGTGAGCACCATAAACACACCGAGCAGACCGAACAGCAACAACGAGCCCATCAACAACGCGTAATCCTCGGCACTCAACAATCCGTAGAGCAGGCCATACAACGCCGCCAACCCCGCCGAAAAACTCAAACCGTGACGCACGCTGTGCAGCACATGGCAGACGTAAAACCCGATCAACAACACACAACCACTGGCCGACAGCAGATACGCCAGAGCAAAACCGATGTGTTCCGACAACGACAGCAACAACAGATAAAAGAACGCCAGCGCCACGCCCACCAATGCGTATTGCACCGGGTGTACGGCCAGGCTCTTGAGCACTTCGAAGAGAAAGAAACCGGCGAACGTCAGGACGATGAACAGCAGCGCATACTTGATCGCCCGATCACTTTTCAGATACTGATCCACCGGGTCGATGAAGCTCACACCAAAGCTGCGCCCGTTAAACGCCTCGCAGTCATTGCTGCCCACACAACGGCTCATGGCGTCTTGCAGGTTGGTCGAAAAAAACGTGGTCTGCCAATCGGCGCTGAAGCCCTGATCGTTGATTTCGCGTTTGGCCGGCAGGAAGTTGCCGATAAAGCTTGGATGCGGCCAATTGGCGCTAAGGCTGACGCTGCTGGACTTGCCCACTGGCAGCACTTGCAGCGAGCCGGTGCCTTGCAGGCGCAAATCAAAACCGAAACTCAGCTCGGTGGTTTTGCTGGTGTCGAGCAGTGGTAGCGTCACCCGCACACCTTCGCCGAGCCAACCGACTTGCGTGCCGGGAACGAAGTCCAGGCGCTGGCCATCGAGTTCCAGTTTCAGCGCATTTTCGATGCCACGAATGTCGCTGATCCCGACCGCGAGAAACGGTGCATCAAACTGATAATCCGTGAAGTCCTCTTTGATGCCCAACTGCGCCGGCAATGAGAAGTGGCCGTTGATGCGGTTGTCGGCGTGGAACAACCGCGCCTCATAAATGCCCCGCGCGCGCAGTTCGGTTTGCACCTGACCGTCGAGTTCGAAACGCTCCGGCAGGAAGTACAAACGGCCGCGCTCTTCGCTTGGTTCGTCGTAGCGCTGGTTGGTTTTGTCGTTGGTTTTCCAGTTGTGAATCACTTTGCGATACGGCACCACCATCACCGGCCCGCGCAGTTGCTGGCTGTAGCTGGAGCTGCGCGCGATGTCTTCAAGCACGCCGTCGCGCAGTTGCTGGCGATCGTCGATGACACCGTCGATCATCAGCAGCGGGATCAGCAACAGCAGGATCAGCAGGGCGATGGCGCCGAGCTTGATGGTCAGATTCTTGTTCATGGGACTCTCCCTGTTTGGATGGGCAGAGTCTGGTGATCGGGTGTGGGGGTTTTGTGGGGGGAATGTGGAGATTGTGTGGAAAGATCAAAAGATCGCAGCCTTCGGCAGCTCCTACAGGGGCCCGCAACCCAATGTAGGA
>NZ_RWIM01000153.1 GCF_009764645.1 Pseudomonas sp. PB106
AACAGTCTGTCGCGGGCGGCGATTTTTCTTGGGGATGAGCCGGAGGAGCTGATTCTTGCGCTGGCGGGGGATTCGGCGCGGTTTTATCACTTTCGGGCGGGACGTCTGACGGCGGTCAGCGATGCCTCTGGCAATCGTCTGACGGTGCAGCGCGATCGGTCTGACAGGGTGCAGCGACTCGACAACGGCGCCGGGCGCTCGCTGCTGCTGCGTTATGACCGGGCGCAGTTGATCGCAGTCGATTATCAGGTGTGGTCTGAGGGCGCCTGGCACACCGAGCAGACGCTGGTCAGCTACTGCTACGACGCCCGCCAACGCTTGTTGGCCGCAACCAACGCGGTCGGTGACAGCGAGCGTTACGACTACGACGACGCCCACGTCATCTTGCAGCGGCAACTGGCCGGTGGTGCGAGTTTTTTCTGGGAGTGGGAACGCGCTGGCAAGGCTGCCCGTTGCGTAAGGCACTGGGCTTCGTTCTCGCAGATGAACACACGCTACGTCTGGGGCGACGACGGCCGTGTCACGGTGCATTACGTCGATGGCACCGAAGAGGTTTACGTCCACGACGAGCAGGCGCGGCTGGTGCGCAAGGTCGAGGCCGATGGCGGCGAACAGCTCAAGGCCTATGACGCTGCCGGGCGGTTGATCGCCGAGCAGGATGCGTTAGGCGCCGTCACCGAATACCACTACGACGACGTCGGACGCCTGATCGCGCTGATTCCGCCGGATGACGCGCCAACGTCCTACGAGTACCGCAACGGTTTCCTCTACCGGCGTTCCCGTGGTGACGCGGTGTGGATCTATCGGCGCAATGCCGAGGGCGATGTCACCGAAGCAGTCGATCCCGACGGCAAGGTCACCCATTACTACTACGACGCGCGTGGGCGCTTGCTGTCGATCCGCTATCCGGACAGCAGTCGATTGCGGCTGGCGTGGAATGAGCTCGGTCAGCTCGTTGAAGAGACATCGCCTGACGGTGGCGTGCGGCGCTTTTCCTACGATGCGCTGGGACGACGGACCACAACCGTTGACGAACACGGTGCGGTCATCCGTCAGCAGTGGGACGCACTTGGCCGACTGACGCAGACGATTTTTCCTACCGGCGCCACCCGCGCCTATAGCTACGGCGCCTACGGTCAGGTCACCGCCGAACGCGATGAACTCGGACGCATCAGCCGTTATGAATATGACGACGATCTGCACCTGGTCTCGCGGCGGATCAACCCCGACGGCACGCGGGTGCAGTACCGCTACGACCACGCGCAACTGCTGCTCACCGAGATTGAAAACGAGTCCGGCGAAAAATACCGGCTGGATTACACGCCCACCGGACTGATCCGCCAGGAAACCGGTTTTGATGGGCGGCGCACCGCGTACGCCTATGACCTCAACGGCCATCTGCTGGAGAAAACCGAGTTCGGTGATGACGGCTCGCAGCTAGTTACTGCGTACGAACGCGATGCCGCCGGACGCCTGTTGGTCAAAACCCTGCCCGACGGCATCAAGGTCAGCTATCAATACGACCGTCTCGGTCGTTTGACCGGTGTCGATGACGGCCAGAACCATCCGCTGGCCTTCGAGTACGACCGCCAGGATCGACTGATCACCGAGCATCAGGGCTGGGGCACGCTGCGCTACAGCTACGACGCCTGCGGCCAGCTCAAACGCCTGCGCCTGCCGGACAACAGCAAGCTCGATTACCACTACGCCAAGGGCGGCGCGCTGACCGGCATCGACCTCAATGGCGCGCAACTGACCACGCACGTTTTCCTGTCCGGGCGCGAGCAGCAACGTCAGCAAGGCCTGCTGCTCAGCGAATATTCTTACGATGATCAGGGACGATTGCTCGCCCACGCGGTAGGCCATTCCCACGATTCGCTGTACCGCCGCGACTATGCCTACAGCGCCAACGGCAATCTGGAACACATCGCCGACACCCGTCACGGCCAGCGCACCTACGGCTACGACGCCCTCGACCGGCTGATCCGCGTGCGCCACTCGCGCGACGAACTGCCGGAAAGCTTCGCCCACGACCCGGCCGGCAA
>NZ_RWIM01000154.1 GCF_009764645.1 Pseudomonas sp. PB106
TCGGCAGCTCCTACATGGGATTAATGTAGGAGCTGCCGAAGGCTGCGATCTTTTGCTTTTAAGCTTTGACACCACCGAGAGGCGGCAACTTCGCCAGTTTCAGCGCCACCAGCAGCGCAATCAACAACAGCGAACCGATAAAAAGGCCGATCCCGTTCCACCCGCCCATATGCCAGAACACCCCACCCGCCGTCCCGGCAATGCTCGAGCCGGCGTAATAACTGAACAGGTACAACGACGACGCCTGGCCCTTGGCTTTGGTCGCACGACGGCCGATCCAGCTGCTCGCCACCGAGTGCGCGCCAAAGAAGCCGAAGGTGAAGATCAACATGCCGACGATTACCAGCAACAGCGGCGTAAACATCGTCAACGCAAGGCCGGCGAACATCAACGCGATGGTTGCCCACAACACTTTGCGCCGTCCCAGCTTGTCCGCCAACGATCCGATCTTCGCCGAACTGTAGATCCCCGACAGGTACACCACCGACAACAAGCCCACGAACACCTGATCAAGGTTGTACGGCGCCGCCAGCAAGCGATAACCGATGTAGTTGAACAGCGTGACGAACGCGCCCATCAGCACGAACGCTTCAAGAAACAGCAGCGGCAGCCCGGCATCGCGAAAGTGCATGGTGAAACCGTCGAGCAGGCTGCGCGGGTGCAGTGAACGCGAGCGGAAGTTGCGCGACTCCGGGAGGATCTTCCAGAACACCGCTGCCGCAATCATCGCCAACCCACCGATCACCAGCATCGCCGTGTGCCAGCTGACGAAGTCGATCAACACACCGGTGATCAAGCGCCCGCTCATCCCGCCAATCGCGTTGCCGCCGATGTACAAACCCATCGCCAGGCCAATGTGTTGCGGGTGAATTTCTTCACTCAGGTAGGTCATTGCCACCGCCGCAAGTCCGCTCAGCGACAGCCCGATCAGCGCGCGCATGATCAGCACGCCGTGCCAGCTCGGCATCATTGCGCTGGCCATGGTGCACAGCGCCGCCGCAAACAGCGCCGCGACCATCACCGGTTTGCGCCCGATCCGATCGGAAATCGGCCCGGTGATCAGCAGGCCGATGGCAAGCATGCCGGTGGCCACCGAGAGGATCAGGCTGCTCTGCGCCGCATTGATGCCGTACTCGTGGGACAACAGCGGCATCATCGGCTGCACGCAGTAGAGCAGAGCAAATGTCGCGAAGCCGCCGCTGAACAGCGCCAGCACCGTGCGCATGAACATCGGCGTGCCTTTCTCGATGTAGATCTCTTGCAGCTCGGCGACGACATCGTCCGCCGCAGCAGGCGGGACTTCATGGGCTAGGGGCGCGACAGCAGTTTTCACTTCAGACCTCGGGGGGCACGGCCAGGCAGGCGATGAAAAAATCATATAGCTGGCTAATGTTTCTATCCAATATATTGTTCGACCTGTTTGATAGCTTTTACGACCTAATGGGATATCCATGGAATTTCGCCATCTGCGCTACTTCATCGCCGTCGCCGAAGAACTGCACTTCGGCCGGGCCGCACAGGTGCTGGGCATCTCCCAGCCGCCGCTGAGTCAGCAGATTCAGGCGCTGGAACAGGAAGTCGGCGCGCGGCTGTTTGAGCGGACCAATCGTCGGGTAGAGTTGAGCGAGGCTGGCCGATTGTTTCTCGAAGAGGCGCGATTGGTGCTGGCGCAGGTCGATAAAGCGGCGGATGTGGCTCGGCGTGCGCAACTCGGTGAACTGGGTGAGTTGAAGATCGGCTTTACCTCTTCGGCACCGTTCAACTCGACCATTCCGCAGGCAATTTTTGCCTTTCGCCAACGCTTCCCGGCAGTGCACCTGAACCTGCGCGAGATGAGCAGCACGATGGTCGCAGATGCGTTAGTTGATCAGTCGATCGAGGTGGGGATCATGCGTCCGCTGGGGTTACCGGACTCGTTGAGCGTGGTCGAGTTGATGCGCGAGCCACTGGTCGCAGTGCTCGGTTCCAAGCATCCGCTGGCGCAGGGCAGTGAGGAAGGGCTGTTCCTCTCAGCGCTGGCGCTGGAGCCGTTCGTGTTCTTTCCGCGCAGTTACGGCAGCGGTTTGTATGCGCAGTTGTTGAGCCTGGCGCGCGATGCCGGATTCAGTCCGCACTTTGCCCAAGAGGCTGGCGAGGCAATGACCATCATCGGACTGGTCGCGGCGGGGTTGGGAGTATCGGTGCTGCCGGCGTCCTACCAGCGGATGCGCATCGACGGCGTGGTCTATCGACCGTTGCTCGATCCGGAGGCGGTGTCTGCGGTGTGGCTGGTTCAGCGCAAGGATCAGAAATCACCGATGGCCAAGGCGTTTGTTGAACTGCTCACGCGCAAGGTCGAGTCCGCCTAAAAGATCGCAGCCTTCGGCAGTTCCTACATTGATCCCTGTAGGAGCTGCCGAAGGCTGCGATCT
>NZ_RWIM01000155.1 GCF_009764645.1 Pseudomonas sp. PB106
GGCAGCTCCTACATCGATCCGTGTAGGAGCTGCCGCAGGCTGCGATCTTTTGCTTTTAAGGGTTACAGGTCGTTCAGGATGTCCGCCATGTCATCGGCATGCTCTTCTTCCTGGGCCAGAATATCTTCGAAGATCCGACGGGTCGTCGGGTCTTTCTCGCCGATGTACTGGATGATTTCACGATAGCTGTCGATGGCGATTCGCTCGGCCACCAAGTCTTCGTAGACCATTTCTTTGAGGGTGTTCCCGGCCACGTATTGCGCGTGGGACATTTTCGACAGCAGGTCGGGGTTGAACTCCGGCTCGCCACCCAATTGCACAATGCGCTCGGCCAGACGGTCGGCGTGCTGGGCTTCCTGAGTGGCATGTTCGAGAAACTCTTCGGCAGCCACGTGGGCCTTCACGCCATTGGCCATGAAGTAGTGGCGCTTGTAGCGCAACACGCAGACCAGTTCAGTGGCCAGCGATTCGTTGAGCAAGCGCAGCACCTCTTCACGGTCGGCGCTGTAACCCTCGGTGACGGCGCCGTTTTCGACGTGTTGGCGCGCACGATCGCGCAAGGTTTGGACATCTGACAGATGCAGGTCGTCGCTCATTTTAATCTCCTGGAGGCTAATCCGATGGGCGCCACGTTCTGCGGACGTAGTCGCTACCCAAGTTGTGAGTCCTGAGCGAAGCAAAAAGTTTTATCGGTTTTACCCCGGTCCAGCGGGTGATGCCTCAGGCCCGAGTGTGCAGCCTCGACCGGGCGCTCTTTAGCGTGTTTTTGGCAGGGATGTCGGCCCTGAAACAGGCTGACGGTCGAGTTGTCATCATCAAGGCGCAGGCTTGGCGGGCGTTTTGCACGCCTTGTATCCACTCACCGACCACAAGGATGTTTGCCCATGTCGACGCGTTATCCACTCGTTCTGGTGCCGGGCATGCTCGGGTTTATCCGGCTGGTGCTCTATCCGTATTGGTACGGAATCATCAAGGCGTTGCGCCGTGGTGGTGCAACGGTGATTGCCGTGCAGGTTTCGCCACTCAACTCCAGCGAAGTGCGCGGCGAACAGTTGCTGGCGCGCATCGATGAGATTCTGCGGGAGACCGGTGCGGCCAAGGTCAACCTGTTCGGCCACAGTCAGGGCTCGTTGACGGCCCGCTATGCAGCGGCGAAACGGCCGGATCTGGTCGCTTCAGTCACGTCAGTGGCCGGCCCTAATCATGGATCGGAACTCGCCGACTATCTGCAAAAACACTATCCGGCGGACAGTGCCAAGGGCCGTCTGCTTGAGGCATTGCTGCGTTTTGTCGGATGGCTGATGGCGTTACTCGAGACCGGTTATCACGGGCCGAAATTGCCAGTGGACATCCACGCCTCGCACCAATCGCTGACGACGGAAGGTGTGGCGCTGTTCAATCAGCGTTATCCACAGGGCTTGCCGCAAAGGTGGGGCGGGCATGGGCCGGAAGAAGTCAACGGCGTGCGTTATTACTCGTGGTCGGGGACGTTGCAGCCGGGCAAGACTGATCGCGGCGGCAATCTGTTTGACGGGACCAATCGTAGCTGCCGGTTATTCGCGAAAACCTTCGTGCGTGAGCCGGGGCAGTGCGACGGCATGGTCGGGCGCTACAGCTCGCATCTGGGCACGGTGATTGGCGATGACTATCCACTGGATCACTTCGACATTGTTAACCAGTCGCTGGGGCTGGTGGGCAAAGGTGCGGATCCGGTGCGGCTGTTTGTCGAGCATGCGGCGCGATTAGAAGCTGCCGGGGTTTAACAGTCAGACCGCGTTATCGTTCATCGCTGGCAAGCCAGCTCCCACAGTGGATTGCATTTCAACAGAGGGAATGCGGTCACCTGTGGGAGCTGGCTTGCCAGCGATGGGGCCAGATCAGGCAACGCTGATCCGGCGGCCAAGCACGGTGGTCCAACGCTCAGACAGAATCACCCCACCCAACGTCAACAACCCGCCGACCAGGTGATACATCGCCAACTGCTCCTTTAACACCACCGCCGCAATCAGCGCGGTAATCAGCGGCAGCAGGTTGAAAAACAACGTCGTCCGGCTCGGCCCCAAACGCTGGACAGCCTGCATCCACGCCAGCGGCGCAAGCATCGACGCCAACAGGCACGCATACAGCACCAGCGGAATGTTCTGCACGGTCAAACCGGTTTTCGGCGAAGCGGCATACAGCGGAAACAACACGACAATCGCCACCAGCACCTGCAAATACAGCAACACCAATGGCGGCAGGCGCAGCTGCCATTTCTTCAGCAGCGTGCTGTAGATCGCATAGGCCAGGGTTGCGATCAACATCATCGCATCGCCCATGTTCACCCCGTGTTGCAGCAACGCGCCGAGGCTTCCGGACGACACCACCACCAGCACCCCGGCGAACGACAGCACCGCGCCGACCAATGCACCAGCCGTGAGGCGCTGACCCAGGCTGATGATCGCCATGGCCAGAGACATCAACGGCATCAGCGACAGAATGATGCCCATGTTGGTCGCGGTGGTCAGGGTCGCGGCGAAGTAGGCGAGGCTCTGATACACCGCCATGCCCAACACGCCGAGGACGAAAATCTTGCCCAGGTTCGGACGGATCTGCGGCCAGTGCGCGATCACCGCTTTGAGCATGAACGGCGTGAACAGCAGGCCGGCGAGCAGCCAGCGATAAAAACCAATCTCGGCCGGGAAGATTGCCCCGACTGCCAGTTTGTTGATCACGGTATTGCCGGCCCAGATAAAAATCGCCAGCAGCGGAAACGCGTATTGCATGAGTTGAAACCATTACGTTGATGAAGGGCAATTATCCCTTGTCTGGATGCAGGCCTATACTTCTAACCAGACAACCTGCCTCTGAAACCGGACAGCATGAACAGTAAACACATCCATCTCCTGGATTTCAGCGAGCTGCCGTCGGCGGTGTATTTCCGTTATGCCGATTTCAACGCCCACGAATTCGCTGCGCCGCACCGGCATCCGTGGGGCACGCTGGAATATGCCGCCCACGGTGTGCTGCATATGGATGTCGACGGCAGCCGATTCATGTCTCCGCCGCAATACGCGGTGTGGGTGCCGCCACAGGTCGAGCACAGTTTCTACAGCCATCAACCGGTCAACTATCGCGCGGTGTGCCTGGATCCCAAGGTCTGCGCCGATTTGCCCCAGCGCGCGTGCACCTTGGCAATCAGCGATATTCTCAAAGCGATTCTCAAGGACTTCGCCGCCCGCGATGTGAAGATCCCCGAACTGGACGCTGACCAACGGCTGGCGCAGGTTCTGGTCGATCAATTGCAACAGGCACCGGTGCACGAGTGTTATCTGCCGTACGCCAGCAGTCCCGGTTTGCTGGCGATTCTCGAAGCCTTGCAGGCCGAGCCGGGCAACAATCAGCCATTGGCGCATTGGGCCCTGCAAGTGCATGTCAGTGAACGCACGTTGGCGAGGCAATTCGTCCGAGAACTGGGAATGAGTTTCGGCGAGTGGCGCCAGCGTCTGCGTTATCTCGCCGCGATCGAGGCGCTGGAAACCTCGCGCAGCGTGCAGGAAATAGCTTTCGATCTCGGCTACAGCAGCGGCTCGGCGTTTATCGCCATGTTTGCGCGGCAGGCCAGCTGCACGCCTGAGCAGTATCGGCGTAGCCACTTGGACGGCAGGAAGGTGTAACAAGCTTTGACTACACTCCTGCAGAGGCCGCCCCCATCGGTGCGGCGACAAGGAGAAAACTCCATGAAGATGTTGCGTGTGCCTTTGTTGATGATTGGTTTGCTCCTGTGTTCCCAGGGTTTCGCCGCCACGGCGCAACAGAACAAAATGACCACCTGCAATGCCGATGCGACCGCCAAGAGTCTGAAAGGCGATGAGCGCAAAACCTTCATGAGCACCTGCCTCAAGGCAACGCCAGCCGCCAACGACGGCAAGACCCTGACTCCGCAGCAGGAAAAAATGAAAACCTGCAATGCCGACGCGAAAACCAAGGCGCTGACCGGTGATGCGCGCAAGACCTTCATGAGTGATTGCCTGAAGAAAAAATAAGATCAAAAGATCGCAGCCTGCGGCAGCTCCTACATGAGAGCTGCGATTCTGTAGGAGC
>NZ_RWIM01000156.1 GCF_009764645.1 Pseudomonas sp. PB106
GCGATAGCGGAGTGTCAGTTGAAACAACTGTATCTGACACTCCGCTATCGCGAGCAGGCTCACTCCTACATTAGATCGGTGTTAGCCGATGGATTGGGTTTCAGTCAGTTCCTCGAGGGTTTTCCCCCGCGTCTCCATCCCGAACAGCCACACCACCCCCGCCGCAATCGCAAAGCACGCCGCGCCCAGCGCAAACACCCCGCCCTGCCCGGTTATCGGGAACACCAGCCCGGTCACCAACGGCCCGAGCAATGAACCCACGCGACCAATCGCCGAGGCGAACCCCGAGCCGGTCGCCCGCGCCGAGGTCGGATACAACTCCGGCGTGTAGGTGTAAAGCACCGCCCACATGCCGAACAGGAAAAACTGCATCAACAATCCGGTACTGATCAGCAGCGCCACGTTGCCGCCGAACACCGCGCTCTGCCCATACAGAAACGCCATCACCCCGCCGCCGAGCAACGTGACGATGCACACCGGTTTACGCCCCCAACGCTCGACCAGCCAAGCGGCCATCAGAAACCCGGGAATCCCGCCCAGCGAAATCAGCACGGTGTAATACACCGACTGCGTCACGGCAAAACCCGACTGTTGCAGCAGCGCACTCAGCCAGGACGTCAGCCCGTAGAAGCCGAGCAAGGCGAAGAACCACAAACTCCAGATCATCGTCGTGCGCTGGCGGTACTGCGGCGACCAGATTTGCTTGAGCGCCGAGAAGAAGTTGCCCGGTGGCGTCACCGTGCGCGGCAGACGAATCGGTTGCGGCAATGCCGCGCCGCCCAGCGAGGCACTCACCCGCGCTTCGATCCCGTTCAACACTTTGTCCGCTGCGTCATCGCGTCCGGCCTGTTCCAGCCAGCGTGGTGACTCGGGAATGAAAAAACGGATCGCCAGCACAAACACCGCCGGCACCGCGAGGACCAGAAAGATGTCGCGCCAGCCAATCAGCGGCAGCAGAAAGTACGACAGCACGCCCGCCGCGACAAAACCCAACGGCCAGAAACCGTCCATCAACGCGATATAGCGCCCGCGCCGTTGCGCCGGAATCAGTTCCGAGAGCATCGACTGGGCAATCGGAAACTCCATGCCCATGCCGATCCCCAAGAGAATCCGGAACAGCGTCAGCGTCTCGACCGTCTGCGCCGTCGAGCACAGGTAACTGGCCAGCCCCCACAACACAATGCTCCACTGGAACACCGGTTTGCGCCCGAAGCGATCGGCGAGCATCCCCGACAGCGACGCGCCCAGGACCATGCCGAAAAAACTCGAACTGGCGAGCAATCCGGCCTGGGCGCTGCTCAGGCCGAATTCGGCTTTGATCGAGCCCAGCAGGAACGTCATCATCGCCAGATCCATGGAGTCGAAGAAAAACGCCAAGGCGATGATGATGAAAATGATCCGGTGATAACCGCTGACTGGCAGACGTTCGAGCCGTTCTGCCGCGCTAAAGCGTTGAGTGTCCATGCCGTGCTCCCCCATCCGAAAAATCCCCGGATCGAGTGTGCGCGATAGTCATTCGAAGGTCGTACTCATTGCGACCTGCTTGCATTCGTGAGCGACGGCAATCAGCAAAGCCGGCACGACGACCTCTCTACAACGCCATTTCCAGCTCGGTTTCCTTGGCGAAACGATGGATTTCCCGTTGCCCGGTAGCGGTCAATTGCAGTGCGCGCGAATCATTGGGCAACGACAGCCAGCCGGACTGCATGAACAGTTGCAGCAACGCCGCCCCCAGTGTTCCACCCATGTGCGGACGTCTCTCGCTCCAGTCCGGACAAGCGCACGCCACCTGCACATTGCGGTGGGCCAGGGCCTGAATGAACACGCCACGCTTGGCCAGTTGCGTGGAGCCCTTGTAGGTCACCACCACCCGATGTTCGAGCTGCTCGATCCAGCCGGCATCGAGCAGGCGCTGATACAGATCGGCAGCGAGGGTGCCACCCAAATGGTCATCGCAGAAACGTGCGCGCAACAACGACGACGGCGCGGCCTGGGACTTGGCAAGCGGTGTGCTGCGTTTGAAGACCGCCGGCACTTCCCGGGGAGCACTGGCGATGGTGGCGCTGGCCAGTGCCTCGATCGCGGCGCCGATCTCGGGAGCGGCCAGGCGAAAGAAACGCTTGCGCCCGCGAACTTCGATCTTCAACAGACCGCCAGCGGACAAACGCCCCAGATGGGCACTGGCCGACGATGGCGAGAGCCCTGCCAGCAGCGCCAGCTCTTCGGTTTGCCGGGCCGAGCCATCCATCAACGCCCACATCATCGCGCTGCGCTTGGGGTCGGCCAGCAACGTGGCAATCTGGCTGATGCAAGGTGCATGTTCCATGTGTTCACTCCCTGTTGAATCGTATCGTCTACTGCTCGGAGACATCTTGGCCGGTAATGAGCCATCGGCCAAGACGCGAAAATCGCCATGAACCGGGACAAGGCAGGCCACTGACGCAGCCTGCTTCGACACAGAACCCGCAGCAGTTGCGCGACCGTCACCCGAATACTGGCGACGCCGTGCAAGAGTCTCCGGGCCGGGGTGTCGGTGCTGGCATGAGGCGGGCGCTAGTATAAGCGGGTTAGCCCCCGCGTCCCGCGCCGGAGCCTGCGCGAGTGGTGATTGTTCCTGACAGAAATTTCTCTATTTACGTGCGACTAATGATCAACCTCCGAAAAAACGGGAAATTGACTACTCAAAGCAGCGCATCGGCTGGCGAGCATTTCCCTCAGAAGGTTCACCGGCTTACTCAATTGTGCGCGATGGGCGCACAACAAATTCAGCGGTGCGCGCTCACACAGCAGCTCCGGCAGCAGTACTTTGAGACGCCCGGCGAGCACATCGGCGCCCACGTCCAGCCACGACTTGTAGGCGATCCCGGCGCCGGCCACTGCCCACAGGCGCACCACGTCGGCGTCATCACTGAAGCGATCGCCGCTGACGGTCAGGCCGACTTCACGTTTGCCGTCGTGAAAACTCCAATGGTCATGAACGCGGCTGCCAAGCATGTAGAGCAGACAGTTGTGCTGGGCCAGTTGTTCGAGCTGGCGCGGTTCGCCGTGCCGGGCCAGATACCCCGGGGAGGCGCACAGCACACGCCGGTTTTGCGGGGCGATGGGCAAGGCGACCAGGCTCGAATCCTCCGGCTCGCCGTAGCGCAAAGCGATGTCCACCGGCTGGCGGAACAGGTCGGCAATGCGGTCGCCGAGCAACAGGCGCACGGTCAGCTTCGGGTGTTCGCGCTGGAACTCGTCGAGCCAGGGCAGCAACAGGTTACGGCCGAAGTCCGAAGGCGCGGACAGCTGCAAAACGCCACTGACCTGATCCTGCCCGCTGGCGAGCAAGCGCCGGCCTTCATCCAGATTGCTCAGCGCCGCCCGCGCGTATTCGAGAAAGCCTTCGCCCTCGGCGGTCAGGCGCAGGCTGCGGGTCGAGCGAGCGAGCAAGCGTGCGCCGAGCTGCTGTTCGATGCGCTTCAACGCTGCACTGGCTACCGCTGCGGACATGTCCATCACCCGCGCGGCCGCCGACAGACTGCCCAGATCCGCCGCCCGGACAAACAACTGCAAGTCATCGAAACGCAGCATCTTCAGCCTCGATTATCAAAAAAATATTGAAAGAGACTGGTCTTTTAGCCGGTTTTATCTTGGAGAGATATAGCCAATCATCGCCCCATCGCATTCATCCCTCTGCTCTGGAGCCGAGCATGTCCCAGCCCTTCACCGCCATTGCCACACTGGTCGCCAAACCCGGCCAACAGGATCTACTCGAACAGGGCCTGCGCGCACTGGTTAAGCCGAGCCGCGCCGAAGCCGGTTGCAGCCGGTACGACTTGCATCGCGACCTCGCCGACCCACAGGTTTTCTACGTGATCGAACACTGGGCCAGCGAAGCGGTACTGCAGGCACACAACGCCAGCGCGCATTTTCAGCACTTCCAGGCCAGTGCCGGCCACACCATCGAACACTTCCAGCTCAAACGCCTCGGCGCGATTGCCTGAGCCCTTCTTCTATTAACTGTACGGAGCCACTTATGAAAGCCATCGCCTATTACGCTTCTCTGCCGATCAACGACGCCAAATCCCTGCAAGACATCGAACTGCCAGAACCGGTCGCCGGCCCGCGCGACCTGCTGGTGGAAGTCAAAGCCATCTCGGTCAACCCGGTCGATACCAAAGTGCGGCAGAACGTGGCACCGGAAAACGGCGCGGCGAAAGTGCTGGGCTGGGACGTCGCCGGTGTGGTCAAGGCTGTCGGCAGCGAGGTGACGCTGTTCAAGGCTGGCGACAAAGTCTTTTACGCCGGCTCCATCGCCCGCGCCGGCGGCAACAGCGAACTGCATGTCGTCGATGAACGCATCGTCGGCCATATGCCCAAGTCGCTCGGTTTCGCCGAAGCCGCCGCCCTGCCGCTGACCGCGATCACTGCGTGGGAACTGTTGTTCGAACGCCTGCAAATTCGCGAGGGCAAAACCGATCAAGAGCAGAGCTTGCTGATCGTCGGCGCGGCGGGTGGCGTGGGTTCGATTCTGACGCAACTGGCCAAGCAGTTGACCGCTCTGAAAGTGATCGGCACCGCGTCCCGCGAGCAGACTCGGGACTGGGTGAAAGCGCTGGGCGCCGATCTGGTCATTGACCACAGCCAGCCGCTGAGCGAAGAACTGAAACGCGCGGGCATCAGCAACGTGACCCACGTTGCCAGCCTGACCCAGACCGATCAGCACCTGGATCAACTGGTTGAAGCGCTGGCGCCACAGGGCAAACTGGCGCTGATCGATGACCCGAAATCACTGGACATCAGCAAACTCAAACGCAAGAGCCTGTCGTTGCACTGGGAGTTCATGTACACCCGCTCGCTGTTCGAAACGGCGGACATGATCGAGCAGCACAAGCTGCTCAATCGTGTGGCTGAGCTGATTGATGCCGGAACGTTGAAGACGACGGTGGGTGAGCATTTCGGCACGATCAATGCGAGCAATCTGCGCCGCGCGCACGAGCTGCTGGAAAGTGGCAAAGCCAAGGGGAAAATTGTTTTAGAAGGTTTCTAAAGTCAAAAGATCGTCCGAACGCGGCCCGAGCCTTCGGCAGCTCCTACAGGGGTGACGAGCCACGATTTAGTGGGCGCGCCCGTGTAGGAGCTGCCGCAAGCTGCGATCTTTGCCGTCAGTCCGACAGTTGACCCTTGTCACAATTGCGATCGTATTCAGGACTACAATCGAAGCCTCTGCGATACATCTTTTACGCAAGGGAGGTCAGCAATGAAGATCCTGATAAAAGAAGTGGCAAAGTCTCAATGGCAGGTTCGTCTGGACCAACACGCCGTGACATTTCGCAGTGAAGCCGAAGCACTGGCCTTCACCCGCACCCTCGAAGCGCGAATTTGCGCGCCCCACGCGTTTCCCGACCGCAGCCAGCAGCGCGCTGCCGGCTGAGGATTCACGCCTCGGCCTGAGCTTGCGCCAGCGTCCGGGCATTCTGCAGACGCCGGGTGAGCATCGCGACGCACACCACCAGCACACCGCAAATACTGATGACGATCGCCATCGGTACAGCCGTGCCGTCGTGCAACACCCCCACCAGCGCTGAAGCGCCAGCGGCGACGCTGAACTGCATGCAACCGAGCAACGCAGAAGCACTGCCGGCGCGGCCGCCCTGCCCGTTCATTGCACAGGCTGCAGCGTTGGGACTGATGCAGCCGAGGCTGGACACACAGATGAACAGCGGAATCAGCAGCGGCCACAGGGATTCGGTGTGCATGGCGCTGACTGCGAGCAGCGTCAGCCCCGCCGCCAGATAAACCCACACCGCCCGCGCCAGCAGGAACGCCGGGCCACGCTTGGCCAACAGTCGCGCATTGACCTGCGCGACCAGAATGAAACCCGCCGCGTTGGTGCCGAACAACCAGCCGAAATGCTCGGCGGGCACGCCGTACAGCTTGATGAAGATGAACGGCGAACCGGCGATGTAAGCGAACATGCCGGCGATGGCGATACCACCGGTCAGGGCATGGCCGAGGTAGACGCGATCCTTGAGCAGTCGCCCGTATTGGCGCAATGCACCGGACAACGGTTGGCGCGGCATGTGCGCCGGCATGCTTTCCGGCAGACCCAACGCGACGGCCAGTCCGGCCAGCGCGCTGAAACCGGTCAGCACCAGGAAAATCGACTGCCAGCCCGTGGTGTTGACCAGCAGACCGCCGAGCATCGGCGCCAGAATCGGCGCCAGGCCCATCACCAGCATCAACTGCGAGAAGACCTTTGCCGAGCCGACCGCGTCGCACTTGTCGCTGACCACCGCCCGGGAAATCACCATGCCCGCGCAACCGCCCAACGCCTGCACGAAGCGCGCGCCGATCAGCCATTCGAGGTTCGGCGCATAAGCGCAGGCCAGCGATGCCAGGGTGAACAGCGAGAGCCCCACTAGCAGCGGAATACGTCGGCCAAAGCGATCCGCCACCGGGCCGTAAAGCAGTTGGCCAATCGACAAACCGGCGAAATACGCCGCCAGCGTCATCTGCACATGTTTCTCATCAGTGCCGAACGCCAGCGCCATCGAGGGAAATGCGGGTAAATAGAAGTCGATTGCCAAGGGCCCGAAGGCGGTCAAGGCACCAAGAATCAAAATGGTACGGAAGTTCATCAGGCATCCAGTCAGGCAAGTCGGCAGCCCGACAGTTTAGCCGTGCCCGGACCCCTTGAACATTCCGATAGCTCGCTAACTAAAAAAATCAGACGAGCTTGACGGCATAGCCTTCTTCGCTGATGACCTCGATCACCTGTTCGGCGCTCAGCGCGCTTTCGACGCCGACCTCTTTTGCCGCCAAATCGACCCGCACACTCGCCGCCGGATCTTTGGCCTGGACAGCGTTGGTGATGGCTTTGACGCAGTGACCGCAGGACATGCCTTGAACATTGAACACTTGCATGGAAAGACTCCTTTGAGTGAGGTTGCCGGCAGTCTCGAGCTTGCCACGATGGCAAGGTCAAGTTCTTGAATAAACTGCCGGGCTGGCAATCGGCGCCGCGCTCGGCCAAGCTGCGTACATCAATGACTCGATTCAGGAGATTCAGCCATGCGCTGGTCAGCTTTCAGCCTGTTTGGCTTTCTCAGTCTCTTTGCCGCCGTCCCTCAAGTGCAAGCCGCTGGCGAGGATTACGCGGTGCTGATCATTTCCCGCGAGCGCCTGGAAGTGTCGACCTCCTGCGAGATCGGCGTGTACATCCAGGATCAGCTCTCAGCGCGGTTGCTGCAGGAGCAAAGCATTTCCTTCAACTTGCCGCCGGGAACTGTATCGCTGCGTTTGAAGTTGTTGCCGGGGCAAGTTGCCGGTTGCAATCCGGGGATGCTCGCGCCGGGTTCGCAGGAGATCAAACTGCGTGCCGGTGATGTGCTGAAGTATCGGTTGGCGATGAATTCGGAAGGCGTCTATCTGAAACGCGCCGATCTCGAATACTGAGTCGTTAGCCAAAAGATCGCAGCCTTCGGCAGCTCCTACATTGGAATGCAATTCTCTGTAGG
>NZ_RWIM01000157.1 GCF_009764645.1 Pseudomonas sp. PB106
GCTGCGATCTCTTGATCTTGAAAATCCAGATCAAAAGATCGCAGCCTTCGGCAGCTCCTAAGGTTTTTCGTCTGGAGGCTGGTTTGGCGTTCGAATGTGAGCCTAATATCCATGCAGAACGTGGCGAATGATGCGCAACAGGCGTCTGACTCCTCAGATACCGAGCCACCTCTCAATACGGTTTATCCACAGGAGTTACCCTATGTCCCGTCTTCGTCTGCTCAGCGCTGCTGCCCTGCTGGCCGTGGCTGCCAACGCCAGCGCTACCAGCTTCATCGTCACCACCGATGCCGTGGTTGGCGCACTGAAATCATCGTCCGACGCCACTTCCGACGTCACTTCGTCCTTCCGTGACGACAAAATCGTTCTCGCTGCCCGTGATGACGCAGCCAGCTTCGTCGCCAGCCAGGGCGAGATCCGTGGCGTGAAACTGGAAAGCGCGCTGGACCACATCCGCCACCAAGCGCCACAGCTGCAAGCGACCGATGCACAGCTCGCTCAGGCCATCCTGACGATCTAAGCGCTTGCGCCATCTCGGGACACGCCCGACCGTGTCCCGATGCTTTGGCGCTGGCTCTGGCCCGGGCATTGCGCTAGCCTTTGGGCTCGCCAACCGTAATCGAGTCCAATGCGCTTTCTTCCAAATCTACTGATCCCTTCCGTATTGTTCACCGCCTGCTGGGCGACGTCGGTCGATGCCTTTGATGCTTTTAATGCATCGACACAAGGCACCGTCGTCAGTGGTTACGCCACCAGCATGGTGTCTTCCGCGCCTTTCGACCGTAAACTGCTGCTGGCGGCCCACGATGATGCCGCCGCATTCGTGGCCACTGAAGGGGAATGGCGGGGCGCAAGGCTGGAATCAGCGCTGCATTATCTGCGCAAAACCCGGCCAAAACTTCATGTCAGCGACCTTGAACTGGCAGAGGCAATTCTCGTCCAATAGCTATCCCTGTCCTTTCGGAGTCGTTCCATGCGTAGCCCGCTGATTGCTGCCGCCCTTGGCCTGTTTTTGTTGGCCGATGTGGCCCAGGCGCACACCCTGGTAGCCACCAGTAACATCATCGTTCGTGCCTCCCAGCGCACCATCGATTTCACCTCCGACACCACCACCTCGATTCGCGATTCGAAAATCATCCGCGAAGCGCACGATGACGCCGCCAGCTTCGTCGCCACTAACGGTGATATCCGTGGCGCGCACCTTGAAGCCGCCCTCAACACATTGCGCACGCGCGTCCCGGAAGCCCGCGACGCCAGTGATCAGGTACTCGCCGAAGCCATCCTCGCACTGTGAAGTCACTCGGCGCCTGGCTGCTGGCCGGCGCGTTGTTGCTACTTGGCAACAGCGCCCACGCCGGCCTGCAATTGCGGCTCAAGACCGACGGTCTGAGCCCCGCCCAACAACAGGCCAGCCAGGCGCTGATCGATGAGGCGATGCAAAAACTGCCGCCGAGCTTTATCGAGCGGCTGGATCGACGCATCGATGTCGGCTGGACTGACGACATGCCCGCCAATGCCTACGGCCAGGCCACGCTGGTTGCCGAACTCGATCTGAACCGCAAACTGCTCGCCGGCCTCACCGATGGCAGCGCAGCGAAAGAAAAAACCAATCGCCCCCACGGCACTGTGCGCCAGGAATTGCTCGCCACGGTGCTGCACGAAATCACCCACATTTATGACCGCGCCCGCTTGTGGCCGGACGCCGAGCGCACGCTGATCCAGCGTTGCACCCGCCGCTTCAACAGCGCCGGGCTGATCGGCATCCCCGATGAATGCCGTGGCCAGAACGGCCGTCGCTTTACCCTCAGCGATGATCCGCGCTTGCTCGACCTCGCCGGTTGGCAGCAATACGTCGGCCGTCGCGGTGAGCGTGAGCAGCACAATCGGCAGATCGCCCGCAGCCCCGACCTTTACGAAATCTCCAGCCCGAAAGAGTTCGTCGCGGTGAACATGGAGTATTTCCTCCTCGACCCGAGCTACGCCTGCCGTCGCCCCGCGCTGTATCGCTATTACCAGCAACACTTCGGCTGGGCGCCAGCGGAGAAGGATACGTGCAGCAAGACTTTCGCGTTTCTCAATGCCGGTAACGACTTCGCCAAACAACCGTTAGGGCAAGTCGATCCGGAACGGGTCTACGCCGTCGACTACCTGCTGGCCGAGGCCAACCAGAACTGGGTCAGCCGCTGGGGCCACAGCATGTTGCGTCTGGTGATCTGCGCACCGGGGCGGCCACGCGGGCCGGATTGCCGACTCGATCTCGATCAGCATTTGGTGCTGTCGTACCGCGCCTTTGTCGGTGATGTGCAGTTGTCGAGCTGGGACGGACTGGTTGGCAAATACCCGTCGCGGCTGTTCGTCCTGCCCTTGGCGCAAGTCATCGACGAATACACCAAGACCGAACTGCGCAGCCTCGCCTCCGTACCGATCAACCTGTCCCGGGACGAGATCGAAGGCGTGGTCGAACACGCCGCCGAGATGCATTGGAGCTACGACGGCAACTACTTTTTCCTCTCCAACAACTGCGCAGTGGAAGGCTTGAAACTGTTGCGCAGCGGCAGCGACAACACGCAGTTCGTGGGTCTGGACAGCATCATGCCCAACGGCTTGCTGGAAGTGATGAAGGGGCGCGGTCTGGCGGACACCAGTGTGCTCGACGATCCGAAAGAGGCGCTGCGTCTGGGTTATCGCTTCGACTCATTCCGCGATCGCTATCAGGCCATGTTTGATGTGTTGAAGAAGCAGTTGCCGATCAAACAGACCACCGTCGAGGAATGGCTGTCCCTGACTGCCGAAGAGCGCCGCGAGTGGTTCGAGCGTGCGGATCTGCGCACCAGCGCCGCGTTGTTGTTGCTGGAGCAGGCAAGTTATCGACGTCAGTTGTTGCTGGCTCAGGACGAGGTCAAGCAACGCTACCTCGGCGCGCGGGAGCTGGAGAACGGTGGTATGGACAAGGCCAACGCAACGTTGCAGGAAATTCTCGCCAACAGCGGCTTCCTCAGTCGCCCGGCGGAGTTGCTCGATAGTCGCGGTTATGGTTTGCCACAGCCGAGCGAATTCAAGCGGCTGGAGGATGAAAGCAGCCAGCGGCAGAAAAAGCTGCTGGTGCTGTCCGGTGATCTGGACGCAGAAGTGCGCAAGTTACTGGAGCCCAAGCGCGCTGCGGAGATTGCGGCGAGTGAGGAGAATGTGAAGCAGATCGGCGCGCATTTGCGCAAATTGCACAAGGCCTCTGGTGGACTTGAATTGCCTTGAAAGCAAAAGATCGCAGCCTGCGGCAGCTCCTACATGGATTTGTGGATATTCCTGTAGGCGCTGCCGCAGGCTGCGATCTTTTGACTGACTAACGATTAATACAGGACGCCATCGAGGATTTCGTAAACGATCCCGGTGCCCACTGCGATCAGCACGATATCGCCACCGGCCCGGCGCCATTCGTAGCCCGGATACACCGGCAAGCGACCCAGCGCACGACCGTCCAGACGCTCACCGTAATACCCGTGCGGCAACGGCCGGCCACGCTCCAGATGAATCCCCGGAGGCGGCGGTGCGCCGCGTACGAAGTAGCCATGATTATCACGAATGGTCTGGCGCACTGGGCCAAAGTCGCGCGGTGGCGGGCCACCACGGTGGTTGTTCTGCGGGCCGCGGTGATCATCACCATGGTTGTCGCCGCGGTTGTCGTGTTGGCCCTGCTGCGGGCCGCCGTGGTCGTGATCATCGCGCGGATCGGCGCTGGCCAGCAGCGGGGTCGCGCTGATCATCAACACACCCAGTCCGGCAATCAGACGTTTCGGCATTTTCATCGGGTCTTTCCTCACGGCACAAACAGCAAAAAGGGCTGCAGAACGGTGTTCTGAAGCCCTCGGTCTTGCTCATTTAGTCTGTGCTTTGAGGTGCTAATTCCTCTGTATCAGGAACTTTACCTTCAGCTGACGCGGGCCTTACGCACGCCTTCAGACAGTGCCGAGCACAGGCTCAACACACCGTCGATGGCTTGCGCTGGTGTGGTCGCGTTGGCGATGTGATCGATCAATGCCGAGCCCACCACAACACCGTCGGCCAAACGCGCGATGGCCGCCGCTTGCTCCGGGGTACGGATACCGAAACCGATGCTGATCGGCAGGTCGGTATGACGGCGCAGACGGGTGACCGCCTCTTCAACATGCTCCAGCGTTGCAGCGCCAGCACCGGTCACACCGGCCACCGACACGTAATAAACGAAACCGGAGCTGCCATTGAGCACTTTCGGCAGACGCGCATCGTCAGTGGTCGGGGTGGTCAGACGGATGAAGTCGAGCCCCGCAGCCTGCGCCGGATCGCACAGTTCAGCGTTGTGCTCAGGTGGCATGTCGACCACGATCAGACCGTCGACGCCCGCCTCTTTCGCGTCAGTGATGAAGCGCTCAACGCCATACATGTGGATCGGGTTGAAGTAGCCCATCAGCACCAGCGGCGTGTCGCTGTTGCCTTCGCGGAACTCGCTAACCATTTGCAGGGTTTTCACCAGGTTCTGCTTGGCGCCCAAGGCACGGATGTTCGCCAACTGGATCGCCGGGCCGTCGGCCATCGGGTCGGTGAACGGCATGCCCAGTTCAATCACGTCGGCGCCGGCACCCGGCAAACCCTTGAGGATCGCCAGCGAGGTGTCGTAGTCCGGATCACCGGCGGTGACGAAGGTCACCAGCGCGGCGCGGTTCTGTTCTTTGAGGGCGGCAAAACGCGTTTGCAGGCGGCTCATCAGTGTTTCTCCTGCTTAGACTGTTCCATGTGATGCATGACGGTCTGCATGTCTTTGTCGCCACGGCCCGACAGGTTGACCACCATCAGGTGATCCTTCGGCAGTTTCGGTGCGCGTTTGAACACTTCAGCCAGAGCGTGGGCGCTTTCCAGTGCAGGAATGATCCCTTCCAGGCGGCAGCATTTGTGGAACGCATCCAGTGCTTCGTCGTCAGTCACCGAGGTGTACTGAACGCGACCGATGTCATGCAACCATGCGTGTTCTGGGCCGATGCCTGGGTAGTCGAGGCCAGCGGAAATCGAGTGGGCGTCGATGATCTGGCCGTCGTCGTCCTGCAAAAGGAAAGTACGGTTGCCGTGCAACACGCCCGGAACGCCGCCGTTCAGGCTCGCCGCGTGCTTGCCGGTTTCGATGCCGTAACCCGCGGCTTCAACGCCGATGATCTCGACGCTCTTGTCGTCGAGGAACGGGTGGAACAGGCCCATTGCGTTGGAACCGCCACCGATGCACGCCACCAAGCTGTCCGGCAGACGACCTTCCTGCGCTTGCAACTGGTCGCGGGTTTCCTTGCCGATGACGGCCTGGAAGTCGCGAACCATTGCCGGGTACGGGTGCGGGCCGGCCACGGTGCCGATCAGGTAGAAGGTGCTGTCAACGTTGGTGACCCAATCACGCAGGGCTTCGTTCATTGCGTCTTTCAGGGTGCCGGTGCCGGCAACCACCGGAATCACTTCAGCGCCCAGCAGTTTCATGCGGAACACGTTGGCCTGCTGGCGTTCGATGTCAGTGGTGCCCATGTAGATCACGCAATCCAGACCGAACCGCGCAGCGACGGTGGCCGTGGCCACGCCGTGCATGCCGGCGCCGGTCTCGGCGATGATGCGTTTCTTGCCCATGCGCCGCGCCAACAGGATCTGGCCGATGCAGTTGTTGATCTTGTGCGCGCCGGTGTGGTTCAGCTCTTCACGCTTCAGATAAATCTTCGCGCCGCCGCAGAACTCAGTCAGGCGTTCAGCGAAATACAGCGGGCTCGGACGTCCGACGTAATCACGCTGGAAGTAGGCCAATTCTTCTTTGAATGCAGGATCTTCCTTGGCCGCTTCGTATTCGCGGGCCAGATCGAGGATCAACGGCATCAGGGTTTCCGCCACGTAGCGGCCACCGAACGAGCCAAACAGGCCGTTATCGTCCGGGCCGTTACGCAGATTGGAAGTGTTCGAAGTCTGGGTCATGAGTCGCTCCAGGTGAATTCGGGTCAAGAGACAATGACGACCACTCTACCCCTGACCTTCTAAGCTGAAAACCGATAAGATCGCCACAACCTGTCAGGAAAACTCACAGATACCATGAGCCACGACCTTCCCCCGCTGAACGCCTTGCGCGCGTTCGAAGCGACCGCCCGGCTGAACAGCGTCAGTCAGGCCGCCGAGCAACTGCACGTTACCCACGGCGCAGTCAGCCGTCAGCTCAAGGTGCTGGAAGAACACTTGGGCGTCAGTCTGTTCGTCAAGGACGGGCGCGGCCTGAAACTCACAGATGCGGGTATGCGTTTACGCGATGCCAGCGGTGAGGCGTTTGATCGGTTGCGCAGTGTTTGTGCTGAACTCACGCAGAACACCGCCGATGCACCGTTCGTACTGGGTTGCTCTGGAAGCTTGCTCGCACGCTGGTTTATTCCGCGTCTGGGGCGCTTGAATGCCGATCTGCCCGACCTGCGTCTGCATCTGTCGGCAGGTGAAGGCGATCTCGATCCTCGGCGTCCGGGTCTGGATGCTCTGCTGCTGTTCGCCGAGCCGCCATGGCCGGCAGACATGCAGGTTTACGAATTGGCCGCAGAACGCATCGGGCCGGTCATGAGCCCGCTGTTCAGCGGTTATCAACGTCTACAACCAGCGCCAGCCTCTGCACTGCTTGATGAACCGCTGCTGCACACCACCTCGCGCCCACAAGCCTGGCCGAGCTGGGCACAGCAAAGCGACCTCGACGCGAAGGCGCTGAAGCTCGGGCAAGGTTTTGAGCATTTGTATTATTTGCTGGAAGCAGCAGTCGCCGGTCTCGGCGTAGCGATCGCGCCGGAGCCGTTGGTGACGGAAGATTTGAAAGCGGGTCGCCTGGTTGCGCCGTGGGGCTTCTGTGAAACCCCGGCGCAACTGGCGTTGTGGCTACCCAAGCGCGCCGCAGACGGGCGCGCTCGGCAACTGGCGCAATGGCTCAAGAATGAGCTGCACCAGAGCGATCATTCGCCGCGCTTGAACAGCAAGTAAGCGGCCAGCAAACCGATCGCACCAACCGCTACACCGGCGGTTGTCCACGGATGTTCCTGGGCGTAATCACGAGTGGCAATGCCGGTCTCGCGGGTTTTCACTTTGACTTCTTCATAGGCATCGCTAAGCAGGTGACGCGAATGCTTCAGCGCACTTTCGGCATTGCTTTTCAGCGCCTTGAGGGTCTTGCGCGACTCGTCCGAAGCGTCGTCCTTCAGGCTTTCCAACGACTTGAGCAGACTCTCGATCTCGGCTTCCATGCTTTGCAACGAGGCTTTACGTAAAGAGGTGTTGGCCATGGTGGCTCTCCTGCATTGGTGATGAGTGGCGTGTGTTGGTTGGGACTTCAGTGGTTTGAGAAAGTGCAGAAAATCTGAACTTCGCCTGCTCGGCGCCGCCGAAATCAACAGTGCAGATTCACTGCTAGTCTCAATTCCACACGCCAAGGAGTTCGTTATGAGTGACCATCACACGTACAAGAAAGTCGAGTTGGTCGGTTCGTCCACCACCACCATCGAAGACGCCATCAACAACGCGTTGGCTGAAGCCAACAAGACCATTCGCAACCTGGAATGGTTTGAAGTCACCGAAACCCGTGGTCATATCGAAAACGGTAAGGTTGCGCACTTTCAGGTGACGTTGAAAGTCGGCTTCAAGATTGCCAGCAGCTGAGTTTGGTCTAGTCTTCTGAACTTGCGCGCTGGCCGAGTGCCATAGGAATGGCAAAGCGCTACAGGGTGAGTGCATCGAGTGGATGACTCGATGCCCGCCTCTTTCAATCCGACCAGGGAGTGCGACCGATGAAGAAGTTCATGTTGGCAGTAGGTTTGTTGAGCCTTGCGGGTGGTGCGATTGCTGCCGGCAAGCCTTGCGAAGAGCTGAAAAGCGAGATCGCAGCGAAGCTGGATGCCAAGGGCGTTTCCGGGTATTCGCTGGAGATTGTCGACAAGGGCGCCAATGGCGGCGAAGTTGTCGGCACCTGTGAAGGTGGCACCAAGGAAATCGTCTACAAGCGCGGTTGATTGCGCCTGAAATACAAAAGCCGACGTGAATGCGTCGGCTTTTTTGTTTCCCGTGTAGGAGCTGCGGCACGCTGCGATCTTTTGATCCTGATTTTTCAAACCGAAGATCAAAAGATCGCAGCGTGCCGCAGCTCCTACAGGGGTGCGCGTTATCCCTTCATGACCTGTGCCAGCAGCTCGTAGGAATGCACGCGGTCGGCGTGTTCGTAGAGATCACTGGTGAAAATCAGCTCATCCGCCTGAGTCTGTTCAACCAACACTTCCAGCTTCGCGCGGATCTTCTGTGGGCTGCCAACCATCGCCAGACCGAGGAAATCACCCACCGCCTCGCGCTCATGCGGCAGCCACAAACCGTCCATGGTTTTCACCGGCGGACGCTGCACCAGACTTTGCCCGCGCATCAACGCCAAAATGCGCTGGTACACCGACGTCGCCAGATAATCCGCCTGCTCATCGGTATCCGCCGCCACCAGCGGCACGCCGAGCATCACGTACGGCTTGTCGAGCACCGCCGACGGCTTGAAGTGATTGCGATAGACCCGAATCGCCTCGTGCATGAAGCGCGGCGCGAAATGCGAGGCGAAGGCGTAGGGCAAACCACGCTCGCCGGCCAACTGCGCACTGAACAGACTGGAGCCGAGCAGCCAGATCGGCACATTGGTGCCGGTGCCCGGCATCGCGATTACCCGTTGATCCGGGGTACGCGGGCCGAGGAAGCGCACCAGTTCGGCAACGTCCTCGGGGAAATCATCGGCGCTGCCGGAGCGTTCGCGGCGCAGCGCACGTGCGGTCATTTGATCAGAACCGGGCGCACGGCCAAGACCGAGATCGATCCGTCCCGGGTACAGACTTTCAAGGGTGCCGAACTGCTCGGCGATCACCAGCGGCGCATGGTTGGGCAACATCACGCCACCGGAGCCGACACGGATGGTCGACGTGCCGCCTGCCAGATAACCCAGCAAAACCGAAGTCGCGGAACTGGCGATGCCGTCCATGTTGTGGTGCTCAGCGACCCAGAACCGCGTGTAGCCGAATTTCTCGACGTGCTGCGCCAGGTCCAGCGAATTACGCAGTGACTGCGCCGGGCTGCCGTTCTCGCGCACTGGCACCAAATCGAGAGTGGAAAATTTTACGTCGGACAGTTGCTTCATAAACCTGCGTCTCCGAGTCGGGAGGCAGGTTATTGATACGAACGAAAACCTGCCGAATTCATAAGCGTGTTTTATGCAATGAGGGCATATACCCGAGTTTCAATAGCCGAGTCGAAATTTCCTACTAAAAAAGTCAACGATTCAACCGGGCTGAACTTTGTTCCGCCGTCTATCCTCAGAAGCCTTGCAAGCAACAAACCACGACGACGCGGCGTTTCCGCGCCAGAGACGAGGAGGAAGACATGGCTATCGTGAAGAAAGCATCGGCACATTGGGCAGGTGATCTGAAAACCGGTATCGGCTCGATTTCCACCGAAACCGGCGTCCTCAGAGAAGCCCCATACGGTTTCAAGGCGCGCTTCGAAGGCGGCAAGGGCACCAACCCGGAAGAACTGATCGGCGCGGCGCATGCCGGTTGTTTCTCCATGGCGTTCTCGATGATTCTCGGCGATGCGGGCCTCAAGGCCGACAGCATCGATACCAACGCGGAAGTGACCCTCGATCAGGTTGAAGGCGGTTTCGCGATCACCGCGGTGAAGCTGATTCTCAAAGCAAAAATTCCCGGGGCGACGCAGGAGCAGTTCGAAGAACTGAGCAACAAGGCCAAGGAAGGGTGCCCGGTTTCGAAAGTGCTGAATGCGAAGATCACCCTTGAGGCTTCACTGGTCAGCTGATTCGACCCGTTCAAGTAACAGCAACATAAATCCTGTGGGAGCTGGCTTGCCAGCGATAGCGGTGTGTCTGGCAACATCTATAGTTGCTGTGCCGACGTCATCGCTGGCAAGCCAGACTCCCACAAGGCTTTCGTCGCACGCAAATTTTCGTACGCACAGTCGCACAAGTTGTGAGCGAAGTCAGAACCCTCGCTGTAAAAGTATGGTCGAATCAACGACAGCAGCTTCAGCGCACGCCCGTGCGCGCTGCCTCAGGGAGCTTCACTCATGAAACGTATCGGCTTGGCGATCCTCTGCAGTGCACTGGCCACCTCGGTAATTGCGGCACCCAAAGACTGCGAAGAACTCAAGAAAGAGATCGAAGTCAAGATCCAGGCTAAAGGAGTGCCGTCTTACACATTGGAAATCGTCAGCAAGGAAGAAGCCGCAAAACATGACATCGCCATGGTGGTCGGTTCATGTGAAAACGGCACCAAAGCGATCATCTATCAGAAGAACGATAGCTGAGACACTTCAGTTGATGCAGTTGTATTGGCGATCTTCAGCGACGATCTCGCGTCTGGCGTTATATAGCCGGGCACTCGGGGTGAACGCCAGCGAACGCCCCTCCAGCAGGTATCGTTGCCCGGCCTCGAAATGGTCGTAGCGAATGTACAGGTAGCACAGGCGCTCAACCGGCCCGGTCATCAAGGCGCCGCCACCACCGAACACTTCGAAGTCGAAGCGCACGCGCAATTCATGGCTGCCGGGGGTGACCTGAAAATAGCGGCCGTCATTCAAACGCTGGTTGTCCAGACGTTCGGCCATCAGCAACTTGCCGCCCGGCGTCGGCGTTGAAAAGTCGACCCAGGCCATTTGCGGGTCGACCGGCGGCAGCGGCGTCTGACAACCGGCCAAAAGACTGGCAACGAGCAATAACAGCAACGTGCGCATGATGAATATCCACAGGTCTGGATATTCAGCATAGCGCCGATCAAGTGCTCTGGCAGCCCGCCGGCGTACCTTGGCCGACGACTTTGCGCTGCTCGTCATAGAGTTTGGCCCATGGCCGGAAACCAATACTGCCGGCCTGCAACTGATAACGCTGGCCTGCGTTGAAATCCTTGAATTTCACACTCAACTGGCAATCGCGCCACAGCGGCTCAGCGTCGGGGCCGATGTTGGTCGCTTCGACCGGAAATTGATAACGCACCTTCAACTCATGGCTGCCGGGTTGCACTTCGAAGTAGCGTTTATCGACCGCAGCGGTGGTATCGACTTGCAGCGCTTGCAGCGCCGTGTCCTGTTGTCGGGCATCGAGGTCGATCCAGGCTTGAGAAGGGTCGGGATCGGGCATGCCGAAATTGGCACAACCGGCCAGCGTCAGCAGGCCCCCTGTCAGCATAAACATGCGCATAGCGGTGCTCCTTTAGGCGGGATAGTCTTGCCAGCAGACTCTCCGGGGGATTTCTTATTTTGATCAGGCCGTTTCCAAGCCTTGGGTTACTTGATCGCGTTTTTCGGGTTTTGTTTCCGGGTGTGTTGTTTTTGTTGCTCAACGGTTGCGCCAGCGTCAGCTATTACAGCCAGTTGGCCAGCGGCCAGCTGCAGTTGCTGCGCGCGCGGGAGCCGGTGGAAAAAGTCATCGCCGACCCGAGCCGCGATGCGAAATTGCGCACGCACCTGGCCCAGTCACAAAAGGCCCGGGCGTTCGCCAGCGAACATCTGCGCCTGCCGGATAACCAGAGCTATCGCCTGTATGCCGACATTGGCCGGCCATTTGTGGTGTGGAACGTGTTCGCCACTCAGGAGTTTTCCCTGACGCCGCAGAATCATTGCTTTCCGATTGCCGGCTGCGTGGCCTATCGCGGTTACTACAGCCAGAGTGCGGCGCGCGGTGAAGCAGCGATCCAGCGCTTGCAGGGCATGGACGTGTCGATTGGCGGCGTCGAGGCCTATTCGACGCTCGGCTGGTTCAACGACCCGATCCTCAATTCAATGATGGGCTGGGGCGATGAGCGCCTGGCCACGCTGATCTTTCATGAGCTGGCCCATCAACGTTTCTATGTGAAGGACGACACCGAGTTCAACGAGTCCTTCGCCACGTTTGTCGAACAGGAAGGTACGCGGCAGTGGCGGGCGTTTCGCGGGTTGCCAGCGGACACTCACTCACGGTTGAAGCAGCGCGATCAGTTCATCGAGTTGGTGCTGGATGTGCGGTCACGGTTGGAAAAGTTGTACGCACAGCCGCTGTCGACCGAACAGATGCGCGAACGCAAAGCAGCGGAGTTCGAGCAGTTTCGCCGTGACTACAGGCTGATGAGGGACAGCCAGTGGGCCGGGGATAAGCGTTATGACGCTTGGGTGAATGCGCCGCTGAACAATGCGCGGCTGTTGCCGTTTGGGCTGTATGACCAGTGGGTGCCGGCGTTTTCGGCGTTGTTCAAACAGGTCGGGGGGGATTGGGTGAGATTTTATGCAGAGGTTGAGCGGTTGGGGGGCCTGCCTGTCGCAGAACGCAAAGCGGCGCTGAAAGCGTTGGCCGCCGCTTGAGACATCAGTGACTGAATTGGCCTCATCGCTGGCAAGCCAGCTCCCACAGGGACAGCGGTGAACCTGAGTACATCGCTCACCTGTTGGAGCTGGCTTGCCAGCGATGGCGTACTTGTCAGCGCTGCAAAAACGCCTGATGCAACTCATCCAGCGTTTCAAAGTGATAAGCCGGCGACTCGGCATTCAACTCTTCAAAACTGCCAAACCCATAACCCACCGCCGCTGCATCCAGCCCATTGCTGCGCGCGCCGATCAGGTCGTGCTTACGGTCGCCGATCATCAGCGTATTCGCAGGATCCAGCCCTTCTTCCTTGATCAGATGCGCAATCAGCTCAACCTTGTTGGTCCGCGTGCCGTCCAGTTCGCTGCCATAAATCACCTTGAAATGCCGGGCGAAATCAAAATGCCGGGCAATCTCGCGGGCGAATTCCCACGGCTTCGATGTCGCGATGTACAGCTGCCGACCTTGCCCGCTCAGGGTTTCCAGCAACGGCGTAACACCCTCAAACACGCGATTTTCATACAGACCGGTGACCTTGAAGCGCTCGCGATAGAAATTCACCGCCTGCCACGCCTTGGCCTCGTCAAACTCGTAAAACTGCATGAACGCCTGCAACAGCGGCGGGCCGATGAAGTGTTCGAGCTTGGTCAGGTCCGGCTCATCGATGCCGAGCTTAGCCAAGGCAAACTGGATGGAACGGGTGATGCCCTCACGCGGGTCGGTCAGGGTGCCATCGAGGTCGAACAGTACGGTTTGGTAATGCATGAGTATTCCTGAGCAGTCGCAAATTCGATTCAGAGTGTGTCGTAGCCTTCGGCCAGATGCAGGTCCTTGAGCTTCACGTAATTCGCCGCGCTGTAGGTGAAAAAGGCATTTTCCTTGTCCGTCAGCGGACGGATCTGTTTCACCGGGCTACCCACGTACAGGAAGCCGCTTTGCAGACGCTTGCCCGGCGGCACCAGGCTGCCGGCGCCGATGATCACGTCGTCTTCAACCACCGCGCCGTCCATGACAATGCTGCCCATGCCGATCAACACGCGGCTGCCAACGGTGCAGCCGTGGAGCATGACTTTGTGGGCGATGGTCACGTCATCGCCGATCAGCAGCGGGAAGCCGTCGGGGTTGAACGGGCCGGCGTGGGTGATGTGCAACACGCAGCCGTCCTGCACGCTGGTGCGCGCACCGATGCGGATGCGGTGCATGTCGCCACGGATCACGGTCAGCGGCCAGACGGAGCTGTCTGCGCCGATTTCGACGTCGCCGATCACCACCGCCGAGCTGTCGACAAATGCGCCTTTGCTCAGGCTGGGGGTGTGATTCTGGTACTTGCGAAGGGACACGATAAATTCTCTCTCTGTCGCCGATAGCTGCGGTGAGTGCCGATTGTAATTAAGATGGGGCAATGTTTCCCCAGCCAAGGTGCCAACCGTGAGCGTGAACAACCCTCTGCTGCAGTCCTACGACCTGCCACCGTTCTCCACGATCCGTGCCGAACACGTCCTGCCCGCCATCGAAACGATCCTGGCCGACAACCGCGCCGCCATTGCCGAAATCCTCAAGACTCAGGTTCAGAACCCTACCTGGGCCGGCCTGGTATTGGCGATGGACGAACTCAATGACCGCCTCGGCGCTGCCTGGAGCCCGGTCAGCCACCTCAATGCCGTGTGCAACAGCGCCGAACTGCGCGAAGCCTACGAGTCGTGCCTGCCAGCCCTGAGCGCCTACTCCACCGAGATGGGCCAGAACCGCGAACTGTTCCAGGCCTATGAAGCGCTGGCCAACAGTCCGGAAGCCGCCGGTTTCGACGTGGCGCAGAAGACTATTCTGGAACACGCCCTGCGTGACTTCCGTCTGTCGGGTATCGACCTGCCGGAAGCCGAACAGAAACGCTACGCCGAAGTGCAGAGCAAACTGTCCGAGCTGGGCAGCCGCTTCTCCAATCAACTGCTCGACGCCACGCAGGCCTGGACCAAACACGTCACCGACGAAGCCGCCCTCGCTGGCCTGACCGATTCGGCCAAGGCGCAAATGGCTGCCGCCGCGCAGGCCAAAGGCCTCGACGGCTGGCTGATCACCCTGGAATTCCCGAGCTACTACGCGGTGATGACCTACGCGCAAGACCGTGCGCTGCGTGAAGAAGTCTACGCGGCCTACTGCACCCGCGCCTCGGATCAAGGCCCGAACGCCGGCCAGAACGACAACGGCCCGGTGATGGAAGAAATCCTCGACCTGCGTCAGGAATTGGCCAAGTTGCTGGGTTTCGCCAGTTTCTCGGAACTGAGCCTCGCCACCAAAATGGCCGAGTCCAGCGATCAGGTGCTGAGCTTCCTGCGTGATCTGGCCAAGCGCAGCAAGCCGTTCGCGGCGCAAGATCTGCAACAGTTACGCGCGTATGCCGCTGAACAGGGCTGCGCCGATCTGCAAAGCTGGGACAGCGGTTTCTACGGCGAAAAACTTCGCGAACAACGCTACAGCGTCGCCCAGGAAACCCTGCGCGCCTACTTCCCGATCGACAAGGTGCTTGGCGGTCTGTTCGCCATCGTTCAGCGTCTGTACGGCATCGAAATCGCCGAGCAGAAAGGCTTCGACACCTGGCACCCGGACGTGCGCCTGTTCGAAATCAAGGAAAACGGCCAGCACGTCGGCCGCTTTTTCTTCGACCTCTACGCCCGCGCCAACAAGCGTGGCGGTGCGTGGATGGACGGTGCCCGCGACCGTCGCCGCACCGTCGACGGCGTACTGCAAAGTCCGGTGGCCAACCTGGTGTGCAACTTCACCCCGGCCGACAGCGGCAAGCCTGCGCTGCTGACCCACGATGAAGTGACCACGCTGTTCCACGAATTCGGTCACGGCCTGCATCACTTGCTGACCCGCGTTGATCACGCCGGAGTTTCCGGCATCAACGGCGTGGCCTGGGACGCGGTCGAGCTGCCGAGCCAGTTCATGGAAAACTGGTGCTGGGAGCCGGAAGGCCTTGCGCTGATTTCCGCTCACTACGAAAGCGGCGAGCCACTGCCGCAGGACCTGCTGGAGAAAATGCTCGCGGCGAAAAACTTCCAGTCCGGCCTGATGATGGTGCGTCAACTGGAGTTCTCGCTGTTCGACTTCGAACTGCACGCGACCCACGGTGATGGCCGCAGTCCACTGCAAGTGCTGGAAGGCGTGCGTGACGAGGTGTCGGTGATGCGTCCGCCGGCCTACAACCGCTTCCCGAACAGCTTCGCGCACATCTTCGCCGGCGGTTACGCGGCGGGTTACTACAGCTACAAGTGGGCTGAAGTGCTGTCGGCCGATGCCTTCTCGAAGTTCGAAGAAGACGGCGTGCTCAACGCACAAACCGGTCGCGCCTTCCGCGAGGCGATTCTGGCGCGCGGCGGCTCACAGGCGCCGATGGTGCTGTTCGTCGACTTCCGTGGCCGTGAGCCGTCGATTGACGCACTCTTGCGCCACAGCGGCCTGAGTGAGGACGCGGCAGCATGAGTGAGGGGCCTGTGATTACCAAGAAGCGCTTTATCGCCGGGGCAGTCTGCCCGGCGTGCAGCGAGCCGGACAAGTTGATGATGTGGAGCGAGGACGATGTTCCGCACCGCGAATGCGTGGCCTGTGGTTATGCCGACACGTTGAATGCCCAAGGCCTTTCGGTGCCTAAAGAGCTCGGCACGCGGGTCAACACCAGCGCGCTCGACAAGCCGGCGCCGGACAAGAATGTGCAGGCGGTGCAGTTTTTTCCGAACCCGAAACTGAAGAAGAAGCCCGACGAGCAACACTGAGTCAGCCCCACCTTTCACCGTTTCGATGGTGGAAGGTGGTATCTGTCTACCGCCCCCTCCCCACGCTTCCTGCCTAATCTGGACTTTTCCACCAGACGTCAAGGAAGACGCCATGCCCGATTTCAATCCACTGTTACACACCTGGGACCTGCCGCCCTGGTCCAGCGTACGCGCCGAACATCTGGTGCCAGCGATCACCACCCTCGTCGCGACCAATCGACAGGTCATCAACAATATCGTGGCCAGCCAGGCACACACGCCCAATTGGGATGATCTGGTGTTGGCGGTCGATGCAACCGATGCTCAGCTTGAAGAAACCATTGCAGTGATTGAAGTCCTCTCGATGGCTCACCCCAACGAGACGGACTGGATCATCGCCACGGCAACGTGCAGCAACGCAGTCGAGGAATACAGAGCATGGAAAATGGGCCATCGAGGACTGTTCCGTGCCTATCAAAGCCTCGAAAAAAGCCCCATCGCGCGCAATTTCGATGCATCTCGTCAAGCGGCGCTGGGAAAAATCCTGCGCAAGTTTCGTTTATCCGGAATTGAGCTGACGGTTGAACGCCAACAGCAACTGGCCGGGTTGAATGCCGAAATCAGCCGCCTGGAAGCGCTATTCCTGAACAATCTCGAAAGCGACAGTGCCCAGTGGCACAAGCGTGTTGATGACATCACCCACCTGGCGGGGTTGCCTGACGCCGCCCGCCAACGTTTCGCCCAACTGGCCCAAGCGGCCGGCCACACCGGCTGGTTGATTCCGCTGGATCTCAACACTCATTTGCAGGTGATGACGTACGCGCAACATCGCGCCTTGCGCGAAGAATATTTTCTCGCTTTCTTCACGCGCGCCTCGGCGCAAAGCCCCCACTCCGGCCAGCATGACAACGGTCCCGTGCTCGAATCGTTGCTCACACTGCGGCACCAGAAAGCCGGACTGCTGGGCTACGACAATTTCGCGCAATTGCGTCAGGCCTCGGTCTCAGGCGAATCGACAGCGACTATCAGTGCGTTCATGACGCGGATGACCGAGTCGAGTGAGCGGGCACGAACGCAGGACTCCGAGAGGCTCGATGCATTTGCGCTTGCACGCGGCCTCCCTGACGTACAGGGCTGGGATCAGGAGTTTCTCGTCGAACAACTGCGCAATGAGCAGTTCGACGGCGCACTCGAAGACCTGCGTGACTACTTCCCACTGGAGGGCACGTTGCGCCGACTGTGCCAGTTCTGTGAGCGCATGTTTGGCGTGGGCATTACCGAGCTGGCAACGTTCGAACGCTGGCACGATCACCTGCGCCTGTTCGAAGTCAGCGAACACGGGCAGACCATCGGTTACTTGTATCTTCATCCGTTCAAAGGCGAGAACACGTTGGACTTTGCCGGCACGATAACCCTGCGAAACCGTCGGATCACCGCCGAAGGTCGACCGGTGCTGCCGATCGCTCTGATCTCGTGGAACCTGGCATCAGCAATCGATGGCCAGCCAACCCTGCTCGAGCACCTTGATCTGCGCGTGCTGTTCCACGAGTTTGGCCACTGCCTGCAACACATCCTGACGCGCTCTCCCCACCACACGCTTTCCGGCATTTCGCAGATGGCGCGCCCGACGGCGGAGTTCGCCGGAGAGCTGTTTGAGCGCTGGTGCTATTCCCGGGAGTTCCTCTTGTGGTTGAGCGCGCACCATCAGAGCGGTGAGCGCTTGAGCGAGAAGCGCATCGATGCCGTCCTGGCTGCCCTGCAAAGCCAGGCCAGCCGACAAACCGCCATTCAGCTGACCGTGGCCCTGCTGGACTTTGACCTGCACGCCAGTCACGGTGATGGTCGTAGCGTCGCGCAGGTGTTCAAAGACGTGCAAACGAAAGTCCCGCAACTCAAACTGCCGGAGAATTGCCGGTTCGCCAACAGTTTTGACTACATGGTGACCGGTTACCAAGCCATGGTGTACGCCTACCTCTGGTCCCGGGTTTTGGCCACCGAGGTGTTCAAAAGGTTTGAGCAGGATTGGGTATTCAACCCGACGACGGGCCGAGAGTTTCGCGAAATCTTCTTCACACCGGGCGATGTTCAGTCGCTGGTCAGTGCGGCTCAGGTTTTTCTGGGCCGACCAGTTGATGAGCTGTTTGCACCCGCCGACCTCTCGTGACTATTTGAGATTGACCGACTGAAACCAGCTCTTCATCGAGCAGGTAGCGAACGCGCTGGTGCTGCAATCACCATTGGCCAGCGCAGTGCGCAACTTGTCGGCATCGGCCTGCATCACATAGCGCACGCTGTCGCGAAAATGGCCGCTCTCACCAAAACCGCCTTGGGTCATTTCGCTCAAGGCGTCTTCTTTGCTCCAGCCTTGAACGACCACGCGGTACATCGCCGCCATCAGCCCAGTGCGATCGGAGCCGTGTTTGCAATGCATCAACACCGGGCCGTTGGCTTCGGCGGCTTGAATGGCCCGCAAGGCTTTGAGCACATCAGCGTCGTCGACGTGATTGGTGCGATAGGGCAATTGCACTTGATTGATACCCGGCGCGGACAACCAATTGCTGTCGGCTTCCGGGAGGAAGTTGATCACCGTGGCGACCTTGAGATTTTTCAGCAACGGCACGGCGCCGCCATCGGGCAATGCGCTGCGATAAAGCGTCGGTGACATCTGGAACAGGTTGTATTGCACCTCAACCGGCTGCGCCCACTCGGTCGGACGAACCGATGTCGCGCCTTCAGCCTGCGCCGGCATCCACTGCAGCAGCGCAACAAACGATAAATACAAAGCAGGAAACAAACGCACTCGGGACATGCTGGGTTGACCGTATCGGGATTGTTCAGTGAGCGAGGCCGCAGCTTCGTCGCTCGCCGGTCAAAGCCCCGTGAGGCGCTTGTCAAAGAAACGTGAATCCCTACTCCTTCATCTGTTTCATGGGTGAAAACCCGGTCTTTTTTGCGCTGAATCGGTTTATCAGGAAGCTTAGCCTGCTACCATTTGTCACATGATGTTGCAGACGTGTCCGGATTTACCGGGTCAGCCCCTTGCCGTCGCGACGAAAAAACCTCAAGCCGTTCGCAGAAACGGTTGAAACCCCTTAATGCCTGATGAGGTGCCCCCCATGTCTGATCAAGATCGAGACAACCCGCGGCGTGAGTTTTTGCGCAAATCCCTGACCCTGATTCCAGTGGTCACCCTGGCCGGCACCGGCCTGGGCAGCAGCGTCCTGCAAGCAGCGCCCGAAACTGCGCCTGCTGCACCCGCGCCGCAACCCGCACGCGCCGACGCCGGTGTTTATCAACCGAGCTACTTCACCGCCGAAGAATGGGCGTTCATCAATGCCGCCGTCGCGCAGTTGATTCCCAACGATGCCCAAGGCCCAGGCGCGCTGGAAGCCGGCGTGCCGGAATACATCGACCGGCAGATGAACACGCCCTACGCCGCCGGCGCGCTGTGGTACATGCAAGGCCCGTTCAATGCCGACGCCGCGCCGGAAATGGGTTGGCAGAGCAAACTGGTGCCAAAAGAGATTTATCGCCTCGGCATCGCCGCCACGGATCAGTGGGCAAAATCCCTCAACGGTAAAGTATTTGCTGAGCAAGACAGCGCTACCCGAGACGATTTGCTCAAGCAACTGGAAGCCGGCAAGCCACAGTTCGATGCCGTTCCGGCGAAGATTTTCTTCAATCTGCTGCTGCAAAACACCAAGGAAGGGTTCTTCTGTGACCCGATCCATGGCGGCAACAAAGGCATGGTTGGCTGGACCATGATCGGCTTCCCCGGCGCCCGCGCCGATTTCATGGATTGGGTGGAACGCAACGAGCAATACCCCTTCCCGGCAGTTTCGATTCGCGGCGAGAGGGCGTAAGCATGGCAACGGTAATGAAGAAGGTTGACGCAGTCATCGTTGGTTTCGGCTGGACCGGCGCGATCATGGCCAAGGAGCTGACTGAGGCGGGTCTCAACGTGCTGGCGCTGGAGCGCGGGCCGATGCAGGACACCTACCCCGACGGCAACTATCCACAGGTGATCGACGAACTCACCTACAGCGTGCGGAAAAAACTCTTTCAGGACATCTCCAAAGAGACCGTCACCATTCGCCACAGCGTTAACGACATCGCCCTGCCGAACCGCCAGTTGGGCGCGTTCCTGCCGGGCAACGGCGTCGGTGGCGCCGGCCTGCACTGGTCGGGCGTGCACTTCCGGGTCGATCCGATCGAGTTGCGCATGCGCAGCCATTACGAAGAGCGCTACGGCAAAAGCTTTATCCCCAAAGACATGACCATCCAGGACTTCGGCGTCAGCTATGAAGAGCTGGAGCCGTTCTTCGATTTCGCTGAAAAAGTCTTCGGCACCTCCGGCCAGGCCTGGACGGTGAAAGGTCAATTGGTCGGTCAGGGCAAGGGCGGCAACCCTTATGCGCCGGATCGTTCCAACCCGTTCCCGCTGGAAGCGCAGAAGAACACCGTTTCCGCACAGCTGTTCGGCAAAGCGGCGACAGAGGTCGGTTACAAACCCTACAACCTGCCGTCCGCAAACACCTCCGGGCCATACACCAACCCTTACGGCGCGCAGATGGGCCCGTGCAATTTCTGCGGTTTCTGCAGCGGTTATGTTTGCTACATGTACTCCAAGGCGTCGCCGAACGTGAACATTCTGCCGGCGCTGAAGCCGCTGCCGAATTTTGAGCTGCGCGCCAACGCTCACGTGTTGCGCATCAACCTCGACAGCACCAAAAGCAAAGCCACCGGCGTTACCTACGTCGATGCTCAGGGTCGCGAGATCGAGCAACCGGCGGATCTGGTGATCCTCGGTGCGTTCCAGCTGCACAACGTACGTTTGATGCTGCTCTCCGGCATCGGCAAACCGTACGACCCGATCACCGGCGAAGGCGTGGTCGGGCGCAACTTCGCCTACCAGAACATGGCGACCATCAAGGCGTTCTTCGACAAGGACACCCACACCAACAACTTTATCGGTGCCGGCGGCAATGGCGTGGCGCTGGACGATTTCAACGCCGACAACTTCGACCACGGCCCACACGGCTTCGTCGGTGGTTCGCCGATGTGGGTCAACCAGGCGGGCAGTCGACCGATTGCCGGCACCTCAAACCCGCCGGGCACACCGGCCTGGGGCAGTGACTGGAAACGCGCGACCGCCGATTACTACACCCACCAGGTGTCGATGGACGCCCACGGCGCGCATCAGTCCTACCGTGGCAACTACCTCGATCTCGATCCGGTGTACCGCGATGCCTACGGCTTGCCGCTGCTGCGGATGACCTTCGACTGGCAGGAAAACGACATCAAGATGAACCGCTTTATGGTTGAGAAAATGGGCAAGGTCGCCGAAGCGATGGGCCCGAAAGCCATCGCCGTGATCAGCAAGCAGGTTGGCGACCACTTCAACACGGCGGCGTATCAGACCACCCACCTCAACGGTGGCGCGATCATGGGCACCGATCCGAAGAAGAGCGCGCTGAACCGTTACTTGCAGAGCTGGGACGTGCACAACGTCTTCGTGCCGGGCGCCTCGGCGTTCCCGCAAGGCCTGGGTTACAACCCGACCGGTCTGGTGGCTGCACTGACCTACTGGTCGGCGAAAGCGATCCGCGAGCAATACCTGAAAAACCCCGGCCCGCTGGTTCACCCTTAAGGAGCGATGACCATGAAGAATTTCGTTATCGCGACGTTGGCACTGCTCGGCAGCGCCTCAATCCACGCGGCTGACGTTGATCAAGCCTTGATCAAACAAGGCGAATACCTCGCACGCGCCGGTGACTGCGTGGCTTGCCACACGGCCAAGGGCGGCAAGCCGTTCGCCGGTGGCCTGCCGATGGAAACCCCGATCGGCACGATCTACTCGACCAACATCACCCCGGATAAAACCGGTATCGGTGAGTACAGCTTCGAGGATTTCGATCAGGCCGTGCGCCATGGTGTCGCCAAGAACGGCAGTACGTTGTACCCGGCGATGCCCTATCCGTCCTACGCCCGTGTCAGCGAAACCGACATGAAAGCGTTGTACGCGTACTTTATGCACGGCGTAGAACCGGTCGCGCAGGAGAACAAGGACAGCGACATTCCGTGGCCGCTGAGCATGCGCTGGCCGCTGATGGGCTGGCGCTGGATGTTTGCGCCGAAGGTCGAGGATTACCAATCGACAAGTGCCGACCCGGTGATCGACCGTGGCGCCTATCTGGTCGAAGGTCTCGGCCACTGCGGCGCCTGCCACACACCACGTGCGCTGACCATGCAGGAAAAATCCTTGAGTGCGGCCGATGGCAGTAACTTCCTCGCTGGCAGTGCGCCGCTGGAAGGCTGGATCGCCAAAAGTTTGCGCGGCGATCACAAGGATGGGCTCGGCGGCTGGAACGAAGAACAACTGGTCCAGTTCCTCAAGACCGGGCGCAGCGATCGCAGCGCGGTGTTCGGCGGCATGAGTGATGTGGTCACCCACAGCATGCAATACATGACCGACGCCGACCTGACCGCCATCGCCCGCTACCTCAAGTCGCTGCCGGCCAATGATCCTGCCGATCAACCGCATCAATACGACGAGAAAGCCGCCAAAGCCCTGTGGAGCGGTGACGACAGCCAACGCGGAGCCTCGGTGTACATCGACAACTGCGCGGCGTGTCACCGCACCGACGGTCACGGCTACACGCGAGTGTTCCCGGCATTGGCGGGTAATCCGGTGCTGCAATCGGATGACCCGACGTCGCTGATCAACATTGTGCTCAAGGGTGGGACTTTGCCGGCGACGCACAGCGCGCCTTCTACTTTCACCATGCCGGGTTTCGCCTGGCGGCTGTCGGATCAGGAAGTGGCGGACGTGGTGAGTTTTATTCGTGGAAGTTGGGGCAACAAGGGCGTAGCCGTCAAAGCGGCTGAGGTTGCAGACTTGCGCAAGTCTGATCAACAGAACAACGATCTGTAAACTTATATAGCGTAATAAACACAAGGCCTGCCGAAACTTCGGCAGGCCTTGTTTATTATGGACTGATAATAACGCCGCAGACTTTTACTAGAGCACAAGCGCAAAGCAAGTGATAGATAACGCTTTAAGGCGATTCATCGTCCAACGCCATCAAGGCGTGTTGATACTTGCATAAGCCTTCGCCAGTGCGAGCAACTTGGCTTTATCCTGAGCATCGATGTCACCATCGCCGTCCACATCTTTTTCATTGCGAACGCTGAAGGTCTGGCCACCATCATAAGAGGCTGCCGTGACAAAGCTGGAGTTTTCGAGTTGGAAAGTTTCCACGGATTTCTCAGCATCCCAGCCTGTTTGCACATAAGCGAACTGCATCTGAACCAGAACTTCACCTGGATCAATAGGCGTAGGACCGAGCTTTTGCAGAAAAATACCACGACGATTAAGAGAGCCCATATTAAATTCCTTTTAAAATAATATTTGCGTCAGAGATGACGCGATTGATAGTACTGAACAATCACCAACAATCGCCATGTTCAATATGTATCGCCAAACTACCGGACTAAACTTCAGGCCCTATTAAGTTACTGTTATCTCTATCACGCCGTATGGGCGCCGAACGGCACTGTTCAAGTGCGCAGGCAGAAGATACTGTATGCACATACAGTCACGGCGATCTGAGCATGAACCCTCCAATTCCCCCACGCGGACGCGGCACCGCGACCAACCCGCACAACCGCTTCGCACCGAATCGCTCGGTGGCGGAGGATGACGGCTGGTATCAGGAAGTGCCCGAGACGCAAAATACCGAAGTGATGATCGAAACCGCGAAAACCATCATCACCCGCAACACTTCGCCGGATTTGCCCTTCGATCGTTCGATCAACCCCTATCGCGGCTGCGAGCATGGCTGCATCTACTGCTATGCGCGACCGAGCCACGCCTATTGGGACATGTCGCCGGGTCTGGACTTCGAAACCCGGCTGATCGCCAAGACCAACGCCGCCCAGGTGCTGGAAGAACAACTGAGCAAACGCGGTTATCAATGTGCGCCGATCAATCTCGGCTCCAACACCGATCCGTATCAGCCGATCGAGCGCGAACACAGGATCACCCGCCAGACCCTCGAAGTGCTGCTGCGCTATAAGCACCCGGTAACCATCGTCACCAAGGGTTCGCTGATCCTGCGCGATCTCGATCTGCTCACAGAGCTGGCGCAGCAACGACTGGTGGCGGTGATGATCAGCCTGACCACGCTGGACGACGAACTCAAACGCATTCTGGAACCGCGCGCCGCGGCTCCCAAAGCGCGGTTACGCGCTATCCGGGTGATGCGCGAGGCGGGAATTCCGGTGGGCGTGCTGTGTTCGCCGATGATTCCGATGATCAACGACAGCGAAATCGAAAGCCTGCTCACCGAAGCCCATGCCGCCGGCGCACAAAGCGCTGCCTACATGATGCTGCGCCTGCCACTGGAAGTAGCCCCGCTGTTCGAGGAATGGCTTCAAGCGCACTACCCGCAACGGGCGGCGCATGTGCTGAGCCTGATCCGCCAGAGCCGGGGCGGCGAACTCTACGACAGCCGTTTCGGCGCACGCATGCGTGGCGAAGGGGTATTCGCCGACCTCCTCGCGCAACGCTTTGCCAAGGCGATCAAACGTCTGGGTCTGAATCACCGCGAAGGCTACAACCTCGATTGCACTGCCTTCTGTCCGCCGGGTCGCCAGATGTCGTTGATTTAGCGACAATTGACCTATGGTTGAGGGGTTGGAATCCTTCCGCCGAAATCACCCAGTCACGTTTTTTGTGACCTGGAACACACGTTCTAGAGCGTTTGATTCAGTTTGAGTTAAGTTTCGGCGGCTACCTTGTTCATCGAGTGACTGACGGGTCGGGATGACCCGGATGTTTTAAACAGCCACTGGCTTCATACCGGAATACATGGGAACGACTCCCCTAATCCGCCAAAGAGGATGAATCATGAGTGACAAGGATAAACAGCCGTTGGCTGCGTCGGCGCAAACCCCTGAAGCGGAATCCGCCGATGCAGCGCTGCGACAGATCGTAGACGGCTTTTTGCATTTTCATCATGAGGTTTTTCCGCAGCAGGAAGAACTCTTCAAGAAACTCGCCACGGCCCAGGCGCCAAAAGCGATGTTCATCACCTGCGCCGACTCGCGCATCGTCCCCGAGCTGATCACCCAGAGCTCGCCTGGCGATCTGTTCGTGACCCGTAACGTCGGCAACGTTGTCCCGCCTTATGGCCAGATGAACGGTGGCGTGTCCACCGCGATCGAATATGCGGTGCTGGCCCTCGGCGTGCAGCACATCATCATTTGCGGCCACTCCGATTGCGGCGCCATGCGTGCGGTGCTCAACCCGGACAGCCTGGAAAAAATGCCCACGGTCAAAGCCTGGCTGCGCCACGCTGAAGTCGCGAAAACCATGGTGCATGACAATTGTCACTGCGCCGACGAAAAAGAAAGCATGCCGATCCTCACCGAGGAAAACGTCATCGCCCAGTTGCAGCACTTGCGTACCCATCCTTCGGTAGCCTCGCGCATGGCGAACGGTCATCTGTTCATCCATGGCTGGGTCTACAACATCGAAACCAGCGAAATCAAAGCTTACGACGCGGATCAGGGACGCTTCCTGCCGCTCGACGGCAGCCATCCGATTCCGGTGGCGACGCCCAAAGCGCGCTTCTAAATCCTCCTAAACATCTGTGTGGTTTGACGCCGGTCGCTGATTCAGCGGCCCGGCCTTGCCATGCCTGAAGAAAACTTCGGGAGAATCGCCATGCGTGCGGCTCAATTGAAAGCGGTGTTGCCACGGGAGCTGCTCGCTTCAGTGGTTGTGTTTCTGGTCGCCCTGCCGCTGTGCATGGGTATTGCGATTGCCTCAGGGTTGCCGCCGGCCAAAGGTTTGATTACCGGGATCATCGGTGGTCTGGTGGTCGGGTGGCTGGCGGGTTCGCCGTTACAGGTCAGTGGCCCGGCGGCGGGTCTGGCGGTGTTGGTCTTTGAACTGGTGCGCCAGCACGGCATCGAAATGCTCGGGCCGATTCTGCTGCTCGCCGGTTTCCTGCAACTGGTGGCCGGGCGCTTGAAGCTCGGTTGCTGGTTTCGGGTCACGGCGCCAGCAGTGGTCTACGGCATGCTCGCCGGGATCGGCGTGTTGATCGTGCTCTCACAGGTACACGTGATGCTCGATGCATCGCCGAAACCTTCCGGGCTGGATAACCTCGCGGCGTTCCCGGCAGCCGTAGCACAGGCGTTGCCGTCGTTCGGCTGGCAGGCCGGGTTGCTCGGGCTGTCAACGATTGCGGTGATGTGGCTGTGGGAAAAATTCCGCCCGCATTCGCTGCGGTTCATTCCGGGTGCGCTGCTCGGGGTGGGACTGGCGACGGTTGCCAGTTTGATGCTGGCGTTGCAGGTGAAGCGCGTCGAGGTGCCGGCGAATCTGGCGGAAGCCATTGATTGGCTGAGGCCGGCAGATCTGCTCAGTCTCGCCGATCCGACGCTGTTGATCGCTGCCTTCGCCGTGGCGTTTATCGCCAGCGCCGAAACGCTGTTGTCCGCCGCCGCGGTGGATCGCATGCACAGCGGCGTGCGTTCGGACTTCGACCGTGAGCTGTCGGCGCAAGGCGTCGGCAATATGCTCTGCGGTCTGCTCGGGGCGCTGCCGATGACCGGGGTGATCGTGCGCAGTTCGGCCAACGTTCAGGCCGGTGCGACCACGCGTTATTCGACGATCTTCCATGGCCTGTGGCTGCTGGCGTTCGTGCTGTTGCTGTCGAGTGTGCTGCAAAGCATTCCGGTGGCGAGTCTGGCGGGCGTGCTGGTGTACACCGGTTTCAAACTGGTCGACCTGAAAGCCTTCCGCGGCTTGAGCCGTTATGGGCGGATGCCGATGTTCACTTACGCGGCAACGGCGTTGGCAATCATCTTCACTGACCTGCTGACCGGTGTGCTGCTCGGTTTCGGCCTGACTCTGTTGAAACTGGCATTCAAGGCTTCACGGTTGAAGATCAGCCTGATCGATCTGCCTCAGGACGGCGAGATGGAGTTGCGTCTGGTCGGCGCGGCGACCTTCCTCAAGGTGCCGGCACTGACCCAAGTGCTGGGCAGTATTCCGGTGGGCACGACGGTGCATGTGCCGCTCAATAACCTGAGCTACATCGACCATTCGTGTCTGGAGTTGCTGGAAGAATGGGGCCGGGCGAATGCGGCGAAGGGCTCGAAGCTGTTGATCGAGTCGCGCGGATTGAAGCGCAGGCTTGAGGGACGGGTTCGGACGAACACTGGTATCGGTGCGGCCGGTTAAATTTCCCAGTCAAAAAAAAACCCTGTGGGAGCTGGCTTGCCAGCGATGGCGGTCTATCAGTCACAGACAATGTTGACTGATCCACCGCTATCGCTGGCAAGCCAGCTCCCACAGGTATTTGGGTGTAGCTCTGGATTACGCAGCAGGCTGGTCGAGTTCCAGGCCGACACCCAGTCGGCGGCCCATGCACGGCCAGCGTTTCCACGCGGCGCCGGTGTCCGGGCTGCTGAGTTTGTCGCGGTAGATTTCTACCGATTCCAGAGCAAAACTCTCGTCGTTGAGCATCTCGTCGATGGCGTGATGCACCGCTTCGTCCAGTTGGTTGGCAAATTCCTCACCGATCAATTGGTGAGCAATCAAGTTGGCGACCGTCATGTCCAAGGGGATCAGTGGCTGGCCGAAATGCTTGATGTACAGGTCGTTGACCTCTTCGACAAAACGGTGCGCCAGATAGGCCTCGTCGAGCAGGCTGTCCAGGCCAACGTGACCGGCCATGATCGCCGGCGGCTGGAGGAAATACTGCTCGGCGATTTTCAGCACCGGTTTGATCTGCGATTCGATTCCCGCTTCCCTGGCGACTTCATTGGCTGCATCCAGCAGGTCTGGCACTTCATCGATGTAGGCGGCGACAAAACGCGTCAGCACGCCTTGGGCGTCGGCTTCCGGCAACTGGATCGCCGGGTGTAAATGAGGCAGCTTGCTTTCCAGCTGACGGGTCAGCAGGCCGGTGTCTTTTTCGTGCTGTTGGGCTTTTTGGATCTGCTCGCGCAATGCGGCGGTGTTCATGAAAACTCCAGGAAACAAGGCAATGAAAGAGGGAAGACATAAGTTAGCTGGCTTACGAAAATTGCTAAGACGCATTTGTCATAATTATTTCATCCTTGATGCGCCTGCGTTATATCGATTTGCCACCACTCGTCTGCATCCTTCTCCATTCGTGACCTTGAACGCAAGTGCCAGCTGTTTCAGATGATTTACCTCGGCACATTGCAATTCCCCGACGCTGTCTATACTCGCCAATGAATGGAGTTAGCTGATGACGCCCGACTGCACCCGCAGCAAGGCCCGGCGATTCAAGTTCGTAGTCTGATGCAGCCGCTCCCTTGCCGCAGGCGAAAGCCGGCGGGATAACAAGAACGATAAGGGGAACCCGCAATGATGCGACATCCACACGTCTGGATGGGCCTCCTGTTGTGGTCGATTTTCAGTCCGGCGCACGCTGCCTGGACTGTGAATATGGCGCCTGGAGCGACTGAAATCAGTCACGCAGTATTCGACCTGCACATGACCATTTTCTGGATCTGTGTGGTGATCGGGATCATCGTCTTCGGCGCCATGTTCTGGTCGATGATGGTGCACCGCCGTTCTACCGGGCAGGTCGCCGCAAAATTCCACGAAAGCACCACCGTCGAAATTCTCTGGACCGTCGTGCCGCTGCTGATTCTGGTGGCGATGGCGGTGCCGGCGACCGCCACCCTGATCAAGATGTACGACACCAGTGAGCCGGATATCGATATCCAGATCACCGGTTATCAGTGGAAGTGGCACTACAAATACCTGGGCCAGGACGTCGAGTTCTTCAGCAACCTGGCCACCCCCGCCGACCAGATCCACAACAAGGAAGCCAAGGGCGAGCATTACCTGCTCGAGGTCGACAAGCCGTTGGTGCTGCCGACCGGGGCCAAGGTGCGCTTTCTCGTGACCTCCGCCGACGTTATCCACTCCTGGTGGGTGCCGGCCTTCGCGGTCAAACGCGATGCGATCCCGGGATTCGTCAACGAAGCGTGGACGCGCATCGACAAGCCCGGCATTTACCGCGGCCAGTGCGCCGAACTGTGCGGCAAGGATCACGGTTTCATGCCGATCGTGGTCGAGGTCAAGGAGAAGGCCGACTACGACAAGTGGCTCGCCGATCGCAAGGCCGAGGCCGCGCAGCTCAAAGAGCTGACCAGCAAGGAATGGACCCTCGACGAACTCAAGGAACGTGGCGACAAGATCTACCACACCACTTGCGTCGCCTGTCACCAGGCCGAAGGCCAGGGCCTGCCGCCGATGTTCCCGGCGCTCAAGGGCTCGAAAATCGCCACAGGACCGAAAGAAGGCCACTTGAGCATTGTCTTCCACGGCAAGCCCGGCACCGCCATGGCGGCGTTCGGCAAGCAGCTGTCGGAAGTCGATATCGCAGCGGTCGTGACCTACGAACGTAACGCCTGGGGCAACAACAAGGGCGACATGGTCACGCCAAAAGAAGTGCTGGAGCTGAAACAGGCGGAAAGCAAATGAGCCGGTCTATCGCGTACGTCGTGAACCGGTCGGGGCCGCGCGCCCCGGCCTGCCCCATCCACTCACGTAAAGGAGACCGGCCATGAGCGCTGTCATCGATGACCACGGTCATGCCGACCACGCCCACGGCCCCGCCAAAGGCCTGATGCGCTGGGTGCTGACCACCAACCACAAGGACATCGGCACGCTGTACCTGTGGTTTGCGTTCTCCATGTTCCTGCTCGGCGGAACGTTCGCGATGGTGATTCGTGCCGAACTGTTCCAGCCGGGGCTGCAAATCGTCGAGCCGGCGTTCTTCAATCAGATGACCACCATGCACGGTCTGGTGATGGTCTTCGGTGCGGTGATGCCAGCGTTCGTCGGCCTCGCCAACTGGATGATCCCGTTGATGATCGGCGCGCCGGACATGGCCCTGCCACGGATGAACAACTTCAGCTTCTGGCTGCTGCCAGCGGCGTTCCTGATCCTGGTGTCGACCCTGTTCACCCCCGGTGGCGGGCCGAACTTCGGCTGGACGTTCTATGCGCCGCTGTCGACCACTTACGCGCCGGAAAGCGTGACGTTTTTCATCTTCGCCATCCACCTGATGGGGATCAGTTCGATCATGGGTGCGATCAACGTGGTCGCGACCATCCTCAACCTGCGCGCCCCCGGCATGACCCTGATGAAAATGCCGCTGTTCGTCTGGACCTGGCTGATCACCGCATTCCTGCTGATCGCGGTGATGCCGGTGCTGGCCGGGTGCGTGACGATGATGCTGATGGACATCCACTTCGGCACCAGTTTCTTCAGTGCTGCCGGTGGCGGTGACCCGGTATTGTTCCAGCATGTGTTCTGGTTCTTCGGGCACCCCGAGGTGTACATCATGATCCTGCCGGCCTTCGGCGCCGTCAGCTCGATCATCCCGACCTTCTCGCGCAAACCGCTGTTCGGCTACACCTCGATGGTCTACGCCACGGCGAGCATCGCGTTCCTGTCGTTCATCGTCTGGGCGCACCACATGTTCGTGGTCGGCATTCCGTTGGTGGGTGAGCTGTTCTTCATGTACGCCACGCTGCTGATCGCGGTGCCGACCGGCGTGAAGGTGTTCAACTGGGCCAGCACCATGTGGCAAGGCTCGCTGACCTTTGAGACGCCGATGCTGTTCGCGGTGGCGTTCGTGATCCTGTTCTCCATCGGTGGTTTCTCCGGGCTGATGCTGGCCATCGCCCCGGCGGACTTCCAGTATCAGGACACCTACTTCGTGGTCGCGCACTTCCACTACGTGCTGGTGCCGGGGGCGATCTTCGGGATCTTCGCTTCGACCTATTACTGGCTGCCGAAATGGACCGGCCACATGTACGACGAAACCCTCGGCAAGCTGCACTTCTGGCTGTCGTTCGTCGGCATGAACCTGACCTTCTTCCCGATGCACTTCGTGGGCCTTGCGGGGATGCCGCGACGGATTCCGGACTACAACCTGCAGTTCGCCGACTTCAACATGGTCTCCTCGATTGGCGCGTTCATGTTCGGCGCCACGCAGATCTTCTTCCTGTTCATCGTGATCAAGACCATTCGCGGCGGCCCGCCGGCACCGGCCAAGCCTTGGGATGGCGCGGAAGGTCTGGAGTGGAGCGTGCCGTCACCGGCGCCATATCACACCTTCACCACACCGCCGGAAGTGAAATGACTGTGGGAGCGAGCTTGCTCGCGAAGAACGATAACTCGGTTTCACTGAGAAACCGCAACGCCTGCTTCGCGAGCAAGCTCGCTCCCACAGAGATTCATGTGGAGGCTGAACACCATGGCTGACTCAATCTCGACGAAAAAACTCGTCACTCGCCTGCTCGGTGTCGTGGCGGCGATGTTTGTCTTCGGGTTTGCCTTGGTGCCGATCTACGACGTGATGTGCAAAGCCTTCGGCATCAACGGCAAAACCGCCGGGCAGTACGAGGGTGAGCAAGTGGTCGACACTTCGCGCCAGGTGCGCGTGCAGTTTCTCTCGACCAACAATGTCGACATGCCGTGGGATTTTTATCCCAAACATGACGAACTCACCGCCAACCCCGGCGCGGTCAACGAAATGATCTTCATCGCGCGCAACCCCACCGACAAACCGATGAGTGCGCAAGCCGTGCCGAGCATCGCGCCGAGCAACGCGGCGGCATATTTCCACAAGACCGAATGTTTTTGTTTTACCCAGCAGGTGCTGCAGCCCGGTCAGCAGATCGAGATGCCGGTGCGCTTCATTGTTGACCGCGACATGCCCAAGGATGTGAAGCACCTGACGCTGTCCTACACGCTGTTCGATATCACCGCCCGACATCCTCCGGTGGCTGTAAACACTGGCGGTTGAGCGTGCCCGATAAGGAGAACAATAAATGGCAACTCATGAGCATTATTACGTTCCGGCCCAGAGCAAATGGCCGATCATCGCGACCTTCGGCATGGCCATCACCGTGTACGGCCTGGCCGTGTGGTTCAACGATCTGAAGGCGACGCGCCCGGAATCCCACGGCCCGTACATCTTTTTCGTCGGTGGCCTGTTGTTGGCGTACATGCTGTTCGGCTGGTTCGGCGCGGTGATCAAGGAAAGTCGCGCGGGACTCTACAGCGCGCAACTGGATCGCTCGTTTCGCTGGGGCATGAGTTGGTTCATCTTCTCCGAGGTGATGTTCTTCGTCGCCTTCTTCGGTGCGCTGTTCTACGTGCGCCACGTCTCCGGGCCGGCCCTAGGTGGCGAAGGGCCGAAAGGCATCGCCCACATGCTCTGGCCGAACTTCCAGTTCACCTGGCCGCTGCTGCACACGCCGGATCCGAAACTGTTCCCGCCGCCCAAGGACGTCATCAGCCCGTGGGGCCTGCCGCTGATCAACACGATCCTGCTGGTCAGTTCCAGCGTGACCATCACCATCGCCCACCATGCCTTGAAGAAGGGCCATCGCGGCGCACTGAAAATCTGGCTGGCGATCACCGTGCTGCTGGGCTGCGCGTTTCTCGGTTTCCAGGCTGAGGAATACATCCACGCCTATCACGAACTGGGCCTGACCCTCGGTTCGGGCATTTATGGCGCGACGTTCTTCATGCTCACCGGTTTCCACGGCGCCCACGTGACCATCGGCACCATCATTCTGTTTGTGATGTTGATGCGCATCATGAAGGGCCACTTCGACAACGAGCACCAGTTCGGCTTCGAAGCGGCGAGCTGGTATTGGCACTTCGTCGACGTGGTGTGGATCGGCTTGTTCATCTTCGTTTACGTGCTCTGAGGACTAACGCTACCAAGGCGCATGCGAGACCAATTGGCCGCTGTAAAAACCCCAGGCGATCAAGCCGACGGTGGCAGCGGCCAATGCCACCCGAACACTCAAGGCGATGACCAGGCGATTGGAACTGCTGTCGTCCTTGACCAGGAAAAACAGGCCGCTGAACAGGCTGATCACCGTGGCAATCAGCATCAGGACGATCGCTGCTTTGAGCATGGGAAGAACTCCGGGGGACAGGCGATGCAATTGAGTATAGCGAGCGCGACGACTGACTTTATGGCGCAGCCATGAAGCGCTTTCGCCCGGGCGTGATACCGACCGTGGTGGTCGCTTTATTACTGCCGCTGCTGGTGTCTTTGGGCTTCTGGCAACTGAGCCGTGGCGCCGAAAAAAGCGCACTGCTCGCCAGTTACGCCGAACGCCGCGCGGCCGAACCGATGGCCAGCACCGAATTGCTGAGCAGCGCCGATCCGGCCTATCGCCGCGTGCACCTGCACGGCCAGTTCGATGCCGCGCACAGTTTGCTGCTGGATAACCGTCAGCGTAACGGCAAGGTCGGCGTCGAGCTGCTGCAACCGTTTCAGGATCAACGCACCGGCCTGTGGCTGCTGGTCAATCGCGGCTGGTTGCCATGGCCGGATCGCCGTGTACCGCCGCAATTCACTACGCCCACTGACGCGTTGAATGTCGACGCCTGGGTCTACATCGCACCCGGCGCCACTTTCCAGTTGCACGCCGATCCGGTCAGCAGCACTTGGCCGCAAACCATCACCGCCGTCGTGCCGGCCAAGCTGTGGAAAACCCTCGACCGCGACGGCTTCGCCTACGAATTACGCGCCGAACCCGGCCCGGCCAGCTACGAGGCCGATTGGCCGGTAGTCGCCATGGGCCCGGAAAAACACCTCGGTTACGCCGTGCAGTGGTTCGCCATGGCCACCGCCCTGCTCGGCCTCTACGTCTATTTGGGCTTGCACAACGCAAAGGAGAAACACCATGGGAACGGCCATGAATCCACCCAGCATGTCTGAGGCGAAACCCGCCGCGCCCCGTCGGCGCGGGCGCATTCAATTACTGCTGATTTTGCTCGGCGTGATTGGCCCGATGGTGCTCGCCACCGGCATGTACAAATTGCAGTTCTGGGTGCCGGAAGGTCGCAGCTATCACGGCGAACTGATCGGCAACGGCCAGACCCGCGCCGACCTCGGTGTGCAGGCCGACGAAGAGCGCTGGCAGATGCTGGTCACCGCGCCGAAGGATTGCGCGGTGGATTGCCAGCAATTGGTGTATCTCGCGCGGCAGATTCAAATCGGCCTCGGTCGTGACGCCGGGCGCGCCAGCCATGCCCTCGCCGTGGCGCAACCGGTGAGCGCCGATTACGAGGCCAAGCTGACCCGCGAATATCCGCAACTGCAACGCTATCCACTGGACGCCACCACGTTCAGCAAGACAACTGGCGACAAAGCCACGCCACAGCTGTGGATCATCGATCCGCACGGCAACCTCGTGCTGCGTTACGAGCCGAATGTGAAAGGCAAGGATCTGCTCAACGACCTGCGTCATCTGCTGAAACTGTCGAACATCGGATAAGGGCATCGTCATGGCCAAACCTGGATTTCGCCTCGCGCTGTTTGCCACCCTGCTGGCCCTGATTGTGGTGCTGCTCGGCGCCTATACGCGCCTGACCCACGCTGGCCTCGGCTGTCCGGACTGGCCGGGCTGCTACGGTTTTATCAGCGTGCCGAAAAGCGAAGCGCAACTGGCCCATGCCGAACTGCATTACCCCGACTCGCCGGTGGAGGCGCACAAGGGCTGGAACGAGATGATCCACCGCTACTTCGCCGGCACCCTCGGCCTGCTGATTTCGATTCTCGCCGGGCGTGCTTGGGTCAATCGTCGTCATCCGGGGCAGCCGTTGAAGCTGCCGCTGTTTCTGCTGGCGGTGGTGTTTGCGCAAGCGGCGTTCGGCATGTGGACGGTGACGCTCAAGCTCTGGCCACAAGTGGTCACCGGGCATCTGCTCGGCGGTTTTGCGACGTTGAGTTTGTTGTTTTTGCTGACGCTTAGATTGTCCGGCGTGCTTCCGGCGCTGACCGTGCCCAAGCGTTTGCAGTATTGGGCGACGGCGGGATTGCTGTTGGTGATTGGTCAGATCGCGCTGGGTGGCTGGGTCAGTTCCAACTACGCGGCGGTGGCGTGCATTGACTTCCCTACGTGCCACGGGCAATGGCTGCCGCCAGCGGATTTCGCCAATGGGTTTCATCTGACTCAACACATCGGTCCGAATTATCTGGGCGGGCAACTCGACAGTGATGCACGCACGGCGATTCACCTGACTCACCGGATCGGCGCTTTGCTGGTGACGCTGGTGCTGCTCGGTCTCGCGTGGCAATTGAAAGTGGTCGGCATGACGCGGCTGGCCGGTCTGGTGCTGATTGCGCTCGCGGCGCAGATCACCCTCGGCATCAGCAACGTGTTGTTCCATCTACCGCTGCCCGTGGCGGTCGCACATAACGCTGGCGGTGCGGCGCTGTTACTGACGATGGTGCTCGTCAACTATCACGCGCGTACCAGCCTGGTCCGGGTCAAACAACCGGTGCTCGCACGCTGGCGCCTGAGCCCGCGCAAAAATTCCGCCGCGCCCATCACTATTAAAGGAGAAACGCCGTGGCGATTCTGATTGGCGAACGTCCGCATCAGGCGATCTGGCGCGATTATCTGGAGCTGACCAAACCGAAAGTCGTGGTGCTGATGCTGATCACCTCGCTGGTTGGTATGTTTCTCGCCACCCGCGCCGGGGTGCCGTGGACGGTGCTGGTGTTCGGCAATCTGGGGATTGCCCTGTGTGCGGGCGGCGCGGCGGCGGTCAATCATGTGGTGGATCGGCGCATCGATGCAGTGATGGCGCGCACGCACAAACGACCGCTGGCCGAGGGCCGGGTTTCGCCGGCGGCGGCGCTGACGTTTGCACTGGTGTTGGCGCTGCTCGGTCAGGCCTTGTTGCTGACGTTCACCAATCCGCTGACCGCTTGGCTGACCCTCGCTTCGCTGCTCGGTTACGCGGTGATCTACACCGGGTTTCTCAAACGTGCGACGCCGCAGAACATCGTCATCGGCGGCCTCGCCGGCGCCGCCCCGCCGCTGCTCGGCTGGACCGCTGCCACCGGCCACGTCAGCGCCGAACCGTTGTTACTGGTGCTGATCATCTTTGCCTGGACGCCGCCGCACTTCTGGGCGCTGGCGATTCATCGCAAAGAGGAATACGCCAAGGCCGACATCCCGATGCTGCCGGTCACCCACGGCGAGCACTACACCAAGGTGCATATTCTGCTGTACACGTTTGCGCTGCTGGCGGTGAGTCTGCTGCCGTACGTGATCCACATGAGCGGCGTGCTCTACCTGATGTGCGCACTGGGTCTGGGCGCAAGGTTTCTGCAATGGGCCGTGGTGCTGTACCGTGGCACTCGGCCGCACGCGGCGATCAACACCTTCAAGTACTCTATTTGGTACTTGTTCCTGTTGTTCATCGCCCTGCTCGTAGACCACTACTTACTGTTGAACCTATGACTCGAACCCAGAAAACCGTCTTCATTCTCGTCGCCGTGATCGCGCTGATCCTGGGACTTACCGTCAACAAAGTGCTGAGCGGCAAGGGCCAGGGCGACCCCACCGCGCTGATCGACGCCGGCATCATCCTGCTGCCGCAGAGCCGTAATTTGCCGGACGTGACGATGACCGATCAGGACGGCAAACCGGTGGCGATCAACGAGCTGAAAGGCAAGTGGAGCCTGCTGTTCTTTGGCTACACCTTCTGCCCGGACATCTGCCCGACCACACTGGCGCAGCTGCGGCAGATCAAGAGTGAACTGCCGAAAGACGCTGTGGATAAATTGCAGATCGTGCTGGTGAGCGTTGACCCGAACCGCGATAACCCGAAGCAGTTGAAGCAGTATCTGGGCTACTTTGATCCGCAGTTTGTCGGCCTCACGCCGACCTCGATTGAAGAGCTGCAGAAGGTCGCGAATGCGGTGAGTATTCCGTTTATTCCGGCCGATACGAGCAAGCCGAATTACACCGTCGACCATAGCGGCAACCTCGCCGTGATCGGCCCGGATGGCACCCAGCGTGGCTTTATTCGTGCGCCGCTGAACAACGCCAAACTGGTGGCGCAACTCCCGGTCATGCTTAACCGCAAGTAATCGCCTACAGTCAAAAGCCCCTCACCCTAACCCTCTCCCAAAGGGAGAGGGGACCGAATGGGGGATATTCAAGAATTACGCAGAAATGAACGTGCTGCTTTGAATCCATGATCGAATGGATCTTTCAGGTCGATGTATGACGCCAGACACCTCGGTCGGCCCCCTCTCCCTCCGGGAGAGGGCTGGGGTGAGGGGAAGCTTCACAGCAGGTCAAAAGCCATTCACCAGACACAAAAAAGGGGACGCTCATGGCGTCCCCTTTTCGTTGCTGCAATCTAAATCAGAACGCCGGCAATACCGCACCTTTGTACTTCTCGGTGATGAATTGCTTCACTTCCGGGCTGTGCAGGGCTGCAGCCAGTTTCTTCATCGCGTCGCTGTCCTTGTTGTCCGGGCGGGACACGAGGATGTTCACATACGGCGAGTCATTACCTTCGATCACCAGCGCATCCTTGGACGGATCGAGCTTGGCTTCCAGCGCGTAGTTGGTGTTGATCAGCGCCAGGTCAACCTGGGTCAGCACGCGCGGGATGGTCGCGGCTTCCAGTTCACGGATCTTCAGGTCTTTCGGGTTTGTCGCGATGTCTTTGACGGTCGACAGAATGTTGGTCGGATCCTTCAACGTGATCACGCCAGCCTTGGCCAGCAGCAACAGCGCACGGCCGCCGTTGGTGGCGTCGTTCGGGATCACCACGTTAGCGCCGCTTGGCAGATCCTTCAGATCCTTGAGCTTGCTCGAGTAAGCGCCCAGCGGCTCCAAGTGCACACCGGTCACGGCGACCAGGTCGGTGCCCTTGGCCTTGTTGAACTCATCGAGGTACGGCTGGTGCTGGAAGAAGTTGGCGTCCAGACGCTTTTCGGCGACCTGTACGTTTGGCTGAATGTAGTCGGTGAAGACCTTGACCTTCAGATCCACGCCTTCTTTGGCCAGCGCCGGCTTCACGAACTCGAGGATTTCTGCGTGCGGCACCGGGGTAGCGGCCACGGTCAAGGTTTCGGCGTGGGCCGAGAATGCTGCAACGGCAGCGAAAGCAGCGATCAGTTTTTTCATTCAGCTAACTCCTTTTCAAAGCGCCCGTCTGGCGCCTGCCAGCGAATGGCCGGCTCATCTCTTGATTACAAAACCGGTTATTTGCGCGAGAAATGCACGACCAACCGGTCGCCCACCATCTGCAGCACTTGCACCAGAATCAACAGCAACACCACAGTGACGATCATCACGTCAGTCTGGAAACGCTGGTAGCCGAAACGAATGGCCAGGTCACCCAGACCACCGGCGCCGACCACACCGGCCATTGCCGTGTAGGACACCAGTGTAATCGCCGTCACCGTAATCGCCGCGAAGATGCCCGGGCGGGCTTCCGGCAGCAAGGCGTTCATGATGATCTGCCGCGTGGTCGCGCCCATCGACTGGGTCGCCTCGATGATGCCGCGATCGACTTCACGCAGCGCGGTTTCCACCAGTCGCGCAAAGAATGGCGTCGCGCCGACTACCAATGGCGGAATCGCACCGGCCACGCCCAGCGAAGTGCCGGTAATCAGCACGGTGAACGGGATCATCACGATCAACAGAATAATGAACGGCAGCGAACGCAGGATGTTCACGGCCAGCGACATGAACGCGTAGAGGCCACGGTTTTCCAGCAACTGGCGCGGGCTGCAAAGGAACAGCAGCACCCCCAGCGGCAGGCCGAGCAACACGGTGAACAGCAGCGAACCACCGAGCATCAGCATCGTGTCGCCGGTGGCCAGCCAGATTTCGTACCAGTCGATGTTGGTGAAGAAACTGATCAGGTCTTCCATTAGCGCAATACCTCCATGTGAACATCAGCGGCGGTAAAGCGGGCGAACGCCGCTTCCATGTCGCCACCGGTGACGGCGAGGGTCAATTGCCCGTACGGAATGTCTTTGATGCGGTCGATGCGTCCGGCGAGGATGCTGTAATCGACGCCGGTTTCCCGGGCGACAGTACCGAGCAACGGCGCGTAGGTCGCTTCGCCCTGGAAGGTCAGACGCACGATGCGGCCCGGCACGTGAGCGAAGTCATCGCGCTGCTCGCTCTCGTCGACCTGCTCGCTTTCCTGGACGAAACGCTTGGTGGTCGGGTGTTTTGGATGCAGGAACACATCGGCCACCGAACCTTGCTCAACAATCACGCCAGCATCCATCACCGCCACTTGATCGCAGACGCGACGGATCACGTCCATCTCGTGGGTGATCAGGACGATAGTCAGCTTCAGTTCGCGGTTGATCTCGGCCAGCAGTTGCAGGACCGACGCGGTGGTCTGCGGGTCGAGGGCACTGGTGGCCTCGTCGCACAGCAGAATCTTCGGCTTGGTCGCCAGGGCGCGAGCGATGCCGACGCGCTGCTTCTGGCCACCGGACAATTGCGCCGGGTACTTCCTGGCGTGATCGGACAGGCCGACCCGCGCCAGCAACTCGGCGACGCGCTTGTCGATGTCGCTGCTCGACAGTTCACCGGCCAGGGTCAGCGGCAACGCTACGTTGTCGGCCACGGTCTTGGAGGCGAGCAGGTTGAAGTGCTGGAAGATCATCCCGACTTGCTGGCGGAAACGGCGCAGACCGTTAGCGTCCAGCGCGGTGACTTCTTCACCGTCGACAAAGATCTTGCCGCCACTGGAGTCTTCCAGGCGATTGATCAGGCGCAGCAGGGTACTTTTGCCCGCGCCCGAATGGCCGATCAGGCCGAACACCTGCCCGTTCTCGATAGAGAGACTGGTCGGATGCAGCGCGGGAATGTCCTTACCGGCGACGCGGTAAGTCTTGTGGACGTTTTGAAACTCGATCACGTAGCGAACCTTGTGGGGCGCGTTAGAAAAGGATCAGCGGTTAGCCGGGCGCGCATTTTAGCCTGTCCGTATAGAGGTTCTTAGCATTTATTTCGCAATTAACCTTCGATTTGGCAATAACAAGATCAAAGGTCATAAAAAAGGAACGTCCAAAGCAGCCCATCAGTCACTAGTTAAGCGACTTGAAAACCCTGGGTGCCGTGCCTGGGAACCACTCAAGAGTCCCCGGCAAGCATCGGGGTCAACCGAGGAGTTTACGACTGATGAGCAAGAAGCCTACGTCCGACAAAAGCCAGATGGCCGGAACCGATACACCGGATCGCGCCAACACCAACGCCAAACTCGACAGCCTCGAGAAGTTTCGCTCCGACGCCACCGGCCAGGCCCTGCGCACGAATCAAGGCGTGAAAATCGCCGACAACCAAAACACCCTCAAGGCCGGCCCGCGCGGACCGTCATTGCTGGAAGACTTCATCATGCGGGAAAAGATCACGCATTTTGACCATGAGCGAATTCCAGAGCGCATCGTTCACGCACGCGGCACCGGCGCCCATGGTTTCTTTCAAGCCTACGAGAACCATTCGACGCTGACCAAGGCCGGTTTCCTACAGGATCCGGGGAAAAAGACGCCGGTGTTCGTGCGCTTTTCCACGGTGCAGGGCCCGCGTGGTTCCGGCGACACCGTACGCGACGTGCGCGGTTTCGCGGTGAAGTTCTTTACCGATGAAGGCAACTTCGATCTGGTCGGCAACAACATGCCGGTGTTTTTCATTCAGGACGCGATCAAGTTTCCCGACTTCGTCCACGCGGTGAAACCCGAGCCGCACAATGAAATCCCTACCGGCGGCTCGGCCCACGATACCTTCTGGGACTTCGTCTCACTGGTGCCGGAATCGGCGCACATGGTCATCTGGGCGATGTCCGACCGCGCTATCCCGAAAAGCCTGCGCAGCATGCAGGGCTTCGGTGTGCACACCTTCCGGTTGATCAACGCTGAAGGCAAATCACGCTTCGTCAAATTCCACTGGCGCCCTACTGCCGGCACTTGTTCGCTGGTGTGGGACGAGGCGCAGAAGCTCGCCGGTAAGGACACCGACTATCACCGTCGCGACCTCTGGGAAGCGATCGAGATGGGCGACTACCCGGAATGGGAACTCGGTGTGCAGATCATCGAAGAGGAAAACGAGCACGACTTCGATTTCGACATCCTCGACCCGACCAAGCTGATCCCCGAAGAAATCGTGCCGATCACGCCGCTGGGCAAAATGACCTTGAACCGCAACCCGGACAACTTCTTTGCCGAGACCGAGCAGGTTGCGTTCTGCCCTGGGCACATCGTGCCGGGCATCGACTTCTCCAACGACCCGCTGCTGCAAGGTCGGCTGTTTTCCTACACCGATACGCAAATCAGCCGACTCGGTGGGCCGAACTTTCATGAGCTGCCGATCAACCGCCCGGTGGCGCCGTTCCACAATGGCCAGCGCGATGCGCAGCACCGTACGGTGATCGACAAGGGCCGTGCTTCCTACGAGCCGAACTCGATTGATGGCGGCTGGCCGAAAGAGACACCGCCGGCCGCGCAGGACGGTGGTTTCGAGAGTTATCCAGAGCGCATCGATGCCAACAAGATCCGCCAGCGCAGCGAATCGTTCAGCGATCACTTTTCTCAGGCGACCTTGTTCTTCAACAGCATGAGCGACCATGAGAAAGAGCACATCATTGCGGCCTATAGCTTCGAGTTGGGCAAAGTAGAGCGTGAATTTATCCGTGCGCGGGAAGTGAACGAGATTCTCGCCAACATCGATCTGGAACTGGCCAAGCGTGTCGCGGCCAACCTGGGTCTACCGGCGCCGAGCAAAGGCACGGTGGATGTGCGCAAGGTGTCGTTCGATCACTCGCCGTCGCTGAGTCAGGCGAATTTGCTGCCAGAGAACATCAAAACCCGAAAAGTGGCGATTCTTGCCGCGAACGGTGTTGATGGTGCAGCGATTGATGCAATGAAGAAGGCGTTGGCCGCCGAAGGTGCGCATGCGAAATTGCTCGGCCCGACTTCGGCGCCGGTGAAGACCGCGGACGGCAAGATGTTGCCTGTGGATGCGTCCATGGAAGGCATGCCATCAGTGATCTTCGATGCGGTGTTTGTGCCGGGTGGCGCGGCGTCGGTCAAGGCGTTGAGCGGCGACGGCGTGGCGTTGCATTACCTGCTGGAGGCGTACAAGCACTTGAAGGCGATTGCGCTACACGGGGATGCCAAGCAGTTGCAGGATCTGCTGAAGCTGGAGGCGGATGCTGGTTTGCTGCAGGGCAAGGATGTGCCGTCGTTGACCAAGCCGTTCTTTGCGGCGATCGGGCAGCATCGGGTTTGGGATCGGGAGCCTAAGGCGAAAGCCATTCCTGCGTAAAAAGCAAAAGATCGCAGCCTTCGGCAGCTCCTACAGGGAATGAATGTGTAGGAGCTGACGCAGGCTGCGATCTTTTTTACGGTTTACGCGGACTCAGAACCATCTGCGCCGGCACTGTACGCACGATCTGCTTCTCAATCTTCAGATCAAAATCCGGATTCAACTTCTTCACCCGCTTGGTCAGCAACGTGGCCAACCATGGATAGTCATTCGTGCGTGGTGCCTGAATCGTAACGGCACACTCATAATTCACCACATCGGCGGCGATGGCATCCAGTTGCCGGCGAAGTTTGCGGCTATCGGTGATATTCAACGCCACCGTGGTGCTCTCGGCAGTCGGATCGATCACCTTGGCTTTCGGCTTGGCCTCGGCGGCCAACAGCGCGGCTTCAGCCTTTTCCAGTTCAGCCTTGCGCGCTTCGGTAATGGCACCGTTAACGCCACCGGTCAGCGCCGGGGCTTTCGGCATCAGCGCACGGGCGCGGCTCAATGCAGTGGCGGCCGCATTCACATCTCCCTTCTGCAGCACGATCTGGCTGCGACGCAGATACGCTTCGGCAAGCTGCCGCTGATATTGCTCAAGGGATTGGTCGTTTGGGGTTTCTTTCTGCAAAACGGCCAACTGGTCTTCGGCAGTGGCCAGTTCGCTGCTGGCCAGGCTTTGCTCCAGCTGTGCGATGGCCGTAGCCCGCGCATCGGGGACTTCAGCCACCGGCGGCGTGCTTTGGCAGGCGCCCAGCAGCACTGAAAATGCGACAAGGAGCAGATAACGGGAGGCGAACGGCTTCATTCCTGCGACTCTCTATTTGCGCAAAAAGCGGCCAAGTCTACACCCCACGACGGGGCAGAACAAAACTCAACAGAAACAGTGCGGCCGCCGTCACAACGATTGATGGCCCAGCCGGGGTGTCCTTGAACCACGACAACGCCAGCCCGCCACACACCGCGAGCATGCCCAGCAGGCTCGCGCCCACCGCCATCTGCTCGGGCGAACGGGCGTGACGCTGTGCCGCAGCCGCCGGGATGATCAGCAGCGAAGTAATCAGCAACACACCGACGATTTTCATCGCCACGGCGATCACCACCGCAATCAGCAGCATCAGCGCCATGCGCAGGCCAGCGACCGGCAGGCCTTCAACCTTGGCCAGCTCTTCGTGCACGGTGATTGCCAGCAACGGCCGCCACAGCGTCACCAGCAACACCAGCACCGCCGCGCTGCCGCCGAGGATCCACGCCAGGTCGGTCGGACTGATCGCCAGCAGGTCGCCGAACAGATAGGCCATCAGGTCGATCCGCACTTCATGCATGAAGCTTAGTACCACCAAGCCGAGAGAGAGCGTGCTGGGTGCGAGAATTCCCAAAAGCGTGTCGGACGCCAGCGGTTGACGCTGTTGCAAAGTCACCAGCAACACCGCCAGCAGCAGGCAACCGACCGTCACAGCCACCGTCGGGCTGACATCCAGCAAAAAGCCCAAAGCCACACCGAGCAACGCGGCGTGGGACAAGGTGTCGCCGAAATAGGCCATGCGCCGCCAGACCACAAACGAACCGAGCGGCCCGGCCACCAGTGCCAGCGCCAGACCTGCAAGCAGGGCATACAACAGAAAATCAGCCATGCTTGCAGTTGTCTCCGTGAACGTGAGGTTGGCCAATGACCGGCCCTTTGACCACCGAACCGTGCAGGTCGTGAGCGTGGTCGTGATGGTGGTGATAAACCGCCAGGCTCTGCGCGTTCTTGCCGAACAACTCGACGAACGCCGGATCGCCGCTGACTTGCTCGGGATGCCCGGAGCAGCAGACGTGACGGTTGAGGCAGACCACTTGGTCGGTGGTGCTCATCACCAAATGCAAATCGTGGGACACCATCAACACACCGCAACCATGGCGGTCACGCAGCCGGGTGATCAGGCTGTACAACTCGGCTTGGCCGGCGACGTCGACGCCTTGCACCGGCTCGTCGAGCACCAGCAATTCCGGTTCGCGCAGCAGTGCTCGCGCCAGCAGCACGCGCTGCATTTCACCACCGGAAACGCTTTGCACCGGGCTGTCGATAACGTGCTCGGCGCCGACTTCTTTCAGCGCCGCCAACGCACGCGGGCGGTCAACGCCCGGCACCAGGCGCAGAAAGCGCAGCACCGACAGCGGCAAGGTCGGATCAACGTGGAGTTTTTGCGGCATGTAGCCGACACGCAGCTTCGGCTTGCGCCAGACGCTGCCGCTGTCCGGCTTGAGCAAGCCAAGCACGGCGCGCACCAGCGTGGTCTTGCCGGCACCGTTAGGGCCGATCAGGGTGACGATCTGCCCCGGCTCGACGCTCAGCTCGATGTTGTCCAGCACAGCCTGCCCGGCAAATGTGACGGCGACCTGTTCCAGACGGATCAACGCATTGCTCATCAAGCCCCCTGGCAACCGGAGCACAGGCCGACGACTTCGACGGTCTGCGCTTCGACGATGAAACCAACGTCTTTGGCGCTGTTGATGATCGCGTCGCTGATCACTTTTTGCTCAAGTTCGATGGCGGCGTGACAATCGCGGCAGATCAGGAACTGGCCCTGATGCGCGTGTTCCGGGTGCACGCAGCCGACGAAGGCGTTGAGCGAGGAGATGCGGTGTACCAAGCCGTTTTCCAAGAGAAAATCCAGCGCGCGGTAGACGGTTGGCGGCGCAGCGCGGCGGCCATCCTGCTCGCTGAGCACGGCGAGAATGTCATAGGCACCCAACGGCTTGTGGCTTTGCCACACCAATTCCAGCACCCGGCGGCGCAACGCGGTCAGGCGCAAGCCTTTCTGGGCGCACAAGGTATCGGCCTCGGACAGAGCGCTGTGCACGCAATGTGAGTGGTCGTGGGGACGGCTGGCAATCGGTGTAATAGGCATGGGCGGCGACGAGTTTTGATAGAGACGTTATTATGTTACCCGTTCTCGCCTCCTTGAGTGGTCATCGTGTCCCGACTTTTTTCTGTTTTTGTGGCTTTTGTCGCCAGTTTTCTGTTGATCGGTTCGGCTCAGGCCGAGGTCAAAGTCCTCACCAGCATCAAGCCGTTGCAGCTGATTGCAGCGGCCGTGCAGGACGGCGTGGCGATTCCCGAAGTGCTGCTGCCGCCGGGCGCCTCGCCGCACAATTACGCGCTGCGGCCATCCGACGTACGGAAGGTGCAGTCGGTCGATCTGCTCTACTGGATCGGCCCGGACATGGAAGGTTTCCTGCCGCGCGTGCTGAACGGTCGTACGCTGCCGAGCGTGGCGGTGCAGGATCTGCCGGGGATGAAACTGCGCCGCTTCGCTGAAGACAGCCATTCCCACGCCGAAGACGCCGACGAGCATGATCACGATCATCGTCCTGGCACGCTGGATGCGCATTTATGGTTATCGCCGGTGAATGCGCGGGTGATCGCCGACAAGATGGCCGCTGACTTGAGCGCCGCAGATCCGGCGAATGCCGAGCGCTATCAGAGCAATGCCAAGGCGTTTGATGAGCGTCTGGATGCACTCGATCAGCGCCTGAAGCAGCGTCTGGCCAGTGTTGAAGGCAAGCCGTATTTCGTCTTTCACGAGGCGTTTGATTATTTTGAAGAGGCTTATGGCCTGAAGCACACCGGCGTGTTCAGCGTGGCGGCGGAAGTGCAGCCGGGCGCGCAGCATGTCGCGGCGATGCGCAAGCGTTTGCAGGAAGTCGGCAAGACTTGTGTGTTCAGTGAGCCACCGTTGCGTCCGCGTCTGGCGGAGACGCTGGTGGCGGGTCTGCCGGTGAAACTGGCAGAGCTGGATGCGTTGGGCGGGTACACCCCGGCGACGGCTCAGGGGTATGAGCAGGTGTTGGAGAAGTTGGGTAATGATTTGGCGGGATGCCTGGAATCTCTGTAATCCCCGGCTTAGGTGTTGCCCCCATTCGCGAGCAGGCTCGCTCCCACAGAATCACCGAAATCCTGTGGGAGCGAGCCTGCTCGCGAAGCTTTTAAAGGGCGAAAGGCAAAGGTGTATTGACCTGCTGCCGCTGCGCCAAGCGCTGCTCAAACTCTTTTGGATCGTGAATCAACACGTCCTGCCCGGCAAACTGCTCCGCCGCGATCAACCGCGACAGCCAGAACCGCACACAGGCCACGCGCAACATTGTTGGCCACAACTCAGCCTCCGCCGCCGTGAACGGGCGCAGCGCTGCATAGGCGCCAAGGAACGCGCGAGCACGCGGCCCATCGATCAAACCGTCCTCGTCCGAACACCAGTCGTTCAAGGCAATCGCCACGTCGTAGAGCATCGGCCCTGAACAGGCGTTGTAAAAGTCGATCAGCCCGGTCAGGTGCGTACCTTCGAACATCGCGTTGTCGCGGAACAGGTCGGCATGAATGTTCGCCCGAGGCAGCGCGAGAATCTTGTCTTTGCGCTCGGTGATTTCATCCAGCGCCTTTTGCAGCAAGGCACGCGGCTCATCGCTCAGGTGCGAGAGCAGCTCCGTGCCCTCCTCCAGCATCCAGTCCAGACCACGGTCGGTCTTGCGCTTGATCATGCGCTCGCCTTGGGTCGCCAGGTGCAGATGCGCCTGCAATTCGCCGACCTGCGCGCAATGCTGGGCATTGGCGACCTTGATGTGCTTGCCGGACAGGCGCGGTTGCAGCAGCGCCGGTTTGCCTTTCAGCTCACGCAGCGCCACGCCGTCGGTGGTGCGCAGTGCATACGGCACCGGCAGATCGGCGTCATGGAGCACGTCGAGCAGGTCGATGAAGAACGGCATTTCCTGCACCGGGCCGCGCTCGACCAGGGTCAGAACGAATTCGCCCTGCTCCAGGCTGATAAAGAAGTTGGTGTTTTCGCTGCCGGCGGCGATCCCCTGGAAATCAAGCAGACGGCCAAGCCCGTAAGGGGCGAGAAAGGTTTCCAGCTCGGGCCGAGCCAGGGGAGTGAACACAGACATGGTTAAAAACTGCTCAGTTCAGGCGTCGCGCTCACGCGACGCCGATTAAAAGTCGGGAATCTTACTTCCAGGTAAAGATTTCCCACGACGGAATCAGCATATCCGGCTGGTCGGATCGAATGTAGTTCGCGTCCGTACCATCAGCGCGCACCAGGAAATACGGTTTGCCACCCTTCGGCGTGACCTTGATCGCATAGACGAAGCCACTGCGACTGTATTCCTGAATGACCTTGTCGCCTTCCGTGTGCGTGTTGATCGTAACTTCCGGCTCCGAGGCGGGCGCATCATCCGCCGCCATCGCGGCCAACGGTGAGACAGCAATCAGACCGACCAGCAGCAAGCGATTTAACGTACGCATGATAACCTTGTCCCTTTGTCGTCAACGGTCCCGCTATTCTAGCGCCGGACCCGCCGAAAAGGTTGATCCTGCTCATGAGCCAAGCCCCCCTCGTCCTGGTGGACGGTTCGTCTTACCTGTACCGCGCGTTTCACGCGCTGCCACCACTGACCACCTCCAAAGGCCTGCCGACCGGTGCGGTCAAAGGCGTGCTGAACATGCTCAAGAGTCTGCGCAAGCAGTACCCGGACAGCCCGTTCGCCGTGGTGTTCGACGCCAAGGGCGGGACATTTCGCGATGAGATGTACGCCGAATACAAAGCCAACCGCCCAAGCATGCCTGACGACATGCGCGTGCAGATCGAGCCGCTGCACCAGAGCGTGATCGCCCTCGGTTTCCCGCTGCTGTGCGTGGAAGGCGTCGAGGCCGACGACGTCATCGGCACCCTGGCGCGCAGCAGCGCGGCGGCGGATCGCCCGGTGATCATCTCCACCGGCGACAAGGACATGGCGCAACTGGTCGATGGCCACATTACCTTGGTCAACACCATGTCCGGTAGTTCGATGGACGTGGAAGGCGTGAAGGAGAAATTTGGCGTCGCTCCGGAGCAGATCATCGATTATCTGGCACTGATGGGCGATTCGTCCGACAACATTCCGGGCGTTCCGGGCATCGGCCCGAAAACCGCGTCCGGCCTGTTGGTCGGGGTCAACGGCGGCCTCACCGAGCTGTACGCCAATCTCGACATCGTCCCCACCCTGCCGATTCGCGGCGCGAAAACCCTGCCGGCCAAGCTCGAAGAGCACAAGGAGATGGCGTTCCTCTCCTACCAACTGGCGACCATCAAGATCGATGTGCCGCTGGACATCGAACTCGATGACTTGCAGATGGGCGCAGAAGACCCGGCCAAGCTCTACGAGCTGTACTCGCTGCTGGAATTCAAAAGCTGGATCAATGATCTGGATCGCGACGCCAAACGTCTGGAATTGAGCGCAGCCGCCGAGCCTGCGCCGGCCGGCGATCTGTTCAGCGCGCCAGCGGACGAAGCGCCCGCCGCTCCTGCTGAAGCCGCTTACGAAACCATCCTCGATCAGGCACGGTTCGACGTCTGGCTGGAAAAATTGAACAACGCCAAGCTGTTCGCTTTCGACACCGAAACCACCGGCATCGACGCACAGCAGGCGCAACTGGTCGGTCTGTCGTTCGCCGTGCAGGCCAACGAAGCCGCGTACATTCCGCTGACCCACTCGTACATCGGCGTGCCGGAGCAGCTGGATCGCGACACCGTGCTGCGCGCGCTGAAACCGATTCTCGAAGACCCGAGCAAGCTCAAGGTTGGCCAGCACGCCAAGTTCGACATGAATATCCTGGCCAATTGCGCCATCGGCGGCGATCAGAACCAAGGCATCACCGTGCGCGGCATCGCCTTCGACACGATGCTTGAGTCCTACGTGCTCAACTCCACCGCCACTCGCCACGACATGGACAGCCTCGCGCAGAAGTACCTGGATCACACGACTGTGAGCTTCCAGGACATCGCCGGCAAAGGCGCCAAGCAGCTGACTTTCGACCAGATCGCCCTGGAACAGGCAGGCCCGTACGCCGCCGAAGACGCTGACATCACGTTGCGTCTGCACCAGACTCTGTTCGAAAAACTCAGCGCCATCCCGAGCCTGGCCAGCGTGCTGACCGACATCGAGATTCCGCTGGTGCCGGTGCTGGCGCGCATCGAGCGCCAAGGCGCGTACGTTGATGCGGCACTGCTGGGCGTGCAGAGCATCGAGTTGGGCGACAAAATGGTCGCGCTGGAGCGCGAAGCGTTCGAGATCGCCGGGGAAGCATTCAACCTCGGCTCGCCGAAGCAGTTGGGCGTGATTCTCTACGAGAAACTCGGCCTGCCGGTGCTGAAGAAGACCGCCAAGGGTCAGCCGTCCACCGCCGAAGAAGTGCTGGCGAAACTCGCCGAAGACGATCACCGCTTGCCGAAGGTGCTGATGGAGCACCGTTCGATGAGCAAGTTGAAAAGCACCTACACCGATCGCCTGCCGGAGCAGATCAACCCGCGCACCGGGCGCATTCACACCTCGTATCACCAGGCTGTGGCGTCGACCGGTCGCTTGTCCTCCAGCGATCCGAACCTGCAGAACATCCCGGTGCGGACCGCTGAAGGCCGACGCATTCGTCAGGCATTCGTCGCGCCGAAGGGCTACAAACTGCTGGCGGCGGACTATTCGCAGATCGAACTGCGGATCATGGCGCACCTGTCCAAAGACGAAGGCCTGATGAACGCCTTCCGCAATAATCTCGACGTGCACACCGCCACCGCCGCCGAAGTGTTCAAGGTCGAGCTCAACGAAGTGAGCTCGGACCAGCGCCGGGGTGCCAAGGCGATCAACTTCGGCCTGATCTATGGCATGGGTGCGCAGAAACTCGGCAAGGACATCGGCGTCGACACCAAGACCGCGAAGGCTTACATCGACACCTACTTCGCCCGCTATCCGGGGGTTCGCGAGTACATGGATCGCACCCGCGCGCAGGCAGCGGATCAGGGTTATGTCGAGACCTTCTTCGGTCGTCGTCTGTACCTGCCGGAGATCAACTCGAACAAGCCGCAGGAACGCGCCGCCGCCGAACGCACGGCGATCAACGCGCCGATGCAGGGCACCGCTGCCGACATCATCAAGAAAGCCATGGTCGCGGTGGATAACTGGCTGGCGACGTCCGGGCTGGACGCCAAAGTCATCCTGCAAGTGCACGATGAACTGGTGCTGGAGGTTCGTGAGGATCTGGTCGAACAGGTCAGCGCCGAGATCCGCGTACACATGAGCGAAGCGGCGAAACTGGATGTGCCGCTGCTGGTCGAAGTCGGTGTGGGCAACAATTGGGATGAGGCTCACTGAGCCATCTGATGTCGGTCTGCCGCGACCTGATGTCGCGGCGGCGCCGGTAAAACCTGCTTATTTCTAAAAGCGCTTGGGATTATTCCAAAGCTTTTTGAAAAAAATCTGAACTAATCTGGAAGGACACCACTCAGAGATACTGAATGGCTGGTGAAGCCCTTCGATGCTCCTATGTTGTGTTAAGTGTTGGCAGATATCTGAACCCCGCCCTAGCGGTTCGGAACTTAAACCCCGGAATTTCTCCCTCCCCAATGAAATCCGGGGCTTTTTTTGCCTGCGATTTACTCAGCAGGCAATTCAGCACCTTTGTCAGCCAGTTCCATCCAGCCTGCCAATACAGTGTAGGCCTCTTCCAGGCCCATGCGTTTTGGCGCCGAGAACAGCTGGATGGTGACTTGATCGCCCCAACCCTTGCGGATTTCCGACTGCACTTTGAGCAGGGTGTTCTTGGCTGCGCCGTAGGTCAGCTTGTCGGCCTTGGTCAGCAGGATGTGCATTGGCATGCCGGCCGCAACGGCCCAGTCGAGCATCAACAGGTCGAAGTCGGTCATTGGATGACGGATGTCCATCATAAGAATCAAACCCTTCAAACTCTCGCGGCCACCGAGGTAAGCCTCAAGGTGACGCTGCCAGTGCATCTTCAGCGGGATCGGTACTTTTGCGTAACCGTAGCCCGGCAGGTCGACCAGACGGCGATCTTCGTCTAGCTTGAAGAAGTTCAACAGCTGTGTGCGACCCGGGGTTTTCGAGGTACGCGCCAGGCTGGCGTGAGTCAGGGTGTTCAGCGCGCTGGATTTGCCGGCGTTGGAACGACCGGCAAATGCTACTTCGAAGCCTTCGTCGTCAGGGCATTGATCGACTTTGGCGGCACTGAGCATGAATGTGGACTGTTGGCACAGGCCGAGGATGGGATTCTTGAGTTGCATGGGATTTCCGATGTGGGCGGCGCCGGGATTGGGCGCGGAACGCGGTGTCGCTTCCGTTTCAGTGACGCCAGTATATAATGCCGCAGATTTTGTGTGTGCTTTGTCCCAGCGTAGGATGAAGTTCACGAGAGCGACAGACCTTGATTGCGCATTAGAACGCAGAACGCTCTCAACCCTGAAAAGGTCGTTTTATGACGAAATGGCTGCTGGCTGCCGGAGTCTTGATGCCGCTTTACAGCGCACAGGCTACACAGGATCCGGAAGCTGTGTACAACCGTGTTTGTGGTGCCTGTCATTCCGGCCAACTACCCATGGCGCCCAAAAGAGGCGATCAGGAAGCTTGGACGCCGAGGTTGGCGAAAGGTATGGGGACGCTGGTGCAACACGTGACCCAGGGTTTCAAGGCGATGCCGCCGCGTGGTTTGTGCATGGACTGCAGTGCCGAGGATTACCAAGCCATCATCCTTTGGATGAGCGAGTAAACCCGGTCCATAACTTAACCCTTAGCCGTAGTTGGATTAGCTGATGAACAAATTGATCGTGAGTCTGCTGTTGACCGTGGGAATCTCTGGCTTCGCCCATGCTGCCGGTGATGCCGCAGCGGGCCAGGCGAAAGCCGCCGTTTGCGGAGCCTGCCATGGCCCGGACGGGAACAGCATGGCGCCAAACTTTCCGAAACTGGCCGGTCAAGGTGAACGCTACCTGACCAAGCAATTGCACGACATCAAGTCGGGCAAGCGCACCGTACTGGAAATGACCGGCCTGCTGACCAACCTGAGCGATCAGGACCTGGCCGACATCGCTGCCTATTTCGCCAGCCAGCAAGGCAGTGTCGGCGCCGCCGATCCGAAGATCGTCGCTCGCGGTGAAGCCCTGTTCCGTGGCGGTAACCTGGAAAAAGGCCTGCCAGCCTGCACCGGTTGCCACTCGCCGAATGGCGCCGGCAACGCCGCCGCCGGCTTCCCGCACCTCGGTGGCCAACACGCTCAATACATCGCCAAGCAACTGACCGACTTCCGCAAGGAAGATCCGGCGGCCGGGCGCAGCAACGACGGCGACGCAATGACCATGCGCACCATCGCCCGCAAACTGAGCGACGAAGACATCGCCGCGGTTGCCAGCTACATTCAGGGCCTGCACTAAGGCCAGCGGATCGAGGTCTGCAGGGGGTGGACATCTCCTGCAATGTTAACGCTCGATTAATCCGTCGCAGCAAGTATAAAAAGGGTGGCTTTGGCCGCCCTTTTTTGTGGCCGCTGCCGTTACACTACAGCACTCATGCCCGCCAGGATCTGTCTGAAAACAGGTCGCGCGAGGCGACCCAAATTGTCCAGGAGTAAAGCATGCGTAATCTGATCATCAGCGCCGCCCTCGTCGCTGCCAGCCTGTTCGGCGTGACCGCTCAAGCCGCCGAAGCACCAGCCGCCCCTTACGTCGAGCTGGCTAACCCGGTACCGGTTGCAGAGCCTGGCAAGATCGAAGTGGTCGAGCTGTTCTGGTACGGCTGCCCGCACTGCTACGCCTTTGAACCGGTGATCAACCCGTGGGTTGAGAAGCTGCCATCCGACGTCAACTTCGTGCGTATCCCGGCGATGTTCGGCGGCCCGTGGGACGCTCACGGCCAAATGTTCCTGACCCTCGAAGCCATGGGTGTCGAGCACAAGGTTCACGCCGCCGTATTCAACGCAATTCAGAAAGAACACAAGAAGCTGACCGACAAGAACGACATGGCTGACTTCCTCGCCACTCAAGGCGTGGACAAGGACAAGTTCCTTGCCACCTTCGACTCGTTCGCGATCAAAGGTCAGATCGTCAAGGCTCGCGAACTGGCGAAGAAATATGAAATCACTGGCGTGCCAACCATGATCGTCAACGGCAAGTACCGTTTCGACATCGGCTCTGCCGGTGGTGCCGAGCAAGCGCTGCAACTGGCTGATCAACTGGTCGCCAAAGAGCGAGCGGCCACCAAGGCAGCCGCCAACTAAGCGCGGCAACCGCCATGCGCCGCTGGAAGTCTGAACGCATCGTTGGCCTGCATGATCCGCAGGTCAACGAGCATCACCTGGCGTCAACGGGCCTGCCAGCAGACCATCGTCTGCGCTTGCTCAGTTTCAACATCCAGGTCGGCATCAGCACCGAGCGCTATCGGCATTACCTGACCCGCAGCTGGCAGCATCTGCTGCCGCACACCGGGCGCTCAGGCAATCTGCAAAAGATCGGCGACCTGCTTGGCGACTTCGATCTGGTCGCCCTGCAGGAAGCCGATGGCGGCAGCCTGCGTTCAGGCTACGTCAATCAGGTCGAACACCTGGCCCATCTCGGCGCCTTCCCCTACTGGTATCAACAACTCAATCGCAACCTCGGTCGACTGGCCCAGCACAGCAATGGCGTGCTCAGTCGCCTGAAACCGTGGGCGATCGAAGATCATCCGCTGCCCGGCCCGAAAGGTCGCGGCGCGATCCTGCTGCGCTTCGGCGAAGGCCCGGAAGCGCTGGTGGTGGTGATGATGCACCTGGCCCTCGGCGCGCGTACGCGCAGCCTGCAACTGGGCTACATTCGAGAGTTGATCGGCGGCTATAAACATCAAATATTGATGGGTGACATGAACACCCACGCCAGCGATCTGCTACAACAGTCACCGTTACGCGATCTCGGTTTGCTGGCTCCGCAGGTGGAAGCGACATTCCCCAGCTGGCGCCCTCAGCGTTGCCTTGATCATATTTTGCTCAGCCCGACCCTGACCCTGGAAAAGGTCGAAGTGCTGGCCCAACCGATTTCCGATCACCTGCCGGTCGCGGTAGAGATTCGTCTGCCGGGTTCGCTCACGGCCGATGCATTGCCCGCGATGAGTCCTGCCCCTCGCGGAACCCCTGAATGAGCGACGAAGCCCAGCGCTGGAAAGAGAAGTACCTCAAAAGCATCGAACAGCAGGACAAACTCGAACGCCGCTGGGCCGCCCGGCTCGACTTGCTTCGACGTGGTCTGGTACGCAGCACGCTGGCGGCTGAGGGCACCGACAAGGTCGTTGATCAGTGCATGAAAGAGATGCGCGATGTGGTGCGCACCGACGACATGGACGCTGGCCTCGCCGCACTGCTGCCGCGCCTGGAAAAAGCCGTGCTCGATTCCGAGCAGCGCCGCGAAACCCGCATCGATCAGGTCAGCACCGCACTGACCTCGCTGGTCAGCCAGTTGCAGGCGTTGCCGCTGCCGCGTGAAGTCGCCCAGCCGCTGAAAAAATTCGCCAAGCAACTGGATAGCCGCGTCGGTTCGGCGCGGGAAATGCCATTGCTGCTGAGTGAGCTCAGCGGCTTGCAAGGCAAGGCGTTGAGTCAGCTGGAAACGCCCGCCGAACCGGGACGCCCGGGCTTGCTGCAGCGTTTGTTTGGGACTCGTGACAACGAAGAAGCGCCAGCTCCGAACGCAGAAGCACCCGTGCTGGCGCCGGTAACGCGTGAAGTGCAAACGCCAGCCGCGTCAGAAGCCGAGCCAGAACCAGCGCCCGCGCAGACTGCCGCTGTTGCAGCGCCGGTCATCGCCGCTGCCGTTATCAAACAGCCCGAGCCCGCGACTGAGGCGCCCTCGCCGCTCTCAGAGCACCAGGCGGAACCCGACGTAGCTGCGTTCGAACCACCTACCATTGCCCGCGAAGCAGAGGATGTTGCGGCTGAAGCAGCGACCGACGAGGCAGAGAATGCAACAGTCACTGCGCCAAGCGCCGCCCCGACGCCGACAATGGCCACTAGCTTCAACCCCGACGAATTGATCCACCCCGGCGACCCGTCGCCGCTGATTCTCGACAGCCTGCCCCTGCCCGAACCGATGGCACAGGCCTTGGCAGCCATCGACCCGGAACAATCCGAGCACGATATCCTCTTCGCCCTGCCGGATTCCCCGGAGCCGTCCTACAGCTCCGTGGCCAAACACATCGAAGACACCCTGATCGGTCTGCTCGACGACCTGACCCTGCCCGAGCGCCACCGTCCGCAAGCCGAAGCGATGCGCGAGCGTCTCAAACACGGCTTGAACTGGTACGAACTGATCCCGATCCTCGACGATCTCGCAACATTGATGCTAGCGATCACCGACAGCGGTCAGCATGAATTTGAAGCCTATCTGCAACAGCTCAACGAACGCCTCGAAGCGTTCCAGAGCAATCTGCAAGCCGCCAGTGAAGGTCACGCTGACAACAGCTCGGCAGCGCGGGCGATGGACACACAGATCCGTGAGCAGGTAGACGGTTTGCAGACCAGCGTCCAGGAAGCGGCGGATCTGGATGACCTCAAGCAAGTGCTCGAAAACCACCTCGAAGGCCTGCTCGGCACCATGGATCAGCACCAGAAGCAGCGCGACGCTCGCGAGCAGGAAGTGGCGACACGGCTCAAAAGCCTGTCCGAGCGCGTGGCGCACATGGAACAGGAAGCCCAGGGTTTCCGTGAACACCTGGAAGTCCAACGCCAGAAAGCCATGATCGACCCGCTCACCGGCCTGCCCAACCGCGCCGCGTGGAGCGAACGCCTCGAACAAGAAATCCAGCAGTGGCAACAACACGGCAACACCCTGAGCCTGGCCATGCTCGACCTCGATCACTTCAAACGGATCAACGACAACTATGGCCATCTGGCCGGCGACAAAGTGCTGAAGATCATCGCCACCGTGCTGCGCAAACGCCTGCGCGGTTCCGATTTCATTGCCCGTTTTGGCGGCGAAGAATTCGTGCTGTTGTTGCCGGCCACGCCGCCAGCGGTCGGCGCAAAACTGTTGGAAACGTTGCGCGCGGCCATCGAAGCTTGCCCGTTTCACTTCAAGGGCGAGCGCGTGACCATCACCATTTCCATGGGGCTGGCCTCATTCCGTGCCGGAGAACACAGCGATCTGGTATTGAAAAGAGCCGATCAGGCGCTGTATCGGGCAAAAAACGCGGGACGTAACCGGGTCGAGCTGGGCTGAGCAAATTGTTCCATTTTGTTTAATTCCGCCCGCTGACCGTCGAGGCGCAAGGCAGTACGTTACACTGTTGCATTATTGTCTTGCGTGTATTGCCTTCTGCCATGAAATTCTTTGCCCTTCTCGCTTCGCTGCTCGTCCTGGCCGGTTGCGCCAGCGGTCCGCGCTACGACACCAGCCATCCTTCGGCCAATTACGACAGTCGCATTCAGTTCGTGATCGTCCACTACACGTCGACGTCGCTGGAGCGCTCGCTGCAACTGCTGACCCACGGCGAAGTCAGCAGCCACTACCTGATCGGCGACGACAAGGGCGGCACCATCTACAAGCTGATGGACGAAAACCAGCGCGCCTGGCACGCCGGCGAAAGCCAATGGCAGGGCCGCACCTGGCTCAACTCCAGCTCGATCGGTATCGAAATCGTCAATCCGGGCTTCAAGGACACGCCGACCGGGCGCCTCTGGTATCCGTACAGCGAAGCGCAAATTCAATCGCTGATCGCCCTGCTCAAGGACATCAGCAAGCGCAACGGTATCAGCCCGCGCCATATCATCGGCCATAGCGACATCGCGCCGCTGCGCAAACTTGATCCAGGCCCATTGTTCCCATGGAAACGCCTCGCCGCTGAAGGCTTGGGCGTGTGGCCAAACGAAGATGCGGTCGCGCGTCAGCAGATGCTGTTCAACAGCGGCGAACTGCCGAGCATCAGCTGGTTCCAGGCGCAATTGGCGCATCTGGGCTACGACACGCCACAGACCGGCGAACTCGACGTAGCCACACGCCACGTCCTCGGCGCTTTCCAGATGCATTTCCGCCCTTCGCGTTTCGACGGCGCGCCGGACGCGCAAACCGCGGCACTGCTGCTGGTACTTAATCAGACAAAATAATGACGCCCGCCCGACGGTCAGGGCGAAATTGCTATCAGCAGCTATAACTCATTGGTAATTCTTCGGATATTCCATGATGGTTGCTACCCGAGAGACGCTGCGTAGCTGGTTCTATCGCCCTTGGTTTTTGGCGATGATCGCGGCTGTCCTCAGTGCCAGCCTGCTGATCGCCGGCGGTATGTTCGTGGCGATGCGTCAGGTCGAGCAACGTGAAAGCCAGGAAATGAACGCTCAGGGCGAACGTTTCCTGGCCCGCCTCGAACAATTGTTCGGTCAACTGCGCGAAAGTCTCGACGACCTCGAAGCCCAACCCCTGCGCAGTTGTGACGACGAAATGATCGCCACCCTGCAGCAAGTTACCTTCAACTATCGCTTCGTCTATGAAGCCGCTTACATGGACGCCTCGCGGATCTGCTCCAACCGTCCGCGCCAGGAAGGTTTGTCGGTTGTTCGCGCGCCGGACATCAAAGGCCCGACCTACAGCTATTGGCTGAACACCACCACCGAACCCGATGAAAACCGCGCAGCGTTGATGTTGGGGCGCGGCAACTTTCGCGTCGCCACCTCACGCGGCCACCTGACCGATATGGTCGATCTGTCGCCCGGCAGCAGTTTGCTGGTGGTGCTGGACCATGGCACCCGAGCCATTCCGGTACTGGGCAAAGAACAGATCTGGCCACCCACAGAGCACTGGCCACCGAAAAGCCGCGGCGCCTTGCAGGTCACGCAAACCCGGCTGATCTATCGCATGCCCACCGACAACCCCGAATATCAACTGGTGCTGATCACACCGCGTACCGGCATGCACATCCCCGCTGTCTGGTGGTGGATGATTCCGGTCTGCCTGGTGGCTGGTGCCATTGTCGGTTTTCTGGTGTTCCTGCTGGTTCGTCAGCGCCAGTCGCTGGATGCCGAATTGCACGGCGCCATCCGTCGTGGCGAGCTACAGGTGCTCTACCAACCGATCTTCGACCTCGACAGCCGCAACTGCGTTGGCGCCGAAGCCCTGCTGCGCTGGCGCCGCCCAGATGGCACTCTGACCAGCCCCGACCTGTTCATCCCGATGGCGGAGAACACTGGGCAGATCCGCCAGATGACTGACTTCGTCCTCCAGCGCTTGCTGGAGCAGTTGGGTCAATTGCTTCGGGCCAATCCGCAGCTATACATCTCGGTGAACCTCGCCGCCTGCGATGTGACGGTGCCGCGCATCGGCCTAGTCATGGCGCGCCTGCTGAAGTTGCACCGGGTCGCCGCCCGGCAGATCGCCTTCGAAGTCACCGAACGCGGTCTGATTGATGTAGTGGTGGCGCGGGAAAACCTGCAAGCCCTGCGCGATGTCGGCCATCAGGTGCTGATCGATGACTTTGGCACCGGCTATTGCAGCCTCGCCTACCTGCAAACGCTGCCGGTGGACTGCCTGAAAATCGACAAGGCCTTTATTGATGCGCTCGGCCACGATGCGGCGAGCAGCGGCGTCGCCCCGCACATCATTCACATGGCGCAGGCGCTGGATCTGAAGGTGATTGCCGAAGGCATCGAGCTTGAATCGCAAGCCCAGTTGCTCAGCAGCGAGGGCGTGAAGTTCGGTCAGGGCTGGCTGTTCGCTCACGCCCTCAGCGCGGTGCAATTCATCGAATTGATCACCCGTGGCCGACGCCTCGCCGGACGGCGGCTGGACGACGAAGCCTGAGCTAGACCGACAGCGCCATGTAAAACTGCGTGCCCTGCCCCGGCCGCGAATAGACGCCCATCCGCCCACCGTGAAGCTGCACGATTTCCTTGCACAGCGCCAGGCCAAGCCCGGCGCCACCCTTCTTGCGCCCAACCTGCACGAACGGCTCGAAGATGCGTCCCTGCTGGCCGTAGGCAATGCCTTCGCCATTGTCTTCAACACTGATGATCACCCGCTCGCCATGGCGTCGCGCCTGTAGGCGGATCTGACCGTCGCGGGCGGTATGGCGCAGGGCGTTGTCGATGAGGTTGTCGAGGACTCGGTCGAGTTGGGCCTGATCGGCTTGCAATCGAGGCAATGGCCCCTGCACTTCGACATTCAGGGCAATGCCTTTGCCCAGCGCAAAATCTTCAAAGCGAAGTCGCGCCTGTTCCAGCAGGTCTTCGATGGAACACGGCGCCAGGGTCAGTTTCTGCAGACCGTTCTGGTAACGCGAGAAGTTGAGCAGGTCATTGATCAGTTGCATCAAGCGCTGCATTTCTTCGTTCACGGTGTCGAGCAGGTCCGCCTCACGCGACTCCGCTGGAAACTTCGCCCGCTCACGGAACAAGCCGAATGCCATGTGCATGCCGGTGACTGGCGTGCGCAGCTCGTGAGAGGCGCGCAGGACGAACTCGCTGCGCACCCGTTCGAAAGCGCGCTGCTCGGTAACGTCGTGCAACACCATCACCGCACCAAGGATGTGCCCTTGTGTATGGCTCACCGGCGTCAGGCTGTAGGTCAGCAGGCGCGATTCGCCGTCGACCTCGATACTCAAATCCTCAGGTGCGCGCTCAAGCGTGCCGCCGCGCAGTACCAGTTGCAGCTGCGCATCCAGCTCCGGTCGCTCCAGTGCCGTGCCCAGGCCCTGACCGAGACGGTCGTCCTCCCAGCCCAACTGCCGCTGGGCCACCGGGTTGAGGTGCTCCAGTTGCCCCTGACGGTCGATCATCAGCAGGCCGTCATCGATACTGTCGAGTACCGCTTGCAAACGCTGCTGACCGGCGAGCAGTTCATCGACGTTGGTTGCCTGATGCTCGCGCAGCGCCTCAGCCATCATGCCGAAACGCTTGGTCAGCTGATTCATTTCCATCGCCGATGAAATCGGCAGGGTCACTTCAAAATTGCCTTGGCCGATGTTGTCCGCCGCTTGCGCCAGCGCCTCGATCGGAGCCCCGAAACGCCGGGCAATCCCATGGGCCGTGATGAAACCGATGATCAGTACCGCCAGCCCGACAACCCCCAGTAGACCGGCGATCAACAATGCCCGGTCACGCGTTTGATGTTGCACCGCGTTGATGTTGTCCAGCGCATGCTTGTGCTCGGTGATCAAACCGTTGCGCAGCGTGTTGAAGCGCTCCCTGAGGTCGGCGTTGCTGCTCAACGCAGCCGCTGGATCACGGGACACATCGAAGGCTTGAAGAAAACTCAGGTAATCCGCCTTGGCCTGACTGAAACCGTAATGCCGGCCATCGCCCACCTGCTCTTGAGCGATACCGTCATCGAGCAACTTGAGGTATTGCTGCTTGGACGCTTCGAACGCAACCGGATCAGGCACTTCGGCGAGCATAAGGACTAACTGATCACCCAAGGTTTGCCGCAGCTTGAGGCCCAGATCGAGGGTGACGAAGTTGTTACGCAGCGTCATTTCCTGCGAGCCGGCCATTTGCATCACGCTGACCAGCCCGAGCAAAAGCCCGAGCAAGGCCACTGTAATCAAGGCGGAAATACTCAGGAATAATCGCGTTCGCAACTTCATCGCCAGTTTCATCGCGGCGCGCTCACAGATTGTACTGCTTGCGCTTGCGATACAGGGTCGAGGCGTCGATGCCCAAGGTTTTCGCCGCTTGGTCCAAGGTGCCGGCGGTAGCGAGAACCGCGCCGATGTGGGCTTTTTCCAGCTCATCCAGACTCAGTGCCGCGCCGACTCTCGGTGCGTTGTTGGCCGGTTGCTCGGCCATGCCCAGGTGGGTGATCTCGACGCGTTCTTGCGGGCAGATGATGCTGGCCCGCTCGACCACGTTGCGCAGCTCCCGAATATTGCCCGGCCAACGGTAGCCGAGCAGTGCTTCACGGGCTTCGTCGCTGAAACCCCGCGCCGGGCGTGCGTATTCTTTAACGAAGCGAGCGAGGAAACGATCAGCCAGCGTGAGGATGTCCTCGGCGCGTTCGCGCAGGGGTGGCAAGTGCAGAGTGATGACGTTGAGGCGATAAAGCAGGTCTTCCCGGAAGCGGCCGTCACGCACCATGTCTTCCAGATTGAGGTTGGTTGCCGCAAGGATGCGCACATCGGCGCGGCGGGTGACCGGATCCCCTACGCGCTCGTATTCCTTGTCTTGAATGAAGCGCAACAACTTGGGTTGCAATGTCAGGGGAAAATCGCCGATCTCATCGAGAAACAGTGTGCCGCCGTCAGCTTGGTTAACTCGACCCAGCGTACTTTCGCTGGCGCCGGTGAATGCGCCACGGCTGTGACCGAACAGCTCGCTTTCCATCAACTCCGCCGTCAGCGACGGGCAGTTGATGGTTACGCAGGATTTCTTCTCGCGCTTGCTCCAGCCGTGAATCGCTCGGGCCAGTTCGCCCTTACCGGTGCCGGACTCGCCAAGGATAAGAATGTTGGCGTCGGTGCCCGCCACTTGGCGGGCAGTCTCCAGTACGACTTTCATCGCCGGGCTGTGGGAATCGAGGCCATCCTTGGGCTTGCGAATTTCGCCTTCGAGGGCCTCGAGGCGCGCCGACAGTTGGCGCACTTCCAGTTGCTTGGCGGTGGCCAGACGCAACTGATCCGGGCTGCACGGCTTGACCAGATAATCGGCGGCGCCGGCCTGAATCGCATCAACAGCCGTATCGACAGCCGAATGCGCGGTGACGATCACCACACGCATCCATGGCGCCTGAATGCGCATTTGCGCCAATACGTCGAGGCCGTTGTCCTCGCCCAAGCGCAAATCAAGGAAGCACAGGTCGAAGACCTGGCGTTGCAGCAAGGCGTCGGCCTGAGCCGCGCTGTTTGCCGTGGCGACCGTATAGCCCTCATCTTCGAGGCAATAACGGAAGGTACGCAGGATGGCGGATTCGTCGTCCACCAGCAGAATGCGGCCTTGATGCTCAGTGGCAGATTCCATTTTTCCTACGCTCCATAGTGATTGGTCTGAGGTTAGTCCCGGAAAAATCGGGCAAGTTGCATGGTTGATTCTGAACGATGCCAGCCATAGGAGGGTAGCCCTCTCCTGCCATTACGGCCAATACATTGATTTTGTTGGTTATTTAAACAATCACCGATTTGCAGGGCGTTGCCTGCGTCCTTTTCTGACATCTGCGCCCTGCTCTCAATTCCATAAGAATGAATTCTCCTACGAAAAAATCGTGCATTGCGCACGATGCCAGATGACCCATCGTGCAGGATGCGTCGCTAGCGCTTTTTCTCACACTCATAACTTATTGATTTTGTTAGATTTTTTTCAAACAAAAAACTGGCATGCAGGCTGCAATATCTCTTACAGCCCGGGCAGACATGAACTGCCCCAACCGAATAAGAGTGAGGAACCCAGGATGACTCGCCCACGTGCCGCCCAAGTGCGTATCTCGCCACTGCATATCCAGCAAGGTCTGTTTGCCGTATTGGCGCTGTTGATCACCCTGATCGCCTGCCAGCAATACCTGCGCTGGGAAAACAGCCAGCAGGTTGAGCCGTTGATCTCGATCCAGCACAACACGCAAACGCACTTCAGCGCCGTCAGCAGCAGCCAGGCCGACAATGCCTCGATGCGCATGATGGACGTTGATCAAGCGCAGCCACTGGATCAAATGCCACGTGAAGAGCGTTGGGTTTTCTGACTGATTGAATGAATTCGGGCGCTACGCGCCGGGACACGCAATACCCTTTAAATAGAAAAGTAAGGAGAATCACCATGTTGAGCTGGGCAATTACATTCTTGATCATTGCCATCATCGCTGCAGTACTGGGCTTCGGTGGTATCGCGGGCACCGCCACGGGTATCGCCAAGATTCTCTTTGTCGTGTTCCTGGTGATGTTCATCGCTTCCTTCTTCTTTGGCCGTCGCGGCCGAGGTTAACGATGACTGTCTTGAAGACATTGGCAGCCGCCCTGCTACTGGGCGGTAGTGCCATGGCAATGGCGGCCAACGATGGCCAGGCGCGGGTCAACGAACTGTTGAGTTCAGACCCGCAGTATCGGGAAACGTGGGAAGGCGTGGTGAAGAAGGAAGAGCGCCTGCCGGAATGGGTGATGAATCTGTCCGGCACGCCTGACCAGCAAATGAATGCCGTAACTGAAGACGGCGATCAATATCTGGTAGGCCCGCTCTGCGAATCGGCAGACAAGTGCCTGAACCACCGCCTGATCGTCGCCTTCAGTTTCGACAAGAAAGATGCATACGCCATGCTCGTCGATGTGCCCGAAGGACTGCCGGCCGACAAGTCGCCAACGCGACATGCCACCTACCGCTTCCTCGGCAAACCCGACCAGGGCATGCAGGATCTTCTGATGGAAACCCTGAAGAAAGATCCAAAGTGGTACTGATCTGAACACGAAGGCAGCAGCCCTGCTGCTTTCCATTGCGCCCACCTGAGGAAGGCAGGCGCATGACCAAGGGGCCGGGACGTTCTGACTGTTACAGGGTCGGAGTGACCTACGGGTACAGGGAGTGCCTGCGCAAGGGCCGGGTCAGGGTAAAAGCTGCGTCGCAGGTTCGCCGGCCCTCAGTGGTTCGACGGACTTGCGCTGAGCTTTGAATCGAAGAAAACATTGATCCAGAGCGTCCAGCTCATCCTTTTTATCGCTGACACTGCGCGCGAAAACATTTCGCGGTGTTTCCTGGCGACCGTATATCGAGAAAGAAACCTGTTGAGCAAGAGGACTTCTAGTCTTCCTCCGTAGGCTTTTTCCTCAAATTTTTGTCGAATTTTCTCGTTTAGAAAATAACCAACCTACGCGGAAATGGCCGGTTCACGGCACTTATGCCGGCTGAAATGTCGCAATCGAACCGGTTGGGACGCCAGTTTCATTTAAAAAAGCTCATGCCGATTCGGCATAGGGTAGGCGTTTACGGCATTAGACGCCGCAACCTTGCATCGGAATAGTTGCGCCTTTTTTCGCCTGCTGGAGAGCCGTAAATACGCGCTTCGGGGCACCTTATACGGAGGCAGATGCACAGACTTTTCCGCTAATGAGCGTTCCAGTTCCTGCATGTGCCTGAGTCAAACGCAAGTAAGGGTAAAGATAATGAAGAAGGCAAAAATTAGCCTCGCCTGGCAGATCCTCATCGGTCTGGTTCTGGGTATTGCAATCGGTGCGTTGCTCAACCACTTCAGTGCCGAAAAAGCCTGGTGGATCAGCAACGTCCTGCAACCGGCAGGCGATATCTTTATCCGTCTGATCAAGATGATCGTGATCCCGATCGTCATCTCTTCCCTGATTGTCGGCATTGCCGGCGTGGGCGACGCCAAGAAGCTGGGGCGTATCGGCCTGAAGACGATCATCTATTTCGAGATCGTCACCACCATCGCCATCGTCGTCGGCCTGCTGCTGGCCAACCTGGTCCATCCGGGTTCCGGCATCGACATGAGCACCCTGGGCACGGTGGACATCTCCAAGTACCAGGCGACCGCTGCCGAAGTACAGCATGAACACGCGTTCATCGAGACCATCCTCAACCTGATCCCGTCGAACATCTTCGCGGCCATGGCTCGCGGCGAAATGCTGCCGATCATCTTCTTCTCCGTGCTGTTCGGTCTCGGTCTGTCGAGCCTGCAGTCGGACCTGCGCGAGCCGCTGGTGAAGATGTTCCAGGGCGTCTCGGAAAGCATGTTCAAAGTCACCCACATGATCATGAACTACGCCCCAATCGGCGTATTCGCACTGATCGCGGTGACCGTGGCCAACTTCGGCTTCGCTTCCCTGCTGCCGCTGGCCAAACTGGTGATCCTGGTTTACTTCGCCATCGCCTTCTTCGCCTTTGTGGTGCTGGGCCTGATCGCCAAGATGTTCGGTTTCTCGGTGTTCAAGCTGATGCGCATCTTCAAGGATGAGCTGGTCCTGGCCTACTCCACCGCCTCTTCGGAAACCGTGCTGCCACGTGTGATCGAGAAGATGGAAGAATACGGCGCACCGAAAGCTATCTGCAGCTTCGTGGTGCCGACCGGTTACTCGTTCAACCTCGACGGTTCGACCCTGTATCAGTCGATCGCGGCAATCTTCATTGCCCAGCTGTACGGCATCGACCTGTCGATCAGCCAGCAACTGCTGCTGGTGCTGACCCTGATGGTCACCTCCAAAGGCATCGCCGGTGTACCGGGCGTGTCGTTCGTGGTGCTGCTGGCCACGCTGGGCAGCGTCGGTATTCCGCTGGAAGGTCTGGCGTTCATCGCCGGTGTCGACCGCGTCATGGACATGGCCCGTACCGCACTGAACGTGATCGGTAACGCGCTGGCCGTACTGGTTATCTCGCGCTGGGAAGGCATGTACGACGACGCCAAGGGCGAGCGCTACTGGAACTCCCTGCCGCACTGGCGCAGCAAGGAAAAACTGCCAGCGGGCGAAATCTCCAAGAACTGACACAAATCCCTGTAGGAGCTGCCGCAGGCTGCGATCTTTTGATTCTGTTTTTTAAAGGCAAGATCAACAGATCGCAGCCTTCGGCAGCTCCTACAGTAGATTGAGGTCAACCCGGGAATGGGTTGGCGGCAGGTACATACAAACCCCGGAGAAATCCGGGGTTTGTCGTTTCTGGTGACCCCGCTATCATTCGCGGCATTCTTCGGGGGATTTGACTGATGCTTAATGGCCTGTGGCTTGGCTTCTTTATCGTCGCAGCCGTGTCGGCGCTGGCGCAGTGGCTGATCGGCGGCAACGCCGGGATCTTTGCGGCGATGGTGGAAAGCATTTTCGCCATGGCCAAGCTCTCGGTCGAAGTCATGGTGCTGCTGTTCGGTACCCTCACCTTGTGGCTGGGCTTTCTGCGGATTGCCGAGAAGGCTGGGATCGTCGAATGGCTGGCGAAAGTCCTCGGTCCGCTGTTCCTGCGGCTGATGCCCGAAGTCCCGGCCGGTCACCCTGCCCTTGGCCTGATCACCCTGAACTTCGCCGCCAACGGTCTGGGCCTCGACAACGCCGCCACGCCCATCGGCCTGAAAGCCATGAAGGCCCTGCAGGAGCTCAATCCCAGCGCCACCGTGGCCAGTAACGCGCAAATCCTCTTCCTGGTGCTCAACGCCTCCTCGCTGACCCTGCTGCCGGTGACGATCTTCATGTACCGCGCCCAGCAAGGCGCGCCGGATCCGACGCTGGTGTTCCTGCCAATTCTGCTGGCGACCAGTTGCTCAACGATCGTTGGCTTCCTCTCGGTGGCGTTCATGCAACGCTTGCGAATCTGGGACCCGGTGGTGTTGGCCTATCTGATTCCCGGCGCGTTGCTCCTCGGTGGCTTCATGGCGCTGCTGGGCACCCTTTCGGCAACGGCTTTGGCGGGATTGTCGTCGATCCTCGGCAATCTCACGCTGTTCGGGTTGATCATGCTGTTTCTGATCATCGGTGCGTTGAGGAAAGTGCAGGTTTACGAAGCGTTCGTTGAAGGCGCCAAAGAGGGCTTCGACGTCGCGAAAAATCTGCTGCCGTATCTGGTGGCGATGCTCTGCGCGGTGGGCGTGTTGCGTGCGTCCGGGGCACTGGACTTTGGCCTGGACGGCATTCGCCATCTTGTCGAGTGGGCCGGTTGGGACACGCGATTTGTCGATGCGCTGCCGACGGCGATGGTCAAACCGTTCTCCGGCAGTGCGGCGCGGGCGATGTTGATCGAAACGATGCAGACTTCGGGCGTCGACAGCTTCCCGGCACTGGTCGCGGCGACCGTGCAGGGCAGTACCGAAACGACGTTCTATGTGCTGGCGGTGTATTTCGGCGCGGTGGGGATCCAGCGGGCGCGGCATGCGGTGGGGTGTGCGTTGTTGGCGGAGTTTGCCGGGGTCGTTGGCGCAATCTTCGTCTGCTACTGGTTCTTTGGCTGATAGAAAACCCTGTGGGAGCTGGCTTGCCAGCGATGGCGGCGGTACTGCCAACATTGACGTTGCCTGACACGCCGCTATCGCTGGCAAGCCAGCTCCCACAGGGACTGTGTTGGGCTTAAGGTTTCGGCGGGGCCAGTTTCTGGCCTTGGTCGACGGCCCACGCGACGACTTTCGCGGTCAGCCGATCACTGGCCTGACCAAACCCGGTCACCACCGCTGGCACCTGCACATCATTCAGCGACTGACGCTCTTCAAAGCGCCGACTGGCGAGAATCCGCTGGTCATAACCGCGCACCAGCAACGCATCGACCCGCACCACGACGCTGGCCTGCGTGCCCTGATACTCGGTCTGAAACGCCTGCAAACTCCCGCCCAACTCCAGATCCGCCGCAAAGTTGCTGTCATCGGTGCTGAGCAACGTCACCCGGCCATCGCGCTGAAAGCCGTCCAACAAACGATTACGCACCAGCACCGGTGCCGGATCGCTCCAGCGCGAACCCTTGTAGCTGCTGATCACGTCACCCTGCGGAATTACCGCAATCGTCGGCCGGTTCAACGCTTCGCTGGCCTGTAACTTGTTCAAGCGCAGCGACCACGATTGAGTCGCCGAACTGGCCGAGGCGGGCGCCTGTGCGGCAGGCAAGCGGTACACGTCCGACGGCTCGGACTTGGGCAGAATCGAGCAGGCGCTGATCAGCGTGAAGCCTGCGAGGAGGGCGAGGCGAGTCAGCTTCATGGCGTGAATTCCTTGTTCTTGTCGCGGCCCAGCAGATAGCCGCTGGGGTTGGCCTCAAGCCGTTGCGAGATGGCGCGCAGCGAGGTCAGCGTTTCACGCAGTTCGCGGATCGCCGGGGCCAGGCCGTTGAGGCCCTGCATGCCATTGTCGAGGGCGTTTTCGTTTTTGTTGAGCAGGGTGCTGATCGTCGTCGTGCTTTGCTCCAGCGACTTCATCGCCTGCTCGGCGCTGCCCAGCGCTTGTTTGCCTTGATCGTTGATCAAGCCGTTGGCGTTGCGCATCAGCAGCGAGGTCTGTTCGAGCATGCTGCCAGCCTGTTTGCCGACGGTCGCCAGTTGCTGCATCGCCTGCTTGATGTCGCCGCGCTGATCGTTGATGGTCCCGGTGGTTTGCTCCAGATGCGCGAGGGTCTTGCTCACGCGCTCGACGTTTTCAGCGGAGAACATCTGATTGGCGTTCTGCAACAGCGCGGTGATGCCGGTCATCAAATCATTGCTGTCATTGAGCAAACGCGAAATGGGCGAGGGCGACGCCACGATCAACGGCAGATTACCGTCATGCCCGCGCAGCTTCGCGCTCTGCGGCGTGCCACCGCTGAGCTGGATGATCGACGTGCCGGTAATCCCGGCCAGCGCCAGTTTCGCCTGGGTGTCTTCCTTGACCGGGGTGTCACCGGCCAGACGAATCCGCGCCAGCACCCGGCGTGGGTCCAGCGGGTCGAGGCGCAGGCTGATCACGTCGCCGACCTTGATCCCGCTGTATTGCACCGAACTGCCCTTGGACAGACCGCTGACGGCCTCGTTGAAGACGACTTCGTAGTCCTTGAACTCGGTGTCGACGCTGGACTTGGCCAGAAACAGACCGAAGAGCAGGGCGCCTGCCACCACAATCACGGTGAACAGGCCGATCAATACATGATGCGCTCGGGTTTCCATGTCAGACCTCGTTGAGCAATTTGGCGGCGTCCAGCGCCGAGCGGCCGCGCGGGCCGTGGAAATATTCGTGAATCCACGCGTCGTCGGTTTCCGAAACGACGTCGATAGGGCCGGCGACCAGCACCTTCTTCTGCGCCAGCACCGCCACGCGGTCGGTGATCGTGTAGAGCGTGTCGAGGTCGTGGGTCACCAGAAACACGCTGAGGCCGAGGGCATCGCGCAGGGTCAGGATCAGTTGATCGAACTGCGCCGCGCCAATCGGATCGAGGCCGGCGGTGGGTTCGTCGAGAAACAGGATGTCCGGATCCAGCGCCAACGCCCGCGCCAGCGCGGCGCGCTTGATCATGCCGCCGGACAGCGACGCCGGGTATTTGTCTGCCGCCGACAGCGGCAGCCCGGCCAGCGCCAGCTTCACCGCAGCCAGGTGCTCGGCATCGTTGCGGCTCAGGCCGGCGTGTTCAATGAGGGGCAGGGCGACGTTCTCGGTGACCGTCAGCGAGGAAAACAGCGCGCCTTTCTGGAACAGTACGCCGAAACGTCGTTCGACCAGCGAGCGCTCATGCTCGGAGAGGCTCGGCAGGTTCTTGCCGAAGACTTTAACCATGCCTTCGCTGGGCCGGCGCAAACCGACAATGCTGCGCAGCAGCACCGATTTGCCGCTGCCGGAACCGCCGACCACGGCGAGGATTTCGCCTTTGTACAAATCCAGATCGAGGCTCTCGTGCACGCTTTGGCTGCCGAAGCGATTGCACAAGCCTCGGACTTCGATCACCGCCTCCGAGGGCGCGCGGGGTAGACGACTCACCAGCCCATCTCCATGAAGAACAGTGCGGCCACCGCGTCGAGCACGATCACCACGAAAATCGATTGGACCACGGCGGACGTCGTGTGGGCGCCGACCGACTCGGCGCTGCCGCTGACCTTGAAGCCTTCCAGGCAACCAATCGCGGCGATGATGAAGGCGAAGATCGGCGCCTTCACCAAGCCGACCAGAAAGTGCTGAACACCGATGTCCGACTGCAACAACGTCAGGAACATCGCCGGCGAGATATCCAGCGACACTGCGCAGACCACGCCGCCACCAATGATCCCGCAGAGCATCGCCAGAAACGTCAGCATCGGCAGCGCCACCAGCATCGCCAGCACACGCGGCACCACCAGCAACTCCATCGGGTCGAGGCCGAGGGTGCGGATCGCGTCGATTTCTTCGTTGGCCTTCATAGAGCCGATCTGCGCAGTGAAAGCACTGGCGGTGCGCCCAGCCATCAAGATCGCCGTGAGCAGCACGCCGAACTCGCGCAGGAACGAGAAGCCCACCAGGTCCACGGTAAAAATCGTCGCGCCAAAACTGGCCAGCACCGTCGCGCCAAGAAACGCCACCACCGCGCCGACCAGAAAGGTCAGCAGCGCCACAATTGGCGCGGCGTCGAGGCCGGTCTGTTCGATGTGCGCGATCATCGGCGTGATGCGCCAGCGCTTGGGCCGGAACAGGTTGCGAGCGATGGTTTCCAGAATCAGGCCGACGAAACCGAGCAACTGCAGGGTGTCTTGCCAAACGGTGTCGACGGCGCGGCCGATGCGCGTGAGCAACTGCACGCTGACGCTGATTTCCGGTTCCTTGATCGGCACGCAGAAATCGCTCATCGAGCAGTACACGGTTTGCAGCAGCGCACGGTCGGCGGAGGTCAAGGTGCAATCGGGGTGTTCGGCGGATTTGCCGAGGCGCTCGGAGCCGAGCAGTTCGACCAGCAACGACGCGCCAGCAGTGTCGAGGGCGCCGAGGCTGTTGAGGTCAATTTGAGTATTGGTGTCGTACTGGCCGCGAAGCTTTTCGCTCAGGGTCTTGAGCTCGGCGTAATGGGCAAGCGTCCAGTCCCCGGTGACCCGCAAGCGGGCAGGGCTGATCGACGTGTCCAGTTGGGCATTGCCGCTGATCGAGCTGCTGGTCATAAGCTCCGTGCTTGTTCGGCCTTTATGCGAACTAACGTAATAGCACGAACCGGATTACTTTTCTTTGATCGCTGTGCTGTCCGTGATTTCGAAGCGCAGCACGCCGATCACCTGGCCATCCTCGGTCAGCACCCGCACTTGCCATTTACCCGCCGGGTTACCGGGGAAGTTCTGTTTGTGCGTCCACGCGCGGTAGCCTTCCTTGCGCCCGCCGTGGATGTCGAGCGGAATGCGGTCGACCTCTTTGCCGTTGAACTGCCAGACGTGATAAATCCGCTCATCGAGCCCACGCGGCGCGTTGATCGCGGTGTAGGCGTAGAGCCCGCCGTTGCGGATCTGCTCGGCGCTGACTTCGTCGAGACTGGCGCCGGGGGTGCGATCCTGCATTTGCGTACTGATCGCCACGTCGGTCATCCACAACGTTGCCGGCGGCACCCACGAACGCAGCGCCCAGCCGACGCCACCAATGCCGACGGTGATGCACAGGATCGCCAAGGCGTTGCGCACCGTGCGGATCGGGAAGATCGAGGCCAGACTCGGGAACGACAACAGCACGGCAATGCCCAGCGCCCATTTGAAGCTCTGCGAGGTGGTCAGGTGCATGATCACCGGCAATGCGGTGAGCAGCGCGGCGAACAAGGTCAGGGTGTGCAACGCCAGAAACGCCCAGCGCCGGGGCGCCAGCCATTTGTAATAAAGCGGATCGACGATGGAGATCAGTGCCGCGACGCTGAGCAGGCCGGTGAAGAACAACTGGCCGCTGTTCCACGTCGTGGTGATGAAGAAGAACGGCAGGACGAAAAACAGGCTTTCCTGATGGATCATCTGCGTCGCGTAACGCAGCAGCGGCTGCGGGATTTCGCGTTTGAACACGCGGGTGAAGAGGCCGGTGAGGGTGTTTTCCAGCATCAGCCAGATCCAGCTGAGCAGCATGATCACGGTGATCCAGCTCGCCAGCCCTTGCTGACGGTCGACCATGATGAAACTGCCGACCCCGGAAATAAAACCGCCGAGCGCAATGACCCCGGGATAGCGCTTCATCAGTTCGAGAATGCGCTGGATCAGGAGCTGTATTTTCGGCATGTCGGGGTTCACAACGCTGTAGGAAAAATCCTCGACAGAGTAGCGCCCGCCAGGCGATGTGGCGAGGCTGCCGGTCACTTATTCGGTGTATTTCAGGGCCTCAAAAGATCGCAGCCTTCGGCAGCTCCTACATTTGGAATGCAACCTCCTGTAGGAGCTGCCGAAGGCTGCGATCTTTTGATCTTCAACCCCGCTTACGATGCAAACGCCAGCCGATCAGGATGAGCAGCAGTAAGCCCAAACCACCCGCACTCAACCACAACACCTGATCATCACTGATCAACGGCTTTTCAATGCGCAAATACCCCGGCTGCAACAGCAACTCACGCATGGCCTTGTTCGCCGCTTCCAGCGTCACGCCTTGCAGCTCCCGCGCCGGGTTGGCGAAGCGGCCGTCCTCGTAGTCGCCGAGCGCGCTCCAGTAATAATCCGCCATGGCGCTATTACCCTGCACCGCCCACGCCTGATGGGCGATGGAAGCTTGTTTGATCCGGGCAAACGTGGACGGATCGAGGCCGTTTTTCAGTAGATCGGCCTTCAGGTCTTCCAGCACCTGAATGGCTTCGTCGACGTCATCACGATCCAGATCGGCGTTCAGGCTCATGAAGCCGACGCCACCAAACACTTCGCGCTCGGCCCACGGCCCGTAGGACAACCCGTGGTTGAGGCGGATCTGCCGATACAGCGCCCAGTCGAGGTAATCCTTGAGGATGTCGAAGGTCTGGTCGTATTGATCGTCGATCACCGGCTCCGGCACCAGCCAGTGCAGCTTGGCGCTGTCGCCGATGAAACCACGGGTGAGGGTGCGCTCATGGGCGGCACTGGTGCGGATGTCCGGCAGCGGCCGATGCTCGCTCGGGTCGACCGCTTCGAGCGCGCCCCAGGTGCGTTCCAGATAGGCCGGCAGCAGTTTGTCGAGTTCACCGACGACGATCAGGGTCATGTTGTTCGGCGCGTACCAAGCCTTGCGCACCTTCTCCAGTTGTTCCTGGGTCAAATGGCCGACCTCGGCGCGTTGCGGGCATTTCAGACCCAGCTCGACGGCGAGCTGATTGCTCGCGGTATGGCCGAGATCCTGGCGGTCAAGAAAGCGCTGCAGACGTGTGTAATGGCCGCCGTCCTCGCGCTCGACCACGCGTTTGGCAGCATTGATGGCGTTGTCGTCGATGCGCGTTTGCGTGAGCAGGTCGAGGAGCAGGTCGAGGACCTTGCGCTGGTTTTTCGCCGGGGCTTCGATAACAAATGTGGTATCGGCATTGCTGGTGAAGGCATTCCAGTCGCCGCCCAGCGCCTGCATGCGCTCCTCTAAACCACCTTCGCCAGTGGCGTCGATGCCGCTGAACAGCAGATGTTCGAGCAGGTGCGGCAGCTCTTTGTCATCGCAATCGAAGTCATCGAGCCCCACGCCGACCACCAAACGGATCGCCACATGCCCACGCTCGGTGCCGGGTTTGAGCAGCAACTGCAAACCGTTGGGCAGCGCATAGCCTTCGACCTGAAAGCGATCCAGGGCAAAGGCGGGCAGGGAACCGAGCAACAGACAGGCGAACAACAGGCAACGCATAACAGGCTTCCATACGGCTGATTTGGAGATCCGTGTCGTCAGTCAGGGCCCCATCGCTGGCAAGCCAGCTCCCACAAGGATTTTCGGCGCTCACAGAACCCTGTGGGAGCTGGCTTGCCAGCGATGAGGACCTTGAGACTGAACTCTGTGTTACTGACTGACCCCAGCCCCAGACGTTCAAGGCGAATGCGTGATGTCGGCAATATCATCCGCCGGCAGCGCCCCGGTGTCCGCCGTTTCCAGCACCACATAGGCACTGCCGCAAAACAGCGAATTCAAGCGTTTCATGTCAGCAATCAACTCAAGATGCAGCGAACTGGTCTCGATACTCTGCACGATCTTGCGTTGCAAACGGCTGACATGGGCATGAGCCAAACGGCGTTCCTGTGCGCGGAAACGGCGTTTCTCACGCAGCAACTGGCGAGCGCTTTCCCGGTCGCCACTGAGAAATACCGACAGGCCCAAACGCAGGTTAGCGATCAACTGCTGCTGCAACCCGGCCAAATCCTCCAGACCTTCCTCGGAAAACGAGCGGCGCTGCGAAGTCTTTTGCTGCTGGATCTTGCGCAGCATGCGTTCGATCAGGTCGGCGGCCAGTTTCAGATTGATCGCCAATTCGATGATCTCGGCCCAGCGTCGACTGTCCTGCTCGCCGAGATCCTCGCGGGGCATCTGCGCCAGGTACAGCTTGATCGCGCTGTACAGCGATTCAACGTCGTCGGTCAGCCGGCGCATTTCCTGGGTGATGGCGGTCTGCTTGCCGCGCAACACATCGAGGGTGGCGTCGAGCATGTTCTCCAGCAGATCGCCCATGCGCAGGGTTTCCCGCGCGGCGTTGGCCAGTGCCAGACTCGGAGTGACCAGCGCAGTAGCGTCGAGATGCCGTGGTTTCGCCGTGCCATTGACCTCCGGGCGCTCCGGCAGCAGCCACGCACACAGCCGCGCCATCGGCCCAACGCTTGGCAGCAGAATCAGGCAACGCGCGGTGTTGTAGAGCAGGTGGAAGCCGATGACCATTTCCTGCGGACTGAAATCGAGGCTGTCGATCCAGTGCACCAGCGGGTCGAGCACCGGGATGATCAGCAGCAGGCCGATCAGTTTGTACAACAGACTGCCCAGCGCCACTTGCCGGCCAGCGGCGTTCTGCATGCTGGTGCTCATAAACGCAAGAATGCCGCTGCCGATGTTGGCGCCGATCACCAGACCGATCGCCACCGGCAGGCTGATCACGCTGGCGCCAGCGAGGGTCGCGGTGAGCAGCACGGCGGCGAGGCTGGAATAGGAAATCATCGCGAACAACGCGCCGACCAAGGCGTCGAGGAGGATGTCGCCGGTCAGCGAGGCGAAAATCACCTTCACCCCTTGGGCGTGGGTGATCGGTGCGGCGGCCTCGACAATCAATTGCAGCGCGAGAATGATCAGCCCGAGCCCGATCGACACCCGGCCCATCTGCCCGAGCCGCGTCTGTTTGCGCGACAGAAAGAAAATCACCCCGAGAAAGATCAGCAGCGGCGACAGCCACGACAAGTCGAACGTCAGCACCCGCGCCATCAGCGCGGTACCGACGTCAGCGCCGAGCATGGTCGCCAGCGCCGGGGTCAGCGCCATCAAGCCCTGGCCGACGAAGGAAGTGACGAGCATGGCTGTAGCGTTGCTGCTCTGCACCATCGCGGTCACGACGATGCCGGCAACGAACGCGAGCCAGCGCTTGGACATGTTCTGGCCGATCACATGGCGCAGATTGGTGCCGTACACCCGCAGGATGCCGGTTCGAACGATGTGCGTGCCCCAGATCAGCAAGGCCACGGCGGAAAGCAGATTGAGCAGGGTGAGCATGCAAACCCCCTGTATGAGCAGCGCCCCAGAGGAGCAAGTTGACGGTACCGCGCGGTTTCTACGTTTTTGATACTTAAGCTGTAGTTGGCTAACGGACTGGGCGCCAGCATTGCACAGCTAAAGAGTGGATTGAAACAAAAGTGTCATGAAAAGCACTTCATCCACGCCCTTCCACAATCACCACAAATCCCTGTGGGAGCTGGCTTGCCAGCGATGACGGCGGCACTGCCGACATTGATGTTGGCTGTTATTCCGTTATCGCTGGCAAGCCAGCTCTCACAGGATTTGTGGTGATGTCTTGGAGGGTGTTAAACGCGGATTTTGCGGGGTGTTTAAGCACATGCGGTGTTACGTCCGAAAGGCTACAAAACCTTGCGCCGTTGCCTACGGCTACGCCAGAATCCGCCGGCTTGTGCGCTTTGGGGCGGGGTTCTATCGTTGGCTGGCCACTGCTTATCAGTGGTCGGGATTAGTAGCCCGGGTCGCTAGTGTGTGCGCAAGCACCGTTCAGTCAGGTTTGATGCCTGCACTTGATGGCGGTTGTCCGCAGGGCACCTTCGGGTGCGCCGGAAACGCTAGCTCCCCGGTCTACTAACCTGCGTACAGCCGCCTCCCTTCTTTTAGTAGAGAACGGCCGCGGCTTCATTTATGGAGCAGCTGAATATGACAAAAATCACACCAGATCCCCCGGACACCGATCCAGCACCGCACGACCCCGCCCTCGAAGCCCAACGCATGAAAGAAGCCGCCGACCGCGCCCTCGATTTCTACCTCTGTCCCGGCCTCAAACAAGACCCCGCCGCAACGCGCAGGCCCAGCAACATCTTCCTCATCGATCCCGCCGTGGATAACGAAACCCTGTTGGTGCACGCCTGCGAATCACTGGCGTCGGCGGGCATCATGGCCAGTGATCTGGCGGGGTTTATCGACGGGCCGCAGCGCAGTTCGTTGCTGGGGATTGCGCAGGTGATCATGTTGGGGGAGTTGGCGGTGAATCGCGTCCTCGACAACCTTGTGCCTCCTGCATAAACACAAAAACCTGTGGGAGCCTGGCTTGCCAGCGATGGCGTCCGGTCAGCAAACATTCATGTCGCTGACCCGACGCTATCGCTGGCAAGCCAGCTCCCACAGGTTTTGTATTGCTGCTGGACTACCGGATTATTGGCCCGGTACGTCCTTGCGCAGTTTCACCGGGTCTTGCTGTTTCTTCTTGCGGGCCATCGCGCCGCGCAGTTTGATGTTGATCGCCTCAACCGCCAGCGAGAACGCCATGGCGAAGTAGACGTAGCCTTTCGGCACATGCACGTCGAACGACTCGGCAATCAGCACCGTACCGACCACCAGCAGGAACGACAGCGCGAGCATTTTCAGCGACGGGTGCTTGTCGATGAATTCGCTGATCTTGCCCGAGGCCAGCATCATCACCAGCACCGCCACGACAATCGCCGCGACCATCACCGGCACGTGGGAAACCATGCCCACTGCGGTGATCACCGAATCCAGCGAGAACACGATGTCGATGATCGCAATCTGGATAATCGTGTAGAGGAAGTTGCCGCCCTTGCCGCCGGGGGTGTCGTCGCTTTCGTCTTCGCCTTCGAGCGCGTGGTACATCTCTTGCGAGCTCTTCCACAGCAGGAACAGGCCACCGAAGAACAGGATCAGGTCGCGACCGGAAATGCCCTGGCCGAACACTTCGAACAGGTCGGCGGTGAGGCGCATGACCCAGGTGATCGACAGCAGCAACAGGATGCGGGTGATCATGGCCAGGCCAAGACCGAAGATCCGGGTGCGCTGCTGCATGTGTTTAGGCATGCGGCTGACGAGGATCGAAATCATGATGATGTTATCGATGCCGAGGACGATTTCCAGGGCGGTCAGGGTGAAGAAGGCAACCCAGATTTCGGGGTTGGTCAGCCATTCCATGTGTATTCCTTTGAGCAATTGTTAAACCGAAAAAGGTCCGGGCTTCAAACCGCGAAGCCAGGACCCGAAACGGTGAGTCTTGGGCTTATAGAGTGCTGAACACCGGGAAAGTCCCCAACAGCAGTGCAGCAATCAGGATGCAGATGCACACCAGGATCGCCCATTTCAGGGTGAAACGCTGGTGGTCACCGAAATCAATACCGGCCAGCGCCACCAACAGATAGGTCGACGGCACCAACGGGCTCAGCAAGTGGACGGGCTGACCGACGATCGAGGCACGGGCCATTTCCACTGCGGTGATCCCATAGTGGCTGGCGGCTTCGGCCAACACCGGCAACACGCCATAGTAGAACGCGTCGTTGGACATGAAGAAGGTGAACGGCATGCTCACCAGCGCCGTGATCACCGCCAGGTACGGGCCGAGGAAATCCGGAATCACCGCCAACAGGCTTTTCGACATCGCATCGACCATGCCGGTGCCCGACAGGATACCGGTGAAGATACCGGCGGCAAAGATCAGTCCGACCACTGCCAGCACGCTACCGGCGTGAGCCGCGACGCGATCCTTCTGCATCTGCAGGCAAGGGTAGTTGACGATCATGGCGATACTGAACGCCACCATGAACAGCACCGGCAGCGGCAGCAGGCCGGCGATCAGGGTGCACATCAGGCCGAAGGTCAACGCGCCGTTGAACCAGATCAACTTCGGACGACGCGCATCCGGGAATTGCGAGACGCTGATTTCGCTGTGGTCGATCTCGTCACCGGCAAGATGCAGTTCACCGAGACGCGCACGCTCACGTTTACCGTAGAAGTAGGCAATCAGCAGGATCGCCACCACGCCGGCAGCCATCGCCGGGATCATCGGCACGAAAATGTCCGACGGATCGACATGCAGCGCACTCGCCGCACGGGCGGTCGGGCCGCCCCACGGGGTCATGTTCATCACGCCGCCGGCGAGGATGATCAGGCCGGCCATGATCCGCGGGCTCATGCCGATGCGGCTGTACAGCGGCAGCATGGCGGCCACGCAGATCATGTAAGTGGTCGCGCCGTCACCATCGAGGGAAACCACCAGCGCCAGGACGGCGGTGCCGACCGACACCTTCAGCGGGTCACCCTTGACCAGTTTGAGGATCTTGCGCACGGCCGGGTCGAACAGGCCGGAGTCGATCATCAACGCGAAGTAGAGAATGGCAAACATCAGCATCACGCCGGTCGGCGCAAGCTTGGTGATGCCTTCGAGCATCATCGGGCCGATCTTCGGCGCGAAACCGCCGAACAGGGCGAAGACGATCGGGATGATGATCAGAGCGATCAGCGCGGACAGGCGCTTGGTCATGATCAGGAACATGAACGTGATGACCATGGCGAAGCCAAGGAAAGTCAGCATGGGAATACTCCAGGCGTAGCGCGGCTAGTTGAGTGAGCGGATCGGGCGGGATCAGCGCAGAACGGGAAGCACGAGGCGTACGGGCGGAGTCAGAGCGAGAAGGCGGGCTACAGAGGACATAAGAATCACCATTGTTGTTGTTAATTGGGCCGTTCGTGCGAGGCATCACACGCATTGGCCGACCGGTCTGTTGCCGGAAGTGAGGCGATCCTAATCGGGGAAGCTTTCAGCTACCTTTCGCTGTAGAAAGCTTTGAATGAACGGTCAACCGACCGTCGGATGCGAATTCGAGTCAATGAATACGGGCGGGAGGACTTCAGCCATGCGCCAATTGCACCGCGGCGGCTGCCATTGCGGACACATTCGTTATCAGTTCAGCGGGCCGTTGCACGACATCGCCCATTGCCATTGTTCGATTTGCCGCAAGGTCAGCGGCGGGATTGTCACGACGTGGATCACCGTTCCCGCAGCGAATTTCCAATGGTTGGCCGGGACGCCGTCGCGTTATGACTCGTCGCAGAGTTGCGCGCGGTTCTTCTGCCCGAACTGCGGCGCGCAACTGGCACTGATCACGTTGCTCAGCCCCGACAGTATCGACGTGACCATCGCCACCCTTGATCAGCCTGAGCTGGCAACCGCCGAGCGGCATATCTGGACGGACAGTCAGTTGCCGTGGCTGCATCTGGACGAGCATTTGCCGGGCGAAGCCGAAGAAACGCTGTGATCAAAAAACAGACAAATTCAGCGGCCGAATCGCGCCCATCCAGATCGCGTGTTCGGTGTGGTCGAGCAAATCATCACCAGTGTCCGGGTGAAGAAAAACCACCAAACCTTGGCGATTGAGCGCCAGCCACGGCAGCACATCGCTGATCAGCTCCGGGCCGAAAGCCAATTGGCAGCTCCAGTCCGGGTGCGGGCCGACCGGGCGTTCGTGGACGCGGCCCATTTTCAGTGGAAACAACTGCGCGGCTTGTTCACATAAGCCGCGCGCTTGATCGATGGTGTCGGCGTCGAAATAGACGTGGGCGTGGTAGCCCTTGATCGCTTGCATCTGAAACCCTCTGAATCGATTCGAACCCTCGGCGTTTTCCATCGTCACACGCCATATAGGACAAAAATAAGGAAAACAGCCATGAAAAATGCCGAAACCCCAACGGTGAAAGTGGTGCTCTATGGTGCCATGGCCAGCCTGGGCGGTGCGTTGATGGCTGAGTTGCTGCGCCGCCAGCATGAAGTCATCGCCATCCTCGACGATTTGACCGCACTCGCGCCGCGTCCGGGTCTGCGTACTAAAAGTGGTGATCTGTTCGATGTCGAGCGGGTCAATCAAAGCGTAGCGGGAAGCTCGGCAGTGATTTGCCTGTTGGACGCGCCGGGGTTGCCGTTCAGCAGCGATCACGTCGAACGCTCCATCGTGCTCGGCCCGGTTGAACAGGTGCTGGCGGTCGATGCGTTGGTCGACGGCCTGCAATTGGCCAATGTGTCGCGGCTGTTTCTGGTGGGCGATTTTGCCGTGCTCGATGAGCCGGACCTGGATGATCGCCTGCAACGCCACGCCGCCGAGGAAATTCGCGAAGCGCTGCAGAGCAGTCCGCTGCAGTGGACGTTGGTCAATGCCCCGCACGGTGTGGCGGGGCTGACGATTGAGCATTTCAGCCAGGTCGGCGGCAATCTGGAGCCGGGGCTGGCCGAACCGCTGGAGCGATTGAACCGGGTAGCGGTGGGGATTGCCGATGAGCTGCGGTTGAATCTGCATGTTGGGCAGCATGTGAATTTTGTCGCGGCTGCAGATTCGTAAAAGATCGCAGCCTTCGGCAGCTCCTCCAGGAGACCGCGTTCCAAATGTAGGAGCTGCCGCAGGCTGCGATCTTTTGATCCTCAAACCGCGATCGATGGCAGTGCGAGTCCATTGAGTGATTCGGCGCTGCTCGCCTGTTCCGCCATCAACCAATCGACAAACTGTTGAATCAATGCCCCGCGCCGTTTGCGCTGGGGCAACACCACGTAATAGCCCAAACGCGACAGCGTGGTTTCGGCAATCGGCCGACAGAGCAAACCCTGGGTCAGCAAGTTATCCACAAGGTGCCGCCAGCCGATCGCCACACCTTGGCCGCCAATCGCCGCTTGAATCAAAAGCGTGTAATTGTCGAAACGCAATTGCCCCGGCGCTGGCGGGGTGGTGATGCCCAATTCGCGGAACAGACCGCTCCAGTCGAACCAATTGCTGCTGTTTTCCCCGCGCAGATGCAGCAGCGGTAAGTCCATTAATGCGGGAGCGGGCAGGGGCGTTGCTCGATCCTTGAGCAACTGCGGACTGCACACCGGGAACACTTCTTCGCTGAACAACCAGTGACTCTCGCCCTGCTTGAAACGCCCATCGCCGAACAGGATCGCTACATCGATATCCGTACGCAGCATGTTGTGATTGCGCTCGCTGGTAACAAGGCTGACATCGACGTGGGGATTGGCCTCATGGAAGCGGTGCAAACGCGGCATCAGCCAATAGGCGGCGAAGGCGAAATCGGTGGCGACTTGCAGCACCTCATGTTGCTGCTGTGCGCTGATCGCGCTCAATCCGGCGTCGATATTCTGCAAACCGAGGGTAACTTGCTCGAACAGGATCGCACCGACTTCAGTCAGTTCGATGCCCCGGTAGATGCGATCAAACAAGCGCGTGCCGAGTTGTTCTTCCAGCCGTTTGATCTGCTGGCTGATCGCCGGTTGCGTGGTGCCCAATTCAACCGACGCGGCGGTAAAACTGCGATGTCGCGCCGCCGCTTCGAAGGCGCGCAACAGGTCGAGGGACAGATCACCCAAGGCTTCATACATAAGCTGTGCTTATCCTAGTCATTGCCCGGCACGGGCTTTACCCGACACAGCATGGACTCCATGCTCGGTCGCTGCAATGTCGCATAAATATTCACTATGGAATGCCGCGATCACATGAAGCGCAAGAATATTCTTTTCATCATGGCCGATCAGATGGCCGCGCCAATGTTGCCTTTCTACGGCCCTTCGCCGATCAAACTGCCGAATCTTTCCCGCCTCGCCGAACAAGGCGTGGTGTTCGACGCCGCTTACTGCAACAGCCCATTGTGCGCGCCGTCGCGGTTTACCCTGGTCAGCGGACAGTTGCCGAGCAAGATCGGCGCCTATGATAACGCCGCCGATTTCCCTGCCGATGTGCCGACTTACGCCCATTACTTGCGCCGTCTCGGCTACCGCACTGCGCTGTCGGGCAAGATGCATTTCTGTGGCCCCGATCAGTTGCACGGCTATGAAGAACGCCTGACCAGCGACATCTATCCCGCCGACTACGGCTGGGCGGTAAATTGGGATGAGCCGGACGTGCGGCCGACCTGGTATCACAACATGTCTTCAGTGCTGCAGGCCGGGCCGTGCGTGCGCACCAACCAACTCGATTTCGATGAAGAAGTGGTGTTCAAGGCGCAGCAATATCTGTTCGATCACATCCGCGAGGATGGCGATCAGCCGTTCTGCCTGACCGTGTCGATGACCCACCCACACGACCCGTACACGATTCCCAAGGCGTTCTGGGATTTGTACGACGATGCCGATATCCCTTTGCCTACAACGCCGGATCAACACGAACTCGATCCACACTCGCAGCGACTGCTCAAGGTTTACGACCTGTGGGACAAGCCGCTGCCTGTGGATAAAATTCGCGATGCGCGGCGGGCTTACTTCGGTGCGTGCAGCTATATCGACGCCAACGTCGGCAAACTTCTGCAAACCCTCGAAGAAACCGGGCTGATCGATGACACCATCATCGTGTTCTCCGGTGACCACGGCGACATGCTCGGCGAGAAAGGTCTCTGGTACAAAATGCACTGGTACGAGATGGCCGCCCGCGTGCCGCTGTTGATCAGTGCGCCGGGCCAGTTCGAATCCGGCCGGGTCAGCGCTGCCGTGTCGACTGCCGATCTGTTGCCGACCTTCGTTGAACTGGCCGGGGGCACATTGGAGCCAGGCCTGCCGCTGGATGGCCGCTCGCTGGTCGCTCATCTGCAAGGGCAGGGCGGGCATGACGAAGTGTTTGGCGAATACATGGCCGAAGGCACCGTCAGCCCGTTGATGATGATCCGTCGCGGCCCCTACAAATTTATCTACAGTGAAAGCGACCCTTGCCTACTCTTCGATGTAAGCAACGATCCGCGCGAACTGGAAGAACTCAGTCAATCGCCGCAACATCGCCAGCTGTTCGACGATTTTCTCGCCGAAGCGCGGGCCAAATGGGACATTCCGGCGATCCATCGGGAAGTGCTGGCCAGCCAACGCCGCCGCCGATTTGTTGCCGACGCGTTAACCATCGGCAAGCTGAAGAGCTGGGATCACCAGCCGCTGGTGGACGCCAGTCAGCAGTACATGCGCAACCACATCGACCTCGATGATCTGGAACGCAAAGCACGTTATCCACAACCCTGCCAAAACCAATAATGTTAAGGGGAAGTCCATGCGTAAGTTATCCACAGTAGTGACGGTCGGCCTGCTCGCCCTGAGCAGCGCCTCGGCATTCGCCGAGCAGAGCTGCGACACGGTGAAAATGGCCGACCCGGGCTGGAGCGACATCGCCGCGACCAACGCCATCACCGGGTTTCTGCTGGACGGCATGGGCTACAAGGCCAAGGTCGACACCCTCGCGGTGCCGATCACCTTTGGCGGTTTGAAGGATGGCCAGGTGGATGTGTTCCTCGGCAACTGGATGCCGGCGCAGCAGGGCTTCTACGACAAGTTCGTCGCCACCGGCGATGTCACGCAACTGGCGAAGAACCTCGACGGCACCGAGTTCACCCTCGCCGTGCCCGACTACGCGTGGGACGCGGGTGTGCATAACTTTTCCGACCTGAACAAATACGCCGACAAGTTCGACAAGAAGATCTACGGCATCGGCTCCGGCGCGCCGGCGAATATCTCGTTGCAGGAAATCATCAAGAAAAACGATTTCGACATGGGTCAGTGGAAGCTGATCGAGTCCAGCGAACAGGCGATGCTCGCCGAAGTGTCGCGGGCGGTGAAGAAGCAGAAATTCGTCACCTTCCTCGGCTGGACCCCGCACCCGATGAACGTGCAACTGAAGATGCATTACCTCAAGGGTGGCGAGAAATACTTCGGCGACACCGGCAGCGTGTTTACGCTGACCCGCAAGGGTTACGCCGAGGCCTGTCCGAATGTAGGTAAATTGCTGACCAATCTTTCGTTCACTCAGGAGATGGAGAACAGCATCATGGCCGAGGTGGTGAACAAGAAGATCACCAACGCCGAGGCAGCCAAGGCGTGGATCAAGGCGAACCCGGCAGTGCTGGATAAATGGCTGGACGGGGTGAAGACGGCTGACGGCAAGGATGCGTTGGCGGCGGTCAAGGCCAAGCTCTGATTTAGCGGGCGCTCATGATCGTTCCCACGCTCTGCGTGGGAATGTCTCAACGGACGCTCCGCGTTCGGCTTTGAATGGGACGCGGAGCGTCCGGGGCTGCATTCCCACGCGGAGCGTGGGAACGATCCGCATGAAGGGCTGATACCCTAGCTGAAAATTTCAACCGCGAGGACCCATGGCCTTCCCCAGTCGCCGCTCACTCTTGCCCTTTCTCACCTGGCTACCGCGACAGACACGCGCCAGCGTCGGACGGGATCTGATCGTCGGCCTCAGCGGTGCGATTCTCGCGTTACCTCAGTCGATTGCCTACGCGCTGATCGCCGGTCTCCCACCTGAATACGGCCTCTACGCTGCGATCATCCCGGTGTTGATCGCTTGCCTGTGGGGCTCGTCGTGGCATTTGATCTGCGGCCCGACCGCAGCGATTTCAATTGTGTTGTACGCCAGCGTCAGCCCTTTAGCGGTGCCGGCATCGCAGGACTACATCACCCTGATCCTGCTGCTGACCTTCCTCGCCGGGATTTTCCAGTGGCTGCTCGGTTTGCTGCGCTTCGGCGCGCTGGTGAATTTCGTCTCGCATTCGGTGGTGCTGGGTTTCACCCTCGGCGCGGCGGTGGTGATTGCCATCGGCCAGTTGCCGAACCTGCTGGGGCTGGACCTGCCGGCGCAGGCTACGGCGCTGGCGAGCCTGATGGATCTGCTGCAACACTTCCGGTCTGTGGATAAACCTTCGCTGCTGCTCGGTGTGGCGACGGTGGTCGTCGGGGTGGCGTTGAAACAATTGCTGCCGCGCTGGCCGACGCTGTTGATAACCCTAGTCTTGGCCAGCCTGCTGGTGTGGCTGTGGCCGGCGATGTTCGGCCATGTGCATCTGGTCAGCGCATTCGTTGGGCGTTTGCCGCCGTTCAGTGCGTTGCCGCTGGACCTGGACTTGATCCTGCGTCTGCTGCCGAGCGCCGTGGCGGTGGGCATGCTCGGGCTGGTCACCAGTCTGTCGATCGCGCGCTCGATTTCGGCGCGGTCGCAGCAGTTGCTCGATGCCAACCAGGAAGTGCGGGCGCAGGGCTTATCCAACATTGTCGGGGCGTTCTTTTCCGGCTCGCTGTCGGCCGGGTCGTTTACCCGTTCCGGCTTGAGTTACGAGGCGGGCGCCTGCTCGCCGCTGGCGGGGATTTTTTCGGCGATCTGGGTGGCGTTGTTTGCGATTTTCGGTGCGGGGCTGATTTCGCACATTCCGATTCCCGCCATGGCGGGCAGCATTCTGTTGATCGCCTGGGGCCTTGTAGATCATCGCGGGATTCGGGCGTTGTTGCGGGTCAGCCGTGCCGAATTCGTGGTAATGGCGCTGACGTGTCTGGCGACGTTGCTGCTGGAATTGCAAACGGCGATTTATGCGGGTGTGCTGGCGTCGCTGTTCTTCTACCTCAAGCGCACCTCGCAACCGCGCGTGCAGCATTGGCGTGATGGTGAGGATGATGTTTTACGCGTCGGCGGCTCGATTTTTTTCGGCGCCAGCCACTACCTGCAAGTGCGCCTGCAACGCATGCATGGCGACCGGGTGGTAATCGAGGCGCAGCAGATCAACTTCATCGATTATTCGGGGGTGGAGATGCTGCATCAGGAGGCGCGGCGGTTGTTGAGCCAGCATCGCAGTTTGACGCTGCGCGGGGCGCGGCCGCAGGTGGAGGAGGAGTTGAGGAAGCTTGAAGGGCCGGAGAAATGTCCGATCCGGTTTGAGGATTGATCTGATTGCACCGCCTAACCCTGTAGGAGTGAGCCTGCTCGCGATAGCGGAGTGTCAGATAAAACCTTATCAACTGACACTCCGCTATCGCGAG